>JAGLBA010000004.1 GCA_018260475.1 Chryseobacterium sp. | reverse complement strand
TGTTCACTTCGACCAGCTGAATCATGTCAGATGGAATCAAATCCATTTGCACCTTTCTGTTGTCGCCTTCTGCGGATGGGATCCTATTTCCGTTCAGCGTTACCGAATTAAGCTCCGGTGCAAGCCTGCGAATGATGATGTTTCTCGCCTCGCCTTGGTCGTTCTGCATAGTGATTCCAGGCACCCTTTTCAGCGCATCGCCGATGTTGGCATCCGGAAATTTCCCGATTTGCTCGGTAGAGATTACATTAGATATATTGGCATTTGTTTTTTGGGCGTTCAGAGCCCTTGCCTGGCTTTGTCTTGCGAAGCCTATCACATTTACTGCCTGGATGGTGGTAGTCCTGGTATATAGAACGATGTTTTGGGTAATGTTCTTGGAATTGGAAACCGATACAGGATAGGACGCAAATCCGTAGCCTATATAGTCCACATCCATAGTATAGCTGCCCTCCGGCACATCTAGGAACACGAAATTACCATTGGCATCAGAAGTTGTATAGATGTTTCCCGGGGAAAGTGTGCTTTTCGCACCCGGTTACGCAATTTCATTTTCATCATTAATTCTACCAGATACTGTGCCCGTCTATGAAAAAGCAAAAGCTGAAATACATATTAAAACTGTGCAAATTATTTTTTTCATTGCTTCTAATTTTATTCGGCAAAATTAGACGTACCCCATGAAAACGCTATTTTGTGATGGTTTAACTTTTCATTAACTTTTCATAAAAAAATTAATGAATAGTTTATAGGTTATATGGTGGGCATAGCAATTTTTGAAGTTAGAAGAGTCCGGGTCTGTGAACTGGTTTAAGCAGGACATAATATATTTCTCATAGTTCACTAGAAGCAGGCTACTTTGACTAAATGGTTTATTGGTAGTTGTATGGTTTTTAGTCAAGCTCAGTATAAAAGTGTTGGAGCCAACTTTTAACGAATTATTAAAACACTTTCAGTAGACAAATCATTATATTTACAGAATAATATTTTTTGCCATGAACGCCGTTCTTCCGCATACGCTTTTTACCGACCAAGATGTGTATCTCTTCCGAGAAGGCAAACATTTCCGTCTTTATGAGAAGTTTGGTTCACATTCGGTGTTGAGGGATGGCGTACCGGGCGTTTATTTTGCCGTTTGGGCGCCACATGCGAAAAATGTCGCCGTGATGGGCGATTTCAACGGGTGGGATCGTATTTCACATTCCCTTTATCCGCGGTGGGATAGTTCTGGGATTTGGGAGGGCTTCATTCCCGGCATCGTTTGGGGCGATATTTATAAGTATGCCGTCACAACTACCACCGGCGAGGTCTTGGAAAAAGGTGATCCCTTAGGACTTAGTTGGGAACAGAATGTGCAGGCTGCCACGGTAGTCTCCACTACTTGGTTCGAGTGGGACGATGCCGAATGGATGGCTAACCGATACCAAAAAAACACGCTGGACGCACCCCTTTCCGTATATGAGATGCATTTGGGATCTTGGATGCGCGGCACGCACGACCCAGAAAAATACCTCACTTACAGAGAAATTGCCGAGCGCCTAGTTCCTTATTTAAAGGAAACGAATTTCACCCATGTGGAATTTATGCCCGTGATGGAATTTCCCTACGACCCGAGTTGGGGCTACCAAATCACCGGATTTTTTGCTGCTACCACGCGTTTTGGTGCGCCGCAGGATTTGATGTATTTGATATCCGAACTTCACAAAAACAATATCGGTGTCATACTGGATTGGGTGCCGTCCCACTTCCCGAGCGATGCCAACGGACTTTACCGTTTCGATGGTACGCCGCTTTACGAATATGCCGATCCGCGCAAGGGTTTTCACCCGGAATGGAAGTCGTATGTTTTTGATTATGGTAAAAACGAGGTGCGATCTTTCTTGATTTCCAATGCGTTATTCTGGTTGGATCGTTATCATGTAGATGGACTTCGTGTAGATGCCGTTACCAGTATGCTCCACCTCGATTATGCACGAAATGAGGGCGAGTGGGAACCCAATATTTTTGGCGAAAATATAAATCTTGAAGCCAAATCTTTCTTACAAGAATTTAATACCCAGGTTTACAAAGAGTTCCCGGATGTAATGACTATTGCCGAGGAAAGCTCAGATTTCCCGATGCTTACCAAGCCTGTGCATGCCGGCGGCGTAGGTTTTGGCATGAAATGGATGATGGGGTGGATGCACGACACGCTCAAATATTTCAAAGAGGACCCTATTGTACGCAAGCAGTTTCATCATAAGATCACTTTTGCCTCCATGTATGTTTTTAATGAAAATTATATGATGCCACTTTCACATGATGAGGTAGTGCATGGCAAGGCGAGTTTGATTTATAAAATGCAGGGTGATGAATGGCAGAAATTTGCCAACCTGCGCGCACTTTTCACATATATGTTTACCAGTCCGGGCGGCAAACTACTCTTTATGGGTGGGGAATTTGCCCAAACCGGCGAGTGGAATTTCACCCGATCTTTGGATTGGCACTTGCTGGAATATCCTATTCATAAGGGAATTTCAGATTTTGTTAAAGATTTAAACACCCTATACCGCACTGAAACTGCACTTTACGAAAACCAGTTCGAACCGCAGTGTTTCGATTGGGTAGAGGCAGATGATGCCGATAATTCAGTTTACATTTATTTAAGGAAAGGAAAAAAAGAGGAAGATGTTTTGATGATTATTTTAAACCTTACCCCGCGTGTTTTGGATTATAAAATCCCTGTGGCAGAAGATTCCCAATGGTTCGTGATCCTGAATTCCGATGACGAAAAATATGGCGGCAGCGGTGTAGCGGCAGATATTTCTTACCTTGAACATGAAGAAACCGAGGATGAAGAATTTGAAGACGAAGAAACAGAGAACATTTACAAAGAAAAAGCATTAATTATGAAACTACCGCCATTGGCAGGGTTGGTTTTAAGAAAGAAACAAGAACTAAGAGCCGAGAAGTCCGGGCTTCAACAAGCTCAGCCTGACATCCAAAACCGAAAACCGAAAAACTAAAACCCAATAACCAAATGAACATCTACCACCTCAGTATGGAATGCTACCCGGTCGCGAAAGTCGGCGGACTGGCCGATGTCGTAGGCGCACTGCCGAAATATCAGAACAAAGTAGAAGGCATCAACGCCAAAGTGGTAATGCCGTGGTACAACAAACCCTTCGTCTGGGAGCAAGAATTCGAGATCGTTTTTGATGGCTTCATCCACCAAAGCCACCACATGTTTCAGGTGCAGGTGATGAAGGAAAAGTCGAACGCGCTGGGCTTTGAATTGTATTTGGTGAAAATCCCCGGACTGCTGGATCGCGATAATCCTTATGGCTATTGGGATGAGAGCCAACAGTTTCTGGCATTTCAACATGGCGTACTCCACTGGCTCAGCGCGATGCAGATTCGCCCAGATGTCCTTCATTGCCACGATTACCACACCGGTTTGGTACCTTTCATGATAGAAAATTGCCCAGATTTTCAGTTTTTAAAAGGTGTGAAAACCATTGGAACCATCCATAACGGTGAATATCAGGGGCAAATGCGCTGGAGTATGGCGCAATATATGCCGTGGTTCGATAGTTGGAAAGGCGGACTTCTGGATTGGGGCGGCTACATCAATCCTTTGGCAACCATGATTAAATGCTGCCATGCCTTCAATGCCGTTTCCAGTGGATACATGGAAGAATTATTTTACAATTTCCGAGGCTTAGAAAGTTTGGTGTGGCAAGAAAAAGGTAAGGCGCACGGCATCATCAACGGGATTGACCTAGATGTTTGGAATCCTGAGACCGATCCGATGCTGGATTTTAATTATAATAAAAGTAGTGCCAGCGAGGGCAAATGGCACAATAAACAAGCCCTCTGCCTAGAATACGGCCTGAATCCTGATCTACCATTGTTCTCTTTTATCGGAAGATTTGCAAACGAAAAGGGTGCCGATTTAATACCGGAAATTGCAAAAAATGCAATTGAGCAGACGCAGGGCGGCATCAATATCATGATTCTCGGGTCTGGCGATAAAGCCATAGAAAATCGCCTACGAGAGATGAACCATGTGTACGTGAATTTGAGCATAGATCTTGGTTACAAGGAGTATCTTTCGCATAAAATTTATGCTTCATCGGATTTCTTGTTAATGCCAAGCCGCGTAGAACCATGCGGTCTGAACCAGATGTATGCCATGCGCTATGGCACCGTTCCGGTCGTGCGCTATACGGGCGGTCTTCGGGATACCGTGCAGGATGTCACTTCCGGAGGTGCCGGGCTCAACTTCAAAAATGCCGGGGTGGAAGATTGTGTGCATGCGATACACCGCGCAAGGGAAATATTTTGGAACAAAGATTATCTCCAAAACCTGATAAATAGCAATATGAATTTTGATTTTTCATGGGACAAATCCGCGGAAAATTACCTAAATTTATACAGAAATTAAAGGACATTAAAAACTATTTATTATGAGTCATAGTGTAATATCTATCGTGTTGGGTGGAGGCCGTGGGACGCGCCTGTTTCCGCTTACTTATTCCCGTTCCAAGCCAGCGGTGCCTATTGCGGGGAAATACCGTCTGGTGGACATCCCGATTTCCAACTGCCTGAATGCCGGCTACAACAAGATTTTGGTGCTTACGCAGTTCAATTCTGCTTCGCTCAATTCGCATATTAAAAATACCTATCACTTCGATATTTTTAGCCGTGGGTTTGTAGATATCCTGGCAGCTGAACAAAATGTAGAAAATGAACAATGGTACCAGGGAACTGCCGATGCGGTGCGCCAATCCATGAAGCATATCACAGATGAGTACGATTATGTGCTGATTCTTTCCGGAGACCAATTATACCAAATGGATTTCCGTGAGTTAATTGAGTTCCATTGCGAAAACAAAGGGGACATCACTGTGGCAACAATCCCTGTAAATGCTAAAGATGCCACCGGTTTTGGAATACTAAAGTCGGATGAAAACAATAAAATCACTTCTTTTGTAGAGAAACCGGCCTTCGATGTACTTCAAGATTGGAAATCCGAGGTATCAGAAAAAAACCATGCTGAGGGCAAAGAATTTTTGGCATCTATGGGAATATATGTCTTTAACAAAAAAGTTTTAACTAAACTTTTCGAGGAAGATCCAGGGGACGATTTTGGTAAAGATTTGATTCCAAATGCCATTACCAACGGCTACAATACCTTGAGTTTTCAGTACGATGGCTATTGGACGGACATAGGAACCATCGAATCTTTCTTTGAGGCTAATATGGACCTCACTGCTGAAATGCCGAAGTTTAACCTATTCTCACATAGTCCTATTTTCACGAGGGCGAGAATGCTCCCTCCAAGTAAAATCAACGGTTCGTATGTGAGCAAGGCTATATTTGGGGACGGCTGCATCATCCTCGCGGATAAGATAGAAAATGCGGTCATTGGTAACCGTACGCGTATTGATACTGGTAGTTCCATTATCAATTCCTACATCATGGGATCTGATTATTATGAAGATACAGAAAGCCTGAAAATGAACATCGCGAACGGCAATGTAAATTTAGGCATCGGCAAATATTGCTTTATCGAGCGTGCTATTTTGGATAAAAACTGCCGTATCGGAAACCATGTGAAAATCATTGGCGGAAACCATATGCCGGATGGCGATTTCGATACCTACTCTGTAAAAGACGGTATCGTGGTGGTGAAAAAAGGCGCCACTATCCCGGATGGTACCCACATCGCGTAAGTTTTTTATTTATTATAAAGAAGCGGCTACTTCATTAGCCGCTCGTTTTTTATTATTTTTGCCAAATGCGATGGATTAAATTCGGATTTCTTGCAATGTTTCTTTTGGTGGGGCTTTATGCTCTGGCGATGTGGTCTTTTGTGGAAGAAAACAAGTCTTTTAAAGTTGAAAAACAAATCAATTACCCTGTGGAAAAGGTGTTTGCGCAATTTAACAATCTGCAAAACCTTACTCGCTGGAACATTTATTTTTCCGGTTCAAAAAAAATGAAGGTGCAATACTACGCTCCCTACGAAGGGCAAGGCGCGGCGCTTAGTTTTGAAGACCCCGAAGAGAAACGAAATGGCGAAATGGCAATTCGTTTCGTGAGTCCGGGCAAAGGGATCAAATATCAGCTTTTCGAGGGCAAAAAGCAGAACCCACAGGTGTTAGATGTGAAATTTCTGCCGTTACCAAATAACAGGACCAAGATTATCTGGCTCGTGCGTACGCCGAAACTTTCCCTGATGAACCGCTATCAAAACCTTTTTACAGAAGAAAGTTTTTCTAAAAACATAGACCAAAGTATGGCGCAACTCTCCGAAGTGATGGCCAACCGCGTAGATAAGGAAAGCCAAGCCGCCGCCATAAAATACGATAGCCTTATGGTAGGGGACGAGGGGAGCAAGATTCTCTTGGGCGTGAATGTAAGCGCCTCCAATAAAAAAGATGCGTTGATTGCAAGTATCGTGATGAACCACAACAAGGTGTATAACTTCATCACTACCGACCTCGGTAAGCGCGATGACGAAGTGGGGCTGCCAATTCTGACCACGGATCCAGGAAATTTGAAGAGTAATGAAGTGTCCTATTTCTATGGTATGCCGATCTCGAAAAAAGTGGGACTTTCTGACAATAATTTTAGTTTTAAAACCATCAACGCGTCAAAATATTACTACATCTATTATAAGGGTAAATATGGCGGTCGCCAAAAAGCCATACAACAGCTCATACAAAGGGCTACAAAAGATACTATGAGGAATGGCGAACTTCAGCAGTGGTTCTTGGAGCCGCCTTCTGAAGGCGATGTGGTGATGAAAATCATGCTGCCCGTTTACCGCTAAAAAAGCGTATGTTACGGATGATTGGTCAGAATTATCATATTAGATGATTTTCGCCCATATAATACAATCCCTTCACATATTTTTATGTAATTTTGTGAATTATCATATTTATAGAAAAAGACTACCTAAATAATGGACAAGTATTCATTTTTAAATGCTGCGCACGCGCAACTGATTGAAGACCTTTATAATCAATACCTAAAGTACCCGGATTCCGTGGAGCCTTCTTGGAAAGCGTTTTTCCAAGGGTTTGATTTTGCTTTGCAAAACTATGCCGATGACGAGGAAATCGTGGCACAGGCACAATCCTCGCAACCTTCTAACGCTCCCGTACAGCAGATGGCGCAGGCCGCAGCTAGCGGAGAGGTGCCGGACGACATCCGCAAGGAATTCAAAGTGGTGAATCTCATAGAGGCCTACCGTACCCGCGGACACCTCTTCACCAAAACCAATCCGGTGCGTGAGAGGAGACACTATTCCCCAACTTTGGATATTGAGAACTTTGGTTTGAGCAAAGAAGATCTCAGCAAAAAATTCAACTGCGCCGTGGAAACAGGGATGACTGGTGCTGCCACTTTGCAGGAAATTATTTCACATTTGGAGAACATTTACTGTGATTCAATCGGTGTGGAATATATGCACATGACCAATGTGGAGGAAAAAGAATGGATCAGAGGATGGCTTCAGGTTAATGAAAACCATCCGCAACTGAGTGCCGAGGAAAAAACGGAGATCTTAGGTAAGCTAAACCAAGCCGTTGCCTTCGAAAATTACCTTCATACCAAATTTGTTGGTCAAAAAAGATTCTCCTTGGAGGGTGGCGAGGCTCTAATCCCTGCATTAGACCAATTGATTTCCAAATCCTCACAACTGGGTGTAGATGAGGTGGTTCTTGGTATGGCGCACAGAGGTAGATTAAATGTCTTGACTAATATTTTCGGGAAATCATACAAACAAATTTTCTCTGAGTTCGAAGGAAAAGAATTCGAGGAGGATGTATTCTCCGGCGATGTGAAGTACCATTTGGGTTCTTCAAAAAAAATCAAAACGGCATCCGGTGAGGAAGTTGCCATCAACCTAACTCCCAACCCATCGCACCTGGAAACAGTGGCTGCTTTAGTAGAAGGGATTTGCCGCGCTAAAGTTGATAACAAATACCATGATTTCGGTAAAGTGTTGCCAATCGTAATCCACGGGGACGGCGCTATTGCCGGACAAGGTATTGTGTACGAAGTGGCGCAAATGATGACTCTGGAAGGCTATAGAACCGGCGGTACGGTGCACATCGTGGTGAATAACCAGGTGTCCTTCACCACCAACTATCTGGATGCACGCTCATCTACCTATTGTACGGACATTGCCAAGGTTACGGAATCTCCGGTGATGCATGTGAATGATGATGATGTGGAAGCCGTAGTCCACGCCGTGCGTTTCGCTGCAGAATACCGAGCGAAATTTGGTAAGGATGTGTATATCGACCTTCTGGGTTATAGAAAATATGGACATAACGAAGGGGATGAACCAAGATTCACGCAACCGAATCTTTATAAAGCAATTTCAAAACACCCGAATCCGCGCGAGATTTACAAGCAAAAACTCATCAATGAAAACATTGTGTCCGATGAGGTTTTGAAAAAAATGGAAACCGAGTTCAAGGCATTATTGGATCAAGACTACGATGCTGCCAAAGAAATCCTTAAAAACACAATGGACATTTTCATGTCCGATGATTGGAAGGATTTTAAATTTAATACAAAAGGAGGTCTGCAAAATGCAGTCAATACTAAGTTTGACCTTGGAAAACTAAAGGAGTTGGCGGTACAAATGTCCACACTTCCTGGAGATAAGAAATTCATTAACAAAATTACCCGTCTGTTTGAAACCCGCCTGAAAATGATTGAGGCGAATACCATTGATTGGGCTTTGGGTGAGTGGCTGGCTTATGCTACGCTTTTGACAGAGAATTTTTCAGTAAGAATTTCCGGCGAAGATGTGGAAAGAGGAACATTCTCTCACCGCCACGCCGTAGTGAAAACGGAAGATACAGAAGAAGAATATGTACCATTGAAACATGTTTCCGATAGCCGTTTTGATATCTACAACTCCCACCTATCCGAATACGGCGTGCTTGGTTTCGACTATGGTTATGCCATGTCTTCGCCAAATACTTTGACAATTTGGGAGGCGCAGTTTGGAGATTTTATCAACGGTGCGCAAATCATCATCGACCAATATCTTGTGGCCGCTGAAGAGAAATGGAGAGTGCAGAACGGCCTTGTAATGCTTCTGCCACACGGTTTTGAAGGTCAGGGTGCAGAACACTCATCAGCAAGATTGGAAAGATTTCTTACCCTTTGTGCTAATGAAAATATGGTTGTGGCTAACTGTACAACACCTGCCAACTACTTCCACCTTTTAAGAAGACAGTTGAAATGGAATTTCAGAAAACCATTGGTTGTGATGTCACCTAAATCTTTGCTAAGACACCCGAAAGTAATTTCCCCAATGGAGGATTTGGCAAACGGCGCTTTCCAACCTATTATAGACGATGCTGCGGCAGATGCACTTAAAGTAGAAAAATTGGTGCTATGTTCTGGTAAGCTTTATTATGAACTTTTGGCTAAAAAAGAAGCTTTAGGAGCAGAAAATGTGGCTTTGGTAAGATTTGAACAACTTTATCCGATACAAGAGGATAAAATACAAGAAATCTTCACAAAATACGGAGGCAGAAAAGAACTCATCTGGGCGCAGGAAGAACCGGAAAACATGGGCGCATGGTCCTATATCTTGAGAAACTTCCGGGACACAGGCATCCAAGTAATCGCTCCGGTACAGAGTGGAACGCCTGCACCGGGTAGCCACAAGATGTTTGAGAAAAACCAAACCGATGTTATCAACCGCGTGTTCGGAGTGGATCACGAGCCGGAAACGAGACCTGTAACAGCGTAATTCTTTAATTTTAAAATAAATACAATACAATATGTCAGTTTTAGAAATGAAAGTCCCTTCACCGGGCGAATCCATCACGGAAGTTGAAATCGCAACTTGGTTGGTAAAAGACGGTGATTATGTGGAAAAAGACCAGCCTATCGCTGAAGTAGATTCTGATAAGGCTACCTTGGAACTTCCTGCCGAGGAAAGCGGAATTATCACACTGAAAGCCGAAGAAGGCGAGGTGGTACTGGTAGGCCAAGTGGTTTGCCTGATCGATAGAGATGCTGCGAAGCCGGAAGGCGCGGCTGCTGCACCTGCACCTGCTGCCGAAGTGAAAAAAGAAGAACCAAAAGCGGCTGAAGCACCAAAACAAGAGGCTCCTAAACCTGCACAACCTGCACCTGCACCTGCGGCAAGTTATGCATCGGGAACGCCATCTCCAGCGGCTAAGAAGATTTTAGACGAAAAAGGTGTGGATGCTTCCCATGTTTCCGGTTCCGGTAGAGATGGGCGCATCACGAAGAGTGATGCTGAAGCGGCTTCTGTACCTGCTATGGGCTCCGTATCTTCAACCAGCGGATCAAGAGGTCAATCGACTTCTAAACTTTCTGTATTGAGAAGAAAACTGGCAGCAAGATTGGTTTCTGTGAAAAACGAAACGGCGATGCTTACCACTTTCAACGAGGTGGATATGTCCGAAATCTTCCGTATCAGAAAACAGTACAAAGAAGAATTTGCTGCTAAACACGGCGTAGGTTTAGGCTTTATGTCTTTCTTTACCAAAGCCGTAGTGCGTGCGTTGCAAATGTACCCGGATGTAAACGCTTCTATAGATGGCGATTACAAAATTAACTATGACTTCTGCGATATATCAATTGCAGTTTCCGGGCCGAAAGGTCTTATGGTCCCCGTTTTGAGAAATGCTGAAAACATGAGTTTCCGCGGTATTGAAGCGAACATTAAATCTTTGGCAGAAAAAGCACGCGAAGGTAAAATCACTGTAGATGAAATGACAGGTGGTACTTACACTATTACCAATGGTGGTACCTTTGGATCTATGCTGTCTACACCGATTATAAACCCGCCGCAATCCGGTATCCTGGGAATGCACAACATCATCCAGCGTCCTGTGGCTATTGATGGTCAGGTAGTTATTCGCCCAATGATGTATGTTGCGATGTCTTATGATCACAGAATCATTGATGGTAAAGAATCTGTAGGGTTCTTGGTCGCTGTGAAAGAGGCCATCGACAATCCTGTGGAATTCCTAATGAATGGGGACGAAAGAAAAGCACTTGAGCTTTAAATTCAAATCTAATAAAAATAAAATCCTGTTTGCTTTTGCGGACAGGATTTTTTGTTTTTGAGCTAAAATATTTTTAGGCTAACTTTTTGCAGTACCTTTTTAAAACACGAAATCATGGTCTCAAAAACAACCCGTAATATCAGAATTTCAGTAAAGCCTGAATATGACACGAAGAACAGTTATCCTTCGGCGAATCGTTTTGTGTTCCGATACAATATAGCGATAGAGAATTTTGGGACTGCGCCTGTGCAACTTATAAAACGCAAGTGGCGGATCCACGATACTGGATTTGGCTTTTCCGAGGTGGCGGGCGAGGGCGTGATCGGTTTGTTACCTATCATTGATCCGGAAGCCGAATTTACGTACTTTTCACATGTGGTTCTACGCTCCGGGATGGGGTATATGTCTGGAATATATTTGTTTAAAAATATGTTGACCGATGAGGTTTTTGAAGTTCCGATTCCAAAGTTTGAGTTGGTGTCTTTAGTTTTAAATAATTAAATTACAGTACTTTAAGGTTTTTCGCCATTACTTCCCGTACTTCGTCTGTGCGTGTGATCATGAGTCTTTCAAAACCAAGAAGGGCGATTTTAGCACACACTTCGGCATCGGCGCCCGCGCGGTGGTGCCTGAACTGTATATCGTGGTGCTCCGCCAATGATTTCAATCCATATTTGGGCAATTCTTTCCACGATTTTTTAGCAATTTGTATGCTGCATAGGTAGTTTATTTTCGGTTTGAAAATTCCATAGTAATCCATGCAACTACGGAGTACGCCGGCATCGAAAGCGGCATTGTGCGCAATCATCAGATTCCCGTACATCAGGTTTTCCGCATCGTACCAAATGTCGTCAAAAGTGGGCGCATCGGCCACATCTTCGGGTGTAATACCATGAACGGCAATGTTATGTCTGTTAAAATACGGAAACGAGGGCGGTTTTATGAGCCAAGTCTTGGTTTGTGTAATGATGCCGTTTTCCACCACGCAAATCCCCATCTCACAGGCAGAATGCCTCTCGTGGGTGGCGGTTTCAAAATCTATGGCAATGAAGTCTATCAAATTAGCGGTTTTGTGAATACTGAAAGCGAAAGATAGTTTATTCTCGAATAAAAGCCTGTTTAAAAATTAAATTTGAAAAGTTTTATGGAGCATATTTTATATAAAATAATTACATAGAAAAATGATTTACTTTATCTCCCTTATTCCTTATGCAGCACCAAATATTCCCACGGCTGCATCGTCAGGGTTAAATTTTTTGGTAAAGTAAATTCCTTTCCGCTAAAAAGGTTGGTGTAGGTGCCGCTGTCGTAGTGGGTGTCCATGGTGGCAGTCACGGTTTTGTTGCTTAAATTGATGACTGTCAAAACTTTTTCTCTATTCTTTTCTCGTACAAAAGACAATACTTCGTCCATCTTGTCATTCATGATTCGTACCATTTCGCCGCCCCATTTCCCGTTCCATAATGCTTGGTTTTTATGTTTTAAAGCAAATAATTGGGTGTAAATTTCTTCGTTTTCGTGTTTTTTCCAAAAAATCGGGTCTTTATCAAAGAATTTTAGCGAAAGGTCCAGTCCGGCTTCTTGTCCGTTGTACACCAGCGGCATCCCGTCCATCATCGTCATCAAAACCATCATCGCTGGTAATGACTTTCCAAAATTACTGTATTGCGTGCCTTCCCACGAATTTTTATCGTGGTTATCGGTGAAATTCATACGGATGGCCTCTTTCGGAAAAATGGATATATGCTCGGCGATGTAGCCCTCTGTCAGTGCTTTTATACTCTTATTTTGAGTGGCTATTTGGTGGGTGATGCTCCAAAGTTCCCACGCATAAGTCGCATCGAATGCTTTGCGGTGCAGCTCCTTATCCATGGCTTCGGCGAGCATGAAAACGGGCTTTATTTCATCTAATTCCTGTCTTGCATTTACCCAAAAATCAATGGGAACAAAACTCGCCACATCACACCGGAATCCGTCTATATCATATTCCTTGACCCAAAATTTCATAGCGTCGGTCATGTATTTTCGAAGTGCGGGTTTGGTATAATCAAATTCAATAATGTCATCATAATCGCGCCACGGGGTAGGGCGGAATTTTCCCTCGCGCGTCCTCGCATACCAATCGGGGTGGTCCTTTACCAAATGATTGTCCCAACTACTGTGGTTAGCCACCCAATCGATAATGATGTGCATTCCTTGCGCGTGAATGGCGTTTACCAAATCCCGGAAATCATTTTTGGTTCCAAATTCAGGATTCACTGCCAAATAATCCTTTACCGAATAATAACTTCCCAAACTTCCCTTACGGTTGATTTCCCCAATTGGGTTGATGGGCATGAGCCAAATGATATCAATGCCCATTTTTTTTAGGCGTGATAGTTGTTTTTCAATGGCTTTAAAGTTGCCTTCCGGGGAAAACTGTCGGACATTCAGTTCATAAATCGTGGCGTTTTTCAGCCATTCCGGGCTTTGGATTTCCACATACGGTTTTGGGGTGTAGCGCGGGGAAATTTCCTGCGCAGAGAATGGTTTGATAATTGCTGAAAATGCCATAAGAATTAGGATTGCTGAGGATTTCATTGTCCGTAACTTTGTTCAAATTTAATAAAATAAACTTTATTTTTATCTAAAACTAAATCTTAGCCTAAGTCTGCCTTAACCTTAATAAAAAAATATGATACCAAAAAAAATTCATTATTGTTGGTTCGGAAAGAATACAAAATCGGAACTTGCTGAGCATTGCATTGCCTCTTGGAAAGCTATGCACCCTGATTTTGAAATCATTGAATGGAATGAAGAAAATTCGCCGCTAGAGGATAATGCCTATGTGAAGGATGCTTTTTTACAGGGGAAATGGGCGTTTGTGTCGGATTATGTACGCTCAAAAGTGATGTATGAGCATGGCGGAATCTACATGGATACCGATATGGAACTGAAACTCCCGCTCACAGAATTTTTAAATGAACGGGCTGTTTGTGGTTTCGAGGTGAAAGGCGTACCGTATTCTGCATTTTGGATGGCGGAGCCGAAGCATAAAATTGCTAAGGATTTTGTGGCTTATTACGATGCGCAAGAGAAATTTGTGGAAAGAATCAATACCGATATCTTTTCTGAAATGTTGGAAAAAGAGTACGGCGCTGACCGAATGAAAGACGAAATTCAGCATCTGAAACACGGTGTGACGCTGTATCCATCGGTTTATTTTTCTCAGGACTTGCCGCGAAATTATGTGGCACACCACTTCAACGGGTCGTGGTTTGGTGGCGATGAAAAAAATACGCACAAAAATATGGTAAATGTATACGGTTTATTGGACCGATTGACGAACCATTCCGCCGCAAAAGCCTCTGTGGAAAGCATTTTGCACGAACATAAAACCATTAAAATAGAAGATGTCTTAAACCTATTTCCGCTGGAAGATATTAAAAAATATATCGCGGATAAAGAATAATATTATTTTAATATCTTAAGGAAATACTTAAAAATCAGCCATTTATTTTGATAATAATGCCTGATTTGGTTTTTCTGTCGGCGTTCCCAACTTCCCAGAGCCAGTGCATAAAACCCGAAATGCGCCCTCACCACAGCCCAAAGGTGTGGGAAACCCCCTTTTAATCCAAAAACAATCCCGGCAATGCCATCTAAACAAAGGCGTAGGAAGATCAACCAGATTAGTTTCGGAAAGGGTAGATTTTTTAGCAGCATAGAAAGATTGTTGCGGAAATTGAGGTAGGTCTTGTGCGGGCTTTGTTTGTTTAAAGTGCCACCGCCGACATGGTAAACGCTGGACTTCCCGGTGTAAAATATTTTCTTCCCGGCATTTTTTAGGCGCCAGCAAAGGTCAATTTCCTCTTGGTGTGCAAAAAACCGATCATCAAAACCATTTTGCTCAAAAAAATCCTTGGAACGGATAAACATCGCGCAACCCGATGCCCAAAAAATTTCTACCTCATCGTTGTACTGTCCAAGGTCTTTTTCGATGTCTTCAAAAAGCCTTCCGCGGCAGAAAGGATAGCCTAAATTATCGATCATGCCACCAGCTGCACCAGCAAATTCAAAATATTCTCTTTTGTTATAATCCAAAATTTTGGGTTGAATAGCCGCTATGTTTTGGTCTTTATCAAACAAATCTAAAACAGGAGGAATCCAGTTTGGCGACACTTCCACATCGGAATTTAAAAGACAAAAAAATTCGGCATTTATTTTTTTTAAACCTTCGTTGTAACCGCCGGCAAACCCGTGATTTTTGTCATTAATTACGATGTTTACAGCAGGGAAGTTTGACTTTAAAAACTCGATAGAATCGTCTGTAGAGGCATTATCTATCACGAAAACATCCGCCTGTGGCGAGTGCAAAATCACCTGTGGCAAGAATTTCTCGAGCCAGGATTTTCCGTTCCAATTCAGTATGGCGATGGCGGTGCGGTTCACTTTTATAATTTAAAATAGTTTTTGGATGGACTGTGCGTATTTCCATTTGCGGTGCGACCACAGGTAGTTGTCCGGTCTTTTTTTGATGGTGTTTTCCAAAAGTCTATGGAATTTTTTTACCATTTCCATTTCTACGAATTTTTCCCCATCTGGCAAAATTCTGTAATAATTAACCTGATAAAAACCACGCTTCACTTTTTTCATATCGCAATAGATAAAGGCAAGATCCAAACGCGTAGCCAGTTTGTCATACCCGATAAATACAGGTGTTTTTTGGTTTAAAAACTCGATGCCATGGCTGATCATTAGCGGTGATTGGTCGGCCACGAAGAGGTAGACCCTACTGCCGTCATTCGGGTGTCGCATGATGTGGCGGATGACATCGCTGGCCTCCAGCGGCTGGTTTCCGAATTTGCTCCTAATCTTCTGGATTTCTGTGTCCCATAAAGCATTTTGCATTTTCCGATACACTGGGTGTGTTTGAGACTGTGGCAAGCCGCCAGCCAGAGCATTGTACCATTCCCAATTGAACACATGTCCCGCCAGGAGGATTACATTTTTATTTTCGTTTTTTGCGTCCTGAAAAACATCTTGGTTGATGTGCTGCACCCTCACTCGAAGCTCGGTTTGGGAGACGGTAAATGTTTTCAAAGTCTCCACGATGTAGTCTGAAAAATTTATAAAAAATTTTTTTCTGATCGCCTGAATTTCCTCTAAAGATTTTTCGGGAAATGAGTTTTTGATATTATCGAAAACCACTTTTTTACGATAACCGATGATATAAAAATTGACAAAGAAAATCAGGTCTGCGAAAAAATACAGCACCCTAAGCGGGAGCCTTGACAGCGCGTGGATTAAGAGGAATATTATTTTCATTAAGAGAGACTACAAATTTAGTGTTTTTAGGCTTTTGTTTTTATTTAAAAAAAAGAAATCCGAAAGCGGCTGAGGCTTTCGGATTTAATGCTTAATTTTTGATAGTTATTCTCGCAAATTTTTTAGATTGAGCAGATTAAAAATAATTTACAAGCGTAATTAATTTGCTTATTTCTTAGGAATTGCTGCCAAAATTTCTTTTAGGAAACCCCAGAATTTTTGGGTTGAAGATATGCTGGCGCGCTCATCCGGTGAGTGAGCCCCACGGATGGTCGGGCCGAAACTTACCATCTCCATTTCCGGATAATTTGATCCAATGATACCACACTCTAATCCTGCGTGGCAAGCCACAACATGCGGTTTGGAGCCAAAATCTTTTTCATAAATCTGCTCCATTAGTTTCACTATTTCTGATCCCGGTTTTGGTTTCCATCCTGGGTAGGAGCCTGCAAATTCCACTTCCATCCCCGCCAATTCAAATACAGATTTGAGTTGCTCTGCCACGGCAAATTTAGTAGATTCCACCGAGGAACGAGAGAGATTCATAATTTTCAGCACACCGTTTTTCAATTCTACACGAGCGATATTGTTGGATGCTTCTACCAAATCCGCCACATCTGGTGACATCCTGTAAACGCCATTGTGAGCGGCTTTCAGGGCAAGGATTAATTTTAAAGAATCTTCTTTGGAAATTGCTTTTTCCGCAGTAGTGAAGTTTTCAAGTAAAATATCTAAATCCTTTTCTACGCTTGCAAATTCCTCCAAAATAGCGTTTTTCATAGTAGTTGCCTGCTCGATAAATTCTACTGCATTTCTCACAGAAAGAACTGCAAAACCTTCGCGCGGAATTGCATTGCGCAAACTGCCACTATCTATGGTGATGAGTTGAATATCTTGGTTTCCTGCACCGCTGTATAATAATCTACCCAAAAGAACATTGGCATTACCAAAACCTTTGTGAATATCCATCCCGGAATGTCCGCCTTGCAGACCTTTTACGGTGATTTTCACGATTTGCCCGGCAGGTTCGGTCAGTTCATACTGTGCCGTCGCAGTTACATCTATTCCGCCGGCGCACCCAATATCGATTTCGTCATCTTCCTCGGTGTCTAGATTTAGAAGAATTTGCCCTTGCAATTGTCCGGGTTGAAGGCCAAATGCGCCCGTCATTCCGGTTTCCTCATCTATCGTGAACAAGGCTTCCAGAGCGGGATGCGGAATATCTTGACTTTCCAAAACTGACATGATAGCCGCCACACCCAGCCCGTTATCTGCACCCAAAGTTGTACCTTTCGCTTTCACCCAATCGCCATCGATTTCCATTTCGATGCCTTGGGTATCAAAATCAAAATGTGTGTCGGAATTTTTTTGGCAAACCATATCCAAGTGCGATTGCAATACCACGGGTTTGCAGTCTTCCATCCCGGCAGTGGCCGGTTTTTTTATAATGACATTTCCGGTAGCGTCCACGGAAGTTTCCAATCCGAGATTTTCACCAAAATTCTTAATAAATTCGATTACTTTTTCCTCTTTTTTCGAGGGGCGCGGAACGGCGTTCAGCGCGGAGAAATTTTTCCAAACCTGTTTAGGTTCAAGATGTGTGATATCCATAGAATTTTATTTTAACCAAAAATACAAAATAAACATTGCTCCGAACATTTTCAAGCATTTTAATTTTATTAAGTAGGAGGGAAGTATCTGTGAGGTAAATCAGTTTTATCAAATTTAGATTTTACTAAGTTATCCTCTAGCCCTTTCCAGAAGCACCATCATTAGGAAAGAAAGCACCACAAGGCTTTCATCTTCGTCATTGATGTCGATAAGGCGTATCAACTGGAATCTTCTGCCAATCATGGACGGCATTTTTTTTAGTTGAAAATAGGCTTTCCCGTTATTGTCGGTTACGGTGTAGGACGGATTCATAAAATATCCCGTAAACATCCCGATGACAGGGATTTCACCTAAAAAACTATCGAAAACCTTTACCCAGGCATTATCCTCACGGATTTGGAATTTTGGTTGGTCGTTTTCATCGAAAATATTGTAAGTCGCTTTCCAAAAAGAGCGCATCCCCTTGCGGGCAAGGCGGCCATAGTTTTTATTGTTTACAACATCGGTGATGCGGTAGGAGGCGTTGAAATCCAACCATCTATCGGCCTTGATATTAAAAAGTTCTTGGGAGCGACTTTCATTATTGAAAACTACGACATCCTCTTTGAATTTGAACAACTTTTGGCGCACATAGCCAACATAATTGCCATTGCTATCTGTAATGCTAAAATCGCTCGCGAGAGTAGTAATTTTGAATTTGAAATCCAGCGGGTAGTTCAAATTTTTAAGAACCATATCTTTGTTTTTTAAAGTTTAGCAAGGGAATTGCAATTTAGTAAAAATTTATCTAAATGTTTTTATTGTTAAAACTCAAAAATAGCATCTCGGTGAAAAGGAAATCTTTTGCAATCTGAAAAGTCGTCGCGCAAATCCAAGCCTGTGAACTCACTGAATGCGGGGAGTAATAATTGTCTATCATTCAATACGAAAGCGGGCAATTTCAGTTTTTTGATACGTGAAGCCAAAACAATTCCAGGATGAATATGCCCTGTGATTTGGAATTTATCCAAAGTTTTTTCAAACTCGTGCACGAGCACAATATTGTTTATCTCCAAACGCTTTTGGACAGAATTAAAGCCTAAACTTTCAAATATATCTTTGCCGTTTTTATCGTGGTTTCCTTCGATTAAATGAAAAGAAATTAAAGGAAAGTCTTGTAGCCAAGTTTTAAAAATATCTACATCGGAGTTATTTCCTGCGTGAAGCAAATCTCCGTTGATGTAAATATGCTTTGCTGAGAAATACTGGATTAAAAAAGACAGTCGCTGCAAATCTTTATGCAGAATATAATTCGGAATTGCAATGCCGTTCTTACGAAAATGTGCTGTTTTTCCAATGTGTAAATCACTGATAACCAACGCGGAGTACTTTTCCCAAAACATAGCGCGCTGATTAGTAAGGATAAAATGGTGCTGCTCTACGGATATTTCTTTGCTCGCAATTTTCATTAGATTCTATTGGGAAATTTAAAATTTTTAAAAATCAACTGTTCGCTTGCAGATTTTTG
Organism: Chryseobacterium sp.; assembly: GCA_018260475.1. GTDB lineage: Bacteria > Bacteroidota > Bacteroidia > Flavobacteriales > Weeksellaceae > JAGLBA01. The sequence continues at coordinate 141,485 of JAGLBA010000004.1, read as the reverse complement.
AGTGAGTTTTTTTTGTAAAATTTTGAAGGCAAGCCGCCTGAGCAGCATATCTTTATCCACCAAATTCCAATACGGCGTTTCATGGATTTTTTGTGGATTTCTTATCATATTGAAGGTGGTTTCCCAATGGTCTTCATCATGATAAAACTCAATGATACCGCAGTGTGGCGGTATTTTATTATGTGGAATCATGCCCATTGGCAATAGGAAGGAATAGAAATTGGCAATATAATCGCCGCCCAAAATCTTGTCGTGTTTCAGAAATTTTTCCCCGGTATGGGCGTTGGTGTAGCATTTTTTAAAATCGTTGTTGTAATCGCTTTTGCTAAGTTTTATTTCTATTTCATGTGAAAATCCGTATTCATCAATTAAAAAAAGATCAGCCTCCCAATCGGCGTGGTAATGATTGGTAAGAAGGATTTGCTTTTCAAAATCACACTGTGATTGCGCAAAATTATATACGAGTTCTTCTATTTTAATCATCTAAAATCTGTGCTATTTTATATTATTTCTCCTTTTCGCCTCAGCCTGCAATTTTAGAATTCTTGCGGTAAGGTCTTCGCTGGAAAGCGTTTGGCGCATGCCATCTACTTTTAGCGGAAAACTCAGCGGCGTGAAGGATTTCGCATGTTCCAAAACAATTTTAGAATTGTGAATTCTCCGGAAAGCCTCTGTTAGCCGCACCTCCTCAAGCTGTTGGTTGAAAACTTCCGTGTAGGCTTGTCGAATCAAAAAATGGTGCGGATTGTGTTCTTCTAAAACACTGAAAATCAATCCAGATGATGCCTGCAAGGATTTGTTATTTCTTTGTTTTCCATATAGGTTTTGCAAAACCATTCCCGAAATGATAGCGATGTCCCGGAATTTCCGTTTAGCCATTTCGGTGGCGTTGATGCTCGCTGCCACATCCGCCATCAGGTTTTCTTTGCTAAAAATCGTGCGGATATTTTCATCCGTAACCGGGATGGGCTGGTCAGAAAACAACTGAAAACCGTAATCGTTCATCGCCATAGAAAATGTGATGGGTTGGATTTTAGAAATCCGAAACGCCACCAGCGCTGCCATAACCTCGTGCACCAAGCGTCCTTCAAACGGGTAAATAAAAAGATGATAACCCTCCCGATTCTTGATTAGTTCTACCAAAAGCTCGTCGCTTTTCGGTATGTGGGAGTACAATTCTTGCTCCTGCCATAGCGGAAGCATGAAGTTTAGTTCTTTCTCTTTGGACGAGGGATTCAGCGATTCAGAGAGCTTTTCGCGCATGAAATGGCTCAGGCTGGAACTCAGCGGCAAGCGACCTCCCAGATAACTGGGCACAATCGCCCTTCCTTTTGCAAGTCTGGTATAAACGGTCATTTCCTTCATCATTACCACTTCCATGGTGCGCCCGGCGAGGATAAATTTGTCGTCTTTTTTCAGTTTGGTGATGAAATATTCCTCTACCATTCCTACATAACTGCCGCCCATCAGTTTCACTTTCAACATGGCATCGCTTACAATCACGCCCATATTCATACGGTGCAGCATGGCGATTTTTCGGGAAGTGACTTTGTATATTCCTTTGTCGATCACAACTTTGTGAAATTCATCATAGTTTTTTAATGCGCCGCCACCTACCGTGAGAAATTCCAAAATCTCGCGGTATTCCTGCTCCGTCATCTCCGAAAATGAAAATGTTCTTTTGATAATTTTAAACATTTTTTCAGCTTTGAAACCTTCACCAACGGCTATGGTGACCAGGAACTGCACCAAAACATCAAAACAAAGCACCATCGGCTCCCGCGGCTCTACCACTTGGCGTTTCACGGCTTCCTTTATGGCCGATACTTCGATGAGTTCCAGCGTGTGAGTAGGTACACAATATATTTTTGAAGTCTCAAAAGGCGAATGCCCGCTGCGGCCTGCGCGTTGTAGAAATCTTGCAACGCCTTTCAGTGAACCAATTTGTATCACTGTGTCCACCGGTTTGAAATCTACGCCCAAATCCAACGATGAGGTGGAAACGACCGCTTTTAGTTTGCCGGAACTCAAATTTTCTTCAATCCAAATCCTCAAATGCGAATCAATCGAACTGTGATGAATGGCAATTTGCCCTGCAAAATCGGGATGCGCCTCCAGAAGCAACTGGTACCACATTTCGCTCTGGCTGCGGGTATTGGTAAAAACGATGGTAGATTTAGAATTTAAAATAATCCTTACCACTTTTTCTGCCAGTTTCGCTCCCATATGCCCTGCCCACGGCAAAACTTCAATCTCATCGGGAAATACGGGGATGATTTCCGTTTTCTTTTTTTCCTTTGATACCACTTTGGTTTTTTTACCACTATATGGTATCAGTACTTCAATCGCCTGCTGAAGATTGCCAATGGTAGCGGTGATTCCCCAGATTTTTATCTGTGGGCGCTGCATTTTTAGGTAGGAAAGTGCAAGTTCTACCATCACGCCGCGTTTGGTTCCGAGGAGTTCGTGCCATTCATCTACGGCGATGCATTTTAAGTCTTTGAAGAAAGCCGAATTGTTTTTTTGAGCCAAAAGCAAGTGCATACTTTCGGGAGTAAGTAGCAGAATATCAGGCATTTTTCGGGTTTGTTGTTGCCGAATTTTAATATCTGTGTCGCCATTGCGTATGCCTACAGTCCAGTCCAGTCCGATTTCTGCTATGGCCTCTTCCATGGCTTTGGCGATGTCTTTTGCTAATGAGCGGAGCGGTGTGATCCAGATGAGTTTTAGGCCTTTGCCATAGTCTTCGAAATGATTAAAAAAATGAATGATCTGCGCCAGAAATACCGAGTAGGTTTTTCCAAAGCCGGTAGGCGCCACCACCATTCCACTGTAATTTTTATCAAACTTTTCCCAGGTATCAGCTTGAAATTTAAAGGGTTGCAATCCCTTTTCCGCCATCCAGTTCTGGATAATCCTATATCCCTCCGTTTCGGTAAATAGCACACCCGATATTGGTTTTTCTGTGTTAATAAATGGATTTTGCCGCACTATTTTATCCATTTTTTTATTTCCTCCAATTCATCTATCTCGTCCACGGTTTTGTCTTTGCGCCATCTTACAATCCTTGGGAATCGCACTGCCACACCACTTTTATGGCGACTGCTAAAGCCGATGCCTTCAAAAGCAATCTCGAAAACGAGTTCGGGCTTCACGGTTTTTACGGGGCCATATTTTTCAACGGCATTGGCATTTACAAACTTGCTGACTTCCATAATTTCTTTGTCGGTAAGCCCGGAATAGGCCTTTGCCAAAGTCACCAATTTGTCACCATCTTTCACGGCAAAAGTATAATCTGTATAGTAAGAACTACGGCGGCCACTGCCTTTTTGGGCATATATAAGCACGGCATCTATCGTGAGAGGAGAAATTTTCCACTTCCACCAGTCGCCTTTTTTTCTTCCAGAATGGTAGTGCGAGTTTTGATTTTTCAGCATCAAACCTTCCGCGTTGATGTCTCTTGCGTTTTCGCGGATGTCATTCAGTTCTGCCCAATCATTAAATTTAATTTTATCCGAAATTTTCAACGCTGAAGAAGGATTTCCGAGCATCCAGGTTTCCAGTTTTTGGCGTCTTTGTTGAAAGGGTTCGGTGCGCAAATCTACGCTGTTGAGTTCGATTAGATCATAAACAAATGCTGCCACGGGCAGTTCTTCCAACATTTTTTTAGGAATATTCTTGCGGTTTAGGCGTTTTTGAAGTTCGTTAAAGTTTAAAACTTCACCATTTTTCACGACCAAAATTTCTCCATCGATAACAAAATCACCGGGAATTTTTTGAAGTGCATCGGCTATTTCCGGAAATTGCGGTGTTACCAGTTCCTCTCCTCTGGACCAAATAAAAACCTCGTCTTCTCTTTTTATAAATTGCCCGCGGATGCCGTCCCACTTGTATTCCACTGCCCAATCTAGAGAATTCCCAAGTTCCGTAATTTCCTTTTCCAACGGATAGGCGAGGCAGAAAGGATAGGGTTTAGAAAGATCGGGATTTGAATTTTTACCGGAGATAAGGTCTTCAAAATCCGTCGTCTCAACCGACCATTTTCCCATTATGGAATGCATGATTGCGGTAGGTTCGTTGTCGGAATATTTTGCTAAAGCGTTGACCAGCATTTTAGAGGAAACGCCAATCCGAAAGCTGCCGCCGAGTAATTTGTTGAAAATAAATCTTTCGGTGAAATCCAGTCCATCCCAGGCATTTAATACAAAATTTTTCTTCTCCTCGTCGGATTTCCCGGTGAGGCTGATGATTTCCTGCATCCACTCCGAAAGGGTTTTCTGCATGACCTGGGATGGAGCCGGCAAAACCAGCGACAATGTTTCCCCCAAATCGCCCACGCTGCTGTAACTTTCCACAAAAAGCCAGTATGGAATTTGCGCAATTTCTATCGCCCAATCCTTCATCAGCGCTGTGGAAACATTGCGTTTCGGGCGTTTTCCGGTGAAGAGTGCCACAAACCAAAGTTTGTCAGCATCCGGTGCGGTTTGTAGGTATTGCACCATGGCATCCAGTTTCGCATTGGTTTTGTTGGTGCTTTCCAATGCAGAAATAAGTTGGGCAAAATTACGCATCCTGATCTTTTTTCACTGTTAATTCCTCATCGCTGCGCCCATCACCAGGGTCTTCATCGTTACCGAATTGCGTTTGCACGGCATCTGAAGTAATTCCGATTTCATTCAAATATTTTGAGAAAACATGGGTAAAGCCGTGGGTCACATGCACCATTTCAGCTTCTGTGGCTTTTATGGCGGTCAGGAGATCTTTCCAATCGGCGTGGTCGCTTACGGCAAAACCTGCATCAGCACTGCGCCAGCGCCGAGAACCGCGAACCTGCATCCAGCCGGAGCAAATGGCGGTGGCGGAATCCGGAATTTTCTTGATGATGTTGCTATCTAGCAAGGCTGGCGGCACGATGACGATTTTCCCCTGTACCTCTTTCGGATTTTCAAACAAATTTAAAGGTTTATGTTTTGGTAAAATAATTCCGACTTCTGACAATGCATCATTCAACCTAACAATAGAAGAATGGACAAATATTTCATCCGTATTTTCTAAGGCTTTCAAGATTCTTTGCGCCTTTCCCAAAGAATAACCCACGAAAACAGAAGTCTTTTGCCGTGCCTGATTTTGCAAAACCCAACCTCGCATCTGCGCGCTGATGTCTTCCACGGAAAGCCAGTTGTAGATGGGCAGCCCGAAGGTGGATTCCGTGACGAACTCGTTGCATTTCACCGTTTCAAACGGCGTGGAAAGTCCGTCGTCCTGAAGTTTGTAATCTCCGGAAACCACCGTTGTATAACCTTTGTATTCCAATCGAATTTGCGCCGAACCGATGATATGACCCGCAGGAAATAGCGTGATTTTCACACCATTTTTGTTGATGGTTTCGCCGTATTCCATACTTTGTACGGAAATGTCTTCGCCAATTCTTTTATTTAAAATCGGTTTGGTGAAATGATGACATAGGTAATGCCCCATACCCCAACGCGCGTGATCGCCGTGCCCATGAGTGATGACGGCAAAATCGACCGGAAACCATGGGTCGATATAAAAACCACCTTGCGGACAATAGATGCCTTTGTTTGTAAATTCGATGAGCTTCATACTCGGTTTGAAGTTTATTTAATATCTTTAATTCTAACCTCAATCATGCTTTGGCCAAACCATATTCTCTGTTTGGTAGCCTAATTTTTTAGCTAAAGAAAGATATTTTTCCCGAATATCCTGCGGAATGGTTTTTTCACGGGAGAGAATCCAGAGGTATTTTAAATTATCACCAGCCACCAATGCATATTGGTAATCACCGTCTAAGGAAAGGATGTTATACGCACCCCAAATCGGTTTGAAGAAAGAAACTTTGAGCCTTCCGGTGGATTTGTCATCAATAAATCTGGCTTCTCCCACTGCTTCTTTCCATATCTTCTCGGCGGTTTTGTAGCCGCGGTTGACCACTTTTATAGAGCCGTCTGGATTTAGGGAATATTCAGCCGTGGTATGATCCAGACCTTTCTCAAACATAAAATCGAAACGCGCGATTTCGTACCATTTACCCAAATATTTTTCGGCATTGAAATTTTTCACAGGAACTGCGCCCTGGGGCATTCCTTGTTTGCAAGCGTTCAGTAGGAGAATCCCTACGACAATCGTTGCGGGAAGGAGTATAAGTTTGGAAAGTTTCATATTTTTTTTGTTGATGAGTGATCAGGTTACAAAAGTAATCAACTAAATTCTGAAAACGAAAATTATTGCGGCGTTATTCATTTTGTTTTATGAATTTATAGTCCGGTTTGATACACATTTTAAACATGAAAAAAGCTGCATGAATAAAATCACTAAAAAATAAAATACTATTTAGTGTTTTATTAGAGAAAAGATATTACCTTTGGTGTATAAAAAATGTAAATGTTTTCAAAAACTTGCGAAAATGCGTTACGAGCATTGATTTACATAGCTCAGAAAACTCAAAATGGGGAGAGGTTGGGAATTGCCGATGTGGCCGCCGGAATAGATTCGTCCGAATATTTTATTGCGAAAATCCTACAGCAAATGTCTAAAAAGGGTTTTGTTACTTCGGCAAAAGGACCAAATGGTGGATTTTTTATGAGTACAGAAAACCGTATAACTTCTTTGGCAGATGTGGTAAAGTTTTTCGATGGAGATAAAATTTTTTCAGGGTGCGCCTTGGGCTTGAAACAATGCTCGGATGTGACGCCTTGCCCGGTGCACAAGGATTTCGTAGTCATTCGCCAAAAAATTAAATTGGCTTTAGATCAGTCATCGATAGATTCTTTTATTGAGGATTTGGAACTTCAGCGCACTTTTTTAAAGTAAACTAAATAAAAAAATATACAATGCTATGAAAAAATTAATTTTATGTGGCGGTCTACTTTCGTTAGGTATTGCATTCCAATCCTGCAAGCAAAATCCTGCCAAGCAAACCGTTTCCCAGGAAAACACGGAAACCATTAAAACAGATGGTTCCACCGAACAGATGAAATTGTTAGCTCCGCCAAATGTACCGGCTCCAATCGGTCAGCGTGCTGCTAAAAAAATTGTGGTTCGTCTTGAAACTATTGAAAAAACTGGCGAATTGGCAAATGGTACCCAGTATCATTTCTGGACTTTTAACGGAACTGTTCCGGGAAGTTTTATCCGTGCCCGCGTAGGCGATGAGATAGAACTGCATCTGAAAAACAATGAAAATAGTATGCTGCCACACAATATAGACCTCCATGCTGTGAATGGTCCAGGTGGTGGCGCGGTAGCAACTTTTGTAGCTCCGGGTACGGAGAAAACTTTCACTTTTAAAGCGCTAAATGCCGGTTTGTATGTTTATCACTGTGCCACTGCGCCAGTGGGAATGCACATTGCTAATGGGATGTACGGACTTATTTTGATTGAGCCGGAAGGCGGTCTGCCAAAAGTGGATAAAGAATTCTACATCATGCAAGGTGACTTCTACACAAAGGGAAATTTCGGAGACAAAGGATTACAGGAATTTGACATGAACAAAGCCATTGATGAAAAACCTAATTATGTGGTGTTCAATGGTCACACGGCATCACTTCTTGGCGATAAAGAGCTCCAAGTGAAAACCGGCGAAACGGTTCGTGTTTTCGTAGGGAATGGGGGTCCTAACTTGATTTCTTCTTTCCACATCATCGGGGAAATTTTCGATAATGTATATCCAGAAGGAGGTAGTGCCGTAAATCACAATGTTCAGACTACGGTAATTCCGGCGGGGGGCGCGGCGATTGTAGAGTTCAAAGCTACGGTGCCAGGGGAATATGTGATCGTGGATCACGCGATTTTCAGAGCATTTAACAAAGGTGCTTTAGGAAAAATAAAAGTGACCGGTGCAGAAAATCCTGCGGTTTACAAAAAAAATAATTAAAGTATTATGAAAGGCGCCCTACTTTTCATCATGGCTCTATTTGGTGCTTCGGCGTGTTCGGATGGCTCTAAAACTACGCCTAACCAAAAGGTTTCACAACGGATTACGCCTCTCGTTTCAACTAAAACCATGGTGGAGATAAAAGGAGGCAAATATCAAGGTTTTATAGGCAAGGATTCAGGAAGAGTCAATACGGTTCAAGCATTTCTATTGGATTGCTACTTCGTGGTTGGCTACGGGATTGTACATCGCTCCTGCAGTTTCTGCGTATGAACCAAAATATCAGGTACTGGGTTTAAATGTGCTGTTTGGCGCGCTGCTCATCGTGGTATTGGGATCTTTGGCAGGACAATGGATGGGCGTTATGCAGAAATTGGGTTATGTGGATAATTTCCTGTGGGGACATTCCGGATACGAGTATGTGGAACTCGGGAGAATATGGCAGATTTTGTTACTGTTAGGGCTTATTCTTTGGTTGGTACTTGTGGTGCGAGCATTGCTTCCTGCTTTACGCAAACGGGATGAAAACAAGCACCTTCTGACATTGTTCACTCTTTCCGCTGTTGCTATTGCCTTGTTTTACGGCGCAGGCCTTATGTATGGCCGACAAACCCACATGGCTATCGCCGAATATTGGCGGTGGTGGGTTGTACACCTTTGGGTAGAGGGATTTTTTGAAGTATTTGCCACAGTGGTTGCTGCCTTCCTATTTACCCGCTTGGGATTATTGAATATTAAATCTGCGACACAATCGGTTTTGTTTTCCACTATAATCTTCCTTTCGGGAGGTATTTTAGGTACATTTCACCATTTGTATTTCAGTGCCACGCCTACCGGGGTATTGGCATTGGGAGCGACTTTCAGTGCATTAGAAATTGTGCCGCTAGTCCTTATCGGCTATGAAGCTTGGCAAAATTACCAAATCAGTAAATCCACCAAATGGATTAAGGCTTACAGATGGCCAATCTACTGTTTCATTGCTATGTGTTTCTGGAATTTTTTGGGTGCAGGAATCTTTGGTTTTGCTATAAATCCTCCTATTGCCCTATACTACATTCAAGGGCTGAATACCACGGCCGTCCATGGTCATGCTGCATTGTTCGGCGTGTATGGTATTCTCGGTATTGGCCTAATGCTTTTTATGCTGAGAGGGCTTTATCCTGATCGCCAGTGGAATGATACATTGATTGGTTGGGCATTTTGGATGATTAATATTGGATTACTTGTCATGGTGGTTATCAGTTTGCTTCCTATCGGCATCATGCAGTCGGTAGCTTCTATCAAAGAAGGCTATTGGTATGCGAGATCCGCAGAATTTATGCATACGGATATGATGACAACCTTACGATGGCTGCGTGTTCCGGGGGATATTATTTTGGCTGTAGGTGAGCTGCTGCTGGTAATTTTTATCATAGGATTAAAAACAGGTTGGTCTTTAAAAGAGAAACGATGATTAGTCACGTCTTAACAAACCTCCATTTTCATTTTTTTGTACAATATATGCCGGTTAAAATTAAGTCCGAATACGCTTGATGACTTTGTGTGTTTCTTACTGTCTTTGCTCTTTCTGGATGTTTCCCGTTGAAGGTCTGGTGCACCAGCTGTGTGCTGACTTTGGTGTAGCGCTGGCTTTGCTTTAACCCTTCTTTTTCCGATGTCCTTTTCGCCAATTCTTTTTCTGAATCGACAAAAATTACTTAGGTCGCAGGGAAACGCGCGCTCAAAGAAAACCCTTCCACAAAAATACTGCATATAGCGGTATATGATCAGTCAGAAAAAAGGTTCTCGACACCTAATTTCTAAAGGTTCTTTCAGCAGCAGACAGCCCACCGTAAAACGAATCTGATGGCTCGGATTGCCCGTTTTGGAATACAGCGGGAAAAATACATCTTCAAAAAGTCCCAGTCTACCTCTACAAAAGCAATAAGAGTTCGTATTTGTCATCAATAAAATCCTCCGGCATGGTGCGGAACAATTTTGGCTTCGCTTTTGAATTTTTTCACTACTTATTTGCACAGGGTTAATAGCTCTAAGCTATATAAAGATAAAAAAAACAAGAAAAAATGGAAATAATTGACTGATTGTCAATGTTTTGATGGTGTATTAAGGAGCGTTTAAATATTTTCAAGTAAAATGCTTTTCAACCTGCGCATTCCTTCGGTAGCGGTGGTTTTGAAGAAATGACCGTCTTTGGCAAAACTGTTTTCGAGCGAAGGATCGATACCGTAAATTTCGCAATGCTCGGGAACATAATTTACCAGCCCCGCTGCCGGATAAACCTGCATAGAAGTGCCGATAACCACGAAAATATCCGCCTGTCCGGTCAATTCCACCGCAGTTTCCATATTTGGAACCATCTCGCCAAACCACACAATGTGAGGGCGCAGTTGTATGCCTTCAAAATTCAAATCTCCGATGTTTAAATCATTTACCCAAGGAATTATAGATGTTTCAGAATTTACCGGGCGAGCTTTTTTTAGTTCGCCGTGAAGATGCAGGACATTTTCGGAGCCCGCACGCTCATGCAGATCGTCCACATTTTGGGTAATAATTTGTACGTCAAAATGTTCTTGAAGTTCAGCAAGGATTTTATGTGCCTCATTTGGATGCACTTCGTTCAGTTGGCGCCGCCGTGCATTATAGAAATCTAATACCATCTGCGGGTTTCTGGCAAAACCTTCTGGACTTGCCACATCTTCTATGCGGTAATTTTCCCAAAGTCCGTTGCTGTCACGGAATGTTTTTACGCCGCTTTCCGCGGAAATTCCGGCGCCAGTAAGGGCAACAAGTTTCTTTTTCATGAATTTGATTTGTAAAGTATTTTACATTCTGAATTAGATATTTTTTTATAAACGCAAAGCTCGCATTTTTTTTTATCAATAAATCCTATAATTAAAGTCCGCAGAGCCGCTTCGCTTAGTAAAGTCAACAAAGTTTTGCCCGTCTGAATTTAAATTAAATGCAAAGCCAAAAAGTTTTCATCCCTCCAAAATCTCTTTTAAATAAACCGAATTTTTTACTGCCGCCGTTCCCCACGTATTATTGAAGAAAACATAAACCTTGCGATCGGATTCTTTTATTTTGCTCGCTAAATCTTGCATTTCTTCTTCGGAATATTCAGATTTAAACAAAACAGGCACGCCGTGCAAACGGTAATAGGCGGTTTCATCATTGTTAATGACGAATTCCGCCGGAATATCTTTCGGAAAACTTACCCCAGAAAATACGATATTTTGTGATTTTAAGGCTGTCATTACTTCTTCATTCCACCATGATTGATGTCGAAATTCCACTACATTCAAGTAATTTTTATCCACAGTATCAATCAATTTTTTCATATTTTCATCGCTGAAATGAAACGATGGTGGCAACTGAAACAGAAAACCAGCCATTTTTTCTTTCAACCCCGACGAGATGTGTGTGCAAAATTCTTCGGTTTCTGTCTTCGTGTCGGTCAATTTTTTAATGTGAGAAATGGTCTTCGGAATTTTAATGAAAAATTTAAAATCCTTCCCGGTTTTCTCATACCAGTTTTCCAATGTTTTCAGCAGTGGCTTTCGGTAAAAAGTAGAATTCACTTCCACAGCGTCGAGTTTGGTGGAATAGTAGGGAAGGTAGTCTTTTGAGGGCAGATCTTCGGGGTAGAATGTGCCTTTCCAAAGCCGCTCCAAAAATCCTGAACACCCAATTATGGCTTTACTCATCGCTTTTTATGAGCCCTTCGGTTAAGGATTTCCATTGAAATTTGCTTCCTGCGATACTTCCTCCGATGGCAACCAATCCGTTTCGGATTTTTTCAACTAAAGACAAATTTTCATCTGTATTCGGGACTTCATTTCTACCGTGGACTTCGGCTGCTACTAAGTTTCCTTCTCTTTTAATTAAGAAATTTGAGGTAGCTTTTTCATCAAAAAAATGAGCTGTTTTCTCGTTGGGCGCGGTAGGATTGTGGGCAGGTCTTACACGAATGTATATGCTTTCGGAGTCTGCATTTTTCTCTTTTTCCACCGCTTCAATTTTCGCCCAATCAAAACTTTCTCCGGTCGGGTTGTGCGGTCCCGGAATTTTTATGCGGAAATAATTTCCAACTTCCGGTTCATCGGAAAGTACCTCGCCTTCGGTATTGCACAATTTAAATTCAGCTTTTTCCTCGCCTGCAAATTTTTCCCAGTCGTTTACATTTAGGAACCTTTTTTTAACAGTTTCAAAATGTTTTGCAGCTTCATCGGCATTGCTAAATTTCACTTCCGAACGCGTGTCGTTGTGTCCGCCGGTCTGTTGAGAAGGTATTTTTTCGTCCATCGTCTGGGTTTTTAATTTTTAAAAATAGTCAAATTTGATTGAAAATTGAGTTTTTTTAATAGATAAAAACCCTTTCAAAAATTTAAATGAAAGGGTTTTTTTTAAAACTGAGAGGGACTATTTTGAAAATTCCTCAATAATTCTTTTGTTGAAAGCAGGCAAATCCTCCGGAGTACGGCTTGTGGTAAGGTTCCCGTCGGTTACGACTTCTTCATCTACCCAGGTTGCGCCTGCATTTTCGAGGTCTTTGGAAATGGCTTTCACGGAAGTCATTTTCTTACCGGAAATCACCTCTGCATCGATCAAAGTTTGCGGACCGTGACAAATGGCGGCGACCGGTTTCCCTGTACTCATAAAGTCTTTTACAAATTGCACTGCATCTTTATCAGCGCGAAGAGCATCAGGGTTGATAACACCACCCGGCAACACCAAGCCGTTGTAATCATCGGTTTTTGCTTCGGCTGCAGTTTTGTCCACTTTTACACTATTGCTCCAATCATGGTCATTCATCGCTTTGATTTCGCCACTTTTCAGGGAGATAATTTCCACCTCCGCACCTTCGTTTTTCAATGCTTCAATAGGGCTTTCCAATTCAGATTGCTCATAACCGTCGGCAGCAAGTACCGCGATTTTTTTTCCATTTAGTGTGTTCATGATTTTTTATTTTGTTTAAAAATATTAAAGCAAATTCATTGCCGCGAAGGCTCTAAATCGGGACTTTAAAATTTATTTAAGAAACTTTAATAAGCCTTTAAACTTTAGTAAAAACAATTTGGGAGGTCATTAATTTTTATCCAGCCGGACCCCATTTAGCCGTAACGAATTTAAAATCACAGAGACCGAGGATAAACTCATGGCGGCGGCGGCAATCATCGGGCTAAGCAAGATACCGAAGAAAGGGTAGAGTAGTCCCGCGGCAATCGGGATACCTAAAGTGTTGTAAATGAATGCGAAGAATAAGTTCTGTTTAATGTTTTTCAGTAAAGCATCACTCAAAATTTTGGCTTTGGCTATTCCGAGTATATTACCTTTGAGCAAGGTTATTTCTGCACTCTCTATCGCTGCTGCGCTTCCCGTGCCCATCGCAATACCAATGTTGGCTTGTGCAAGAGCTGGCGCATCATTAATACCATCCCCCGCCATGGCCACGATTTTTCCCTCAGATTGCAGCTTTTTTATATAATCCATTTTATCATGCGGAAGACAACGCGATTGGTAATTTTTTATACCGAGAACTTCTGCTACGGCTTTTGCGGCATTTTCGCTGTCTCCGGTAAGCATTACGACCTCAATATTCTGTTCTTGAAGGTACTCTACGGACTTCTTCGCATTGGATTTAATTTTATCTAAAAAATAAAGCATTCCCTGCAATATTCCGCCTTTTGAAAGGTAAGAAACGGTAGCCGCATTTTGACTGTCGTCTTCCTCCGCTGCGATTTGGTTTTCTTGCATTAATGCCCAATTTCCGAGTAATATTTCTTCACCATCTATCTTTCCGCGCACGCCCTTTCCAGAAATATTTTCGAAGTTTTCGACTTTAAAATAATCAGATTGATTTTCTTTAAATTTATTCAAAACGGCGCCAGAGAGCGGATGTTCAGAATTTTGGTTTAGTGATGCCGCAAGTTTCAGAATTTCATTTTCGGAAAGAGTCCCTGTGGATTTTATTTGGTTTAATGAAGGTTTGCCCTCCGTCATCGTTCCGGTTTTATCCGTAATAAGGACATTCGTTTTATTGAATTTTTCGAGGGCTTCGGCATTTTTAATCAAAATACCATTGCGAGCACCTTTTCCGATACCCACCGTGAGCGACATGGGCGTTGCCAATCCGAGTGCACATGGACAGGCGACAATCAGTACTGCAACGGCATTCACAAAAGCCATAATTAATGAGTTTTCACCACCGAAAATCCACCAAAGGAAAAAGGTTAAAATGGAAATCACAATCACCACCGGAACGAAAATTCTTGAAATGCGGTCTGTCAGTTTTTGTATCGGGGCTTTGCTACGGCTAGCCTCGTTTACCATCGCAATGATTTGGGAAAGAAGGGTTTCGCTACCTATTTTCTCTGCAATCATCAGAAAAGTACCATTGCCGTTTAGTGTTCCGGCAGTTACGCGGTCGCCGCTGTTTTTTTGCTCCGGTGTGGGTTCGCCCGTAATCATGCTTTCATCTACGGTGGAACTACCGTCCGTTATTTTTCCATCCACAGGAATTTTTTCGCCGGGTTTTATCCTTAAAATATCGCTCACTTTTACTTCTGAGAGTGGTACTTTTTTTTCAATATTTTTAATGATTAGGTTGGCCGTATCTGGTGAAAGTTGCATCAATTCCTTGATGGCATTTCCTGTTTTTTGATGCGCCTTTGCCTCCATCATCTGTCCCATGATTACGAGGGTAAGGATGACGGCTACAGATTCAAAATACAATGGTGCTTCGCCGTGGTGGTTCACGGAATGGGGCAATGTTTCCAGAAAAAATAGGGCAAAAATACTGAACAAGATCGCCGCTGCCGCACCGAGTGCCACGAGCGAAAACATATTCAGTTTCCCACTGCGGAACGAGCGGTAGCCGCGCATCATCAAAAACCACCCTGCATAGAAAAGTACGGGCAGGGTGAGCAAAAGCTGGATGATGCCAGAAGTTTTTGTTGAAAACGGCATCTGGCCGAACATCCCACCCATGGAAATGATGAACAAAGGAATGGTGAACGCTAATGCGATTAAAAATTTCCTCCGGAGATCTATGTAAGTGGTGTCTTCAGCGACTTCCCCACTGGCTCCAGGGATTTGCACGAGATCCATCCCGCAGACAGGGCAGCCCACATTGCTGTCATACACCTTGTCGCCCTCGCAGAACATAGGACAGTAGTATTTTCCGGCTTGGGTTTGTAGATGGTTGTTGGTTGTTGGTTGTTGGTTGTTGTTTAGTTGTTGGTGCTGGCTTCCCGCCAACAAATCCTCATCAATAACCTCTAAATGCATGTGGCAAACGGGGCAGCTTCCTTCGGTGAGATAGGTTTTCTCGCCTTCGCAGAACATGGGGCAGTAATATTCGCCCAATTTGTTGTGGAAACTTTCCGGGAGGTTGGTTTTGGAGTAGGTTTGTGGTTTGCTTTTGTAATCCGCGCGTTCTTCTATTGGGACAAGGAACATATTGCAGACTGGGCAGCGTTTTCCCGCCTCGAAATATACTTTTTCACCCTCGCATTCCATGGGGCAATAGTACACCGATGACGGTGATATTCTTTCAGAGGGGTGTTTATTATTTTCCATTTTTATTAAATTTTAACAGTGTAAAGTTCCGTTATTAGGGTGACATGCTGTTATACTTATATGGAAAAATAGTATAAAAAAAAGTTTTACGGCCAAGCTTGCTTTAGTTCGTAAAACTTTTTTAACATTAATGTGTTAAGATGTATGGCTAAATACTCTTAATCTTAATCAAATTTATAATTGCTCAATTCTATCGATGATAAAGTAATTTCAGAATCATTTTCTCTAGTAAAAAAGTCAAAATAAATCACGATTAAAAAATTTTATGAAAAAATCCGACTAACCAATGCTTATTTTAACTTAACTTTTATGGAAGATTTGTGGTAAAAATTTACATTAAGATTGTTTTATGTTAAACAAATGAAATAAACACTGTTAATTTTAATTAAAATTGAGAAGTGTAATAATTAAATCATTGAGCATAAGTTGCGTAGGTGCTAAATTTTATCCAATGGGATTCTTATTTTTTTTTTCATTTCTTTAAAGGCTGAGGGAGTGTATCCGGTTACCTTCCGGAACTGTGCCGAGAGATGCTGTACACTTTTGTAGCCGAGCATTCCCGAGATTTCGGTAAGCGTGTATTCATTGTAAACGAGCAATTCTTTCACTTTTTCTATTTTTTGTAAAATAAAATATTGCTCCAGTGTAATGTCTGAGTTTAGTGAGAAAGTTTTCGAGACCGCGCTGTAATCTTTAGAAAGTTTGCTGCTGATAAACTTCGATAGTACGAAGTCTTCCGGGATGTCCAGTTCAGAAATTTTCTGGATGACGATACGCTTTACATTTTCTATCAATTTTTGTGAAGCGTCCTGCAAGATTTCAAATCCGTACTTTTTCAGTTCGGCATCCAGTGCCGTCATTTTTTCCTTCGTGAGGGGCTGCGACAACTCTACGGAACCCAGCGAGACCGTGTCCGCAGGAATTTTCAATTTTTCGAAGATGTTTTCTACCGCCGCTATGCAGCGGTTGCAAACCATATTTTTTATGTAGGTTTCCATTTATTTCTTGTTCAGTCTGTCGTCCACATATTCTATTTGTGTTTTTCCATGAGGGGTAGGTTTTCCCTTTTCATCCACACCTACGAATACAATTTTGTCTATGGTGATGATGCTTTGGTGTGTCATTTTGTTGCGAACATCACAGCGTAAAGTGATGGAAGTCCTTCCAAATTCAATTGCTTCGATGCCAATTTCAATGATGTCACCCTGCTTTGCGGAACTCACAAAGTTGATTTCAGAAATATATTTTGTCACACAGCGCGGCGTTTCCAGTTGAATAATCGAATACAGTGCCGCTTCTTCATCAATCCATTTCAGAAGACTTCCTCCAAAAAGTGTATGATTGGGGTTCAAATCTTCCGGTTTAATCCATTTTCTTGTATGGTAGTTCATAAGCGTTTATGTTGTGTTAAGTCTGTCTTTAACCTTAAAAATAAAAAAAGTTCGCGGCAACCGCATACCGCTGATAGCCGAACGCATTTATCCTCTTTTATTCCGCATTGCTTTCAATTTTTCAATCGTAACCTCTGCCGCAAAGTCTTGGTATTCTTTGCTTTCCATCGGGTAAAGGGCCACTTTCTCTTCCTCATTAAAATGGAAACCAAAACCGTATCTTTTACCTAAGGCAGATGAACGCAGACACGGCTGGCTTTTAGAAAAAAATTCTTCTTTTACTGCCTCTTTCTCATCTTCGGGCGTGTTGTTTTTTTGGTAAAAACATTCGAGCAAAACCTCGTCGGAAGTGTATTTATAGGGATTTCTGGAAATCATTTCATATTGAATGTTTGCCAAAGTTTTGTTACGCTTTACGGTTGGGATTTCAGATTTTGAAACTGGGCAATCTTCCGCGGCTGCGATGAATGTATTTTTATAATTAGTGGTTTGCGTATTCATTTTAAAAAGTAATTTTGTTAAAAAATCAAATTTATAAAATTTTCACCAATAATAGCCGGGACGATGCGCTGGGGTAAGGGCGGCGCCAATCTTCCTGTAAACGAAGTAAGAAATTTAATCTCTGCAGCTTTGGAAGAAGGTATCACTTCTTTTGATTTGGCCGACATCTATGGTGGCTACACGACCGAAAAACTTTTTGGAGACGCGCTTTCCGGGATTGGGATTGAGCGCAATAAGTTGCAATTAATCTCCAAATGTGGTATCGAGAAACCTTGTGAGAGCCGGCCGTATAAGGTAAAGGCTTACAATTACAGCAAGCAGCATATCATCCAATCTGTAGAACAAAGTTTGGAAAATCTACAAACCGATTATCTTGATGTGCTCCTGCTACACCGGCCGTCTCCGCTCATGGATCGTCGCGAAATAACGGCGGCTTTTGATGTTTTGAAGCAGAGGAATATGGTAAAGGCATTCGGCGTTTCTAATTTTACACCGAGCCAGTTTAAACTAATCGATCTGGAATATCCTTTAATGACAAACCAAATCGAGGTTTCGCTTACCCATACCAATGCGTTTTATGACGGCACGCTGGATCAAATGATCGTTGAAAGTCTCCGCCCAATGGCTTGGTCTGTAATGGGGTCTTATTTTAGTGCTGAAAATGAGCAAAATAAACGCATAAGAAAGGTATTGAGACCTCTTTGCGAAAAATATGATCAAAAGAAAACCAGTTGCTTTTAGCATTCGTATTGAAACATCCGGCCAAGATTTTGCCGATTATCGGGAGTACTAAGGCGGAAACGATTAAGGATTTTAAGGATGCCGTGAAGATAAATATGGATCACGAAGATTGGTTTGCACTTCTCGAAGCGGCCGACGGGCATCGGGTTCCATAACATTCCTTTCAAAATAAAAACAGCGAAATTAATTTCCGCTGTTTTTTTCTGTATTGTCGGTTTTACCGTCTTCATTTAATTTTGAGCTTTCTTTTACCTGCTCTTTCATTTCTTCGCCGGAATCGTGTTTTTCCGTGGAGGCGGGAATGTTTGGGAAATCCTGATTTTGTTTTTTAGTAGATGCCGAAAGTTTCGGCGTGTTTTCTTCATTCATAATTTTAAAGTTTAGATTGGTCCATTTGTCCGGTTTGGTCTTCTATCTTGTAGTTTAGAGCTTTTGCCAAAACAAAAATTTGTTCCAGATTTGTTTGTAATTGTTTGCGTCCTTCGTTGCGTAATCGGTTTTGATTCACGGTTTTATAAGCATTGTCTTTCGCCGTTTTGGTTATTTTTTGAATATCTTTTTGGTCTATTCGGTTGAAAAAAGAATCATCAATGGAAGTGATTTCCACACTTGGAGAAATTCGGATATCGGCATTTGGCAATTCTTTGATAACCAGTTTTTTATTAATGCTATCTACCTCCATTTTCATTTTATTCAGGTCATAGGTAACCTGTGCATTGGTTTTGGTGAAGGTGATGAGTTCCTTTTCTGCGGAAGGCAGAATTCCGCCCAGCATCTCTGCCGTGATTTTTGTTTTCTGTATGCTGGAAAAATCCTGTTCCATCACTACCATTTTGTTCATTTTTGTAATTTGGTTGGTGATGATGTAATAGTCATTCTGGACTTTCTCCTCGGATTTTTTAAAGGCATTTTTCCACAGAAAAAATAGCACAACCCCAGCGATGATGCCGGAAGCAAAGGCTAATATAATTTTGTTTCTGTTCAAAATATTCTTATTTAAAAAGATCTTTTACTGAAGAATCATCCTTTTTCAAAATTTCTACCAAATCTCTCTCCAGATACCCGGATTTCGGCATTTCTATAATCCTACCAACCTCACGACCATATTTTTTGATGATGAAGGTAGGTACTTTTTGGATATTAAATTTACCTTCTTCGCCCTCCGGAGATTCTTTTTTACGGTTCACTGCGATGATGGTGAGTTTCTCCGTTGGGAAACCTGCGGCCTCCAAAATTTTCATCATTCTTGGGAATTCTCGGTGACTATCTTCACACCAAGTGCCAAGTACGGTGGTAATTTGGTAAGATTTAAGTTTTGCTTTTTTCAGTTCAACCATAGCTGCTTCATCCAGTGTATATTCTTCGTGCTCCTTGCTGTACCAGTCGCTGAAAGGCTCTTTCAAAAATTGGTCTTTGGTTTGTGTACCGAGCAGCATTTGCCCATCATTTTTGCTCTCTACTTGTCGGTTTACCACGACCTTATTGGTTTCGCAAGACCAAAGAGATAGGATGGTGATAGCGGCTATTATTAGTTTTTTCATTATTTTATCTGTTTAAAATTGAAGCGAGATCCGCCGGGGAATAGTTGATGCTTTTCAACACCTTGTTATCCTCTTTGCGGTGTACATTTATTTTTTCGCCAGACTTTTCGGAGTAGGCTTCCTGGCCTTTGTCTTTATAAAATTCTATCGTCGCATCTGCCTCATCTTGTGTGGTGCAGGCTTTAGACATGTTGGATCTTTGTACTTCGTTGAATAATTCACCAAATTTCTCGCCGAGACCGAATTCCAGCACGGCACCGCTCAACACATATTGAAGGTCGCAAAGGGCGTCGGCAATTTCTACGATATCTTGGTCGGCGATAGCCTGTTTCAGTTCGTCCAATTCTTCTTGCAGCAGAGCCACGCGCAGTTCGGAACGCTCTTTGGAGGGAATAGTTGGTGTTTCTAAGATCGGCGCGTTAAAAGTTTTATGAAATTCTGCCACCTGATTCAGGCTGTCTAATTTTTCCATTAATTTGAAATATTTAAGCAAATATAAAAAAAAGCACCGGACAAATGCCGATGCTTGTGGATTAAAATTTAGTCAATGTCTATTTTGAAATCTCTCTTCCTATGACCAATCTTTGGATTTCGGATGTTCCTTCGCCGATGGTGCAAAGTTTTGCATCTCTGTAGAATTTCTCTACCGGGAAGTCTTTCGTATAGCCATATCCGCCGAATATTTGTACCGCATTATTGGCAATTCTTACACTCGCTTCGGAAGCATATAGTTTAGCCATTGCGCCTTCTTTGGTCATCGGCTGTTTAGCGTTTTTCAAGTCTGCTGCATGTCGGATTAGGAGTTCAGCGGCTTGGATTTCGGTTGCCATATCTGCTAACATAAAATTTACGGCCTGGAACTGGTTGATCGCTTTGCCAAACTGATGTCTTTCTTTAGAATATTTCAATGCTGCTTCGTATGCGCCACGAGCAGTTCCCAGGGAAAGTGCCGCGATGGAGATACGCCCGCCATCAAGAATTTTCATCGCTTGCTTGAAGCCTTCACCCACTTCGCCGAGGCGGTTGGCATCAGGAACTCTTACATTATCGAAAATCAATTCTGCGGTTTCGGAAGCGCGCATCCCGAGTTTATTTTCTTTTTTTCCTGAAGAAAAACCTGGCATTCCTTTTTCCAAAACGAAAGCGGTGGAATTATTCTTTGCACCCTTCTCGCTGGTTCTTGTCATCACCACAGCAATATCCCCGGAGATCGCGTGCGTAATGAAGTTTTTGGCACCATTCAAAACCCACTCGTCGCCGTCTTTCACAGCAGTAGTGTTCATACCACCGGAATCGGATCCCGTGTTGTGTTCGGTAAGTCCCCAGGCACCTATGACTTGTCCGGAAGCCAGTTTCGGAAGCCATTTGTTGCGTTGTTCCTCGTTTCCGAACTCGTATATATGATTGGTACACAGTGAGTTATGAGCCGCTAAGGATAGACCGATAGAAGGATCTACTTTAGAAATTTCGTCCAAAATGGTGACATATTCATGATAAGAAAGGCCGGAACCGCCGTATTTTTCTGGAACTACGATGCCCATGAAGCCCATTTCTCCCAGCTGGTGGAAGAGTTCTTTCGGGAAGGTCTGACTTTCGTCCCATTCCATAATGTTTGGGCGGATGTGTTTTTCTGCAAAATCTCTAGCGGTTTCAGCGACCATCTTTAGGTTGTCGTTCATAGCGGTTGTCATTTTTTTTGGTTTCTCAAAGATAGTATTTTTTGTTTGGTCGAGAAATTTTTTTAAAATATAAGATATTTTGCTTATAAACTTAAAATATAAGTTATTTTGCTTATAAATTCAAAAATGATCATATAAGTACATTGGCTTATACCTTGGTTTTATAAGTTTATTTGCTTATTTTTGTCAGATGATAGCAGTAATTACGGGCGACATCATAAATTCCCAAAGCACCGATGCCGAGGTTTGGATTAATGATTTAAAAAAACTTCTCCAAACCTATGGAGAAACCCCTGAATACTGGGAAATTTACCGTGGCGACGAGTTCCAAGTAAAATGCGACATCGGTAGTGCCTTCAAAATATTCCTCGCTATAAAATCCCTGATCTGCAGCCATGAAAACCTCGATGTACGCATGGCGATCGGCATTGGCGAAGAACAGTTTACCTCCCCAAAAATTACGGAATCCAACGGCACAGCCTATGTGAATTCCGGCAGGCTGCTGAACGACATCAAAACAGCGGGCAGAACACTGGCGATACAAACCCCGAACGAAAAGGTGGATCGCGATTTGAACATCGTCTTCAAATGGTGCTCCATAGATTTTGATAACTGGACACCCGCCGTGGCGGAAATAATCCACGAGTTTATTACCAATAAAGAAACTACCCAGGAAGATTTGGCTAAAAAATTCAGCATTTCACAATCCTCAGTAAGCCAAAGATTAAAGCGAGCAAATCTGGACCTCATAAAAGAAACCGACACATTTTTTAGGAAAAAAATCTCTGAACTATAATGATTTTTACCAAACTCATACTGGCGCATTTTCTCGGGGACTTCCTCCTGCAGCCAACGGTGTGGGTTTCGGACAAAGAAAAGCACAAGGCGGCGAGCCCGTATCTGTATCTGCACATCCTCATCCATTTTGTGCTGGCAATTTTGCTGCTCGGGGATTTACAACTTATTTGGGTCGCTGCGGTAATAGCAATTTCGCACTTGATTATCGATTGGGTAAAACTGCAATTTCAAACAGAAAAAGATAAAAAAAAGTGGTTTTTTCTGGATCAAATTCTACATTTTTCGGTCATCGCAGCGGTTTCGTATTATTTTAATGAATTTGATGCAGTATTTTTTTCGAACCCCATTTTTTTAAAATATATAACAGCCGCAGTATTCCTCACCCTGCCGGCTTCGCTAATGATCAAAATGCTAATCACAAGCTGGACGCCCGTAACGGCTGATAAAAATGCCGTGCAAACTGAATCTTTGGCAAACGCCGGAAAGTACATCGGGATTTTGGAAAGGCTGATGGTCTTCGTATTCATCGCCGTTAATCATTGGGAGGGCGTGGGATTTATGGTGGCCGCGAAGTCTGTTTTCAGGTTCAGCGATCTGGCGCAGGCTAAACAAAGAAAATTAACCGAATATGTATTGATAGGAACGCTCCTGAGCTTCGGGACGGCCATTCTCACTGGAATTTTAATTAAAATTTAAACTTTATAAAATCTGATATGGAAAAAAGAGAAATGCTTTACGAAGGAAAAGCCAAACAAGTATTCGCTACAGACAATGCCGAAGAGGTGGTGGTGAGATATAAAGATGATGCTACCGCCTTCAACGCGCAAAAGAAAGGACAAGTGGATAAAAAAGGCGAACTAAACAACGCTATCTCTACCTTGATTTTTGAATATTTGATCGAAAACGGTGTTTCCACGCATTTCATCAAAAAACTGGACGACCGCGAACAACTGGTGAAGAAAGTGAATATTATCCCACTGGAAATGGTGGTGAGAAACTACTCCGCTGGCAGCATGGCACAACGCCTAGGTATCGAAGAGGGCATCAAATCTCCGGTGGTTATTTTTGATATTTGTTATAAAAAGGATGAGTTGGGAGACCCGCTAATCAATGATCATCACGCCGTTTTCCTTGGCGCTGCCACCTATGAAGAACTCAATGAAATGTATGCTCTTACAGGAAAGATAAATGAATATCTGATCGATCTTTTTGATAAAATGAATATCATTTTGGTTGATTTTAAAATCGAACTCGGAAAAACTTCTGACGGGAAAATCGTTTTGGCTGATGAAATTTCACCGGACACTTGCCGCCTTTGGGACAAGGATACGATGAAAAAACTCGATAAAGACCGTTTCCGCAGAGACCTGGGTGAAGTAACCGAGGCCTACGAAGAAATTTATAACCGCCTGAAGACCGCGCTGAACAAATAGTTTTTATCTTAAATTTAATAATGAAAGATTTTCAGAATCATAAGGAAGCGTACCTGAAACAATTTGCCGAAAGACCATATGGCAGAAACCTTTTCCGTACCAAGGAGGAGGAACAAATGGACGCACCTACCGAGGAATGCGGTATTTTTGGACTTTATTCCGAAACCGATATCGACACCTTTTCGCTTTCCCAGTTCGGGCTTTTTGCTCTGCAGCACCGCGGACAGGAGGCTTGCGGGATATCGGTCATGAAAAGCAACAGAATTAATAATGTAAAGGAAGAAGGCCTCGTGCTGGATGCCTTTAAAACCATTCGAAATCCTGAAGAATTTATGGGCAATGGCGTAATCGGGCATACGAGATACACTACCGCCGGCGACAAAAAGAAGTATAATTTTCAGCCTTTTTTCGCTAAAAACGAATATGATCAAATCATCCTTTCCATAGCTCACAACGGCAACCTGACCAATGCGATCGAACTTAAAAAAGAGCTCGAGGCGGAAGGCGTGGTTTTCAAGGCGACATCTGATTCCGAAGTAATCTTAAGATTGATTCAAAAAAATCTGGATCTCGGTTTGCGCGGTGCCATAAAGGCAACAATGGAGAAAATCCAAGGCGCCTATTCCGTAGTAGGAATCACGCGGAACAAGTTTTTTGCATTCCGGGATTTCAACGGAATTCGTCCGTTGGTTTTGGGTGCGATAGACGAAAATACTTTTGTAGCAGCTTCTGAAACTGCTGCGCTGGACGCCGTGGGTGCGCAATATGTGCGCGACATCCTTCCCGGTGAAATCGTTTACACTAGCGAAAATGAAGTGGGACTTCAGTCGTTTGTAGTAAAAGAAAATTGCGAGCGCAGGATTTGTGCTTTTGAGTACATTTATTTTGCACGTCCGGATACGTATATGGAAGGCATTAATGTACACGAGGTTCGCGAAAAATCCGGTGAAAAAATATGGGAACAGGCACCTGTAGAGGCAGATATGGTGATTGGTGTTCCGGATTCTGGTGTTCCGGCTGCGATTGGATTTTCCAAAGCTTCAGGGATACCGTTCCGCCCTGTTTTAATTAAAAATAGATACATCGGCCGTAGTTTCATAGTGCCTACGCAGGAGATGCGCGAGCGCATCGTCAACCTGAAACTCAACCCAATTATCTCCGAAATCAAAGGAAAAAGAATCGTAATTATAGATGACTCAATCGTACGTGGGACCACGTCAAAGAGATTGGTGAAAATAATGAAGGAGGCAGGTGCGAAAGAAATCCACTTCCGAAGTGTATCCCCGCCGATTATTGCGCCATGTTATCTGGGAATAGACACACCTACAAAGGACGATCTGATTTCTGCGAATATGAGTGTGGAGGAGCTTCGCGCTTATTTGGATGTGGATAGTTTAGAGTTTTTGAGTATTGATAATTTAAAGGAAATCTTAGGGAGCGACAAGCATTGTTTTGGCTGTTTCACCGAAGAATATCCAGTACCAAAAGGCCCGAACATAAAATATACCGACGAGTAATTTTTTAAAAATTTAAACAAAAAAACCGGAAGAATAATCTCCCGGTTTATCTTTCTCAAGACTTATCTTTATCTTAGAATTTGTAGTTCAAACCAACTTGGAATGCACCGTTTTTAGCATCTAACTTGTCGTTTTCATAAACATTAGTAAGACCTGCAGTATAACGAGCGTTAATACCTACATTCTCTGTAAAATCGTAGCCCAAACCGATACCCATACCGAAGTTGAATGTCTTGAAGTTATCAGTATCAATTTCTGTTCTAGCTGAAGCTTTTATATTATCGTTTTTATAGTCGGTCTTTGCATTTGCATTTACATTAAAACCGAATTCAGGACCTGCCTCTACATAGAAGTTAGGAACGAAGTTATATTGAAACATAACAGGTACCGCAACATAACCGATATTTAAATTTGTTTTTTGTATCGCATTGTCAAGTAGTTTGGCACCGTACTGAGTATAAATTAATTCTGGTTGGATGCTGAAGTTAGCACCTAGTGGAGCGTTGTATAAGAAACCAGCGTAGAAACCTACTTTAGACTTTGCGTCTGACCAAGTGTCACCATCCATAGATGAAATGTTTACACCACCTTTTACACCAAACTGTTGTGCGAAAGATAAAGAACTCACTGCAAGTGCAGCACCTAAGATTAACTTTTTCATAATTTCTAAGTTTTTTAATTTTTTAATTTTTCTTGTTTCAGTTTTTGTTTCCTGCTTTATGTTGTTTGCAGGTATTGCCATTGTTTCAAATTCTTTGCCAAAAAATAAAAAAGCATTTAATTAAGTTTACTTTAATTATGTATTAAGATAATGTTAACTATTGTAAAATATTGATTATAAATAATTTGTATAAGTAAAAAATTAATTATTTAGAATAAATCTAAATTAAATCATTTGTTTAACTCAAATTTATAAAAGTTCAAACTGGTGTTTATATTGTCAGTATCGCAATGAATGTCATAACCGCAGCTGCCAATTTCGGTAATGAGGGAAAAGCTAATAGTGCTTCCATCGTTCTTCTTATCATTCAGCATTAATTTCAGGAGGTCTTCATTTTTAAAATCATCAATCCTTACATAAGGGAAAAATTTCCTTATTCCATTCATAACTTCATCCGCAGTTTCAGGTGAAATCAAGCCAGAAAGTTCCGAAAGTTTAGTTTCGCAAATCATCCCAATAGCCACAGCCTCTCCATGCGGTATCGGTTTTTCACCCGCCATAAAGAGACTTTCCACTGCGTGTCCCACAGTATGCCCGAAATTTAAAGTCTTGCGGATGTTTCGTTCTTTAAAGTCTTTTTCTACCACATCTTGCTTTATTTTCATCGATTTTTCGATGTGAGGTGCCACATTTTCCGCCGATAATTCATAGATAGAAATTAAATCTTTCCAATGAGTTTCATCTGCGATTAATCCGTGTTTCAACATTTCAGCAAATCCACTCCGAAGTTCGGTGAAAGGGAGTGTAAGCAGAAAATTTGGATAAACAAAGATGCGTTCTGGCAAAGCGAAAGTCCCCACAATGTTTTTCAGAAAACCATGATCGATGCCTGTTTTCCCGCCAATCGATGCGTCGCAAATTCCCAAAAGTGTCGTCGGGATATTGATGAAGCGAATTCCTCTTTTATAAGTGGATGCCACAAAACCTCCCATGTCCGTAATCACGCCTCCGCCAAGATTGATAAGCAAAGATTTCCGGTCAGCTTGGAATTCCGCGAGGATTTCCCAAAGATGCGTGGCAGTTTCTATGGTTTTCATTTCCTCGCCAGGCTCTATTTCTATTATTTCAAAAGGAAGTTCGGTTTCCAGATTGGTAAGTAGTGTAGGCAGACAATGTTCATGGGTGTTTTCATCAACCAAAAAGAAAAGTTTGGTCGGTTTCATCTCAGTTAAAAAGTGGTTCAGTTGGGAAAAATCTTGGTCTAATGGCGAGATCATCGTCTATTTTTTTATTTAAACAAAAGTAAAGTTATGAATCCACTTGCACAAAGTCGATCGGATATTATATTTTTGGCTTAAGTTTTTGAAACTATGTTTAAATTTGCATATTATAGAACAACAAATATGTCAATTTTCAACGATACCAAAGTCGCTTTCCAAGATAAAACCAATCAGCAACTCCAAAAAGCCTACCTGATGTTCCGTGCGATAGAGCAGCCAGCCATCACAAATATCGGAATTTCGGCACTGAATTTCACCGTCAAAAATAACTTCCCTTTCGTGCAGAGCATCGTTCGCCAGACGCTTTTCGAGCAGTTCGTAGGCGGTGAGACTCGCGAAAAAAGTATGCAGGTGGTGAAGCAGTTGTTCAAGCACCACATCGGAAGTATTTTCGATTACGCCATCGAAGGAAAGGAGGAAGAAAGCACTTTCGATCACACTTGTAAGGAAATTAAAGAAAACATCAAATTTGCCGAAGGAAGCCCCGCGATTCCTTTCGTGGTCTTCAAACCTACGGGTTTCGGCCGATTGGATTTGTACGCCGAAGTGCAGTCCGGCAAGGAGCTTACAAGCTCGGAAAAAGAGGAGTGGGCGCGCATCGTGAAACGCTACGAGGAAGTCTGCCAGATGGCAAACGATCGGAATGTGAAACTCATGGTAGATGCCGAAGAAACCTGGATTCAGTCTGCTGTGGACGATTTGGTAAACGAGATGATGGCGCGCTACAACCGCGAGAAACCCATCATTTGGAATACCATACAGATGTACCGCACCGGTCGTTTGGAGTACCTTGCCGAGGATTTGAATCGTGCGAAAAACGGAGGTTATTTCCTTGGTTATAAGTTTGTTCGCGGTGCCTATATGGAAAAAGAGCGCGCCCGCGCACAGGAAATGGGCTACCCGGACCCAATACAGCCCAACAAGCAGGCGTCCGATAATAATTATAACGCCGCCATCGATTTTGTGATCAACAATCTCGACAAAGTTTCCGCATTTTTCGGCACTCATAATGAGAAATCCACCGAACTCGTGATGGATAAGATGAAGGCGCATGGCTTGCCAAACGACTACGAAAAAATTCATTTTGGGCAGTTATACGGCATGAGCGACAACATCACCTACTATCTCGGCGACAAAAAATACAACGCCGTGAAGTACCTACCCTACGGCCCCGTGAAGGATGTTGTGCCTTACCTCACACGCCGCGCTCGCGAAAATACATCCGTTGCGGGACAAACCGGTCGCGAACTCGGCCTTATCAAAAAAGAACTTAACCGCAGGAAGAGAGAAGGAAAAATATAAAGCCAACAACAAGAAAACCTTATTTTATTTCAAATAAGAAAATTGAGGTCTATCATAGGTAAAACTGATAAAGTGAGAATCTAAATATTTTCAATCTTTAGGGCGGCATTTCCGGCTATCCGCTGTATCTTTTTTGGGATCGTTTCGCCGCCTCCCTTCGGTCGGCGCCGCCCCGCTCCCAAAAAAGGATGCCGCTACTATCCGGGCCGCGTGCGATTCGCCGTCAAAACGATGGCGAATATTTGTTATTTGCTCTGCCAAACACTTAATCTGTGAAATCCTTGTAATCTGCGAGAGAATGATTATCCCTGAAATAATTGGCTATTTTTAAAATTAGTACAAAGAAATCCACGAAAATCAGAGAGATAAGCTCTATGAATTTTAAACCAGTTCAAATTCCTTATTTTTGCCAAACCAAAGCTCATCTCTAACCCGTAATCCACAATATTGCATTTCGCCCAAGTCATTTTACCGCTCAACCTCCAAGGAACTTTTACTTATAAAGTACCCGATTTTCTTTTGGGAACAGTGCAAATCGGGATGCGCGTATTGGTTTCGTTTCGCGGTAAAAAAATTTATACAGCTATAGTTTCTGAGTTGCATGATGAGACACCAGAAACATTTATTCCCAAAGAGATTATCAACACGCTGGATGATTTTCCTATCGTACCGGCTCAACAGATGGCTTTTTGGCATTGGTTATCAAGGTACTACTTGTGTAATTTAGGAGAGATTTATCGCTTTTCATTCCCGGGATCTTTAAAATTAGAAAGCGAAACCTACCTGAAGCTAAAACCCAATGTGAAGATAGATTTTGAAAATCTGGATGTGAATGAAACCTACCTCATGCAGGCGATGGAAGTCCGGCCGCTCATCAACCTAACGGAAATCGAGGCATTTATCCCCAAAAAAGAAATCGTAAAAACCATCAATTTCTTGATTGGTTTGCAATACATCGAAATAGACGAAAAAATTGCCGAAAAATATAAAGCAAAAGAAGTCGCTTTCGTAAAAATAAAGAATGAGGAAATTGTACGAGCCAACCTCCCGGAGATATTGCTGCAACTAAAGCGTTCGCGGAAACAGCAGGAACTGCTCCTTTTGATCTTAGAGAAACAAACAGAAAACCCGGATATACCCATTCGGAAATCGGCGTTATTGGAAGAAGGCAGTTTTGCCTCGGCACAATTGAAATCCTTAGCCGAAAAAGATTTGGTAGAGGAATACCTGCTCAATCAGGATCGTTTGCAAGCCTATAATGGCGAAATGGAGGAAATAGAGGAACTCACAGATGCTCAATCTGTTGCGTTATACGAGGTGACGGATGCCTTTAAGAAAGACGAAAATGTGCTGCTCCACGGGGTTACTTCGTCCGGCAAAACCCACATCTACCTCGAAAAGATAGAAGAAGCCGTAAACGACGGAAAAAATGTGCTGTTTCTACTGCCGGAAATCGCTCTTACCAAACAAATCACGCAAAGACTTGAGAAAAAATATGGTAAAAAATTGGGCTTTTACCATCAAAAATTATCCGATTTTGAACGGGTAGAGATTTGGAAAAAAATAAAAAACAACGAACTTTCCATTATCATCGGAACGAGGAACGCGCTGTTTCTTCCTTATGAAAACCTTGGCCTTGTGGTGGTGGATGAAGAACACGATTCCGCGTATCGGCCGCGCGAAGTTTCGCCGTATTTTAATGCCAAGGATGCCGCCATTATACTTGCGAAATTGTATGGTGCGCATGTGATTTTAGGCAGTGCTACGCCGTCTGTAGAGTCTTATTATGCGGCAAAAAAAGAACGGCTGCGTTATGTTTTTTTAGGCGAAAGATTCGGTGGTGCGAAACTGCCAACCTATGAAATCATTAATTTTAAAGAAGCCCAAGATTCAAAAAAAGTAGTCGGTAACTTTTCGCAGTACCTATTAGACCAAATATCCAAGCAGATTTCCGCAAAGAAACAGACCATCATTCTGCACAACCGCCGCGGCTATTCCAATGTGGTGGAGTGCGAGAGTTGCGGCTATGTGAACTATTGCAGCAACTGCGATGTGGTAATGACCTACCACAAATCTGCCAACGAAATGAAGTGCCACTATTGCGGACAAAAAGCATCTAAACCAATTTTCTGTCCGAAGTGCCACTCCGAAAAAATGAACGATCGGGGTATAGGGGTAGAGCAAATACAAGAAGAACTGATTAAGAATTTCCCGGAAGCGGAAATCGACAGGATGGATGTGGACTCCATGCGAAAGAAATTCGCATACGAAAGACTGTATGAACGCATCGAAAACGGTGAATCCGATGTTATCGTGGGTACGCAAATGATTTCCAAGGGTTTAGATTTTGATAATATAGAACTTGTAGGAATCCCGCGCGCTGATCAAATGATTTATGTCCAAGATTTCCGTGCCGAAGAGCGCGCCTACCAACTCATCACCCAGGTGGCGGGCAGGGCAGGCCGTGTTTCCGGAGAGGGGCGTGTGCTATTGCAGACTTATAATCCGGAACATCCTATTTTTCAATTAATTAAAGAAAATATTCCCTCTAAAGTTTATGAACATCTTTTAACGGAAAGAAAAAAATTCAACTATCCTCCGTTCACGAGATTGATTATGATAGAACTGAAGCACCGCAAAGAAGACAAAACCGAAAGGGCTGCACGCTTTTTGGGATCGGTTTTAAGAAAATATTTGCCCGAGGAATGCATTTTTGGCCCCGAAAAATCGCCGGTTTCTAGGATAAATTTGCTCTATCAATATCAAATTTTAATTAAATTACCTCGCGGAAGCAAACACGCTGAGTATAAAAATTATGTCTTGAAAAGTTTTGAAGAATTCAATGAAATTACGGCATACCAAAGTGTACGAAAAGAAATTTATGTGGATTTTTAACAAAGTTTTAACGGTCTTTAAGGGTGTTTAAGAGCAGGTGATGGATCTATTCACGGTAATAATTCATAATTTTGGGCGTTAGATCGTAGGTGAAATTCACCAGTTTATTAAATTTATAAAATTAATGATCAATATAAAGAAGATAATTCTACCGATAAGTATAGCACTGTCGTCGGCAATTTTTGCTCAGGGGCCCTCTTTAGCCAGCCAAGTGACTCGTGTGTATGCCACCACGCCTCAGGCTGTACCTACAGCCGCCGCGATGTCCGTAAAGGAACAGATTGATATGACCATCAGTGAATTAAAGACTTCAGATCCTGTACTTAGAAATGCCAATTGGGGATTTGTTATATACGACCCTAAAACAAAAAAAGTCATCAATTCATACAACGAAAACAATTCCTTGGTACCGGCCTCTACTACAAAACTCCTCACCACCGAAACCGCTATGTCACTTTTGGGACCCAAGTTTCGCTGGAATACGCAGTTGGAATATTCTGGGGAGATAGATGCGGCGGGCACGCTGAACGGTAACCTCTACATCGTAGGAAGCGGGGACCCGTCGCTGGGTACTGGGAAGGCCGGCGCCTACACTTACAGCCAGATTGTTTCGGATTTTATCTATGCGCTAAGCTCAAAAGGCATCAGAAAAATCAATGGAAACATTATAACCCAAACGGCAGTTTTCAAAGAAAATAAAATCGCAGCTTTGCCTGAAAATATCGTATGGCTAGATCGGGGAAACTATTTTCTTCCAGTAGGTTCTACGTTGAATATAGATCCTCGAAACGAGAAAAATATTATAAAAAAAGCCAATCCTTTTGTTGATGAAAAACGATATTTCTATGTGTCGCCCTATAACAAGCAAATGGTTTTTGCCGAAGTATTTTCTGGCACAGGCATTACCACAAAGCTACCTGATGCACCGAATTATCTTGCTAATTCTCTGAGAAGTAATCTTCCTAAAAATGGTATCGCAATCACAGGGCAAACGATTGTAAAAATGACAGATTCGGAACCGGAAAAAAGAATGGTAATCACTTCCTACAAATCTCCTACGCTGAAGGAAATCATCTATGATACCAACCAGCGAAGCGATAATGCTTTGGCAGAAGCAATTTTGAGAATGGTAGGTTTCCATAAAGCGGGTGACCAAAGCTTGGAAAGCGGCAGAATGGTGGTCGTAAATCATTTGAAATCCAAAAATTTTGATATTGATGGGCTAAATTATATGGATGGTTCCGGACTTTCAAAAAGTAATTTGGTGACGCCTATCGCACAGGTGAAATTTCTTTCAGACATAATGCAGGAGCCTTATTATAAGGATTTTCAGGAGTCGCTGCCTATCGCAGGACAAACCGGAACTTTGAAAAAAATGTTTTTTGGTAACTCATACGGGCAAATTTTCGCTAAAACCGGTACGCTGAATAAAGTTAAATGCCTGGCAGGTTACATAAAAACAAGAACTGGAAAAACGCTGGCCTTTTCTATGTTGGTAAACAATTATTCTGGATCCGTTGATCAGGTGAAAGCAAGAATGGAAAAATTACTGGATCCTGCAGTGGATTTATAATTTCAAAGCACAGTTTATCTTTAAACTTACACAAAATTCAAATACAAGAGCCTTCCGATGAGGGCTTTTTTAATAAAATTAGCATCTTTAAAACCTACCTTTATGATTTCACAACAATTTCTACAAAACATTCAGTCGGAACTTCAAAATATAAAAAACGACGGACTTTATAAAACCGAAAGAATTATCACTTCCCAGCAATCGGCGGAGATAGAGGCCAACGGTAAACGTTTACTTAACTTCTGTGCAAATAACTACCTCGGACTTTCTAACAATCCCGAAGTGATGAAGGCGTCCCAAGATAAGATTGCTTCACACGGCTACGGGATGTCATCAGTGCGGTTTATCTGCGGTACACAGGATATTCATAAGGAATTGGAGGCTAAAATTTCCAAGTTTTTAGGCATGGAAGATACCATTCTTTATGCGGCTTGTTTTGATGCGAATGGCGGGGTTTTCGAACCTTTATTTTCGGATGCCGATGCCATTATTTCCGATGAACTGAATCATGCGTCTATTATTGATGGTGTAAGACTTTGCAAAGCAGCTAGATACCGTTATAAAAACAACAACATGGAGGATTTGGAAACCCAGTTGAAGGCGGCGCAAGAAGCAGGTCACCGTTTCAAAATCATCGTGACAGATGGTGTATTTTCTATGGACGGAATCGTTGCTGATTTAAAGGGCATTTGCGATCTTGCCGATAAATATGAAGCAATGGTGATGGTGGATGATTCCCATGCGACAGGCTTTATCGGGAAAACCGGCCGTGGTACGCATGAGGCCAACGAGGTGATGGGCAGGGTAGATATCATTACCTCCACGCTGGGCAAGGCATTGGGTGGCGCTCTGGGCGGATTCACTTCCGGTAAAAAAGAAATTATTGATATGCTCAGACAGCGTTCTCGTCCTTATCTTTTCTCAAACTCCCTGGCTCCAGGGATTGTAGGAGCAGCGTTGAAGATTTTGGATATGATTTCCGAGGATACTACACTCCGCGACAAAGTGATGGAAAATGCTGAATATTTCCGTAAAGAAATGAAAGCTAAAGGTTTCGATATTCCGGATGGCGACGCGGCGATTGTACCGGTGATGCTGTATGATGCGCCACTTGCGCAACAAATGGCGGAAAAACTGATGGACGAGGGCATCTATGTCATTGGATTCTTTTACCCGGTGGTGCCGAAAGGCAAGGCAAGAATCCGAGTGCAACTATCTGCGGCGCATACCCGTGCACATTTGGATAAAGCAATTGCTGCCTTCGAAAAGGTAGGAAAAGAACTTGCCGTCATAAAGTAATGAGTCATATTTTGCTATAAGTGATATGCTATAAGCACTTACTTACTATCTAGTATCGCACATCTTACATCAACCAACATCCAACCGTGTTCATCAAGCAGGAAGCGCAACAATTAAAATCAGAATTTTGGACAGCCTTTGGAAAATCTTTTCCAAGGAAGTGGCTGTTGTATGACACCAAAATTAAAGATTTTTCGTTGAAATTTTATGCTGATAGCAAAAAGGCAGAAGTTTCGATAGATATAGAAATGAAGGACCCGCTCTTTCGGAATGCTTATTATGAGAAACTCGTTTCTTTGGAAGATATGTTCGAGGAGTATTTAGGAAAGGTATATTTTGATGAGTTTTACCAAATGGATAATGGAAAGATCATTAGTCGAGTTTGGGTAGATAAACATGGCGTCTCAATTTATAACAAGGATTCGTGGCGGGATATCTTTGAATTTTATGTTGAGAAGATGACTGCTTTCGAAAAACTTTTTTATGATTATGAAGATTATATAAAAGATGTTTAAATCAAAATGATTGTTCACCATAAAAAAAAATCCGACTCACTTTTTGTTGTGAGACGGATTCATTTTGTACAAATAATTTAGATTATTCTTTTACAACCTTGAATGTTTTTTCCGTAGTTGAAGTTTTTACTTTAACGACATAAATTCCAGGCTTCAAAGCTTTCACATCAACATTCTGAATGTTCTTAGAAACTTGTTTTACAAGTCTTCCGTCAACAGAATAGAATGACACATCAGTAACTTTCGCTTCCGCAGATGCGATATTTAATACATCTTTTACTGGATTAGGATAAACAGAAAGTTGAGATTTATTAGTATCAGCTACAGCAAGAACAGACTCAGTAACTTTAATGGTATAATCTTCCGCTTGGCCGTACCCACCAGTGGCACCAGTGGCTAATGTACCAGTAGAATAACACGGGTTAGGATAAGAAGTTGTTCCAAAATTTTTCTTAATCCTCATTCTTGTATTACCTAAGGTTGCGGTCGCAGGAACAGAGATATTACCAGTCGCGGTTTTACCATCTGCACCTGTAGAGTTTAATAAAGTGACAGCTCCGGACGTTCCACCAAAATAAGTCTCATCAGCATCTAAGAAGTCACCATCTTGATTCCAGTCAACGAAAACGATAAATTTGTTTGTAAAATTCCCGCCTGTATTCCCTTGGAAAACGATAGGATAAGTTTTACCTTTTTCCAAAGTGGCAACTTTATCCATGAATGCTTCGTGTGGAACAGTTGAAGGAGTAGGTGATGTATTTGTCATGTCTGCAAGACTAACAGAAGTAATGGCTTCAACCCCGCTAGAATAAAGAAGATTTCCGGAGCAGTAAGGCGCAAAAGGATCAACTTTTGTTTTGAAGCTGAAAATTTCACTACAATCAGCGTTTCCTGCAGCATTTTTAGGAACAACTTTCCAGTAATAAGTGGTAGAAGGCAATAGGTTTGTTATTGGAGCTGTAGGATTTACATAAGTACCTTTTAAAGTTGTTGGGTTTGGATTGGTATCCAAATATAAATCATAACCTTCCACTGCTCCGCCAGTTGTTGATGCTGACCAATTTAATGTTAATGAAGCAAAATCTAAATTTGTTGCGCCATTAGCAGGCGCTGATAGTGAAGCACAACCTGGAGCAGCTGTTGGAGCAGTATCATTTACGATATTGTCAAAAAGCAATCGGAACATATCAGTTGACGTTGCATGGAAACCCACATAAATTGTTTGTCCAACATAAGAAGATAAGTCAATCTTGAAATGCGTCCAAGCACTTGGTGCATTCGCAGAAGCTGTTACAACAGTTCCTGCCGCAAATGCCGCAGCGGTATTAGCTGAAGCAACTTTTACTTCATAAGCCTCGACATACTTTGGATCCTGATTTTTCACATAATAATGTAAACGATCATTAACTCCTGCAGTTACAGTGATTGATGGGGTGACCAAATAATCATCGTGGGCTTCAGCGCTATAATTAATTTGTGCAGCATTGGGTTGTGAAAGTGCAGTACCAGCAGCTCCGGGACCAAAAGTGAAAGTGTTGATGTCACCACCGTTGATTACCGTCCAACCGGCGGGTGCGGTTGTACCCGCATCGAAGTTTTCCGAAAATTGTGCGCTTGCGAAAAATGGAAGTGCAAGCATTCCAACTAGTAATTTTGTTTTCATAAGTATAAAATTTATTGTTAGATTAATAATTACTCGAAATTATAGTTTTTTTTTCAATTTCCAAATATAAATATCAAAAAAACAAAAAAAAATTTAAAAATATATTGGTCTCTTGTATATTTCTAATTAAATTTAAATTTTTAGGAATAATAGATGCTTATTATAAACTGAGAAATAAGAAATCTTCAGATTACATTTTTTTTAAAAAATATCATGTTATTTTTTAATATTGTCCGCAAACACCCAGGAAAAAACTTCAATAAATACATAAGTATTTACGTAAAACGAGTGCAGAATTTTCACTTCATAAAAGCTTTGATTCCGCGAACCATGTTTTTAGCCCTTGTAATAGGAAAACCTGCAATGATGTAATTGCCATTCCTCTGAATAACTAATAATCGGACTCTTTGTACTTTACAATTTTAAAAAAAGCATAAGTGAGATTAAAAACAAAATGCCGCAACTACGCGGCATTTTGTTTTATTATATTTTCTCTTCGCTTTTCACTTCTTGCCATTCACTGTCTTTCAGATGACCTTCCAGCCGTTCCACTTTTAGGCTTTGGCGCATAAATCCGAATATCGTCATATAAAAATTAGCTATCCAAACAATAGCGAAAAATGCGATGAGCAATCCCCGCCAATCCTCGTACAGCAGTCTAAAGTTCGTAATAATCAGAAAGAAAAATGTAACATAATGACTGAAACAGTATTCACAAGTGAAGAGATAGAAAAACTTCCGTTTGAGTAGGGTAGTGCTGTCCTTTG
The DNA here is from genome assembly GCA_018260475.1 of Chryseobacterium sp. Taxonomy (GTDB): domain Bacteria; phylum Bacteroidota; class Bacteroidia; order Flavobacteriales; family Weeksellaceae; genus JAGLBA01. The sequence goes on along the minus strand of JAGLBA010000004.1, from coordinate 104,457 downwards.
ACCATTTTACACAATAGCCCCGCATTTCTTCGAAGATGGTTTCGTGGGTGACCGTCCATGCCACACAGGCTACTGGCAAGGCAAGCAGGAACAGATAAATAATTTGTGAAGATAATGGCATGGCTGGAAGTTTTGTAGAATAAAGCAAGGCAACACAAAATGTATGCCGCCTGTATTAAACCCGAATAATTACCTACAAATCTGCCAAATAAGTGAAAATTAAGCAAACTTCCGCTTTCTCAACCAAAAGAGAAGCGCTGCCAGTAAACCAATGATTGCCAATGGTAGCAATAAATTTAACCATTGCCATTGGCTTTTTTCTTCCTCTATGCGCTGGCGATCTAGTAATCTGGCTTCAATATTTCGGTTACGCAATTCCATCAGGTTGCTATCGTCCAGAAGGAAATCCAGACAGTTGCGCAGGAATTGTTCGTTGCCGTACTGTTGATCGGTCAGCAGATCCGCACCCAGCGGCAATGGCTGGCCTTTTACTATAGTATTTCTCCCTACATCACCATCCGAAATCACAATCATTTTACCGTTATTATTTTCTGCCTTGAAATTAGGGACGGAATTTCGTTCGCTTCGCATTGCATAAGCCGATTTAAATTTCCCTTCCAACGACACTGCGAAAATCTTTGGGGTAGATGGTTTTTCATTTTGTCCAAGACTATCCACGGCTGATATTTCCTTTAAATCAACATAATTCGGCACTTGCTTTAGCAAGGTTTTTTCTGAAGATTCGTAGAGCACATTGGTTTTGATGCCCGGCCTGCTTAGCGTGTCTATCGAGGTAGGAAATTGGAATTTTACGGGATTGATATTCTTCGTCAAAGCATTTCCATTTTCATTAATGCCCAATGGGAAATAAGGCCACGGCAGACTCATATATTGCGCGTTACCGCTCACTTCGCCCGTCACGAGGCGCAGCAACGCAAATTTTTTCACATCCTTTACCAGCGCCGGGTTTATCCTGATGCCGTAATTAAAGAAAAAATCATTCAAGTTCGTATCTGTGGGATAGGCCATTATTTTTTTTGAGCGCATCAGCGTATCCATTTCGGCATTCACAGCATCGATCATCCAAAGCGTTTTCCCACCATTCATTATGTACTGATCGAGGATTAATTTTTCCCCATCGGTAAAGGATTTTCGCGGTTTAGCGATGACAAGGGCAGAAGTCCTGCGGAGATTTGGCATATCCTCAGCAGTCAGTTCCACCGTATTTTTTGGGATAATAGGAAAGGCGCGGTAGCTTTCCAATGCCATTTGCATAAAACTGCTAAATTCATCTGGGCTGAGCTCATCTTGATTAATGAGAATTCCAATGTTTTTCTTCTGATCCTGAGCCAAGGATTTGATGTTGGAAATAAAATTATATTCCAGATTTTCTATCGAGCGGTTCAGTTGCTCTGCGGCATCTATTCCTTGTTGCTCCACCACAAGTGGGATGGAGGCTCCCGTATTTTTGTATTTCAAAACTGCATAAGGATACAACACGATTTGGGAAACTTTTCCATCTTTGATGTCGGGCAGTACCGAGGGCAACATTCCCATCGCCATCAGCGTATCCTGCGGCATTTTGGTTTTAATAGGGTCAATGAATTTATAACTAATTTTCGGGTTGATTCTGCTAAATTCCTCCAGCAAAAATTTGGTCTCGCCCTGCAATTGTTTGAAACTTGCCGGGAAATCGCCTTCCAGATAAACCTCTACCGTGAGCGGCTCTTTTACCGACTTCAAAACCTTCTCTGTGTTTTCAGATAGGGAATATCGTTTTTCTTTAGTTAAATCTAAACGGAAATTTAAAATATTTGTAAAACCTAAAATGAAGCATAATAGTGATATGATAATCAGGATGATGTGTCTTTTGTGCATTATTTTTTCTTTTTAACAAAATAAACAGCGAGCGAAAGGCAAACCAATATTACGAAGAGGAAATAAAATAGATCCCGACTGTCCAATAGTCCGCGTGTGAAGCCCATGAAATGACGATAGAATCCAAGGTTTTGCAAAATATAATCTGCACCGCCCAATAGTTTGTAACTCGCAAGTTGTTCTATCCCAAAATACAGCAGAAAACTGAGAAATAATCCTAATAGATACGCCATAATTTGGTTGGAGGAAAGCGAAGATGCCAGGATTCCTACAGCTGCAAATGCACCCATCAAAACCAAAAGTCCAAGATAACTGCCCAGCGTAGCGCCAAAGTCCAAATTGCCTTGTGGAACTCCCAGCGTATAGATAGTGTAGAGGTAAACCAGCGACGGAATCAGACAAAGCGCACCGATAAGCCATACGGCAAGGAATTTCCCGGTGACGATTTCGGAGATTTTCAAAGGTTGTGAAAATAGCCAATTAAGTGTACCATTTTGCTGTTCCTCTGCCAAAGTTCGCATGGATATGGCGGGCATGATGAACATTAAAATCCAGGGAACCAATGCGAAATAACTTTGCAAGGAAGCAAAACCGATTTCTAAGATATTGGATTCATTATCGAAAAAAAAGAGAAACAAGGCGCAAATCACGCTAAAAGCGGCAATAATTGCCCACGCACTCCAGTTGCCGAAGTACGCCCAAAGTTCTTTTTTGAAAATGGCTGTCATTAATTAGGAATTTAGATTTTAAGGATTTGGGATTTGGGTGTCGCGGTTTTGAGCTTCCGGATCATCAATCATGGCTCATTACCTATTACTGATTACTTATTTTTCCGTTTATTTACCAATTTTACAATAGACATAATGGTTGCTACCAAAACGATGAAACCGACGATTAATTGCCACCAGTTTTCAATAACCAATGATTTTAAAATCACCGTGAACACTACTAAAAACAAAATGAATGTGGCGATTTCATTTGCCTGCCTTAGTTTGATATTCGGGATTGGGAGGTCTGCGCCGGAAAGCTTTTTTATTTGAAGGACTTTTTTCCAACACCAAAAATGGTACGCCGCCAATCCTAAGAGGAAGGTCAGTTTCAGATGAAACCACGGCATTTGCAGCAAAAAAGGATTCAAAATAATCATTGTGATGCCGCTCATCAACATAATAACACCTGCCGGAACCGTGATGATATTCCAAAGTCTTCGTGCCATAAAAAGGTATTGCTCGCGGAGGATTTGTTTTTTGGTTAAATCAAATTCGTCGGTGTCTTTATAATAAACAAAAAGCCGCACGAGGTAGAAAATTCCTGCGAAGTAACTCACCATGAAGATAATGTGAATGGCTTTTATGACCGTGTAAAGCATATATGGGTTTTAAATATGCAAAGATAGTATTAATCGCTTTGGTACTAAAGCCTTTGCGGCAAGGTGTTGAAAAATTCGATGTAGATTTTTTCACCCACATTCAATCCGAAAAGAGTTTTGGCGCCGTTGTTTTTATTTCCTTTAAAAATACTGAGTTCTAGTAGTCCGGCCTCATTGAAAACCGCGACCGGTTTGCCGTGGTAATCGCGTTCGTGGGTCCAGTCTTTTACAAATTCCGTATGGTGGCTATACACTGCGGAAACCGACAAATTCCGGAATTTCACCACAAAATCATAACTATTTACTTGGTATTTGCTAAAAAATTTCTTGCTGATATTAGACACCAAATTTCCGAAATTATCGATATACATCACCTCGCCTATGATCATATTTTCAGCCCTGCTGTGGATGGCGCGTGGGAAGGTCACCACTTTTGGGTCGTCTATTTTTCTACCTATGATCTCCGGAACGCCGCCCTGAGCCAGATGCACCGCCGCAGGAACAAAAATACTGGTAACCACGGATCTAAGTTCCTCTTCGAAACGGTTCAGGGTGATTTCGTAGATGCTTTCCGGGTGGATGTCGAAGAAAATAAGATTCATAATGCCGTTATCCGCCGCTATGAAATAATGTCCATCGGCATAATAAACCAAATTACGCACTTCTTTCCGGTAAAAACTATCTACTGAGATGAGATGCACGGTGCCTTTTGGGAAGTAGGAGTAGGCGTTTCGCACGGTATAAGCGGCCTGCATGAGGTTGTAGGCTTCTATTTCGTGAGAGATGTCCACAATCTGCGCATCCGGTTTACCGGAGAATATACTGCCCTTAATGGCCGCTACGCGGTAGTCCGTAAGTCCGAAATCTGAAGTAAGGGTGATGATAGGCATAGTGCAAAAATAGGAAATATAAGAGTGTTTGGAAAATATATGTTTCTTAATTAGGCGTTAAAAATAGGAGTCTCTATATTCAAGTATCTGCCATTTGTGTTTTAAAAATGCTTGTTTTATTATAAACGCAAAGATCGTAAAGCTTTTTTAAATTTTAATCTGCGTGGGATTGGTTGTAAGAGCACAAAGGCGTAGCACACAGTAAAGCAAGCGATGGTTCAGGTGCTGCATTTGTGTTCTTTGTTTAAGTAAGGCACGCATACATTCGAGGTTTTAAAAAGTAAATTTTTGTGCCTTTTGCGGTTTAGTTTTAACATCAATAAAATTTAGTTTATCGTACTTGAAATTTTTTCTACTGTGGAAAACTTATATTCAGGATTTGCTTTTTTTATGCTAAATTTAGAAAATAAAAAATATTTCTTAATATATGTTTGAATTAAGCTATGACCTTTCGGGTATCGATACCAAACAATTCTACGGCGTGCAGAACCAGCACTATAATTTTATAAAATCAAGTTTTCCAACCCTGAAAATCACGGGACGCGACCAGTTTATTTTTGCAATGGGAAACCAAGAAACCTTGGATATTCTGCAGAAAAAATTGGATGATATCGTGAAGTTTATCTCAGAAAATCACACCATTAGCCTGAAAGATATTGAAAATGTACTTAAAATAAAGGATGAATTTGAAAAACAACTCGTGTTCGATCAAGATATTATTGTAAAGGGCGTTAACGGCAAAATTATTAAGGCTAAAACGACCAACCTGAAAAAACTCGTGCGCGAGACTGAGAAAAAGGATATGGTGTTTGCTATCGGGCCTGCCGGAACAGGAAAAACCTATACCAGTGTGGCACTGGCGGCGCGCGCATTGCGGGATAAGGAAGTTAAGCGAATCATCCTCACCCGTCCGGCGGTGGAAGCGGGGGAGAGTCTGGGCTTTTTGCCGGGAGATTTAAAGGAAAAACTCGATCCTTATTTGCAGCCTCTTTACGACGCGCTTCGGGATATGATTCCACATGAGAAACTGGAAGGTTTTATTGAAAAAAAAGTAATCGAAGTGGCGCCGCTTGCCTTTATGCGCGGACGAACTTTGGACGAGGCTTTCGTGATTTTAGATGAAGCACAAAATACCACACATTCCCAGATGAAAATGTTCCTGACGAGAATGGGGATGAATGCGAAATTCATCATCACCGGTGACCCGAGCCAGGTGGATTTACCAATGAAACAAAAATCTGGATTGAAGGAGGCGATGCGTATTCTCTCGGATGTGAACGAAATCGGTTTCGTGTATCTTACCGAAGAAGATGTAGTACGCCATCCTGTGGTGAAAAAAATTATTCAGGCCTACAACACAGAGGAAAAACAAAAAGAATAAAAAAACCGACTTGAAAAATCAAGTCGGTTTTTTGTTAATCATGGTTATAGATTAGAGGTTGAAGTTAGTCCAACCAGCATACCAATAGTCGTTTCCATCTTTAACAGCACCTTTATATGTTACCGGAGTGAAACCAGATGCTAATAATGGGTGAGTGAAAGTACCTCCTGTTAGCAATGGTGAACCAGCAGCTGGAGAGAAGTTTGGAGTTGTACCTGCAGGAGCCCAAGCGTTTGTTAATTTAACATCTGCAGTGCTTCCAAGTACTGTATTTTTAGCACCATCAAACCATGTTTGCAATGCAGCAATTGTAAATGATGTAGGAGAACTTGTAGATGGACCATATTTTAAAGGTGTAGTCATACCTGCCAAAATATTGTTCTCGAATACAAGTTTACCGCTAGTAATATTATTATCGGTAGGAGTACCTTTAGTAGCATCAATATATAAACCTGTAGGATATCCAATAAATACGGAATTGAAAATAGAGATTGAAGAATTTCTTCTAATCTGTAAAGCATTCTGGAACAATGTATTAATTGGCGTAGTATTACCAGCTTGCATTGGTCCTATGATGGTCATATTGGAGAACAACGCAGAAGTCTGTGGAGTAGTAGAAGAACCGTTAGCATCGTTATCAGATTCAAAAGCGTTAGATCCTGAAACATCGGCCACTTGAGAATCTCTAACACCAATACCAAACTGAACTTTACCGGAATAGCCATTATCTGTATCAAAATCGTCGTCCAGACCTTTGTAGGCAATAAGGTGAGAACAATTAACTGTACCTCCAAACCACTCGAAACTATCGTCATTAGCATAAGCAACCTCTACATAATCCACTTTAGTACCATTTCCAACACCAGCGAAAGTAAGTCCATTGATTTCTTTATCTGGTAAGAAAGCGTAACCGGCATATTCAATTCTTACATATTTTAGAACACCACTATTGTCGGCAGGATCGTTACCACCATAAAGACCATTTCCGTCGGCATCATTAATACCACCTTCCATTTCACCTACACCTACATTACCGTTATAAGAAGTATTTACAGGGGCTTTTCCTAAAATCACTAAACCTGCCCAATCTCCTCTTTTAGGAACTGGTTTTTCAGATGTGAAGATGATAGGGTTAGCTGCTGTCCCTTCAGCATTAATTTTAGCGCCTCTTGTAATGATAAGAGCACCATTTTTATCAGCTTCACCAACAATTTTAGTACCTGGCTCAATGGTAAGGGTAGCACCATTGGTTACATACACAAGACCTCTAAGTTTGTAAGTTGTATTAGCTTTCAAAGTTAGGTTTGAAGTGATTTTGCCAGATAGGATGGTATTCTCTGTAGTTGTAGTAGTACCACCGTTAACTGTTGTGACAACAGTTTGACCATCCTCTTCAATCTTACGGCAAGAATTCAATGATGTTACTGCAATACCCGTAACAATCGGGACGATTAAGAATTTTAGTTTCATTTTATTTTAAATTAAAAATTAGATTTATGATTAGAAGTTATAACCCAAAGAAAGGCTTATATTGGTACCTGTGTTTTTACGAATTGCCAAGGCGTCAGCATTGTCATATTTTTTATTATCATTAAGGTCATGATAAAATTTAGCTCTTTGGTTAAGGATGTCAGAGATGTTAAGTTTAACTTCACCTTTTTTATTCCATATTTTTTTTGCTATTTGATAATCCAACAACGCTCTTGGAGCTTCCCAAATAGGTGGAACTTGATCGTTTCCTACATACTGAATTCTTCTTCCAATCATATTGAATAAGAGTGTTGAAGAAAGTCCCATATTTTCAGAATCATATTGTAACGAAAGGTTAACCGTGTAAGGTGATTGTCCCTGCATTGGACGGTTAACATTAGTAGCAGCATCTTTCACGGTATTATTGATGTATGCTATATTACCACCAAAGGTAAAATTCTTCATCATTTCTGTAAAATCCAATTTTCTTCTGAATTCTAATTCTAAACCGTAGGCATCTGCTTTATCTGCATTCAAATAATTAAAGGTATTACTTGTACCTGCTCCGGACTGGTTAAAATATAATTCGATTGGATTTTTAAAGGTTTTGTAGAATGCCGCTAGGGAAAGAATTTCTCCGGTTCTTGGATAGAATTCGTATCGTAAATCTGCATTGGTAATTTTAGTTCTTTGCAGAGCTTTATTACCAATTAGTGTTGCACCTAAATCAAAATCATAGTATGCTTGTGGAGAAAGCTCACGGAATTCTGGACGAACGACTGTTTGTGAACCTGCGGCACGAAGATTCATTTTATCGTTAATTTTGTAAGTAATATTTATAGCCGGCATGTAATCGGTAACCTTGGAATACACATGTCGGGAGTCGGTAGTTTTTGCACTACCAACAACTTGGTCAAAATTTTCCACTCGTAATCCCCATACCGCTCTTAATTTATCAGTGATATTGTTGTCTAACTGGATATAGCCGGCATTGAGGATTGTATTAGCAATATAACGATATTGGTTACCGGAAATTTCATCAAAGCTTAATTTGCCAGTTTCAAAATTTGAAGTATTAAAAATAGTTTCAAATGGCTGAGTTAATAGTCCAAAATTGTAACCTTCAAGTTTCACGGAAAAAGGTCTAGAGTTGTAAACTCTATCTTTTACTTGGAACAAATAACCTCCTTTAATAGTTTGTTTTCTGTCGGCAACTGTAAATATTTTAGACAAATCACCTCCGGCATTGTATAAGTAATCATTAAGTGTAGAGTAGAAGAAGCTACCTGACTTTTGAGACAATCCACTGGATAGTAGCGCTATATAAGGATTACCAGCGACATTGGAGGATTGGTTGTATTGTAATCTTTGTAATTGTGGAATATATTGATCCAATATACCAAAACTACCATACCAGTTAAATGTCAAACCACCAAGATTATCTAGTTTATGACTACCATTAATAGTTGAGTTATAGAATGTTGTCTGTTTGAAGCCTATTTCTCTTGCAAGTATATTGGTACCGTTGATTGGATCAAACTCAAAATCCTTACCAGAACGAAGGGATACATGATTTACAGAGTTACTGGTAATAATATTTTTGATGGAAACCTTGTTGTTGCTGTTAAATTTAATTGCAAAGTTTAACAAACCGCCTAATATAATATCGTTGCTATATTTTTCTGTATTGTAATCAAAATTTACATCAGATTTCGCACCATTTATTGTATAGAATCTATTTAAAGTTTCTGTTCGTCTTTTATTGTTACTATAATTAATAACCGCAATAACGCCTAAATCTTTTCCAAATAATTTTGTATTAAAACCGCCATCGAATTGCAAGCTAACATTTTCAGGATATCCAATTTTACCGTACCCGAAATTTTTAACATATTCTTTTCCAAGTGCAATTTTTTGTTGAGTGGTTAATATACTAAAACCATTCCTTGCTGGAAAGTTGGCAGGTAATTTACGCGTACCATCATCTATACCTAAAATATCGTATTTTCCAACTTGGTTTAAAAGAAATTCCCTATTCATGGTTATAGAGTTACCTCCTACGCCAATTTGTGCATTAAAGAAATTCTTAGAAGGGATATCCTTTGTATTGACTTGAATTAAACCACCTGCCCACTCACCTGTATATTCAGGGATAAATGTTTTGTTAATAACAAGGGTTTCAATAACGCTTGCTGGAAATAAATCGAATGAAAATGTCTTTTTATCTGGTTCTGTACTCGATAGTTGTATACCATTAAGCATAGCTTGGTTATAACGATCAGATAAACCCCTTACTACGATATATCGTCCTTCTGAAAGGCTTACCCCGGAAACCCTTTTCAAGACTTCTCCAGTGTTTCTATCTGGGGATCTTTTTATTGCTTCTACTCCGATCACTTGGGATACAACTGCAGAATTTTTTTGAAGACTGATAGTAGAGGCTACCGTTTCTTTTTTAGAATTGGTACGGATGACTATTCCTTCCAGTTGTTTCTCTTTTGTCTCTTTAGCGGCCTTGTTAAGCAAAATATCCAAATGGGTATTTTCCTCTGGTTTAACAACAACTTCTCCAATCTCTTTCCTGCCATAACCCGTGGTAAAAACAGTAATTGAGTAATTGGTTCCTGGCTCCAAAGGAATTGAATAATACCCTTGTACATCTGTTTTTACCTCTTTATCATTCACTTTAACCGTGGCACCTGGTAATGGAGAATTGTCTGTTTCATCCAGTACACGACCCTCGATCACATGGGTTTGAGCCAAGGCGTAACCGCTGGAGGCAAGCATTGTCAACACTAAAATACTTTTACAAACTGTTTTACGCATTATGTTTTATTTTTCGTCCACAAAATAACTGATTTTAATCGTCATGAACTTTAATTTAATTTTAACTTTTCTCCTATAACAACCATTTAATATTAATTAATTATTAATTTTGGTTGTAATACCATCTTAATTTTCATTTTAAACTAATTTTGGATGTTAATACAAGATTATGAACGACAAAAAAATACTCCTTATAGATGATGAGCTGGATATTATAGAGATACTTTCTTATAATCTGGAAAAAGAAGGCTATCAGGTATTCACCGCTGACAATGGTAATGATGGGATTGCACTGGCGAAAGAAATTATCCCGGATCTGATTCTTTTAGATGTTATGATGCCCGATAAAGATGGTATCGAAACTTGTCAAGACCTTCGAAAAGTCCGGGAATTGCAAAAGACTCTTATTGTATTTTTATCCGCGCGTTCCGAAGAATTTTCCCAACTTGCAGGATATCAGGCGGGTGCCAATGATTATGTGGTTAAAGTCATCAAACCAAAAATTCTTATTTCAAAAATAAATGCGCTGCTTCAGCTTACCAATTTGGTAGAAGATCAATCCAAAGTGTTGACAATCGGAGAATTAGTTATTGACAAGGACAATTTCCGTGTTTCAAAAAATGGGCAGCTTTTCCTTTTGCCTAAGAAAGAATTCGACTTGTTGTTTCTTTTAGCATCCAATACCCAAAAAGTCTTTAAAAGAGAAGAAATCCTCGAAAAAGTTTGGGGAAATGATGTAGTGGTTGGAGAAAGAACTATAGATGTGCATATCCGCAGACTAAGAGAAAAATTAGGTGACAACGCAATTCAAACCTTAAAAGGTATTGGTTACAAATTAGTTGTGTAACTTTACCTTATGAAAATAAGCAGACTTACATTTTACACCGCTTTATTTACAACGATCGCCATAACGGGGATTGTTTCTGGCTGGGACTATATTCAGAAAAATATCTCACATAGTCAGTTGAATGCCAATCTGGTCTTTACTGCCTCGATAATTTTAATATTTGTTGTCAATTTCTTCGGTATAGATTTTCTCTTTAGATACTATGGCATGAAGCAAGTGAAGATGATGGCAGAGAATCTCCCGGATAAAATTTTGAACGAAGATTCTCCAAACATGGGTTTCAAAGAACTAACCGAAAAGATCACAGGCTTGAATGAAACCAACGACATGATGAAAGATATGGAAAATTACCGTAAAGAATACATCGGTAATGTCTCCCATGAGCTGAAAACACCTCTTTTCTCAATACAGGGCTATGTGGAGACGCTGCGAGATGGCGGCGTGGAGAACCTTAATATCCGGGACAAATACCTTGAACGCATCGGTTTTTCTGTGGAGAGGCTCATCAATATTGTTACGGATTTGGATATGATCAACCGCTTCGAGGCAGGCGAAATTATCCTTAATGTTTCAAAATTCGACATTAATATTTTAATTAAAGACATTATCGGACTTTTGGAAATTGAAGCGGAGAAAAAGACGGCACGCTTATCTTTAGTAACTTCGCATCCGCAGATTTTTGTGACGGCGGATAAACAAAAAATTTCCCAGGTGCTCATTAACCTTATTTCAAATGCGATCTATTACAGTAACCGCGCAGAAGCACAAATCACTGTAAAAACCAATGTTTTAAAAAATAAAGTTTACATAGAGGTACATGACAATGGTATGGGCATCAAACCAGAGGCTTTGCCAAGGATTTTCGAGCGATTTTATCGCGTGGAGACTAGCCGCAGTAGGAGAGAGGGCGGCTCCGGGCTGGGCTTAGCAATTGTAAAGCACATTTTAGATGCGCACGGCGAAAATATAACCGTAGAGAGCGTTTTTCTGGAATCTACAAAATTCAGTTTCATGTTGGATAGAGCAGTGGGTTAAGGCTGTGCACAATGAAAAAATTTAGTGAAAATTGATGCTCAAAATATTTTCGCCTTACCCTCTTTATGCTATATTTGCAACGGAATCGAATAACTAAAGCAACTGAAATTATGGTTTATAAAATCCGCATCATTTTAGATACTAAAGAAGATATCTTTCGGGATGTAGAGATCAAAGGAAAACAAACTTTGTGGAACCTTCATTTAGGTGTGAAGAGTGCCTTCAGCCTTCAGGGCGGAGAGCTTTCCACATTTAATTTGTTGGAAGCAGATGGTACAATCATCAAGGCCGTACCTCTTGAAGATATGAGCGAAAATGGCGATGGCGAGATTATGTCCGACATTTATATTGATGAAGCTTTCGGAAAAATTGGCGACAAGGCGCAGTTCCAGTATGGACTTTTAGATTTGTGGGAATTTTTCTGCGAGTTGGTGGATATTTATGAGGGAGCGCCAGCCGTCAATTATCCAATTACCGTATATCGTTTTGGGAATGTCCCATTGAAGGCACCAGGGAAATCTGCTGGAGCGTCTAAAAGCAAAGGCGTGATGCCACTTTTGGAAGATGATTTTGCTTTCGGTCATGATCTTGCCGGCGGCGATTTTGCAGATGAAGATGAAGATTTTGATGATGAGGAAGATGATTTAGAAGATGATTTCTTTGAAGAAGAAGAAATATAATTAACAATAACACTATTCTGGTCTGGCCCTTGTTTTTGCAAGGGTTTTTTTATGGATTACCCAATAAAAAAACCTTATTTTTGTTGAAACTTTTAAATTCATGAAGCCGAGTCTTGCAAAAGGAACCAGAGATTTCTCCGCAGAAGAAGTCATAAAACGCCGCTATATTACCACGATTTTACAGAAAAATTTTGAACTTTTTGGGTTCCAACCGTTGGAAACTCCGAGCTTTGAAAATTTGGCAACGCTTACCGGAAAGTATGGTGAAGAGGGCGACCGATTAATTTTTAAAATCCTGAACTCCGGCGAATTTTTAGAGAAAATCCCATCTGAGGAATTGTCACTTAAAAACCATAAAAACCTTACACCAAAGATTTCTGAAAAGGCTCTCCGCTATGATCTTACAGTGCCATTTGCGCGATTTGTGGCGATGAATCACGGGCAAATGGTTTTCCCATATAAGCGTTACCAAATCCAACCGGTTTGGCGCGCTGATCGCCCACAGAAAGGGCGTTTCCGTGAGTTTTACCAATGTGACGCCGATGTTGTGGGCAGCACCAGCCTTTGGCAAGAAGTTGAACTCATTCAGCTTTATTTAAAATCTTTTTCTGAACTAAAGGTTCCGGTGAAAATTCATATTAACAACCGAAAAATTCTCTCCGGTTTGGCGGAATATGCTGAAATTACGGACAAACTGATTGATTTCACTGTGGCTTTGGACAAGCTCGATAAAATAGGGAAAGATGGTGTGGTAAAGGAAATGTTGGAAAAAGGCATCAGACAAAATGCGATAGATATGGTAGATTTTCTGTTTGAAGAAAAACAAACCAATGAGAAAACACTCAATATCCTTAAACAAAAATTTGAAACTTCCGCAACAGGAAAATCGGGCGTGGAAGAATTAGAATTTGTGCTGAAAAATTGTGCTGAAATAGGTATAGAAAATCAATTGGTTTTTGATATTACCCTTGCCCGTGGATTAGATTACTATACCGGCGCTATTTTCGAGGTAAAAGCAGATGGCGTGGGAATCGGTTCCATCGGCGGCGGCGGTCGTTATGACAACTTGACAGAGGTTTTCGGGGTGAAAAATATCCCTGGGATCGGAATTTCCTTCGGTCTCGATCGGATTTACTTAGTGATGGAGGAATTGGGCGTATTTCCAGAAAACGCGGTGCAAAATGTCCGTTATCTTTTCGCCAACTATGGCGATGCCGAAGCCGTGGAAGCTATGAAATTGATTGCCGAATTACGCCAAAACGGAACTTCCGCTGAACTCTATCCGGAAAATTCAAAACTTAAAAAACAGTTCACCTATGCCGAAAAGAAAAATATCTCCGAAATAGTGTTCCTTGGCGCGGAAGAAATAGAAAATGGATCCGTCACGGTAAAAAATATCAACACGGGTGAGCAACAAACACTCGCAAAAGATGACTTTTTAAAAATATAGAAATCACAGATACCCACAACCAAAAAAGCCACCTTCACAAGTGGCTTTTTTGTTAATATGAAAATTTAAATTAAGATTCAGCAGCCTGAGTTTTTACCTCTTCTACTTTGCTTTGCGCTTGGCTTTTTAGATCGTTAGCCTTAGCTTTCAAATCGGAAGTTAATTTTCCCAAATTTTCTTTAGCAGTAGATACTTTGTCTTTTACAGCTTGTTGTTGCTCTGGAGTAGAGTTTTTGTATTTCCAGTAAGCAGCTGCACCTAGACCTAGTAGAGCCAAAAGGCCGTTAGTTTTGTTTCCCATTGTTGTAAGTTTTAAATGTTAGTAATTTGATTTCCAAATACAATGTAAAATATATGCCAAAACTGCGAACGAACTATTAAAGTTTTGTTAAAATCAATCAAAAATTTCAAAATCCACCCCGTCGTAGGTGGCAAAAACCATGGTAGGGTAGGAATCTTGGTGATAAAGGTTGCCATTTTTATCTATGGCGATCGCACCGGCAAAGCCGTTGATTTCTTTTAATTCAGCAAAAGTTTTATCAAATGCTGTTTTTAGATTCATGCCGTCGGTTACGCGTGTCACGATTTTGGCGGCTGTAGCATTGCTTACAATATCTTCGCCCACACCCGTACAGCTCACTGCGCAGAACGCGTTGGCAAAATTTCCTGCCACAGTTGCCGAATCCGAAATCCGCCCGGGGATCTCAAAACCTTTTCCGCCCGTGGAGGTCGCCGCAGCTAGGTGACCATTCGCATCTATTGCCACGCAACCCACGGTGCCTTTCCCGCCGTTTGCAATTTTTTCTTCGTATTCTTTTCTTCGCTGGGGGATTTCTGGCGAATAATCCTCAAAACCGGCAGCGCTGGCGTATTTTTTCGCACCCTCGCCACCCAAAACGCGGTCATCTTCCTTCATAAGCACTTTTGCGACTTCGATAGGATTTTTTACCGCTTGGATATTTATCACGCCGCTGAATTTCTGCGTGTAGCCATTCATCAGCGAAGCACTCATTCTGATTTTGCCGTCGCTTTGGATCTGCGAACCTTTTCCGGCGTTGAAGAGTTCATCATCTTCCAACAGCGCCACCGCAAACACCACGGTCTCTTCCGCCGAATGCGTTTTCAGAAAATCAAAAGACTTTTCAGCGATACTTTTCAGCGCATTTTGTTTCGCCGTTTTCGTTTCAAGGCTTTGGGAGCTTTCCGAAAAAAAGCCACCGTGGATTATTAATTTCATATAGTATTTTTTCTTTTGCTTACAGCGTTCTGCGTTCAGTTTTCCGCCTTCCAAGTTCTTAGTAGCAACCGCCACTAGCCACCAGCAATCAACCAATAATTATTTTTTGGGCGGCATTTCGGGCTCTCCGCTGTATCTTTTTCGGGACCGTTCGGCGCCTCCCTTCGGTCGGCGCCGCCCCGTCCCGAAAAAGGATGCCGCTCCTATCCCGGCCGCGCCTTTCAACCCGTACCAGCCTACAGTTCTATTCCAAAGGCATCGGGTTATACTGCGAGTTTTCAATCGTTAATTCTTTCGTATTGAGATCAAAATGGTCGTTCATGGACATCACATGTACAATCAGGTTATCAATGGAGATAGGCTCGCCGATGTTGATGTTCGTGAGGTTGGTATCCTTAATAAATCTACCGTCCACCAGAATCACCAGCCCGGATCCAACGGCCGTCATCGTATCCCCGGAGATGTAGAGGCCGGTATCCTCACCCAGCCCGATGCCCAGTGTGCGCGGATTGTTCACCACCGCTTGAAAAAGCCTCCCTATTCTGCCGCGTTGCACGAAGTGCGTATCCACAATCACATTATTCATAAAACCAAGACCCTGCGTGGTTTTTATTTCACCTTTTAACAGCGCTTCGCTACTGCTGCCCTCGTAAATCATATTTTCGGATGCCGCCGCAGCCCCCGCCGAAGTACCGGCGTAGATGAAATTTCCGTTCAGATATTTATTCAAAATAACATCATGGAAACGCGTACCGCCGAGAATGGAGGTAAGCCGCAACTGGTTTCCTCCGGTGAACATTACCACATCTGCCGCCTGGGCGCGTGCCACCATTTCCTCGGAATTGGCCTGCTCGCGCGTAGTAAGATCCAAGATGTTTACATTTTTCGCACCTAGGTATTCAAAGGCTTTCTTATATTCCGGCCCTACAATTTGTGGAATTTGAGATGCCGTGGCAATAACTTCTATAATTGAGTCTTCCTTTAACCGAGATTCATTAATGATTTTGCGGAGGACTCCGCGTTCAAAGAAATTGAGATTTTTCTCTACATTATGATCGAATTCTGTTTCGGTAAAGCTGCCCTTGTTCACAGCACCACCTATGATAATTAATTTCCCCAATGCTTTCATATTTGCAAATTTAGAAAAAGTAAAATTAACCTTTATTCATAGTGGTGATTTTGTTTTGAATTTATTGCTAATTTATCCTATCACATTGGGATTTTTTCATAAAAATTAACTATTTATGCATAAGGATTGATATAGAAAATAAAAAGAATACCACAGACTATGAAAATAGAAAAAATACAAGTACTTCGCGGACCCAACATATGGAGTATCAGGCGGCCAAAACTCATACAAATGCGCCTAAACCTGGAAGAAACCGAGCACACACCCACAAACAAAATTGATGGGTTCCGAGAAAGGTTAGAGGCACTTCTGCCGTCGATGCTCAGCCACCGCTGCTCCGAAGGTTACGAAGGAGGCTTTTTCCACCGAGTGGAAATGGGAACTTGGATGGGGCATGTCATAGAGCATATCGCGTTGGAAATCCAAACCCTGGCCGGCATGGAAACCGGCTTTGGAAGAACCCGCGAAACCAAAACTCCCGGAACTTATAATGTTGTTTTCAGCTATATAGAAGCAGATGCCGGGGTATATGCTGCCGAAGAATCTGTAAAAATTGCCCAAGCATTGATAGATAGGCAGCCGTATGATATTGATAATTGCATACAGCAGCTCCGAATTCTCCGCGAGCGCGAGCGCCTTGGACCTTCCACGGGTTCCATTGTACACGAAGCCGAAGCACGCAAGATTCCCTGGATCCGTTTAGGGAAAAATTCTTTGGTACAATTAGGATACGGTGTGAATCAGCAGCGCTTTCAGGCGACTATCACCGGGAACACAAGCTCCATAGGTGTAGATATCGCGTGCAACAAGGAAGCTACCAAAAAATTATTGGAAGATGCAGCGATTCCTGTACCTTCGGGCGGATTGGTGTCCACAGATGAAGAACTTGCGGAAGTCATTAAAAAAATAGGATACCCGATTGTTTTAAAACCACTCAATGGCAACCATGGAAAAGGGCAATCCATTAATGTAAATGATTGGAAA
This sequence comes from Chryseobacterium sp., assembly GCA_018260475.1. Taxonomy (GTDB): domain Bacteria; phylum Bacteroidota; class Bacteroidia; order Flavobacteriales; family Weeksellaceae; genus JAGLBA01. Next base: position 87,281 of record JAGLBA010000004.1, on the reverse strand, counting down.
ACCGCCAAAATCGGTTTGCTATATGCCCAAAATATTTCCGAACGGGTGATTGTGGAAAAATACATCACTGGATATGATTTCCGTTTGCTTGTCATTAACCATAAACTAGTAGCTGCCGCACGCCGAGTGCCGGCACATGTGGTGGGCGACGGTAAAAATACATTGCAGTTCCTTATCGATCAGGTAAATGCCGATCCACGCCGCGGTTTTGGCCACGAAAATGTGCTCACCGAAATAAAAGTAGATAAGGATACCAACGAACTTCTGGAAAAACAAGGCTACACCATGGATACCGTGATACAGAAAGGGGAAATAGTTTACCTGAAATCTACGGCAAACCTATCTACCGGCGGTACATCCATAGATGTGACCGATATGGTGCATCCGGATAATATCACGATGGCAGAACGCGTTTCGCGTATCATTGGATTGGATATTTGCGGCATCGATATCATGGCGGAAAACCTCACCCAACCATTAAAAGAAAGCGGAGGGACTATTTTGGAGGTGAATGCTGCGCCGGGTTTCCGTATGCACCTGGCGCCAAGTGAAGGTCTCCCAAGAAATGTCGCGGCTCCAGTGGTAGAAATGCTTTATCCTGCCGGTAAACCGAGCAGAATCCCAATCATCGCGGTGACGGGTACCAACGGGAAAACTACTACCACACGACTGATTTCCCATATCGTGAAAAACAATGGCTACCGTGTAGGATTTACTACTTCGGACGGTATTTATATTCAAAATACGATGCTAACGAAAGGTGATACAACCGGACCCGTTTCGGCGGAGTTTATTTTAAAAGATCCGACGGTAGAATTTGCCGTTTTAGAAACAGCCAGAGGCGGGATCTTGCGTTCCGGACTTGGTTTTTCACAATGTGATATCGGGGTGCTGACCAACATCAAAGAAGACCATCTTGGATTGAATGACATCCATTCACTTCGGGATTTGACGAAAGTGAAAAGGGTTGTTCTGGACAGTGTGAAAAAAGATGGCTGGGCCGTTCTAAATGCCGATGATAATTATTCTGCAAAACTCATTAACGATTTGGATTGCAAAGTGGCATTATTCAGTATGGAGGAAAACAATCCTCACATCAAAAAATTTGCAAAGGATGGGAAAATCACCTGCGTGTATGAAGAAGGATTTGTCACGATAAAAAAAGGCGAATGGAAAATCCGTGTTTCTAAAGCCAACCTCATTCCGATTACGATGGAAGGGAAGGCTAAATTTATGATTGCAAATGTTTTGGCGGCTACACTCGCGGCTTATCTGCATGGTTTTGCCATTGAGGATATTGCCTTGTCGTTGCGTACCTTTATTCCAAGCGCGCACCTAATCCCAGGAAGGCTGAATATCTTTAAATTCATAAACTTCCAAGTGATGATCGACTTTGCCCATAATCCTGCAGGATATGAAGCCATCGAAGATTATCTTAAAAATGTTGAAGCAAGCAAAAAAATTGGAATTATCTCAGGAGTTGGCGACCGCCGAGATGAAGATATACGCGAATGCGGAAAAATTGCGGGAAGAATGTTCGACCATATCATCATTAGAAATGAAAAACACTTGCGTGGTAGAGCCGAAGAAGAAATCAATGGCCTCATCATAGATGGGATGCAGGCTTCCGGCAAAAATGTCACCTACGAAATAATCCCTAAAGAGATTGAAGCTCTAAAACACGCCATCAGTATGGCAGAAGAGGGTACATTTATCACGGCGTTATCAGATGTCATCAGTAATGCCATAGATTTGGTTCAGGAATACCAAACCAAAGAATCCCAGGAAGAAGGGAAATAATCTTTTTAACAAATAAAATTCCCGCTGAATCATTTTCGGCGGGAATTTTTATTGAATTTGTTCAAAGTAAATCTTTAAATCACTTTTTCAACCACAAAATTCACAATAGATTGTAATTATAAGATTTTCTAGAACAAAAAAGTGTGCTTATGCTTAATTCTAATTAAAGCTTTTTCAATTTTTAATCTAAGAAATTTTTGTGGTTACATTAAACAAATTTATTTAAGAATTCAGATTAATAATCGGCGTTTTGTGTTTGTTCGCCGATATTCCAAGTCAGTCCGAAGCGCAGAGTGTTATCAAGTGCGGTGTTCACTTTTGAGGTATTAATAAGATAAGAAATATCTAACCCGAAAGATTGGTACTTCAAACCTACACCCACAGTTGCAAACTGTCTGGCACCTTGTACCTCGCTCTCGTGGAAGTAACCACCGCGAACGGCGAAAGCGTCATCATAAGAATATTCCAGACCGCCGCTCATCATGATACTTTTCGGGTTGCTAAATGATTCTCCGATCCCTTGCATTACGCCCACATTCGGCACGGTGTAAGTCCCATTTTCCAAACGAGGTCCCGGAACCAAAATTTTGGAGGCTTCTGCGGTGATGCCTACTTTGTTTAAATCATCAATATAAAGATCGTAGCCTCCACCAAGTCTAGCCATAGTCGGTAGGTAAGAGCGGGATTCTTCATCACCAGTATAGTTAAGTTTAGGCCCCAAATTGGTAACTGCCCAACCTACTCTTGCTTGTCCCTCGTAATCGCCAAAACTTTGGTGTTTTTCACTTTGATAGAATCCAGAAACATCTATAGCAAAAGTATTAGCAGGTTGTAGCGTACTATTGGATCCGAAACCACCTCCCAAATCCGAGCGAATAAATCGCCCAGTAACCGCCATAGAGTAAGTGTCCGCAAGTTTCAGTCCATAGGCTACATCCAAAGAAAATTCGTTTGGCTTGGATATACCTCCGGATTCAAAACCATTGCCTCCTGCAGCAAGACGGGTTAGCTCCACCTCGCCCATATTGAAATAGTAGATACTCGCTGAAAGGGTTGAGCGTTCTTCTTGACCCAAAAATTTGTGGTAAGCCGCATAGAGTAGGAAAACATCATTGGTCACCTTGCCCATGTATGGCGTATAGTTCACGGCAATTGCAGAAGATGTTTTGCTAAAGGGATATTTGGAGGCGTTCCAAAATTGCGAAAATGCATCTGCGGAAGTCGCAACACCCTGGTCTCCCATACCGCCTGCGCGGGCATCCGGAGAAATGCGTAGAAATGGCGCGCCTGTAAGTACTGTTTCCTGAGAAAAAGCCAAAGCGCTGATGCTGATGCTGATGCCTAATAATAGTTTTGATTTCAAGTTCATATTCAAGTTTTTTATTTAGTGTTTAAAATTATTTTAGCAACACCATTTTTTCTGTTGCGGTTGCACCGCCTTTGCATCTGTCTTGGTTTTGGCTGCGGGCATACACTTTAAAAATGTAAGTTCCTTTTCCTACTGTAGCACCATAATCATCTTTACCATCCCATTCAATGGCCTGTCTCGGCGTGCGGTATCCTTGCAGGAACGGCTCGGAAATCACAGGCTGGGAAATGGTGCGAACCAACTTCCCGGTGATGGTGTAGATTTGCACATTCACATCCAAAATATCATCACAATTGTGTTCAAAATGGATGTAGGTTTTATCCGTAAAAGGATTTGGCCAATTTAGCAATTTATTTAGAACTAATTTTTGATCTGCATCACTTTTAACTATAAAGTTTAACGACGCCGTGGAAGAATTATTGTTGATGTCCCAAACTTTAAACACCAACTGGTGCTGCCCGGGAGACAGATTTCGGAAGGGGTAGGCCACGCTGCCCATTTGGTACTCCTTCATTCCCTCTGCGGAACAGCCATTAGTTTTTCCGGCTGAAAAGAAATCATTTAAAGCGATGGTATTCATTACCTGCCCATCCAAAATGACCGTAATATCATGTCCAATGCCCGCACCGGTGGAGTTGATGCCGGTGTCATCCGTCACGCAAGCCAAAAGCAATGGACTTTGATTGGTAATACCGCCATCCGCAAAGTTGGTATTGTTCATATATAGGCGGATTTTCGGCGGCTGGCTGTCGTTGAGCGGAGTTTCATTGATGCCACCCACCGTCACATCTTGGTTATGAAATACATCATAGGCGTTGCTTTTCGCCTCCTCGAAATTATCAGCATATGCCAAAATTCTGCCTGTCCCTTTGGTATAATTGATGTCTTTTGGTACATAAAATTCCACGGTATATTCTCCATTGATGGCTTTTCCGGATGTTTTTACAATCGCACTGCCTTCTTCTTGGTAAGGCAAGGTAGGGGCAAGGTTTCCATCGTTATTCTTGGTGCTTTTTGTTAATTTTTTATCAAAAATATTAATGACCACACGACCATTGAAGGAGGAATCAAGGCTACGGTCGGCTTTTTTGATTTGTCCGCTAATTTTTACAAAATCCAATGCGCGCAATGTGTCCATCTTTGGAGACTCTATTTTGTCAATAGTAAGATTGGGTTTCGGGCGGCTGAGTTTCATGGCTGGATCTCCGAGGAAATTTACACGAAGGTGGTTGCTGTCCGCTCCTTTTAATTTTTTTGCGCTCAAATGGGCATCTCCGAGAGACCGAAAATCTCCTGTATCCAGATCAAAAAGATTTTCGGTCATCAGGTTTACCATTTCTTCACCATAGGTTACGGAAATAGCCCTGCTGGAGGTGATCATCGTGGCTGCACCGCCTGTTTTATGTTTGATGAATTGCTCTCCGGCGCTTTTTATGGCCGGATCGTCCCAAAGTGTAAATTCGCAAGTGATGGTGGATACGAAAGGAAAACGGCTGTATGCCCTATTAAAATTATTAAAGTTTTTGATTTCCTCTGTTGTTAGAATTCTTTCTTGAGCCCAACTGTTGATGCCGCCATGCCCAAAGTAAAACATATAAAGGCTGTTATTTATATCACTGTTTATGGCTTGGTTCACAGCTGGATAACGCTGCCCACCTGCTGAAATTTCTGGAGTGAAGGCGTCTAGATATAATTTACGGACATTGTATTCGGATCTTTTACCGCTCTCAAAATTACTAACCAATGCATCGTTAAGCGTGTTATGAAACGGCACTTTGTTGTCCGCATCATCATCAGCAATGAAATCCAACTTCAAACGCCACTCCCCAAATGGTGAGGATTGTCCCGGCAATGCATTATGGTATGCCAGAATTTTGTCTATCATGGTTTTAGCTTCGGCTACATTGGATGCCGGTATTCTTCCCACGGGAAAGTTCGGTAGGTTGCCGTGCACCAACTGTGATTGCTTAGGACCTACCTGCACGAAGTAATCATCTGTAATAAAGGAAGAAGCGAAACTGCCGCTTTCTTCACTTTGGTAACTCGAAATAATGTTATCATTACCTGCAGTTTTATTTTTATAATCATAACTGCTATCACCCAGGAGAAGCAAGTATTTCATCCCGCCACGGTTGTAGTGCAAATCAGAAACGAAGTCCCGAATGCCAGTGATGTCTTTGCTGCCGCTACTGTATTCGTTATAAATTTGGTTAATGTTCACAATCTCCACTTTGAAGCCATCTTTTTTGGTGTGGAAATCAGCCAGCCGTTTGGCTTCGGAAAACATTTCTGGCTGCGTGATAATCAGGTAATCTATATTTTGCAAAGATGCCAAATCCTGATTTTCAACCCGACCTACAAATGTAGGCGTAAATGCCGCTGCATTCTTGAATGCAACAAATTCATTCCCGAACTTACCATCTGGTCTATATCCGAAATTGAAAACCGTATTGTTTTTAGACTGGTTTACTTTTCTCCTCACATTCGTGATGTCCGATACATCCCAGACCTGTTCGGCATTTGCCGCGCCGGCCATACTGAAACCATACAACCCCGTAGAATTAGCCATAATAGAATAATCCCTGAAATTCATTTGTGAATCATTGAAAATGAGGTCTTCTTTATACTGGACTTCGGCATAGTCGAAATAGAAAATTCCATTTGGATTCACAGTAGAATTAGGCGTAAGTTTTATGTCGATATTATTACCGCTTATGCCGGTTACAGTTCTCTGATTGTTTATTTTCACATAGCTTTCTGCAGCTTTAGAAATGTCTAATGTAACGGTTTGGCCCCCATTCAACTCAAATTTTACACTGTTGCCTTGCGCATTATAGCCTACTACAGATGTTCTGTAATATATTTCATCGGTTGTTTTTATTGGGGTTTTGGTTTTAAAAGAAATTGTTTTTTCTGTAGGAAAGGGATCTGCTACCCAGACGCGTCCCAGTTTCAGCAGGTTATTCTTATCTTCATCAATGAATTGGTATTCGTCATATCGGGTTAAAAGCTCATTAGGTAGAGACTCATTTTCATCTTCGATTGTTTTATGCGGTCCAATATCATAATTCATAAAATAATAGGCACTATCCTCGTAGATGTTTTGAAGGTGGCGGGATTGGTCAGTTCTCCAATCGGTCAGACTATCTCTTCTAAAGACATCATACCCGTGTGGTCCCTGTGCATAGAAAAGTGCATAATCGCCTTCATCCCATCTGCCATCTTCTTCACCCACGACCTGTATGGCATTTTCTTGCAATGCGCCGTAGCGCGGATCATTTTTATTTTCGGGAAGCATAAGCCCGCCATTTCCGTAGATGCGGAAATTTTTTGGGTTGATATTCGTGGGATTAATGCCGTTATCAGATAAAAACTTTTTAGTGATTTTGAAAACGCCGCTCTTATCCACCTTTATTTTGTAGAAAGTCCCGGTCTTTAGAGGGTTCTCGGTCGTTCCAATTTTTTCCGTCATCATCCTTGCACCTCGTGCTGTGTTGCTGTCATCAGGAACTATTTCAAAAGACGCCAGACGGTATATTTTTCCGTTGGTGTTTTTGAATGATGCCACTTTTGCGTTGTAATATTCTACATTTTCACCCGGTATAGTATAATAGGATACCCCTGTGATATCTCTGTCCGGCAGGGCGTGGTAAGACAGGTCGTAAAGTTCCTTCTCCGGCACGGCTTCCCAATATAAGTTAGCGATACGGTATATTCCTCCGTTGGATTTTTCTTTAACATTAATGAAAATGTTACTTCCATCGGCGTCATATCCTTCATTGGAAAATTTCGGAAAGGTCTTTTTCTCCGTTCCATAATCCATAATGATTGGCTTCTCCCAAGAGATTTGGACCTTCTGTGCACTACTCAGTAAAGCGGCACCGAAAGCGAACAGAAAAAAATACTTATACATAAATGAACATTGGTTTATCAAATTAACGGAAAAAATAGAAAAATAAATATACCGCTAAAAAATAAAATTAAATTATTTGCGTTAATTTTAAAAATCGGGTATAGACTTGATTTATTGAATAAATTAGTTTTTCTTTGTAAATCGAAATTTTTGCATATAATCATGAAAAAAATAAAACTGTTTTCTATCGCTGCGCTTTGCTCGGCTACCCTGCTGGTAAGCTGCGGCGGCGGAAGTACCAAAAGCGGTGGCGGAACCAAACGATTCGTCAGCAAAACCGGCTGGAAACCAAATGACCAAAAAGGCTGGTTCTTCAGCGGGAAGAAGGAAAAGCAAAAAGGCTGGCCCGGAATGGTATATGTAGAAGGCGGTACCTTTACAATGGGTCTTGTAAAAGATGATGTAATGCACGACTGGAACAATACACCTCGCAGAATGCAGGTGAGTTCTTTCTTCATCGGCGAGACCGAAATCACCAACTATGAATACCGCGAATATGTGACTTGGTTAAAGTATGTATTCCCACCTTCTGATCCTAATTTCAGGGATATTTATAATGGCGCTTTGCCGGATACTTTGGTTTGGAATAATAAACTTTCTCGTAATGATTTTTCCGAAACCTACTTCCGTTCTCCAGAGTTCGATTATTACCCTGTAGTGGGTGTCTCTTGGTTGCAAGCATCACGCTACTGCGAATGGTTAACGGATAGAGCCAATGAAAAAGCACTGATGGATCAAGGGGTTATTTCCAAAGATCTTTATAATAGCGATGCCAACAACAGTGGGACTTCGTCCTTTACACTGGATAAATACAAAGGAAATGATCCTGAGATGAAATCTTACATCAATGAGCAAAGGCTAAAACAAAAAACCGGCATTAAAACCAAAAGTGCTAGGATATTAGCGGCTAATAGGAATGCTTCTTCCGGTATTGTGGAAAAATTCCGTCTCCCTACCGAAGTAGAATGGGAATTTGCGGCACTTGGTCTTCAGAAAGACAGAGTTTATAACAATTACCTTGAGAAAAAACCAAAAGTTGAGGAACTGCGTGGTGAGAAAGGTAGAAACCGTGGTATGTTCTTAGAGAACTTTAAATATGGCCGTGGCGACTACTCCGGGGTTGCTGGTTGGAAAAACGATGGTGCCGCCATCACTTCCGATGTTAGACAATACCCATCCAATGATATAGGAATTTACGGGATGTACGGAAATGTCGCCGAATGGACTGCCGATGTTTACCGCCCAATCATCGATACTGATGCAAATGACTTCAATTACTACCGAGGAAATTCACCGCAGCAAGTGGTAAAAAATGAAGACGGTACTTATAAAAAAGTAGATGCCGCAGCGATGAAATATGATACATTAGCTGATGGTAGAAGAGTGTACAAAGGTATGCCGGGGCAATACGAGCGCGAAACAGTAGCAGATTATAAAAACTATCGCGATGGCGATTTTATGTCATCATTAGAAGCCGGATACGGCCGTGGTGGTGATAGCGCAAGTGCCTCGAATATGTATAACTCGCCGAAAACCAAATTCATCGTGGATTCCAAGGGTAGAGTGGTTCTTCAAAAAGACGATAGAACAAGAACTTCCCAAGTATCTGATGATGTCCGCGTTGTAAAAGGTGGTTCTTGGCTGGATACCGCATTTTGGTTGGATCCAGGACAGAGAAGATTCAAAAAAGAGAACAAGGCTTATGGCTGGGTCGGCTTCCGTGTTGCACAGGATGCTAAAAACTCCACCAAAAACAGAACAAAAAGATAATAATATTTCTTAAAATAAAATCCCGACAACTTTTAGCTGTCGGGATTTTTTGTTTAAATCTTAAATCGAAATTATAGTGCCGTATTTATTAATTTTTCATGCTTCTCTGCTTTCGTTTCTTTTAATTCCCTAAAATTTCCTTAATTTTTTCTGAAACTTTTTCCGCAGTAGGGAGCATGGCTTTTTCTAAAACCAAATTAATCGGCACTGCCGGTAAGTTGAGGGATCCCATCGCTTCTACAGGTGCATCCAGATAGCGGAAGCATTCTTTTGTGATGCGGTGGGCAAAGGCTTGCGCAAAAGAATTGCCAATTTGCTCTTCGGTAAGAACCAAGCATTTTCCGTGTGCTTTCACTCTTTCAAACACCAATTCTTCATCCAATGGTATTAATGTACGCAGGTCTATGACTTCCACACGGCCTTGGTATTCTTTTGCCGCTTCGGTTGCCCAGAACACGCCCATTCCGTAGGTCACAATGACCATTGTTCTACCTTTTTGGATTTCATTGTCATCTGCTTTCTTGATGATATCTGCTTTACCAAACGGCAGGATATAATCTTCCGCCGGTTCTATGGTTTTAGCGCCCTCTGTGCCGGGAACTTTGCTCCAATATAAGCCTTTGTGTTCCAGCATTACCACGGGATTAGGGTCGTAATATGCCGCTTTTAGAAGCCCTTTGAAGTCGGCGGCATTGCTCGGATAGGCTACTTTAATACCTTTTATATTGGCTAAAAGACTTTCCACACTGCCACTATGGTAAGGCCCGCCGCCGCCATATGCTCCGCATGGCACACGAATAATGCTGGAAACAGGATATTTCCCGTTCGAGAGGTAGCATGATTTTGAAATTTCTGTAATCAACTGGTTGATTGCCGGATAAATATAGTCTGCAAACTGTACCTCTACAATAGGTTTCAGCCCCATAGCGCTCATCCCGATGGTGGAACCTATAATGTAAGCTTCCTGAATTGGAGTATTGAAAACCCTTTTTTTGCCAAATTTCTTACCCAAAGTTACCGTCTCACGAAATACACCGCCGATGCGCTCTCCAACATCCTGACCGTAAAGAACGGCTTCGGGGTGTTTCCACATCAGTTCTTGGATGGCGTGTATGGCGGCATCCACCATTACAATTTTATCTTTGGTGTTTTCGGGAACGCGCGTGCCAACCTCCTCTGTAATCGGTGTTGGGGCAAATACATGTTCCGCAACCTTTGCGGGATCCGGTTCGGGTGCGTTTTTAGCACGCTCGAAACTTTCCGCGATGTAGGCGTAGGCGTCTTGTTCTATTTTGACCAAATCATTTTCGGCGAAGCCGGCGGCTAAAAGGTCTTTTTTTAGGATCACACCCGGATCTTTGGCACGGTGGAGCGTGAGATTTTCTTCATCTCGGTAAAATTCCCGGCGCACCCCCGAAGTATGGTGCCCTATAAGTACAGTTTTAGCACAAACTACGAGCGGCTTGCCCTCTGCGCGAACGAGATCAATAGCCTCTTTCATTCCGTTGTAACTTTCGGTGAAGCTCGTACCATCGAAGCGCATTCTGCCCATGCCGGTAAAGCCCTCTACAAATTCGAAAGCATCGGATGTGCGGGCTTCTTCTTTGGTTACAGAGATGCCCCATTCGTTATCCTGAACCAGAAAAATAATTGGTAACTGATGAAGTGCGGCGAACTGCATTGCCTCGGAAACCTCGCCCTCCGTAACAGAATTATCCCCGAGGCTACATACCGCCACTGGGTTATTGTCGAAAGTTTTCAGATTAAAATCCTGAATGTATCGGATACCCTGCGCAATTCCCGTGGTAGGAATTGCCTGCATACCCGTAGCAGAACTTTGGTGGATGATTTTTGGTTTGTCCTCATCTCTGCTGGAAGGGTGCGCGTAGTAAGAACGACCGCCGGAAAACGGGTCATCTGCCTTTGCCAAAAGTTGCAACATCAGCTCATAAGGCGTGAACCCGATACCGAGCAACATGCTTTCGTCGCGGTAATACGGCGAAACCCAGTCGTCTTTGGTAAGATGGTAAGCTGTGGCAAGTTGTATGGCTTCGTGCCCGCGGGAAGTACTGTGTACATATTTGGTAATCTGTCGATTATCTTCATAGATGTCAGCCATAGCTTTGGCCTGCATCATGTGTAGATATGCTTTTAGCAAAATTTCCGTAGGAATTGGTGGCATAGTTTTGTCATTCATAATTTCAAAGATAAAAAATTTCCTTAACTTTGTTTTTAATTGAAAATTCTTCAATTAAATAGTATAATAAGCCGTTCCCATGATATTTCAATTTAGATATAATATTACAAGACATATATCATTAAATTAAGTTAAAGTTAAATTAATATGCCTTAAATAACATTTTAAGATTATATTTGTTTATTAAAAAAGACAGAATGTACAATCAATTAGTAAAGTCCGAAGTAATGCAAATTCTGGAAAAGAATGTTGATTATTACAAAGAACAATTTCTAACGCCGATAGAATCCATATGGCAGCCATCGGACTACCTACCAGATCCGACTTCAGATAATTTCAAATATGAACTCGAAGAACTCCAAACTCTAGCTCGCGAGATGGATTATGACCTCTTCGTCACCCTTATCGGCGACTGCATTACAGAGGAAGCACTGCCTACTTATGAGTCTTGGCTCATGAATGTAGATGGAATAGACCAAGGCGAAGGTGGAAACGGATGGGCAAAATGGATCCGCGCATGGACTGGTGAGGAAAATCGTCATGGTGATCTTCTGAGCAAATATCTATACCTCTGTGGGCGCGTAAATATGCGCGAAATGGAGATCACTACCCAATACCTGATCAGTGACGGGCTGGATATTGGCACATCGTCAGATCCTTATAAAAACTTTGTATATACAAGTTTCCAAGAGACTGCTACCAATGTTTCCCACCGCCGTGTAGGGACTTTTGCCAAACAAAGCGGAAATACCAAACTTGCCAAAATGTGCGCGGTAATCGCTGCTGATGAAGCAAGACACGCTAAAGCTTACAAACATTTTGTATCCAAAATTTTCGAGTTGGATCCATCTGAGATGATGCTAGCTTTCGAATATATGATGCGACAAAAAATTGTGATGCCCGCACATATGATGCGACAGTCCGGCCAGAAGGCAGGTGAACTTTGGGATCATTTCTCGGATGCCGCTCAGCGTTGTATGGTTTACACGGGTCAGGATTACATCAATATTATGAAGGATTTGATTGATGAATGGAAAATCGAGCACATCTCCGGACTTACAGAAACTGCTCAAAAAGCCCAGGAGTATTTAGTAAAACTGCCTGCTCGATTACAGAAAATTACCGATCGTATGGCAACTCCCGATCAGGAATACCAATTTAGATGGGTAAAATCTTAGCATAAGTATTTGATATTTAGCGATTTTAAATGTCGATTGCCTCAATAATGATAGATCACCAAATTTCTTATCTTTGCCTAAACTTTTAAATCCGTCTTGTGATGACAAATAAAAAGCTGGCAATAGATTTCGATGGAACTATCGTGGACGATGCTTATCCGGGAATAGGGAAACCTAAAACTTTTGCGTTCGAAACTTTAAAAAAACTGCAATCGGAAGGTTACAGATTGATTCTATGGACTTACCGGCACGGCAAAACTTTAGATGAGGCCGTTGAATTTTGCAGAAAAAACGGCGTAGAATTTTACGCCGTGAATGCAAGTTTTGAAGGCGAAGTTTTCGATCATGCAGCAGCATCCAGAAAAATAGATGCCGACCTTTTTATAGACGACAGGAATCTTGGCGGATTCCCGGGATGGGGCGAAATCTACAATATCATTAAAGATAAAATAGAATTCCGTGTAGAAGGCGGCGAAGTACTTGCATACTCCAAATTGAAAAAAGAAAAGAAAAAAGGACTATTCTGGTAAAATAATTAATGATGTAAAATTTTAATAATGAAGTGATTAGATTTGCTTCGTTGTTAATTTTTTTTACATTTTTACATTTAATTAAAAAATGATTCATTTAAAATCGATAGAGGAACTACGCCTCATGCGCGAAAGTGCACAGTTGGTTTCCAAAACCCTCGGCATTATTGCCAAAGAAATAAAACCGGGTGTTACCACCAATCACCTTGATAAAATAGGAGCCGAATTCATACGCGATCATGGCGGCGAGCCGGCTTTTTTGGGCATGTACGGCTTTCCTAAAAATCTTTGCATCTCTCCAAATGCCGAAGTGGTTCATGGTATTCCGAATGACAAACCTCTGGTGGAAGGCGACATCCTTTCTGTGGATTGCGGCGTATATATGAATGGTTTCTACGGAGACCATGCCTATTCTTTCGAGGTGGGAGAAGTGGTACCCGAAACCAAGCAGTTGTTGCAAATCACCAAAGAATCCTTATATAAAGGTATAGAACAATGTGTGCGTGGCAAAAGGGTAGGAGATATCTCTAATGCGATACAATCCTACTGCGAAAGCCACGGTTATGGCGTGGTGCGTGAATTGGTAGGCCATGGTCTTGGCAGAAAAATGCACGAAGATCCACAGGTTCCGAATTACGGTCGTCGTGGTAGCGGAAAAGTTATGAAAGATGGGATTGCGCTTGCGATAGAGCCGATGATTAATATGGGAACGCGAGAGGTAATTTTTCATAAAGACGGATGGACGGTTACCAGCAAAGACAATTCGCCTTCGGCGCATTTCGAGCATGATGTAGCCATCATCGGAGGTCGCCCGGTGTTGCTTTCCACATTCAAATATGTTTACGAGGCTCTCGGAATCGTGAGCGATGAGGAAGCACCATTTACGATGGATTTCTAAATGAGTTTGGTTAAATTTTTGCTGAACAAAATTCCGCGCCCGTTGCTGATAACGGCGAGTGTGGCGGCGCGCCCGCTGATTGTGGTGTTTTTTCGGGGAGACCAGTTTACCGATCCCATTGATGGGAACTCTTACCGAAAATTTCTTCCGTACGGCTACGGAAAACAGCGGCAAAACGCCCTTTCTCCGGGAACGCTTTCTTTGGAAAGGCACCGCCAAATGTGGCTTTATCTAAAAAATGAAACCGATTTCTTCACTAAAAAATATAAAGTACTACACATCGCGCCCGAGCAGGAATTTTTAAGTAGGTTTAAAAAACAGAAAAATCTCGACTATACTTCTGCCGATCTTTTCTCTCCGATTGTGGATGTGAAGGCGGATATTCTTAATTTGCCCTTTGATGACCATAGTTTTGATGTCGTTTTTTGCAACCATGTTTTGGAGCATATCCAGGACGACCGGAAAGCTATGCGCGAACTCTACCGCGTGATGAAGCCCGGTGGCTGGGGGATTTTCCAAGTGCCGATGCGCCAGTCTTTGGAGGAGACTTATGAAGATTTCTCGATTACCGATCCGAAGGAAAGACAGAAACACTTCGGGCAGTACGACCATGTTCGCTGGTACGGCATGGACTATTTCGATCGTCTGAAAAGTGTTGGTTTCGAGGTGGATATTAATTATTATTCAAAAAAATTCTCTGCCGAAGACCGCCGAAGATTTGGATTGATAGAAAACGAAATTCTGCCGGTGGTGCGGAAGCGGGTTTCGGAGTAACGGGAGTCGTGTTTGACTCTCTAAAGTGCAATTACTCAATATTTTCACGACTCTGGTTTGCCTCAAAATTTCCTTGTATACAGTGTGGTGGCGCGCTGCTGCGTGAGGGATAGTAGCGGATACCCCGCACGCATGCCTCGGCAAAGTATAGCAGTGTGATGCTAAGCGCCGGGGCGGAGGAGTAGAAGCGGATAGCCCGACCCGAGCGGCGACGAAGGAGACGGCGAGGGACACGCCCAAAAAAAAAATGTAGTAACTTTGCGGCACTAAAAAAAATAAAATATTGAATACACATAAAGCTGGTTTTGTAAACATCGTGGGGAAACCGAACGCCGGGAAATCTACCCTTCTGAATCAACTGATGGGGGAGAAACTCGCGATTGTGACGGAAAAAGCACAGACGACGCGCCATAGGATTTTCGGGATTTATAATGAGGAGGATTTGCAAATCGTATTCTCCGACACGCCTGGCGTGCTGGATCCTAAATATGGCTTGCAGGAAAGGATGATGGACTTCGTGAAGGATAGTTTGCAGGATGCGGATGTCTTCCTTTTCATCGTGGATACTACGGATCGTTCGGATCCTTCAGAATTTCTTATCGAAAAACTCAACAAAATCCCTGTGCCGGTATTGCTGCTGCTGAACAAGATGGACAAATGCAGCCAGGCGCATCTGGAGCATACGGTGGAGCTATGGCACAAGCGGATTCCTAAGGCCGAAATCTTGCCCATCTCTGCATTGGAGGGTTTCAACACGGATATTATTCTACCGAAACTGAAATCTATGTTGCCGGAAAACCCGCCGTACTACGACAAGGATATGTACACGGATAAGCCAGAGAGGTTCTTCGTAAACGAGGCGATCCGCGAGAAAATTTTGTTGAATTACGACAAGGAAATTCCGTACTCCGTAGAAGTGGTGACGGAGCAGTTCAAGGAAAAAGAAGGCATCATATTTATAGATGCGGTGATCTATGTGGAGCGCGATACGCAAAAGGGCATCCTTATCGGGCATAAAGGCGAGGCAATCAAAAAGGTGGGTACGGAGGCCCGAGTGGATTTGGAGAAGTTTTTTGATAAGAAAATACACCTGAACCTTTTTGTGAAGGTGAAGAAGGACTGGCGAAGAAATGATCGCGACTTGAAAAATTTCGGTTATCGCTAGAGTTTGTTATAGTTAACTTAATATTTTAATTAAATAGTTTAAATTTTTATAAATTTTTTCTATTTTTGAATATTAAATGCTACACTTATGTCTTTTTTTACATCTACGAATGTTCATCACCCGCTATCGGATATTGTTTTGCTAATGATAAGGCTCTTTGTAGGGTTTGCGATGTTGAGTCACGGTTTTCCTAAATTGGAGCAGTTAATGTCTGGCGAGGAAGTGCAGTTTTATAATTTTTTAAACTTAGGAGATAAGTTTTCGCTTATTTTGGCCGTCTTTTCGGAATTTGTCTGCTCCATGTTTATTATTTTGGGGTTGTTTACACGCGGGGCACTCATTTTTACGATAATCACAATGGCGGTTGCCGCCTTCCTGGTGCATGGCGCCGATGGTTTCGACAAGCGAGAACTGAGCCTTTTGTACCTCGTATCCTACTTGTTGTTGTTTGCATTTGGTCCCGGCAGATTCTCGGTAGATGCGATGCTGAACCGAAAGCGGGAACGCGCGGCATGGTAGCCGAATAAAAAAGAATAAAGCAGTAGCCATTGGTTACTGCTTTTTTTTATTAAATTCGTTGCAAATAGAAATTCAATCATGAAAATAAAACTTACCATTTGCCTTTTGGCCTTTCTTAATTTCGGTTACGCACAAGAAAACATCACTTACCAAAAGCCATCCGAGGAGATTTTGAAGCTTGCCGACTATGACCGGCCGCCTTCTGTAATGATGAACAGCCACAAAGATTGGATGGTGCTGACCTATCGTCCCACTTACAAAACTTTGGAAGACTTGAGCCAGCCAGAAATGAAATTGGGAGGGTTGAGAATAAATCCTGTCACCAATATTTCCAGTACGGTTTCCTATATCAATAATCTGAAGGTGAGGAAATTAAAGGATAAGAATGAAGTTCAGGCTAAAGGTCTGCCTACTAACGCGAAAATTGCGAATGTAAGTTTCTCTCCCGATGAGAAAAAACTCGCCTTCACCAATACTACAGACAAAGGTGTGGAACTTTGGGTGTTGGAATTGGCTACGGCAACTGCCAAAAAATTAACCACCGATAACCTGAACGCCAACCTCGGAACGCCTTATGCCTGGTACAAAAATTCTGAAGAGCTGCTTGTGAATATGCTCCCTGCCAACCGGGATGTGCTTTTGGATAGCAGCAAAGATTTGCCAAAAGGCCCAACTGTATCCACATCGGACGGCAAAGTTTCGCAAAACAGAACCTATCAAGATTTGCTGAAGAATCCTCAGGATGAGAAGAATTTCGAAACACTTACCAAATCGGAACTATATACGGTCGGCTTAGATGGATCGGCTAAGAAATTCAAGGAGAGCGACATGTTTGCAGGCTCTGCCTTTTCGCCGGATGGAAATTATTTGCTGCTGACGACCATACAAAGACCATTTTCGTACATCGTACCGCTAAATCGTTTCCCGATGACTGCGACAGTATATGATTTAAAAGGGAATATGGTAAAAACAGTGAACGAAGTACCATTAAACGAAGTAATGCCGAAGGGATTCTCATCGGTAAGAACGGGGAGGAGAAGTATGTCTTGGCGTTCGGACCAACCTGCAACTTTGGTTTTTGCTGAAGCGTTGGATGGCGGAGATCAGTCCGCAAAGGCAGAATATAGGGACGAGGTTTTCACTTGGGAGGCGCCATTTCAGGATTCGCCGAAGTCATTTTTCAAAACAAAACAAAGATACAGCGGAGCGGAATGGTCGAATGGCGATTTTGCAATCGTCTCCGAAGGTTGGTACGATACCAGAAATGTGAAATCTTACCTCATCAATCTTCAAAATAATGATTTTAAAATTTTAGAAGACCGTAATTATCAGGATGTTTACAGCGACCCGGGAACATTTTCGACCACAAAAAATCAATACGGGAAAAATGTGATTGATGTTCAAAATGGAAAAACCTACCTCATTGGCGAAGGCTTTACTAAGGACGGTCAGCACCCTTTCATCGATGAATTGGATATAAAAACTTTGCATAAAAAGAGAATCTACACCTCCAACTTGAATGCCGCGAAAGAAGAAATCATCGATATACTAGACATCAAAAAAGGAGATGTGCTATCGGTTCAGCAGAGTGCCGGGATCTATCCTAATTATTTCATTAAAAACATCAAAACTAATAAGGCGGTTCCTGCCACTACATTTGCAAATCCGTTTTCAAGTTTGCAGAATGTTTACAAAGAAGTCATCAGTTATAAAAGAAATGATGGCGTTACCCTCACCGGAACGCTCTATCTTCCGGCTGGATACGACCGCACGGCGAAAAAACAAAAACTTCCGCTGCTGATTTGGGCTTATCCTACAGAATACAAAGACAAAAATACCGCCGGACAAAACACCCAAAACCCCAATGATTTCACTTATCCGAATTACGGATCCTTTATATATTGGGTATCAAAAGGTTATGCAGTTTTAGATGATGCCTCTTTCCCAATTATCGGGGAGGGGAAGGATGAGCCGAACGATACTTTTATCGCACAATTGGTGGCAAATGGCCGCGCTGCGATAGATGCTGTGGATAAATTAGGCTATATCGACCGCAAAAAAGTAGCGGTGGGCGGACATTCCTACGGCGCGTTTATGACCGCCAATCTGCTGACTCATTCCAAGGATTATGCATGCGGAATTGCGCGCAGTGGGGCTTATAACCGTACACTCACGCCGTTTGGATTTCAAAGTGAGCAACGGAATTATTGGGATGTTCCGCAGATTTACAATACCATGTCACCGTTCATGAACGCCGATAAAATGAAGACACCACTATTGCTGATTCATGGCGATGCAGATAACAATCCGGGAACTTTTACATTGCAAACCGAGCGCTATTTCCAGGCATTGAAAAATCTGGGAGCGCCTGTGCGCATGGTGCTTTTACCAAAAGAGGCACACGGATATGTAGCTAAAGAAAATATCTTGCATGTACTGTGGGAGCAGGATCAGTTTTTGGAAAAATGTTTGAAGTAAAGCTTTACGAAGTTTCTGTTTTTTAAATTAAAACCTTAATCCGAAAATCCTTATTTTTGGAATCTATGATAAAAGCAAAAAATATTCATAAATACTACGGCGACCTGGAGGTGCTGAAGGGTGTGGATCTCCACATCAAAAAAGGAGAGGTGATATCCATCGTAGGAGAATCCGGGGCGGGAAAATCTACGCTTTTGCAGATCCTCGGGACATTGGATCAGCCTTCCAATCCCAAAAATTACGAGACAGAAATCCAGTTGGACGGGCAGTCTTTCATAAATATGAACGACCGCGAACTTTCGGCTTTCAGGAATAAAAATATCGGTTTCGTATTCCAGTTTCACCAACTTTTGCCGGAATTCACGGCGTTGGAAAATGTACTGCTGCCTACGAGGATTTCTTCTAAAAATGAAAAGGAATCTGCAGAGAAGGCTATTTCTTTATTTGAAGATTTGAATATCGCGCACCGCCTTCACCACAAACCCAATGAGTTGTCGGGCGGTGAGGCACAGCGAGCTGCCGTGGCGCGTGCACTCATCAATTCTCCAAAAATTATTTTTGCCGATGAGCCTACGGGTAACCTTGATTCTAAAAACGCAGATGACTTGCACCAGTTGTTTTTCGACCTTCGGGACAAGTATGGACAAACATTCGTCATCGTCACCCACAACCCGAAACTTGCCGAAATCACCGACCGCAAATTGGTCATGCGAGATGGAATGATAGTTTAAGAAATTTGTAGAGATTAGGATTAAGGGCGGGGGATTATGAATTACTTAAAATTCTATTCTCATTCTCAACCTTAGCCTAAATACCAATCTTTAACCTCAAACTCGCTCTCTAATCCCCAAAACCCTAATCAAAAAAAAATGTCTATTAAATTTCTTGCTGAAGACGATCGCCCTCGGGAGAAATTCCTGATGAAGGGTAGGGATGCCCTCTCGGATTCGGAATTGCTCGCCATCATCATGGGGAGCGGCAGCCGAAGCGAGAGCGCCGTGGAATTGGCGCGCCGGATTTTAGATTCAGCCGAGAATAACTGGAACAAACTTTCTTTGTTAACTTTCAGTGATTTGATGAAGTTCAAAGGTATAGGCGAGGCGAAGGCCGTTTCCATCGCGGTGGCGCTCGAGATTGGCCGCCGCCGTGCCATGCAGGAAATCCCGGAAAGTAGGAAAATAGGATGCAGTGGGGACAGTTTTTCTTTTTTTAAGCCCTATCTAAGCGACCTCCGTACGGAACAATTTTGGGCTATTTTTTTGAATCAAAGCTGTCGTGTGGTTCATCAGGCACAACTCACGCAGGGCGGAATCACGCAGTCTGTGGTGGATGTGCGAATACTTTTTAAGACCGCCTTGGAGCATTTTGCTACGGCGATTGTGGTCGCGCACAACCATCCCTCCGGTAATTTACAGCCCAGCAGTGCCGACCGCAGCATAACAAAGCAGATATCAGAGGCCGGCAGACTCCTTAATATAGAACTTTTGGACCACTTAATCATAGGCCACAACGCATATTTTAGCTTTAAAGACGAAGGTTTGATATGATAAAGAGATTAAAGTACAATGAAATCGATTTTGAAAAATACCGCCTTTGTGTGGAAAAATCCGTACAGAAGAATTACTATGTCCAAAAAGAAACTTTAGATGCCCTTTGTGAAAGTTGGGAATTTTTGGTAGAAGATGATTATAAGGTAGTAATGCCCATTCCTGTGAAAATAATATGGGGAAGAAAATTTGTCCTGATGCCTCTGTTTTGCCAGCAGTTGGGCGTATTTTCTTCGCAAGATTCTACTGCGGAAAATGATCGGTTTTTGGGATTTTTGAATCGTAATTATAATGTTTATCAGTACGCTTTTAATTCAACAAATAAGTTTTCATCATTACTTTTAACCAAGAAAAATTACTGCATTCCGGCGCAAACTTATCAATCTCTTAGAAAAAAATATTTCAAAGGTCGAAAATCAACTGTAAAGATGGCGCAAAAACTGCACTTTAGGCCAATACAATGGGACGCAGAAACGCAGCCATTTTTTAAAAAAAACTCAAAAGGCTTAGATAAAACCAAAGATGTGGAAAGATTGATGAACTATATTTCGTTTTTAGACAATAAGGGCGAACTTAAATTATACGGAAGTTTTTTGGACGAGACTTTGGTGAGTGCGGCGGCACTTATCTTTAATGAAAAAGAAATTGCACTTTTGTCTTTGTTAAATGATGAAACGCACAAGTCGGAAAACGGCGCCTCGCACCTGATAGATTCTATTTTGCAAAAGTA
Source organism: Chryseobacterium sp. (assembly GCA_018260475.1). Lineage (GTDB taxonomy): Bacteria > Bacteroidota > Bacteroidia > Flavobacteriales > Weeksellaceae > JAGLBA01. The sequence goes on along the minus strand of JAGLBA010000004.1, from coordinate 66,413 downwards.
TATTGCCGAGAAAGATTTTAATTTTATGGGCGGAAACATCCGTGGTATCGAAGTTTTTTTTAAAAGTTTCGGCGCGGAAAATCATGAATATCCAGTGGTGATAAATGGGAAACTAAATCTCATTAAAAATATCTTCCGAAAGTAAATATTTCATAATTTTGCACACTTGATGATTTATACAGAATATCTACCATACGCCGCCGCAATTCTGATTGCCGTTCCCTTCCTGATTTATATTCGGCAGTTTGTTTATTCTTATATCAAATTGAAAGAGAAGGAGTTAGAACTCGTGGCAAGAAAGCCGACGGCTAATGATGCCAGCAAAAATCAGGCGTATGAAAGAATGGTTCTTTTCTTGGAAAGGATAAAGCCTGCGAATTTGGTTACAAGATTCAGCCCGGATTTGAAACCGCATGAGTTTCTATTTCTAATGGAAAAGACCATCGCCGAAGAATTTGATTACAATGCCTCGCAGCAGTTGTACATCCCGAAGGAGATTTGGCAAAATATTGTGACATCAAAAAATAATATCATCCGCCAGGCGCAGTCTGCCTATTCAAATATGAGCGAACAAGCCACTTTGGAAGACCTGAAAACTGTATTTTTGATGGATTATATGAATGGCGAAGACCACATCGGGCAGAGCATCGAGGATTTGAAAAGTAGTATAAAATTTAAATAAATCAAATAAATAATAATGATTCCAAATTATAAAGCCCATCCGTGGCACGGCATCTCCGCAGGAGAAAACGCCCCTGAAGTTGTAACTGTATTTGTGGAAATTGTACCCTCTGACACTATAAAATACGAGGTAGATAAAGAAAGCGGCTATCTGATAGTGGATCGTCCGCAAAAATTCTCCAACATCATTCCTGCGCTATATGGTTTTGTACCAAGAACATACTGTGATGAAGAGGTGAAAGACCTAGCCGTAGCCCACGGTGCTTCCGATGTGGAAATCGGCGACCACGATCCACTCGACATCTGTGTGTTGTGTTCCCACCACATCACTTCCGGGAATATCTTGCTGCAAGCGATTCCAATCGGTGGTTTCAAAATGATTGATGATGGCGAGGCCGATGACAAAATTGTTTCAGTATTAGTAGGGGACCACGCATTTGGCCATTACAAAGATATTTCCGAACTGCCAAAAGCCGAAATCAACAGACTTTTGCACTATTTCCTGACTTACAAAAACCTACCGGGAGAAGTTGCAAAATGCAGAATAGATGAGGTTTATGGTGCAGAACACGCCAAGGAAGTCATCAAGGCATCACAAAATGATTACGCAAATAATTTTTTGAAATAATTTTTTTTCAATTAAAAATAAAACCGGTGAACTTTGCCGGTTTTTTTGTGCCAATACTTTGCAAAAAGAATAAGTTTTCACTATTTTTGACCAATGGAAAATTTCATCGTATCCGCAAGAAAATACCGTCCGCAAGAGTTTGATACTGTAGTGGGTCAGTCGCATATCACGGATACGCTGGAACACGCGATAGAAAATAACCAACTTGCTCAGGCACTTCTTTTCTGTGGGCCGCGCGGCGTGGGTAAAACCACTTGCGCGAGGATTCTCGCCAGAAAAATAAATGAGAAAGATGGCTCCACTTCGGAAGATGGTTTTGCTTACAATATTTTTGAGTTAGATGCCGCATCCAATAACTCTGTGGATGACATCCGAAACCTTACCGACCAAGTAAGATATGCGCCACAGGTCGGGAAATTCAAGGTTTATATTATTGATGAGGTGCACATGCTATCATCTTCTGCCTTCAATGCCTTTCTGAAAACACTTGAAGAACCGCCGGCACATGCCATCTTTATCTTGGCGACTACTGAAAAGCATAAAATCATCCCCACGATACTTTCGCGCTGCCAAATTTATGATTTTAAAAGAATCACGATTGAGGATATTCAGCAGCATCTAATGAATATTGCCGAGAAAGAAAATGTAGTTTACGAGCCGGATGCACTTTACCTGATTGCTCAAAAAGCCGATGGTGCGCTGCGCGATGCCCTTTCGATCTTTGATAGGCTGGCTACCTTCACACAAAAAAATATCACGCTGGAAAAAGCGGCGGAAACCCTGAATGTATTGGATTATGACCAATACATAAACTTTGCGGATCTGGCCAAGGAAAATAAAATTCCGGAAATCCTATCGGCGTTAGATGTCATTGTGAAAAAAGGTTTTGATCCTCATACTTTCATAGGTGGGTTGGGAAATCATTTCCGAGAGTTGATGATGGCACAAAACCCCGTAACCCTCGCATTGATAGAGGTGGGTGAAAAAACAAAACAAAAATACGCGGCGCAGGCTGCGCAATGGTTGCCACAACAACTTATAGATGCTATCGAAATCTGTAACCACGCAGACATTAATTATAAAAATTCTAAAAACCCACGGCTCACCGTAGAAATCGCACTGATGCAACTTTGCAGCCTAACTGCCGGCGGGGCAGATGCTAAAAAAAAAAGTTTATAATATTAGCACCGCAGTTTAATTCTGTAGGAAAAATAGAAATTCCTACTACAGAAACCGCCATTCCCGTAGCAGAAAAACCTTCTGCAAAAACAGCTGAAACCCCTTTGCCTCCTACGATTGTAAAATCAGCGACACCTGTTGCCACGCAAAAAATACCATCTAAATTCAGTATTATAGCGGCACTAAACACGGTGGAGACCGTTGGTGAGGAAAAAGATGCAAAGACAACTGCTGAAGAACTTCCTAATCATCATTTCACAGAAACAGATTTGCAAGATGAGTGGAAATCTTTTTTACAAGACATTCGCAATCGGGATGTGGTACTTTACAATGCGGTCAACGGTTTTCGATTTTCAAAAAAGGACGAAAGCACCGTGCTCATTTCCTATCCATCCGACTCGGCAAAATCGGAGTTTGAAAAAATACAAGGCGAGTTTTTAAATCATTTTAAAAGGAAAGTCAGCAATTATCAAATAAAAACAGAATTTAAAAAAGATGAAACGCTGAAACAGGAACTCGTCACCAAGAGAAATATGTTTGAGAAGTTTGCTGAAATAAATCCGCTTTTGCGGGAATTGGATGATCTCATGAAGTTTGATTTTTCATAAATTAATGGCGTTATTTGTATTATTAATCTAAAAATTTTAAAAGGTGGGTGGCAACGATATGAAACTGGAAGACCTAAAAAACGAGTGGGCAAATGAACTCCCATCACCGCTGATTATCGCGGGACCTTGTAGCGCGGAAAGCGAGACGCAAATGTTGGAAACTGCCCGCAGAATAAAAGAATCTGGCGCTGTAGTTCCTATATTTCGTGCCGGAATCTGGAAACCAAGAACCAAACCCAACGGCTTCGAGGGCGTGGGAGTCATCGGTCTGAACTGGTTAAAAAAGGTGAAGGAGGAATTTGGATTTAAAACGACTACAGAGGTTGCCAATGCGCACCATGTAGCTGCCGCATTGGAAGCAGATGTGGATATACTCTGGATTGGCGCACGCTCTACGGTAAATCCGTTTACCGTTCAGGAGATTGCCGAAGCCTTGCGTGGGACAGAAAAACCTGTGTTGGTAAAAAATCCTGTAAACCCGGATCTCGCCCTTTGGATTGGAGCTATGGAGCGCCTGATCGGGCAGGGGATTGAAAATATCGGCGCGATACACCGCGGATTCTCAACTTATCAAAAAACAAAATACCGCAATACCCCGAACTGGCAAATAGCTTTGGACTTTCGAAACCAGTTCCCAAATATCCCGATGATTGTGGATCCTTCGCATATTTGCGGCAACCGCACGGGACTTGCTTCCGTGGCGCAGGAGGCGCTGAATGTAGGTTATCAGGGCGCGATGATTGAAACACATTCCGATCCAGATAACGCATGGAGTGATGCCGCCCAGCAGATAACGCCGGAAGTTTTAGCAGGAATCATTAGTAACCTTAAAACCCGTAAAGCTGATATATCTGGTTACGAAGATGAAATGGAAAAACACCGTACCCTGATTTCGGATATTGATTTCCAATTGATTGGGTTGCTTTCGCAAAGAATGAAGGAGGCGGAGAAAATCGGGATAATCAAAAAGGATAAGAACATTGCGATTTTCCAACCGGATCGTTGGAAAATCATCAGGGAATATGCCGCCCAAAAGGCTGATGAAACGGGGATGTCGCAAGGCTTTATCGAAAGAGTTTTCAAGGCGATTCATGAGGAATCTATTGAGGTTCAAAATAATATCATGATACACAAATAATCATTACTTTGAAGGGGCTGATTATCAAATCCACAGGCAGTTGGTACCAAGTGATGGAACTTGATACCAAAAAAATCTTCGAGGCACGTATCCGAGGGAAATTTAAACTGATAAAAACACGCCTTACCAACCCTTTGGCGGTGGGCGATTTTGTTGAATTTCAATTGGAAGCAGATGATGTGGCGTGGATCACGAAGATTGAGCCAAAAAAAAATTATCTCATTCGCAAATCTGTGAATTTGTCCAAAGAGGCGCATATCATCGCTTCAAATATAGATGTTGCCTGTTTTATTTACACCCTCATCCATCCGGAAACATCGCTTGGGTTCCTAGATCGTTTTTTGGCGTGTTGCGAGGCTTACAATATAACACCATTGATTTTATTTAATAAAATGGATATTTTAGGCGCAGAAGAAATGGAAATTGTAAAAAATATCGAAGCGCTCTACCAAAATATAGGCTACGAAACGATTGAGATTTCATCTTATTCCAAGTTGAATCTGGATGAATTAAAAGAGAGCATTAAAGACAAAACGACGGTATTTTTCGGGCATTCGGGCAGTGGAAAATCTACTTTGGTAAATGCGCTTCAACCAGATTTAAATTTAAGAACTGGGGAGATTTCTGATACCCATCTAAAGGGTAAGCATACTACAACCTTTGCGCAAATGCATTTCTGGGACTTTGGAGGAAGTGTGATCGATACGCCGGGTGTGCGGGAATTTGCAATGATCGATGTTGAAAAAGAGGAAATTCAACATTATTTTCCGGAGATATTCGCAAAAAAAGAACAATGTAAATACCATAACTGCATGCACATCAACGAACCGAAGTGCGCTGTTTTAGAAGGTTTGGAAACCGGTGAAATAGAAGAAACAAGATACTCAACCTATCTGAAACTAATGGAAGAAGCCGAAAATATCGGACTTAAATAACAAAACCCCGCCGAAGCGGGGTAAAAACTAATAACCATGAAAACTCAAATTAAACATGAGAATTATCTTCATAATTACAAGTAGTGTGCCAAATTTATTTTTAAAATAAAAAAAATTCCTCATAAAGATTTCGTATTTTTGCGCCAATAAAAAATACTACAAGATGTCGAACATTACATTTACAATGATTAAGCCTGATGCGGTGGCAGACGGACATACGGGAGCTATTTTGGGTAAAATCGCAGAAGCAGGTTTCAAAATAAAGGCAATGAAACTTACTCAGCTGACTGTTGCTGATGCTAAAAAATTCTATGAGATCCACGCTGAAAGACCTTTCTACGGTGAGCTTGTGAATTTTATGTCTTCCGGACCGATTGTTGCGGCTGTTTTGGAAAAAGATAATGCAGTCCAGGATTTCAGATCATTGATTGGGGCGACTAATCCTGCGGAAGCGGCAGAGGGAACCATTAGAAAAATGTTTGCAAGATCAGTAGGAGAGAATGCTGTACACGGTTCTGATTCTGATGAGAACGCACAAATCGAAGCTAATTTCCACTTCTCTGGAAGAGAGATTTTCTAAAAAACTTTAAACAACGATAAAAAATTCCAGCTATAACGCTGGATTTTTTTATGATAAATTTTAATTTAGATTTTCAAAAGTTCAATGGTCCTTTCTGGATTTTCCGAGGAGAAAACGGCGTTTCCTGCTACCAAGACATCTGCTCCAGCATCGAATAATTTCGCTGCATTGTCGAGGTTTACGCCGCCATCAATCTCGATAAGTGCAGTGGAATTATTATTTAGGATGAGGTCTTTGGTTTCACGGATTTTTTTGTAAGTATTTTCTATAAATTTTTGTCCACCAAATCCAGGGTTCACGCTCATTAACAAAATTAAATCTACATCTGCAATGATGTCTTCCAGCATCAATACGGGCGTCGCTGGGTTCAGTACCACGCCAGCTTTTGCGCCTGTGCTTTGGATAAGGTCAATGGTGCGGTGTAAATGCGTGCATGCCTCATAATGTACGGATACGAGATCTGCACCGAGTTTTATAAATTCCTCCACATATTTTTCGGGCTCTACAATCATCAGGTGTACATCTACAAATTTCTTCGCGTGTTGCTTTACGACTTTCATCACGGGGAATCCGAAAGAAATATTTGGTACAAAACGGCCGTCCATCACATCCACATGGAACCAGTCGGCTTGTGAATTATTCAACATTTCGATGTCGCGTTGTAGGTTTCCAAAATCTGCGGCAAGAATGGAGGGAGATATGAGTTTCATTTTTTTAAGGGATAGGGGAAAAGTTAATAGGGATCAGGAATTTAGAAGCATTGATAGAGACCTCCAACATCCAGCATTTAATGGTATTTCAAATTAATTTCGGGGTTGATTTTCAAGACGGTTTCGTATATGAGTTTGATCACATTTTGCACATCTTCTTTGGAAACCATTTCCACTGTGGTGTGCATGTAGCGTAGCGGCAAGGAAATCAAGGCAGATGGTACGCCGCCGTTGGAATGCGCAAAAGCATCCGTATCGGTACCGGTGGCACGGCTGGCTGCTGCGCGCTGGTATGGGATTTCCTTCTCTTTAGCGGTCTCTATGATTAGGTTTCGGAGGTTGTGGTGTATGCTTGGTGCAAAAAAGACCACCGGTCCGTCACCACATTTCTGGTCGCCTTCTTTTTTCTTTTCGATCATCGGCGTCGTGGTGTCGTGGGTAACATCCGTCACGATTGCAATATTTGGTTTTATAGTATCCGCAATCATGTCGGCACCGTAGAGCCCAACTTCTTCCTGCACGGAATTAACAATATAAAGCCCGAACGGCAGTTCTTGTTTGTTTTCTTTTAAAAGCCTTGCCACTTCCGCAATCATGAAACCACCTATTCTGTTGTCCAAGGCGCGGCAAACGAAATAACGGTCATTCAGTTCAAAAAATGGATCCGGGTAGGTAATCATGCAGCCCACATGAATTCCCATATCTTCGACTTCCTCCTTGGTTAGCGCGCCGCAGTCTATGAAAATATTTTCGATTTGTGGGATTGGTTCGTCTTGTTTGGCGCTACGCGTGTGGATAGCCGGCCACCCGAAAACGCCTTTTACCACACCTTTTTCACCGTGGATGTGTACTATTTTAGATGGCGCAATGGTTTGGTCGGAGCCGCCGTTTCGAATGACATATATCATTCCATCATCTGTGATGTAGTTCACATACCAAGAAATTTCATCGGCGTGTGCCTCGATTACAACTTTAAAATCTGCTTCCGGATTGATGATGCCATAGGCTGTACCATAGTGGTCTACCTCGATTTTGTCCACAAAAGGGCGCAGATAGTCCATCCAAATTTTCTGCCCGGCGTGCTCATATCCAGTGGGCGAAGCGGTATTGAGGTACTCTTCTAAAAAAGCCATTGATTTATTTTCCTGGTTCGACATATATAAAGGAATGATTTTTGAAAGAAAGGTTTAGTTAAAAATAATTGACTGTAAAAGTAATGAAAATTCAAAATATAGCCGCTGCTTTACTTCTGTTCGTGACACTTTTTGTTTCTGCGCAAAAGAAAGACTCGGTGATTGCAAAACCGCTTAGCCAATATCCTCCCGAACTCTTGAAAACCGATGAGTACGGCAACAAATATTATTATGACGAACGCCAAATGGCGAAAATATACAGTATAGATGGCGAAACCGTAGTGGTGATGGATGAAATAATCCTTACGGCAAAACCTCATTTTAACAACCAACTAGACCGCAATTTTTATTTTTTCTTAAATAAAAAATTGAATAGGGTGTATCCCCTTTTCCTCACGGCGTTGGAACAATATAGGACTTTGAATACACAATTAGCTGCCATGAGCGATGCCGACCGCCGTAGGTATTCCCGCCAAAAACAAGAGGAATTGGCTAATGAATACGAGGCAAAACTGCGCGACCTGACCACCACGGAAGGGCAAGTTTTCACAAAACTTATGTACCGCGCTACCGGGAAAACGGTTTACGAAATTATCCGAGATTTGCGCGGCGGTTGGAGCGCGTTTTGGTGGAATATAAAGGGTAATATTGCTGAAGTCAACATCAAAGAAGCCTACGACCCGCACCGTAATCGCCAAGATGAGTATATAGAATCGCTACTACAAAGCAACTGGAATGCTGGCTATCTTCAACCATATCCTGGTTATAAAGATTTCAAGGTGACCAAATAATTAGCAGTATTGTAGTTTTAATTTATCAAAAACAAGCCTATCAATAGGCAGTGGGAATGGATTCTCTTCGTTATGGAGGGGAATCCATTCTGTTTTTTCGATGGAACTAGGCATTATTTCCAATTGCTCTCCGCGGATAATATCGCAGAGATAATAGATGATGAGTAACTGCTCATTTTTTCGGAATCGCGATTTCAAAAAATCTTCTTGGGTGTAAAAATGGCGTATATTTTCGATACGGACATTCAGTTCTTCTAAAAATTCTCGTTGAAGACAATCGGTAAGGCCTTCGCCAAATTCCAGTCCGCCACCTGGAAATTTTGTGAGCGCTTGTCCGGCGTACATCTCGTGGAGAGCAAGGATTTTGCGGTCTTGTATGCACAGACCATATACCCGAACATTTATTTTATCAATCATTTTGAGGTTGCGATTTAGGTTAAATTTGAAGGTGGAGATTACAGTTTGATGGCGTTTATCATTTCGCGTTTCCCCGGTGGGCCGGGCTTTTTTTCTACATTAAAGTTGAGCGATTGCAAAATTCTCCGAACACTGCCCTTGGAAGAGTAGGTGGTGAGCAGTCCGCCGGTTTTCATTTTTTCGCTGACCATTTCAAACATTGGTAGTTCCCAAAGATCGGACTGTACCCTTGCCCCGAAACAATCAAAATATACCAAATCAATCTCGGGAAGCGTGAGATTGCTTAATTTAAAAAAATCACATTCCATTTTGGTGAGGAAAAATCTTGGAATGATTTCGATCGGTTTGCCCCAATCCGCAGCGTGGATTTTTGTGTTTATTTCACTTAGAATTTCGTTTTCAAATAGGGAAGGGTAGTCCAAGGCATCAATTTCGGAAGCTAAGACCGGGTATTTTTCTAATGTAAAATAATGAATTGTATGATTTTTGTCAGTTTTCAAATATTCATTAATTGTTACTAAAACATTCAGTCCAGTGCCAAAACCTAATTCTAAAATATTAATTTCTGAATAATTTATGAGATTTAATCCATTTTTGATAAAGACATGTTCCGCTTCCTGCAATGCGCCGTGGGAGGAATGATAGGATTCATTTAATTCATTGATGTACAGTGTTTTACTGCCGTCTTTAGTCGTTTTTATTTCTCTGTGCACTATTTTATATATTAAAGAATAAATTAATTTTTGGTTTATATAAAATTATTATATATTTGTTAAAAGTAAAAATTTTTAGATAAATGATAATCAATAAGACTACAGCCTCAAAATTAGTAAATTTTGACACAGAAAACTTCGTTTTCGGAACTACATTTACAGACCACATGGTAATATGTGAGTTTGAAGATGGTGTATGGGGTGAACCGCGCCTGATGCCTTATGGCCCGCTTCCTTTCACACCGGCGATGATGGGAATCAATTACGGTCAGGCTTGTTTTGAGGGTATGAAGGCTTATAAAGATGAGTCTGGCGATGTATTCCTGTTCCGCCCCAATAAAAATTTTGAAAGAATCAATAAATCTGCGAAGAGATTGGCAATGCCTGAGCTTCCGGAAGCCATATTTATGGGAGGATTAAGGACTTTGGTAGATATAGATCGCGATTGGGTTCCGCACGGCGAGGACACATCTTTATACATCCGTCCACTCATTTTCGCGACCGAAGAAGCCCTAAAAGCAAGAATTTCTACAAAATTTATGTTCGCGATTATCGCTAGCCCTGCAAAGAGTTACTATACGGAGCCGGTAGCAGTGAAGATTTCAGACTATTATTCCCGTGCGGCGAGTGGCGGTGTAGGCTCTGCCAAAGCAGCGGGAAATTATGCAGCATCCTTCTACCCAACACTGTTGGCGAAAGAGGAAGGGTATGAGCAAATCATCTGGACGGATGACGCTACCCACGAAAATTTCGAGGAAAGTGGAACAATGAATGTCTTTGTGAGAATCAATGACACTATCTACACGCCCAAAACTTCGGATAAAATATTAGATGGTGTGACACGCGACAGTTTTATCCAGTTAGCCAAGCACCAAGGTATTGAGGTTGTAATCAGTGATGTAAAAGTAGCCGATGTCCTTGCCGCACAGAAAGACGGCAGCTTGAAAGAAGTTTGGGGCGTAGGGACTGCGGTTGTGACCAGCATATTCTCGGCGCTGGGATACAAAGGAGAGAAATTTGAACTTCCGAAACTGTCCGACGAAGATAGTTTTGCAGTAAGATTGAAAAAAGCATTGGTAGACATCCAAACCAATAAGGCGGAAGACCCATTCGGATGGAGAACCCGGGTTGAAAAATTAAACTAATTTAATGTAAGTAAAACAAAACGCAGCCTTTTGTCTGTGATTCAAAAAGAAAAACAAAACCGGGAATTATAGCCCGGTTTTTATTTATAAACGAAAATCCTTATTTTCGCAAAGAATATGAGAAAAGGTTTTCTAATTCTGAGTTTGGCCGCAATTAGCTGTGTGAAACAACAGGCGCACCCACCCGTGGGCGGCGTGTTGAGCGATAAGGACCTGACTGTTTCTAAAAACAGGGCGAAAATCCTTAATGAATTGGAGAGGAATCAAATAGAATCTTGGATCGATAATCAGTCTGAAAAATTCTTTCCCATGGGACTTAATTATTGGACTAATATTGAAAATTTAAAACAAAAAACCAAGAAAAAAAATGGCGAACCCGTGTCTTATTCTTACGAAATTTATGATTTTGACATGGTAAAACTTTACCAAAAACCATTCGGCAGACATCAAGGAACGCTTGGAAAATTTGAGGAATTAAAGGCTGTGGATGATGCCATACGGTATATGCGACCGGGGGAGGAGGCCACTTTGCTGGTGCCTTCGGTATTGGCGTTCGGGACTTACGGTGATAATGATAAGATTTCAAACGATATTCCGCTCATCATCAAACTAAAAATGCTAAATCCATAATTATGATAAAAAAAAGTATAATGGCTGTTGCTGCAACAGCTGTAATGATAAATTGTACACCAATCTATAAAAAAATGAATGTAGAGAAAGAAACTTTTGAGAGCCTGAAAGACGGCCTCTATGCAAACCTGCAAACGACTAAAGGTAATATGCTGGTGAAGTTGGAAGACAAGAAATCTGCCGTTACGGTGGCGAATTTCGTAGGTCTTGCGGAAGGCAAAATCGACAACAAAGCGAAGGCTAAAGGTGTTCCTTTTTATGATGGAACTATTTTCCACCGTGTAATCAAGGATTTTATGATCCAAGGTGGCGATCCGCAAGGTACAGGTATGGGCGATCCCGGATATAAATTCGACGACGAGAAAAACGACCTGAAACATACCGGAAAAGGTATCCTTTCTATGGCGAACTCTGGCCCGAATACCAATGGTTCACAATTCTTCATCACCGAAGTGGCTACGCCTTGGTTAGATGGCAAACACACAGTTTTTGGTAAAGTAGTGAAAGGTCTTGAAACGATAGACGCCATCGCGAATGTAGAAAAAGGCGCGCAAGACAAGCCTAAAACAGATGTGGTTTTGGAAAAAGTTTCGGTATTTGGAAAAGGCGACGAGTATAAAAATTATGACGCTGCTAAAATCTTTACTGAAGGAAAAGATAAAATTGCTGAAAATAATAAAGCAATACTTGCAAAATCCGAAACGGAAGCGGAAAAAAAATTGGATGAAATGAAGGCCGGTATGACCACCACGCCATCTGGATTGTTATACAAAATCACCAAAAAAGGCGAAGGCAAAAAAGTTGAAAAAGGTAATGTGGTTGCTGTTCATTATGCCGGAAAACTAACTAATGGAAACGAATTCGATAACTCCTTCAAAAGAGGCGAACCTATTGAATTTCCAGTGGGAATGGGACAAGTGATTGCCGGATGGGACGAAGGTCTTATGCTATTGCATGTTGGCGACGAGGCTACCTTCTTGATTCCCCCTGCATTGGGCTACGGTGCGCGAGGCGCAGGCGGGGTGATTCCACCAGACGCTTGGCTGATCTTTGATGTTCAAGTGGTACATGCGAAATAACTTGTCTTAAACTTAAAACAAAAAAGCGTGAATTTCTTCACGCTTTTGTTTTTATTAAAAGATTTTACTTCATGTCGTACATCATCATTGCGGTGATGAGTTTTGGCTCAATCAGGGTACATTTCGGCGGCATCATGATATTTTTGTCGGAAATTCTAATCAAGTCATTGAAACTTACAGGGAATATTCCGAATGCGGCTTTGTAAATTCCTCGGTCCACCATTTCCTTCATTTCCAAAATACTTTTCATCGTGGAATTTCCTTTTACATACTTCAGCCTATCGGTGATTTTGCAATTTTCGATCCCGATGATGTCATTGAAAATAAGTTTCTCCAAAAGCAAATGATCAAAATCCTGATCCTTTTCATTCTCGGCTTTTCGGATTTCGTGCTTCACATGCAAACTGTAAAATTTCCCACCAAGGTACATGCTGAAGTGGAATTTTTTGGAAGGGAAATAAGGCTCGGTTCCTTTCTCGTGAATCACAAAAGAATCTTCGAGTTTTTTCATAAATTCCTCTTCGGTTAAACCATTTAGATCCTCCAAAAGCCTGTTGTAATCATGGATTTTGATAGATTCCTTGGATACGATGTATGCAAAGACAAAGTTGTAGGGCTCAGTTCCTGTATGCTTTTTGTTGCGTTCCTTGTGCAGTTCAGCATTTAGGGCTGTGGAACCGATTCTGTGGTGGCCATCGGCTATGTAGAAAGACTCTATTTGATCCAGAACCTCCTTCAACTGCTGCATTTTCAATCGGTTATCTATCCTCCAAACTTTGTGGCGCGTGCCGTTTTCAGCGGTATAATTTAGGATTGGGATATTTTTTTCCTCATGGTTCATCAGCATTTCAACCTTCGGATTAGAGTTATAGGTGAGTAGCACGGGTTCTGCCTGCACATTCACTTTATCCAGATAATGCGCCAATTTTTCCTTCCTTTCCGTGAGGGTAGATTCGTGTTTTTTAATCTTTCCATCTAAAAAATCCTGCACGCTTACCAATCCCATCAGGCCTCGGAACACCGTTTTGTCAGGGTAAATCTGCTCGTAGAGGTAGTAGGATGCTGGGTCTTGCACCAGAACTTTTTTGTCCAGAAGTTCCTCGTAATTCGTACGGATTTTCCGCAAATTACGGTCTATATCCTTAGATTTACTCACCACATACGGGCGAATCATTTGGATATAGGTGTTATCTTCCAGAGATTTTCTATTGAGTTCATCTTCGTTGAAATTATCAATAGGGTGAGTTGGGAAACTGCCAGCGAAATCATCGCTCGGCCGTACACCGCGGAAAGGTTTAAAGGTTGGCATTAATTATAAAGATTTTTTAATATCAATAATCTGTTGGGCCAGTTCTATCCCTATTTTTTCCTGAGCATCCGTTGTATTTCCGCCTAAATGTGGCGAAAGCGAAAGCCCAGGATTCATGAGCAACTTCAATTCCGGAGTTGGTTCATTTTCAAAGACATCTAGCGCCGCGCCTGCCACTTTTCCGGATTCTATGGCGTTTACCAATTCCACCTCATTGATGACGCCGCCTCTTGCCGTATTCACGATATAGATGCCGTCTTTCATCAAATCAAATTGATTTTTATCTATAATGTAGCCATTGGTTTTCGGTGTGTTGATAGATAAGAAATCTACATCTTTCAAGAAATCCGCCATGTCATTTGAAGTTTGTATTTCAAAATCAATGGTTTGTCCGTCGAAGAAACCTAGCGAAATAGTTTCCTTCCTAGCGTTTAGGGTGAGGGCTTTCACCTTCATTCCCATAGCGACACCCATTTTGCCAACTTCTTTCCCGATACCACCGAATCCGATAACGCCTAGGGTTTTACCTTGAAGTTCCACGGCTTTGGCATAAGATTTTTTCAGATCGTTAAATTTAGTTTCACCTTCCAAAGGCATCATGCGGTTGGATTCGTGTAGGAAGCGTGCCAGGGAGAAGAAGTGCGCAAAGACCATCTCCGCTACAGAGCGGGAGGAAGCGTTTGGCGTATTGATTACATGGATTCCTTTGCTACGGGCATATTCCACATCGATATTATCCATCCCAATACCGCCTCGACCGATGATTTTCAGCGAAGGACAGGCATCTATCAGGTCTTTTCTCACTTTCGTGGCACTTCGCACCAAAAGGGCATCAACTTGGTTTTCATTAATGAAATCTATCAGTTGCTCTTGAGATACTTTTGCATCCAAAAGTTCCAATCCTCCTTCTTTCAATGCGTTTTTGCCGGCTGTTGAGATGCCATCGTTTGCTAAAATGTTCATACTTAAATTTAGTTATATTTTAAAAAATAATTCAAATCTGGGGCACTGACTTTTAACATAAGCAGACTTTTGCCACAAAATGAATATTACCAAAGAGATAAAGGCTTTTATATGGTAGTAAAGTCACTGTCTCTGTGGAGGTTTTTTCACTTTTATTTAATGGATTTCATTACATCTACTAAAACCTGTACACTCTCTAGCGGCAAGGCGTTGTACATACTGGCTCTGTAACCGCCCAAACTTCTGTGGCCGTTCAGTCCGGAGATTCCTGCCGCTTTCCATGCTGCATCGAATTCATCTTTCTTGGATTCATCAAGCAATTTAAAAGAAACATTCATAAACGAGCGGTCTTCTTTTTTAGCAAAACCTTCGAAAAGTGGGTTGTTATCGATTTCGTCATAAATAAGTTTGGCTTTCTGAATATTCCGTTGTTCCGCTGCTTCGATTCCACCATTGTTTTCAAGGTGTTGAAGGGTAAGGAGTGTCGCATAAATGGGGAATACCGGCGGCGTATTTAGCATAGATTCTTTGCCGATATGCTTTTCATAATCCAAAATTGTAGGAATGTCACGCCCGGTTTTGCCCAAAATTTCCTTTTTCACAACCACCAAAGTCACCCCGGCAGGACCCATATTTTTTTGGGCTCCGGCGTACATTAGGTCGAATTTGGAATAATCTCTGGCGTTACTGAAAATGTCGGAAGACATATCGCAAACCATCACGGTATCTACCTCCGGGAATTTGTGCATTTCCGTACCGTAGATCGTATTATTGGAAGTGCAGTGGAAATAGTCGTACTCTGCGCCTACTTTATAATCTTTCGGGATGAATGAATAATTGTCCTCTTTGGAAGAGCCTACAATATCCACCGTTCCGAATTTTTTCCCTTCTTTGATAGCGCCTGCCGCCCACACACCGGTATCCAGATATGCCGCTTTGCCTCCTTCGGCTTTCATTAGGTTGAATGGTACCATGCAGAACTGCAAAGATGCGCCACCACCTAGGAACAATACTTCGTAATCATCCCCGATTTTCATTAGGCGTTTTACGATGGCTCTTGCCTCGTCCATCACCGCTACGAAATCTTTGCTACGGTGTGATATTTCTAGTAGGGAAAGACCTATCCCGTTGAAATCCAAGATGGCATCTGCTGATTTTTGGAAAACTTCTTGGGGCAGGATGCATGGTCCTGCGCTGAAATTGTGTTTTTTCATAAAATTATTTTAAAAAGAATTGGTTTTGAAAATTTTAGATAAAAAAAATGCCCGCCGAAAAAATCGAGAGGCATATCATAGGTCATTCACCATGTAAAAAGGTCTTCTTAATAAGCAGGCTTTCTTCTGACTCCACATTATTATCATCTGGCACGCAGCAGTCTACAGGGCACACGGCGGCGCATTGCGGCTCCTCGTGGAAGCCTATGCACTCGGTACATTTATCTGCTACTATGAAATAAACATCATCGCTCACTGGTTCCTGTGGAGCATCGGCATCTATTTTTAATCCGGATTTTAGGACCACCATCCCTTTCAAAGCAGTTCCGTCTGAGGCTTTCCAATCCACAGCGCCTTCATATATAGCATTATTCGGGCATTCCGGTTCGCAGGCACCGCAGTTGATACATTCATCTGTTATTATAATCGCCATTGCTGATTTTTATTTTAAATTTGCACAAAATTAATAAAAATTATCTGTATTAAGATACTGTTTTTTCCGATACGGGACAAACATGTTCAAAAAACTTATCCTATTTTTTGATTAATTTTTTATTTAGTTTTTTAATCCATATCTATACCAGATTACTGAACAAATTTTCCTCGCCATGCACCCTACAATCCTCATAATAGACGACGAACTGAAACTCCTTAAGTTACTAGGAATGATCTTGAGGCAGGAAGGCTTTGAGGTTTTTGAGGCAAGTTCCGCACGCGCTGGAATAAATATGCTGGAGGTGCATGATGTGGAGGTGGTGCTGTCCGATGTTCGACTGCCAGATGGTTTCGGTGTGAATTTGGTTGCACAATACAAAGAAAAGAAACCGCATTGCGAGGTTATACTCATGACCGCGTTTGGGAATATTCCAGACGGTGTACAGGCGATGAGGAACGGTGCTTATGACTATATTGTGAAAGGAAATGATAATGATAAAATTATTCCGCTGGTATACAAAGCATTAGAAAGAGTAAAACACAACCGTAAAAATCATTCTGAAAATACGGCAAAGGCAAATAATTTCGAAAGTATTATCGGCGATGCTCCTGCGTTCCAATCAGCAAAAAAATTAGCAGAAAAAGTAGCTGCAACACAGGCTACGGTACTGCTAACAGGTGAGACGGGAACCGGAAAAGAGGTTTTCGCGAACGCTATTCACAATGCCAGCAGCCGCTCAGTGGGAAATTTTGTTGCACTAAACTGTTCTGCATTCTCAAAAGACATTCTCGAAAGCGAACTTTTCGGCCATAAAAAAGGGACATTTACAGGCGCCGTTTCCGATAAAAAAGGACTGGTAGAAGTAGCCAATGATGGCACTCTATTCCTTGATGAAATTGGGGAAATGCCTCTAGAGCTACAAGCAAAACTGCTTCGTGTCTTGGAAAATGGCGAATATATCAAAATGGGTGATACTAAAATAAGTCACTCCAATTTTAGATTGGTTGCTGCTACCAACAGGGACCTGAAGGAGGAAATTCGCAAGGGAAATTTCAGAGAAGATTTGTATTTTCGACTCAATATATTCGAAATCCATTTGCCGCCACTGCGGGAAAGGAAGGAAGATATTCGGAAAATTTCAGAGTTTTTTGTTCGGAAATTCGAAAAACAAATGCATTTAGAGAAAGTTTTGACGGAAGAAAATTATTATAAGAAATTGGAAAAAAGTGATTGGAAGGGAAACATCCGCGAGCTAAAAAATGCTGTGGAGCGCAGTATGATTCTGATGGAAGGGAATATCCTCTCCGAAGCCAATCTAGTCATAGAACCAGCAGCGGAACAAAATTCTTTGGCTATGGCCAGCGTTGAAAAGAAGCATATAAGCAAGGTTCTCGATTATACTAAGGGGAATAAAGCAGAAGCAGCACGGCTTCTGGACATAGGTATAGCAACTCTATACCGCAAGATAGATGAGTACGAATTAAAATAATCTAAAATTATCATTTCAATAATCTACCCTATCATTTTGATAGGGTTTTAATGTTTACACTTGTAGGTTTTATTTTTAAGGTATTGTTTTGTAATGAGTTATGCTATAGTGGTATTCGATTTGTCATATGTGCCTCAAAAAAAACTATAATGAAAAATACAAAACAAGTGCGAAGCACATTTTTTACAGCTTATCATTTGCTGCTATGTCTTTTAGGGTTTTTGGCTCTTATTTCTTTAATCCTTAAAAATATATTACAATGATGGCTGCTATCTTATTACTTGCTGGAGCCGGGGCTTTCGCTCTTTTCGTAAAATCAGTAAACTTTTTTGATAAAATCTAAAACTATGTGGCTACTATTTTTTCTTTCCATTTTGGCTTTTGCCTACATCTGCTATGTTTTGTTAAAGCCTGAAAATTTCTAAATCATAATTTCAAAAGTAAAGAGCAATGAACTCAGAAATATTAGGAATAATTACAATGTTCGTCCTTACGCTTCTTTTAGGGATTCTTTTAGGACGTTATATTGCAAAAGTATATGGAAATCAGAAAACTTTTCTCGATTTCCTATTTAATCCTATCGAAAGATTTTTCTTTAGAATTTCAGGCATCGATCCTGAGAAAGGCATGAACTGGAAGCAGAATATGTTCGCAATGCTGGCGATTAATTTTATCTGGTTTTTACTCGGGATGTTTATTTTTATGAACCAAAGTTGGCTGCCTCTAAATCCGGATGGGAACCCTGATCAGTCCGCCGATTTAGCGTTCAATACCACCATATCATTTTTGGTAAACTGTAATCTACAGCACTATTCCGGGGAAAGTGGGGTGAGTTATCTGGGTCAGCTATATTTGATGTTTCTCCAGTTCACAACCGCAGCCACAGGTATGGCGGCTGTAGCACATGTTTTCGTGGCGTTTCGCGATAAACATACAGAAAATCTGGGCAACTTCTTCAGTTTTTTCACCAAATCAATTACGAGAATATTGTTCCCGATTTCTGTTATTATTGCTATGATTTTAATGGCAAATGGAACACCGATGACTTTCAACGGCAAAGACCAAATTACGACGGTTGAGGGTAAAACAGTTCAAGTTTCCACAGGCCCGGTTGCAGCTTTCGTTCCTATAAAACATTTGGGAACCAATGGTGGCGGATTTTTTGGAGCCAATGGCGCACATCCGTTGGAAAATCCTAATTATATCACCAACATGACGGAAATGGTTGCACAAATGCTCATACCGTTTGCACTCGTATTTGCTTTTGGATATTTCATCAAACGCCAAAAATTTGGCTGGACGATTTTCGGAGTGATGACCATAGGCTTTCTATCATTAATGGTGGCAAATGTAGCCATAGAAACTGCTGGAAATCCTTTGATGCAAAAAATGGGTGCCGATATTTCGCTTGGAAATATGGAAGGCAAGGAAATCCGTTTCGGTTCTGCAGCATCGGCATATTGGAGCATTGCAACAACTGTAATTTCCACAGGTTCCATCAACTCTATGCACGACAGCTATATGCCGCTTTCTGGGATGAATATGATGCTGGCGATGATGATCAACTGCTTTTACGGAGGCGTGGGCGTGGGCATACTCAATTATTTTGTGTTCATCATACTCTCGGTCTTCATCAGCGGTCTGATGGTGGGCAGAACGCCGGAATTCTTAGGTAAAAAAATTGAGGCTAAAGAAATGAAAATTGCAATGATTATTGCACTGTTGCATCCTTTCCTAATCTTGGTAGGCACCGCACTCGCATCCTATATGCCGGAATATGGCGCAAAAACGCTGAACAACCCGGGCTTCCACGGCTTTAGTGAGATGCTGTACGAATATACTTCGGCCTCTGCCAACAACGGTTCCGGTTTCGAAGGCTTGGGCGACAATACTCCATGGTGGAATATTTCTACAGGAGTTGTGCTTATTTTGGCGAGATTCCTTCCAATTATCGGGCCTGTTGCCATTGCCGGTTTATTGGCCAAAAAGAAATTCATTCCTGAAAGTGCCGGAACGTTAAAGACTGACACGCCTACTTTTGGATTTATGACATTGATGATTATCCTTTTAATAGCTGCTTTGGCCTTCTTCCCAGCGCTTACTTTAGGACCTATCGCAGAACATTTTAATCTAAAATAAAACCAACAGCCAAGATAAAATCGCATGTCTCATATCTTGGTTTTAAATATTTATTTCAAAATGAAAAAATCCCAATCTTTATTTCAAAAAGATTTAGTTTCAGCAGCGCTAAAACAGTCCTTCATCAAGCTGAACCCAAAACTGATGGTGAAAAATCCCGTGATGTTTTTGGTGGAAGTAGGTACTTTCATCATGCTGATTGTGTCTCTTTGGACCCTTTCTGGCGAAAAATCTCAAGGCAGTTTTGGCTATAACTTCGCCATTTTTTTTATCCTCTTTCTCACCGTGGTTTTTGCAAATTTTGCAGAAGCCATCGCAGAAGCCAGAGGTAAAGCACAAGCCGATACCTTGAGAAAAACGCGCGAAGAAACCCCCGCAAAAGTGGTGGTGGATAATAAGCCCGGATTTGATGTGAAAACGGTTTCAAAACTTTCAGCACAAATGCAGCTAGGCGACATCTTTCTCTGTGAGGCAGGAGACCAAATCCCAATGGACGGCGAAATCATTGAAGGTTTGGCAACCATAGATGAAAGTGCCATCACCGGAGAATCTGCACCCGTAATTCGTGAGGCTGGCGGCGATAAATCTTCTGTAACCGGTGGTACTAAAGTGCTATCCGACAGAATTAAAGTGAAAGTCACCACAAAACCTGGCGAAAGTTTCCTCGATAAAATGATTGCCTTGGTGGAAGGTGCTTCCCGCCAAAAAACGCCCAATGAAATTGCGCTGACGATTCTTTTGGCTGGTTTCACGCTGGTGTTCATCATCGTCACTATTACACTTAGACCATTTGCGATTTATGCCAATGTTCCCATTACTATTGCTGCACTCATTTCACTATTCGTATGCCTTATCCCGACCACAATTGGGGGGCTGCTATCTGCAATTGGTATTGCTGGTATGGATAGAGCGCTACGGGCAAATGTAATTACAAAATCTGGTAAAGCCGTGGAAACCGCGGGGGATATTGATGTGTTGCTCCTGGATAAAACGGGAACCATCACCATCGGAAATAGGAAAGCCACCCATTTTTGGCCTGCAAACGGCATCAGTGAAAAGACTTTTATTCATGAAGCCGCGCTGAGTTCCATAGCAGATTTAACTCCGGAAGGCAAGTCCATTATAGAATTGGCCAATCTTCATCCTTCTCAATTGGAAGTTGATAATCCGGAGTTCATTGAATTTACGGCTGAAACAAGAAGTTCAGGCATAAATTTCGAAAATACGAGAATTCGGAAAGGTGCTTATGACGCTATTAAAAAAATTTCTGAGAGTGCAGGAAATCCCTTCCCAGCAGAAATTGCGGACCGTGTAAAAATTATTTCAGAAAATGGCGGAACACCGCTCGTAGTTTCGAAAAATGAACAAGTAATCGGCGTGGTAGAGCTTCAGGACATCATCAAAACAGGGATGCGCGAGAGATTTGAAAGACTTCGCAAAATGGGCGTAAAAACTGTGATGGTAACAGGGGACAATCCCCTCACGGCAAAATTCATTGCGGAAAAAGCAGGTGTGGATGATTTTATAGCTGAAGCGAAACCCGAAGATAAAATGAACTATATTAAAAAAGAACAGCAAAGTGGAAAATTAGTAGCAATGATGGGCGACGGAACCAATGATGCACCGGCCCTCGCACAGGCCGATGTGGGCGTAGCCATGAACAGCGGTACACAGGCTGCTAAAGAAGCAGGAAATATGGTTGACTTAGATAATGATCCTACAAAACTGATTGAAATTGTGGAAATTGGGAAACAACTCCTGATGACACGCGGAACACTTACCACTTTTTCCATTGCTAATGATGTCGCAAAATATTTTGCAATAATTCCTGCACTTTTTATCACTGTAATTCCTGCTTTGCAGTCACTGAATATCATGCACCTGCACAGTCCTCAAAGTGCCATCTTATCGGCGGTCATTTTCAATGCCATTATTATCCCGTTCCTGATTCCCCTGGCTTTGAAGGGTGTAGAATACAAACCCATCGGGGCAAGTGCACTGCTAAGAAGAAACCTGTTGATTTACGGTTTGGGAGGAATCATTGTGCCGTTCCTCGGTATCAAACTTATCGACATGGCGGTTTCGCTATTTGTGTAAAATAAAACTGGAAATCGAGAGTCTTTTTCACAATAATATTTAAATTTTTCAACTCTGCTCTCAATTCAAATAATCTTAACAAAAAATGAAAAACTATTTAAAATCATCGGTCATTTTAACTATTTTGATGATTGTATTCATCGGAATTTATACAATTTTTGTTTATGGTTTGGGTAAGATTCTTCCCAACCATGGGGAGGGTGAACAAATCGCAATTAACGGTAAAAGATACTATACTAATATTGCCCAGCAATTCAAATCGCCAAACTATTTCCACCCGAGACCTTCTGCAGTGAACTATAACGCTGCTGGAAGTGGTGGCAGTAACAAAGGACCATCAAATCCTGAACTATTAGAAGTTGTACAAAAAAGAATTGACACGCTAAAAATGGAAAATCCAGAAATGGTAAATGCACAAGTTCCCGTAGATCTGGTTACGGCGAGCGGTAGTGGCTTGGATCCTGATATTTCTATAAAAGGAGCTGAATATCAAGTAAAAAGAATTGCAAAAGCAAGAAATATAGATGAGAATAAAGTAAAAAATCTTGTTGCACAGAATACGAGTTTCAATATTTTCGGACCTTCAAAAGTAAATGTTTTGAAACTGAATATTGCATTAGACCAAATCAAATAAATCTGTTTTCTGAGAGCAGGAGAAATCATTTCCATTGACTAAAAAGCTCCTGCTTTCTTTTTATATTTAAACGATGAAAAAAATAGTGTACCCACTTATTTTTATATTTTCTGCAAACCTTATCGAGGCGCAGGAAACAGAAAAAGCCGAACCAAAAGTAGAATTCTCTGGATATGCAGAAATTTACTATAGCTACGATTTTGCTAAGCCCGATAATCATATTAGGCAGCCTTTTCTTTATACCTACAACAGGCATAATGAAATTAATCTAAATCTTGGACTGGCAAAAGCCCACTACGAAACACAAGATATGCGCGCCAATCTATCTGTAATGGCAGGAACATATGTACAAGACAATATGGCAGCAGAACAGGGTGCTCTGAAGTTTGTTAATGAAGCCAACATTGGTTTTAAAGTTTCCAAAACTAGTAATGTATGGATTGATGCAGGTATTTTACCTTCTCACATTGGGTGGGAAAGTGCCGTGGGAAAAGATAATTTAACTCTTACGAGAAGCATCGCAGCGGAAAATTCACCCTATTTTGAAACGGGTGCAAAAATTTCTTATACCACAAATGATGGCAAATGGTTTCTAAGCGGACTTGTGCTGAATGGCTGGCAAAGAATTGCTCGTGTAGAAGGTAATCAAACGCTTGCCTTTGGTCATCAGGTTACTTATGCGCCAACTTCCAAATTCAGCATCAACAGCAGTTCCTTTATCGGGAATGACAAACCAAAGGCCGAAAAAAAGATGCGTTATTTCCATAATCTTTACGCAACTCTAAAACCTACGGAAAAATTTACTACCATATTGGGTTTTGATATCGGAGCAGAGCAGAAGGAAAAAGGCGGCAAAGATTACAATGTTTGGTATTCCCCAAACTTATTAGCAAAGTACCAGATTACGGATAAAACAGGAATTGGCGGAAGACTGGAATATTATAATGATAAAAATGGTGTCATTATTTCAACAGCAACACCCAATAGATTCCAGACTTTTGGCTATTCATTTAATATTGATCATCAATTCTACAAAAATATCTTGTGGAGAACGGAAGCCAGGGGATTTTCATCAAAAGATGCCATTTTTATGAAAGACGGCAAATCAAGCAGCAGTAACTTTAATATTATAACGAGTCTTTCTGCATGGTTTTAAAAATTATACAAATTTGAGAATTCAAAGTTCAAAATTATATTGAAATGGAAGAAGCAAGAAGGTCAGCAGATTACTTTCTGGAACTCATTCAAAAATCCCGAAAAGGAAAATTCAAAATTTACATCGGAATGAGTGCGGGTGTCGGCAAAACCTACCGTATGCTTCAGGAAGCTCATGCGCTTTTGAAAAATAATGTGGATGTAAAAATCGGTTATATTGAGCCTCATGATCGTGCTGAAACCATAGCATTAGTAGAAGGAATTCCGAAAATACCACGAAAATCTGTTTTCTACAAAGGAAAATATTTGGAGGAGATGGATTTGCAAATGATCCTCAACGATCATCCCGAGGTGGTTTTGGTAGATGAACTCGCACATAGCAATATCGAAGGCAGCAAAAACAAAAAACGGTGGCAAGATGTGTTGGAACTACTGGATGCAGGGATCAATGTGATTTCGGCTATGAACATTCAACACATTGAAAGTCTGAATGAAACCGTAAAGAAAATTACAGGTATTGAAGTATCCGAACGCGTTCCCGATAAAATTTTGGCTTTCGCAGATGAAGTGGTAAACATCGATTTAACTGCCGATGAGTTGATCGAACGACTTCAACAAGGAAAAATCTACAAACATGAAAAAATTCAGCACGCGCTAAATAATTTTTTCAAAAGCGAACATATCTTGCAATTAAGAGAACTTGCTCTAAAAGAGGTGGCGTCACATGTAGAGCAACAAGTGCAAACCATCAATTCTAAGGAATTTCGCCAAGAAAAAATTCTGGCGTGCATCAGCAGTAATACGGAAAATGCCAAACATATCATCCGGAAGACTGCTCGTTTGGCGAACTATTACCAAAGTAAATGGACTGTGATGTATGTGCAGACACCGGGTGAAGGCCCTGATAAGATAGCGCTGGACAAACAGCGTCATTTAATTAATAATTTAAATCTCGCGCTAGAACTGGGTGCAAAAGTGGAGCAGAAAAAAGGGAAAAATGTAGGTGCAACCATCCTGAATTATGTGAATGAAAGCAGGGTAACCACCGTTTGTGTTGGCAAACCTCGTTTCAATTTTCTCCAAAACATTACCGGAATGAATTGGTTTAATGATTTCGTTAGCAAATTAACGGAGAAAAATGTGGATCTTTTTATTCTTTCAAAAAATGAAAATAGTACCGTAATTTGATATAATCAATTATTAAGAAAATGATAGGTTTAAAATCTTGATTCCAAGTTGTAGGCTCTAAATATCTAACTGAAAAATGAAAGTAAAAACTAAACTCACGCTTGGCGTAGGCACTTTGTTTCTTATGATTGTCGCGCTTTCGGCAATAGGTTCTATATATATCAATAAATCTAAGCGAGATACTAAAAATATTCTTGTAGCGAACTATAATTCGTTGGTTTATTCCAAAAACATGATTCAGGCTTTGGATAACAGTCAAAATCCAAATTCAGTCAGAGAATTTGAAAATAATCTTGTTTTAGAGGGTGAAAATTTGACGGAAAAGGGTGAAAAAGAATCTTGGACTGCGCTAAAAAATCATTACGCTGAATTTAAAAATTCCCAAACCGAGGCAAATGCCATCGCTGTAAGAAACGATCTTACAGAAATTATGCGCCAGAACATGGAGGCCATACAGAGGAAAAGTGATATTGCAATTGCCACCTCAGAAAACGCTTATATGTGGATTATCGCACTGGGGTCTTTGTGTTTTTTGGTGGCCAGTACGCTACTTTTTAACATCCCATATTCTATATCCAACCCGATTATTACTTTGGCGAACAGCATTCGTCAAATAGCAAATAGAAATTATTCTGAAAGGATCAACCTGCCTATGGATGGCGAATTTGCGCAGTTGGCCAGTTCTTTTAATGCCATGGCCGAAAAACTAGAGGAATATGAAAATAGCAACCTAAAGCAGCAAGTCATCAATAAGAAAAGAGTTGAAACACTGATCGAGAATATGCACGATCCTGTCATAGGGCTGGATGAGATGGGTCGGATTGTATTTATAAATGAGGAGGCATTGAAGGTTTCCGGTTTGGTAAAAACCGATGCATTGGGGAAATATGCATCAGAAATTTCGGTGGAAAACGATTTAATCAGGGAACTCCTCCAGCGAGAGAAATCTACATCTGCCGATACCTTGAAGGTGTATGCCGATGCAAGAGAAAGTTATTTTGATTTGGATGTGGTGGCAATCAGTTTTTTAGAAACAGGGGGGAATAATGTTGTAAACGCAGGAAAAGTACTGATCCTAAGGAATATTACCAGATACAAAGAATTAGAATTTGCAAAAACCAATTTTATCGCCACCATTTCACATGAACTCAAAACCCCTATCTCGGCGATTAAAATGGGAACTCAACTGCTGAAAAATGAAAATTTCGGCGTACTGAGTTCCTCGCAAAAGGAACTGATTAACAGTATCGAAGAGGACGGCAATCGCCTGCTGAAGATAACCGGCGAACTGCTGAATATGTCACAGGTGGAAAGCGGCAATATTGAACTACACATTAGCGATTATAATGTAAAAGAACTCTTGGCAAAAGCATACAGCCTAAATCTGAAATATGCGGAAAACAACGATATACATCTTGTTCTGGACGACCAAAAAATAGAGGGAGAGACTACCGTTCGGGCAGATTTTGATAAAACCGTATGGGTGCTAAATAATTTTTTGAGCAATGCACTGAAACACTCATTTTCTGAAATGGAGGTGATATTAGGTGCTGTGCCATCACAAGGTAAGATAAGGTTTTTTGTAAAAGATTTTGGCAGCGGCATCGATACCAAATATCACCAAAAAATATTCGACCGATATTTTCAAGTGCCTGGCAATAGCCATAACGGGACAGGTCTTGGTCTCTCGATTTGCAAAAGTTTTATTGAAAAAATGGGTGGCGACATAGGCGTTCTCAGCAAAGAGGGGGAAGGTAGCGAGTTTTGGTTTACTATATAAATCCCCGTACCGCATCGCTATTTTATTTAAATTTGTAAAATAAATGATAGTTTGCACAAATACATGAACACAGAAAGACAAATATCGGGACTTTGCAGATTGGGAACTTTTCTGAAAGATTTTTTAAATAAAAATGCCGAAAATTATAATCGGGACGAAGCCGAGCTTTTACAAACCATGCGCCTTTCCGAACAGGAAAACCCTTGGTTCACGCAGGAAAATCAGAGGTATGCACTGCAAAATTGGGCAAATTTGCTGAATGAAGAATCCATAACAAATTGGCTAAATAATTATCGCATAGCAAAAAATCCGAAAAAAGTGGGACTCATTCTTGCCGGTAACATACCGTTGGTGGGCTTTCATGATGTGATCTGCGTAGTGCTTTCGGGCCATATCCCTATGATAAAACTTTCTTCCAAAGACCGTCGAATGATACCATTTTTGTTGAAAATGTGGCAGGAGTTTTCCGGAAACCAATTGGAATTTGAATTTGTGGAAAGATTGGAGAATTTTGATGCGGTGATTGCTACTGGAAGCAATAATACCGCGCGATATCTGGAATATTATTTTAAAAATCACCTGAGCATCATCCGCAAGAACCGAACTTCCATCGCTGTCCTAAATGGCCAGGAATCCGATGAAGATTTGCAGCATCTTGCCGATGATATTTTCACTTATTTTGGGTTGGGTTGCAGAAATGTAACCAAAATTTTAATTCCCGAAGGTTTCAAAATAGACCGTTTGTTTGAAAACTTCCAAGCGTATAAGGACATTATCAACCATCATAAATATGCTAATAATTACGACTATAACCGTGCGATTTATCTACTGAATTTGGATTTATTTTGGGATAATAATTTCGTCATGTTGCGCGAAGATGAGGAATTATTTCACCCGCTTTCGGTCATTGGTTTTTCCCGCTACAAAGACATTTCCGAAGTACAACACTTCATCAAAACGCATAATGAAGATATTCAGGCTATTGTTGCCAAAGTAGATTTTATCGAAGGTGCTATACCTTTTGGCGAGGCACAAAACCCGTCTTTGGATACCTACGCCGACCTCGTGGATACCATGAAGTTTTTAGAAGTGATTTAGATTTTGTCTAAATTTTAAAAAACATTTTCTCATAAAAGTTATAATAGTTTACGATTATAAAAATCTTTCAGAACGATAAAACAGGCTTTTACTCGCCAATGCTTTTTTGACTTTCTATCCTTATTTTACTTTTGTATTGAAAATTTGCGTCATAAAAATGCGTGGTCAATTTCCAACTATTTGGCGCAACGACTTTTAGGATTTTTCCTAAAATACAAGAGCGAACTTCCAAAAAAATTGCGCTATTTTTACGCTAAATATTTCCAGATATGTATCTTGTTTTTGACACCGAAACCACCGGGCTCCCGCAGAATTTTAACGCTCCTGTTTCCGACAGTAACAACTGGCCGAGGATGGTGCAGATTGCGTGGCAACTCCATGATGATTTGGGTAATTTAATCGAAAATCAAGACTATATCATAAAGCCAGAAGGGTATGACATCCCCTTTAATGCATCGCGGATTCATGGGATTACCACTAAACTGGCACAGGAGGAAGGCCGAGATCTTGCCGAGGTTTTGGAGGAATTCAAGGCGGTAATGGCAAAGGCGAAAGTCGTGGTGGGGCATAATGTAGACTTCGATTACAAAATAGTTGGTGCAGAATTTTTCCGAAAAAAAATTGAAAATAATTTACAGGAACTTCCCAAGGCGGATACCATGATCCTTGGAACGGATTTCACAGCGATTCCGACGGGAAAAGGTGGTAAATTCAAATCCCCGAAACTCGAGGAGCTTTACGAAAAACTTTACGGTGAAAAATTCGATGAAGCGCATAACGCTGCTGCGGATGTAAACGCTACGGCGCAAGTGTTCTTTGAGATGATGCGCATCGGCGTGATTACCGCCGAACATTTGAAGATTTCCGAAAACGAGCTTACTGCCTTTAAAAACAATTTTCCACAGGCGGTTCGACCTTTCGATATTGTGATCCGTAAGCTGGTGGCGGTTTCCAAGAAGAAGAAAAAAGTAGATTTCGGGGATACTCCGGAGATCGAAATTGGCGATTATTTCAATTTTCACAACCACAGTATTTATTCCTCTTTGCAATCCTCCACGCACATTTCCGACCTTGTAAATAAGGCTTTGAACAATGATTTTCCGGCTGTTGGTTTGGTGGATTTAGGAAATTTGATGGGCGCCTTTAAATTTGTTTCCGAGGTGGAAAAAGCCAATGGAGTTATAAAGAAAAATTACGAAAGTTACCTTTTAAAGAAAGAAAATGCTTCCGCAGAAGGTCTGGAATTTATTGAAATCGAGCCGCGACAAAAACCCTTAATTCCCATCCTCGGTTGTGAATTTTATATCTCCGACCGACCGGAGCAAAAGCAGTTTACAAAAGACGATCCCGACCGACGGACGAATGTGGTGCTTTTAGCCAAAAATTTTAAGGGCTATAAAAATTTAGCAAAACTTTCGAGTTTAGGGTATCTGAACGGCTTCTATTTCGGTGTTCCAAGGATTTCCCGACAGATGATTGCCGAGTATAAAGAGGATTTAATCGCACTGACCGCCGGAACTTTGGGCGATGTCCCAAATACCGTTTTGGAATTTGGGGAAAGCAAGGGAGAGGAGCTTTTCAAATGGTGGAAGGAGGCGTTTGGCGACGATTTTTATGTGCAACTCCAAAACCACGGCGTGGACGAGGAGGATTATATCAATGATGTGTTGCTGGGCTTTGCCGATAAATATGAGGTGAAAATTTTAGCACAAAACGAAACCTTTTACACCGAAAAATCCGATGCGAATATTCAGGATATTTTGTATTGTATAAAGGACGGAGAGAAACTATCGTCGCCCGTTGGTAAGGGCTTTGGAAAGAGAAGAGGGTTGCCCACGCAGCAGTTTTATATGAAAGATGCGGAGGAAATTAAGCAGACATTCCGCAACTATCCAGATGGTTTCGAAGCCTATTCCGAGTTGTTGGCGAAGTTTGAACCTTTTGCTTTGAAAAGAGATGTGTTGCTTCCAAAATTTGATATTCCTGAAGAATTCCAAAGTGAGGAGGATGAAAAAGATGGTGGCAAACGCGGTGAAAATGCCTACCTGCGCTACCTAACCTACGAAGGGGCCAAAACCCGCTATGAAGAAATTACGGACGAGATTCGTGAGCGGCTGGATTTTGAACTGGGAGTTATCGCCAATACTGGCTATCCAGGTTACTTCCTGATTGTGCAGGATTTCTGTAACGAGGCGCGCAAGATGGGCGTTTGGGTTGGACCCGGGCGTGGTTCTGCTGCCGGCTCTGCGGTGGCATATTGCATCGGGATTACCAATGTGGATCCTATAAAATACGACCTCCTTTTTGAGCGTTTCCTCAATCCGGAAAGAGTTTCCATGCCAGATATAGATATAGATTTTGATGATGAAGGTCGCGATCGTATCATTAAATGGGTGATAGAGAAATATGGCAAAATGAATGTCGCACAAATCATTACCTACTCGGTTTTAGGTGGGAAATCAGCGATTAAGGATGCAGGTAGAGTGCTGGATCTTTCGATTTCGGACACGAATGCCATTGCAAAGCTTATCCCTGAAACGCCGGGGATGAATATTGCCAAAGCACTAAACAAACCTGAAAACCTGAAGCCCGAAGACAAGCCATTAGCCGAAGAAATGAAGGCAATTTTGGCAAATCCAAACGATTCCCGTCACCAAGTTTTAGCATCAGCACAAAAAATGGAAGGCGCTATCCGAAACACAGGAATTCATGCGTGCGGGGTGATTATTACGCCGGAAGATATTTCTAATCTTGTCCCGATTACCACGGCGGCGAAGGATGCCGATATTTTAGTTTCGCAATTTGATAACTCCGTAGCGGAAAGTGCAGGACTTTTGAAGATGGACTTTTTGGGGTTAAGGACTTTAACCATCATCAAGCACGCCATTAAACTCATTAAAGAACGCCACGGCATAGACCTGAACCCTGATACCATTCCGCTGGATGATGAGAAAACCTACCAACTGTTTCAGGAGGGCCGCACCATTGGTATTTTCCAGTATGAAAGCCCTGGAATGCAAAAATACATGCGCGAACTGAAACCTACGGTTTTTGCCGACCTTATCGCCATGAATGCCCTTTACCGTCCGGGGCCGATCAAATATATCCCGAACTTTATCAATCGGAAACACGGCGTGGAGGAAATCGTGTATGATTTACCTGAAAATGAGGAGTATCTGTCCGAAACTTATGGAATTACCGTTTATCAAGAGCAGGTAATGCTTTTGTCTCAAAAACTTGCAAATTTCACGAAAGGTGAGGCCGATACGCTGAGAAAGGCGATGGGTAAAAAGCAAAAAGATGTTTTGGATAAAATGTATCCGAAATTCATCGAAGGCGGTAAGAAAAACAATCTGGACGAAACCAAGCTAAACAAAATTTGGAAGGACTGGGAGGCGTTTGCGGAGTACGCTTTTAACAAATCTCACTCCACTTGCTACGCGCTGATTGCCTACCATACCGCCTATCTGAAAGCCAACTATCCGGCGGAATATATGGCAAGCGTGATGAGTAACAACATCAACAATACCAAGCAAATCACCATGTTCATGGAGGATTGTAAGGCGATAGGCGTAGATGTTTTGGGACCCGATGTGAATGAGAGTCAGTATGCTTTTGCCGTGAATGATAAGGGCCAAATCCGTTTCGGGTTGGGTGCGATCAAAGGTATTGGCGAAGGACCAAGTGAAGCCATTGTTGCAACGAGAAAGGAAGGACAGTTTACCTCTGTATTTGATTTTTTTGAAAGGGTGGCTTCGTCACAGATCAATAAAAGGGTAGCGGAATGTCTGGTGATTGCCGGTGCTTTTGATGAGGTTGATAAATTCCACCGCGCACAATATTTTGATGTTGATACTTCTGGAAGAACCAATCTGGAAAGGCTTCTTAAATATGGTCAAAGTTTCCAAGACACCAAAAACGAGATGGAAAACTCCCTGTTTGCCGACTTTGCCGACGAGGTGAAAATTGAAACTCCAAAAATAAACTCAGCCCCGGAATGGCCGAATATGTATAAACTCAACAAAGAAAAAGAAATCATTGGGTTCTACCTGTCCGCGCATCCGCTGGATGAATTTAAATATCAGTACAAGTTTATCAGCGGCGCACTAAGCCGAACTAATATTTTGGAAGGCAAAAAAGAGGAAGAAATCATACCGCTGGAAAAAATAGAAATCCCAATTGATAAAGATGAGGCCGAAGATATTCCGGAGTTAATTGTTTCGGAGGAAGGTGAAGAGGACGAAATGGTAGAAGAAACTTCCAAAAATGTGGAACCAAAAGGAAATTTTAATTTTCTGAATTTGGATGAACTAGATGCGTTTCGCGATAAAAATTATGGACCCGAGCAGATTAAAATGTTTGAGGGGATCAAAGATTACAAAGAAAAACAAAAGTTCAACACCACCTCAAAAGAATATACGGTGGCGGGTCTGGTTACCGAATACCGCGTAGTGGACGGCAAAAACAGCGGCGAAAAAGTAGCATGGGTAACACTCGAAGATTATTCCGGAAGTTACAGTTTCCGCCTTGGCGACAGGGATTATCTGCGTCTTCGGGAGAAGATAGATGTGCAGCGATTCCTCATTTTTAAGGTTAAATTTTCCATTTCAAAGGATGGTCGTGTGTTCCTGAATGTGAGTGATGTGATCGAACTGAAAGAGGCTTTTGAGCAGTTTGCAAAAAGTATGACTGTGGTGATGGATGTGAATGACCTCCGCCGCGAGGATATTGATTTCTTCAAACAAAACCTCATCCGAAAAGATGGCGCGCACAAACTGAGTTTCTATGTAAAAAATCCCATGGACAACAGCCATATCGAACTTTACGCTTTGCAAAGTCATGTGGAAGTGAATGGCGAACTCCTCAGCATAATAAATGAAATGCAGAAATATCAAGTTTTTTTAAATTAAATTTCAGAGCCGAGCAGCCACTTAGCCGTCAAAGGGGGAAAATAACTAGCCTCATCAAATAGATTTCTAATCAATCTGCAAGAGAAACATTCTTGCAAATTTTTTGTTATAATAAATTATGGTAATATCAATTTTTAGGTTTGATTTTTGCTGATAATGAAAAATGCAAAATTCTGTTATACCCATCTCTCCAAAGACAAAAAAAATCCTTCCCTTCATTTTGGCGACGGCAATTTTTATGCAGATGCTGGATTCCACCATCCTCAATACCTCCCTCCCGTCTATTGCTAAAGAATTGAATGAATCGCCGCTGCACATGCAGAACGCGATCATCAGTTATGTGCTTACATTGGCGATTTTTATGCCAGTCAGCGGCTATCTTTCGGATAAATTTGGGACAAAAAAGGTATTTATCTCTGCCATTTGCCTGTTCGTTTTGGGCTCCGTTTTCTGTGCGATGTCTCAAAACCTAAATCATTTGGTAATTTCTCGAGTGGTGCAGGGTTTGGGCGGCTCGCTCATGACACCCGTGGGCAGGCTGGCTCTCATCAAAACTTTCGAGCGCAACGAACTTCTGCAAGCGCTAAATTATGCCGTAATACCGGCGCTTATCGGTCCTGTTTTGGGGCCGCTCGTTGGGGGATATATGGTAGATTATTTTTCTTGGCACTGGATTTTTTTAATCAATATTCCTATCGGGTTGGTAGGGATTATTTTAGGTTGGAGGTTTATGCCGGATTATAAAACACCCACTTATAATTTTGATTTTAAGGGTTTTATAATTTTTGCTGGTGCCTCGCTGTTGCTTTCGATTTCGTTGGAACTTTTGGGAAATGTAAGCAACATTACACCGGTACTTTTTGCGTTCATCGCCGGATTTTTGATGTTGTACTACTACTATCGCCATGCCCAAACGGATGACAATCCACTCTTTCCGCTGAATCTATTCCAAATTCGCACCTTCCGGATAGGTGTCATGGGGAATCTCGCTACCCGATTGGGAATCAGTGCGATACCATTAATTTTACCATTGATGATTCAGATTGCGTACGGTAGGTCTGCGGTGGTTTCCGGGTGGATTGTGGCACCCATGGCTCTTACGGCAATGTTCGGGAAACAGATCGTAGCGCGTATTTTAAATAAATTGGGCTACCGCACCACATTGCGAATTAATACCACCATCATCGGCATCTTGATTATGTGTCTGGCGATTCCTGGCGAGCAAACTTCCATTTATTGGTTCATCCCGCTTTTGGCGGTGTTGGGTTTTTTTAATTCAATACAGTTTACCTCGATGAACACTATTTCTCTGGCAGATTTACGGCTATATCATACGAGTAATGGAAATTCTTTTCTGGCTGTGAACCAGCAATTTGCTATCGGATTCGGGATTTCATTTGGATTAATCGTGCTAAGATTTTTCCAAAGCAATACTATGTTTCAAAATGAAAATATTCACACGGCGTTTCGGTATTCCTTTTTGGTTCTCGGGATCATTACGATTATCACGGGAAACATTTTCCGAAGGCTGCACGATTTTGATGGAAATAATCTAAAAACGGAGTGATTTTTTATAAAAGCATAAAGAGATAAAATACATAATAACCTAAACAATTATCCCTGCCGAGACCACAGAAGGGATATTTCATTTAAAGATCTTAATTTTAGAGCTAATACTGAATAAAAAAACTTGGAAACTTTTTTTGTTTTTTAGTTTTCTTGTGTATCTTTGCGCCACAAATTATGAATGACAACTGCAACTTTTTAGAAAAAGCCACTGCGCTTTTCATGGAACACGGCGCCAAGACCCTTACGATGGACGATGTCGCAAGGGAATTCGGGATGTCCAAAAAAACGCTTTACCAAAGATATAAAAATAAGGAAGCGCTGCTGGAGGATGTTCTGAAATTCAAACTCGATCAAGTTATTGCCAAGTTCAGGAAACTGGATGCTGATATAAAAAACCCAATCGAGAGAATGTTTTGCCGAGATGAGCAAATAGAAGCCGCCGCGGAAAATAACAAGTCGCTGCTGCTGCGCCAACTCATTAAATATTATCCCGCGATTTTCGGGCGACACATGCAGGATTTTTCAGATAAATTTTCCGAGGTGCTGGTTTTCAACATCAACAAAGGCCGGGAAATGGGCTACTATCGCGAAGATTTCGATGCTGAAATGTACTCCAAACTATTTTTCCAAATGGTGATGTCTTACGATGGTTCACCGTTTATGGATACAGAAAGTGTCGATAGAGAGCGTTATATGAGCGAGGCGATGTTGTTTTACCTAAATGCCATTACCACAGATAAGGGCAAAGAAATTTTAAAAAACTTTAAAAAATAATTAATGAAACATTGGTTAAAAATCATTGCACTTACGGTTTCTGCCACGGCTTTCGGCCAGCAGAGCTTCACGCTGGACGAGGCATGGAAATATGCATTAGACCACAATGTGAATGTGCAGAAAGCGAGGATCGACGAGGCTATCGCAGCGCAGAAAGTAAAGGAAACGACAGGAATTGGCTTTCCACAAATAAATGCCCAGGCGAAATATCAGGACTACTTGAAAATTCCTGTGATGTATGTCGATTTTGCAAATACAGGCAATCTACAGGAGTTCAAAATGGCTCAGAAACATAACATTAATACTGGGATAACGGTCACGCAATTGCTTTTCAACGGGTCTTACCTCGTGGGACTTCAAAGTTCGAAAACCTACCGCGAAACCGCGAAACTGATTGCAGAGAAAACGCAACTTTCAGTGATGGAAGGAGTGATGATGACCTATGCCGGAATCCTCGCGACCGATGAAAATATCAAAACGCTGGAGGAAAACAAAAGAATTCTAGATAAAAACCTGAATGATACCAGAATCACTTATAAAGTGGGCCTTATCGAGTTCCAGAATGTAGAGCAGTTGGAATATTCCCAAAAAAGTATGGCGACGGCGCTAGAAAATTTAAAAAGAACACGCCAGAAACTTGTAAATGGTTTTAAATATATGATCGGTTATCCGCAGGAAGAACCGATTACGCTGACTTCCTCTTTCAACGAAGTGGTTTTGAAAAACAACACCCTTTATAATGCCGATGCCGCTGCAGTGGATAACCATGTGGATGTGCGCCTTCAACAAAATATGGTAAAAACCAATGAATTGCTGTTGAAACTTGAAAAATCTAAGGCATTGCCTTCCTTGGCTGCATTTTATTCTGCCAATGCCAATGCAGTAGGGAATAGTTTTGATGCTATCAAGTGGAATTATCCCATGCTTTGGGGACTGCAATTGGATATACCAATTTTCAGCGGATTGCAACGCCATTGGCGCACAGAGCAAGCAAAACTTAACTTGGAAAAAGCACGCTTGGATCTTACCGATAAGAAACTCAACCTGAAAAATAATATCAATGCCGCGGCTATTGATTTCGAAAATGCCATTGCCTCTTTCAACAATGCTAAAGAACTGATCGCACTATCCGAAAGTATCTACCGCAAACAGCAAATTAAATTTAAGGAAGGGATGGGTACAAGTTTCGAACTGTCGCAAGCGGAATCACAACTTTTCGATGCGCAGAGGTCCTACTATGAAGCCGCACTAAACTTGATCCAGATGAGAACCAAACTCGACCAAGCCAGCGGACTGCTGAATACGATGACTGCCGATCCAGGGAGAATCAACCAAAGTATCTCGGATCCAAATATCAACACGCTGAATACCAACCAAAAAACTGTGCAAGACCAAACCGGTGTACAAACGCAGCAGGCACAGCCCCAAAATACTCCAACTAAAAATCCTTAACCATGAAAAAAATATTCCTACCACTCGCCCTGTTTATCGGTGTTGTTTCTTGCAACAAAAAAGAGGATGTGAAAGACGAGAAACTCGAGGTTTTAATTAAAAATAAAGATATAAAAGGCCTTCAAGCCTACAAGGAACGCCAAAAGTACCGTCTGGACAGTTTGAACCAAGTAATGGCGCAGATTGATAATAGTCTAAACAATTTGGGCGTCTCAGATATTGCCAGCGGATTTGTACAAGTTCAGAAATTGGAACCTTCTAATTTTGTACACAGCATCGAGATTCAGGGGAATGTGACCACCGACCAAGATGTGATGGTACAGCCCCAGTTTGCCGGAACACTTAGCCTTTATGTGAAAAAAGGACAGCATGTGCGTCGCGGACAAGTCATTGGTCGTGTAGCAGATGGCGGCTTGAATGACCAATACAAGCAGGCGCAAATCCAGGTTTCTACGATAAAAGCACAGGTGGCACAGATCCAGTCTCAGGCAAATCTTGCGCGCATCGCTTACGAAAAACAAGCGGCTCTGTGGAGACAAAAAATAGGTTCCGAGTTCCAATATCTTCAGGCTAAAGCCAATTACGACGCCGCTACCAAGCAAGTAGCCGCCATGCAAAGTTCCGTAGCCGCCACCCAAAGCGCTGCAAATGCCGTAAAAGCCAATCTTGCAAAAACCGCCATCGTAGCGCCGTTCAGCGGTGTGGTAGATAATGTTGTGACCCAAAACGGACAAGTGGTAACGCCGGGGGTGAACATTGTGAAACTAATCTCCCTGGGAACCATGCGTGTAGAGGCCAATGTGCCAGAAACGTATCTTGCCAAAGTTCGTCCTGGCACAGCCGTGAAGGTGTTCCTCCCTGCTTTGAATAAAACTTTGAGTTCTTCCGTAAGGCTTGTAGGAAACTACATCAACCCGGCGAACCGTACTTTTAAAATAGAAATCCCAATTTCCGGAGAGGGTGGAGCTGTAAAGCCAAACCTACTGGCACAAGTACAGATTCAGGATTATGTAAATTCAAACGCTTTACAAATTCCTGCGCAATATGTCTACGAGGATGCCGCAAAACGCAAATATGTTTTCGTAGCATCATCTATCAATGGAAAGAATGCCGTTGCCAAAAAGATGTTTGTAAATGTAGGTGAGCAGTCTGAAAATGCGGTAGAAATATCCACAGGACTGAATCCGGGTGATACCGTGATTTTGGATGGTTCTAAAAACTTGACCGACGGACAAAAAGTTAAAATTCAATAATTCGCGACTGTGAATAGCATTTAGCATAAAAAATTATGGACAATAAAAAACACCACGAGAAGGAATCCCTGATATCGTCTTGGGCGGTAGATAACCGCACCACGGTATTTGTGATTACCTTTATTATATTACTTCTCGGGATATTCTCCTTTTTCTCTATGCCGAGAGAAAGTTTTCCGGAAGTGGTACAGAACAACATCTATATTTCGTCCATTTTCCCGGGTAACTCCGCGGAGGATGTGGAAAAAGTAGTCACTAAAGAACTCGAAGACAAATTTGCCAATGTATCCGGCGTAAATAAAGTTACTTCCAACACTTTTCAGGATTACTCGCTCATTGTAGTTGAGTTTGATGAAAAAGTGCCTTTGGCACAAGCCAAGCAACGGATAAAAGACGAGGTAGATAAGGCCAAAGGCGATCAGGACTGGCCATCTTTGGATTCCGGATCCAAGGTAGAGCCTAATGTGTTCGACCTTAATATCTCTGAGGAAATTCCAGTTCTCAACATCAATGTTAAAGGAAATTATTCCAAATTTGACCTAAAGGCTTATGCCGAAGACCTGAAAGACGACCTGGAAGAAATCCCCGAAGTAAAGGAAGCCCAAATTGTAGGGGTGGATGATAATGAGGTGGAAGTTGCCGTGGATTTGTTTAAAATGAATGCCTCAGGTGTAAGTTTCGACCAAATCATCAATGCCATTAAAAACGAAAACATGACCATTTCCGGAGGTAACCTCGTCACAGATGGGAACCGTACGAATGTGAGAATCAAAGGACAAATCGACTCTCCAGATGACCTGAAATATTTCGTAGTGAAGCCGGGCATCAGGATTATGGACATCGCAACTGTGGCTTTTAAGGAAAAGGAAAAAACCACTTTCGCGAGAGAATCCGGACAAGATGTGGTGATGCTTAACCTGAAAAAACGCGCGGGAACAAACATGATTTCTGCGATAGAGCAGGCAAAAGAAAAAATCAAAAAAGCGCAGGAAAGTTATCTTCCGCAAGATTTAAAAATCACCCTATCCTCCGACCAATCTACACAGGTAGAGCACCAGGTAAACGAACTTGCCAACCACATCCTCATCGGAATTCTCTTGGTAATGGGCGTTTTGAGTTTCTCTATGGGTATGAAAAACGCACTTTTTGTAGGAACGGCGATTCCGCTATCTATGTTGATTGCTTTTGCAATTCTCTATTTCACCGGCGTTACGCTGAATACTATGGTACTTTTCGCGATGATCATGGGACTGGGGATGCTCGTGGATGACGGGATTGTGGTGGTAGACAATGTGTACGCCAATATGGAAAAAGGCCTACCACGGAATTTAGCTTCCAAATATGGTATAGGTGAAATTGCCTTTCCGGTAATCACCTCCACGCTTACCACGGTATTTGCGTTCTTGCCGATGTTGCTCTGGCCGGGAATCATGGGAGAGTTTATGAAATATTTCCCGATTACAATTTCCGTTACGCTCATGGCATCGCTTTTCGTAGCATTGGTCATCAATGCCTCTATGACGGGGGGATCCATGACTTTGGATAATAAAAACCTAACCCAACAACAAGCAAAAAAATACACGCTCATCTTTGCTGTTTTGGCAGTAATGTTCGCCATTCTCCGTTTCACTACCGGAATTACTTACTTTTTTGGAGTTACGACATTCTCTGTGTTGGCGATTGCGGCGATTTGGCTTTACAAAAACTTCTTCCATGATAAGATTGAGCATTTCCAATACACCTTCTTCCCAAATTTGGCTAAGAAATACCAGTCGTTTTTAGGAAACCTTCTTCAAGGTAATAAACCAAGAAACGCTTTTTTGGGAGTAGTGGGTATTTTAATTTTTTCCTTCATACTTTACGGATTTATGATGGGTATCGGGCGTTCCAAAGTACTGTTCTTCCCAGAAAGTGAGCCGAAACAGACCATGATTTACATGGAATATCCTCAGGGAACTGACATCAGCAAAACAAATCAGGCGACCAAACTTGTGGAACAGCGTGTATTGAATGTTTTGAATAAATATAAAGACAATAATGAAAACTACCTTGTGGAATCTATGGTGACACAGGTTGGTAAGGGGGCCATCAACCCTCAGGTGGATGCCGGTTCTGCCGCTGAGACACCTTTCAAATCGAAAATCACCATTACCTATGTAGAGTACAACCTACGCCGTGGAGTAAGTACCTCCGATGTAATGGAAGAAATACGCGGCGCTATGCCACAGGTGCCTGGGCTGAACATTATCGTGGAAAAAAACCAAAACGGTCCGCC
The DNA here is from genome assembly GCA_018260475.1 of Chryseobacterium sp. Taxonomy (GTDB): domain Bacteria; phylum Bacteroidota; class Bacteroidia; order Flavobacteriales; family Weeksellaceae; genus JAGLBA01. The sequence goes on along the minus strand of JAGLBA010000004.1, from coordinate 26,311 downwards.
GGTAGGTTACCCTATTTCTATCGAGTTGAAAGGTGATGATTATGATGAAATGTTGGTAGAAGCGAGTAAGATGATCAGCTACATAAATGGTCTTGGTATTCCCGGTATCGAAAAACTACAAACGGATATCAACAAAGAAAGTCCGGAACTCATCATTGATATCGATAGAGAAACTGCTGGTAATATGGGGATTTCTACTGCCTATACGGGTATTACGCTACGCCGGGCCTTATTTGGTCAAGATATTTCGACCTTCAAAGATCTGAAGGATGATTATGATATCGCCGTGCGTTTGCAAGAAGACCAACGCCGAAACCGCAGTATCCTATTTAACCAACCCATTACGCTGGCAGGCCCGGAAGGTTCGGTACAAGTCCCTATTTCGGCTTTTGCGAAAATGCAGGAGGCCTATACCTTTAACAAAATTAAAAGAAAGGATAACACGCGTACGATTATGGTATATTCCAATGTATTGAAAGACGCTAATGCCAACGAGATTGTTCAAAAAATCCGTTCCGGGTTAAACAATTACAAAACTCCGGAGGGCATTACCTATTCGTTCGGTGGTGAGCAGGAGGAGCAGGCCAAGAATATGAACTTCCTGCTGTTTGCGTTGTTCCTGGCAATGGCATCCGTCACGGCGATTATAGTGTACCAGTTCAATTCGCTATCTAAAACCTTTATCATCATGACCACTATTTTGCTCAGTTTTGCGGGGGTCTTCCTCGGGCTGGCGATTACGGGGATGGACTTTGTGATTTTGATGACCATGATGGGGATTATTTCCCTCGCCGGGGTGGTGGTGAAAAACGGTATCGTTTTGATGGACTTTTTCGTGCTGAAACTCGATGAAAAGGTAGCTGAGAAAGGCGTGGAAACACACGATGACCTGGAACTGGAAGAGGTGAAGCAAATCATCATCGAATCCGGTAAAGAGCGTCTGCGTCCTGTACTTCTTACCGCAACTACGGCGGTGTTGGGTCTGGTTCCGCTGGCCATCGGTTTGAATTTCGATGTCGCCTCGTTCCTTACCACGCTGAACCCACACATCTCTTTAGGTGGGGACAATGTTTCCTTTTGGGGACCATTGGCATGGACGATTATTTTCGGACTTACCTTTGCGACATTCCTTACGCTAATCATCGTTCCGGTGATGTTCTACATCATCTCCAAGCGTAAAATAAAGGCGCGTAGAAAGTATGTGGAAAAACACGCCCACGATGCCGAACGCGATGCCGCTGAAAAAGAAAGACTCCGCAGGGAGTATCCGGCAGAATTTGAAATACACAACTTATAACCCTTAGCCTCTGCCATTAGCGGAGGAAAAGCGGAAACACAATCTTTATTAACAAAAAATCCCTTTCAGAACTTCTGAAAGGGGTTTTGTTTGAACGACCATCACCCATTAACCCGTAACCGCAGTGTAACTCGCAAAGGCCTCTTCCAAGGTTTTAAATTTCCCTTTAAACTCTTCAACAGGCGCATCGTGCAAGATTTTACCTTGGTGCATCAGGATCACGCGGGAGCAGAGTGCCTCCACTTCTTGCATAATGTGAGTGGAAAGGATGACCGTTTTTGCCTTCCCGATTTCCAAAATCACATTTCGAATTTCCAAAATTTGGTTTGGGTCCAGTCCGTTGGTCGGTTCGTCCAGAATCAGGAGATCCGGCTCATGCAGGATGGCAGCGGCCAGACCCACACGCTGGCGGTAGCCTTTGGATAGTTGAGCTATTTTCTTAGACTTTTCCGGCGAGATTCCCACCAATTCTATGACGGTTTTCACGCGCGAAGCCTGGATATTATGTATTGCTGCCACAAAGCCGAGATATTCCTTCACAAACATATCATTGTAAAGCGGGTTGTTTTCCGGCAGGAAGCCTATATTTTTTTTAGCAGTAATTTCATCTTCGGTAATGGATATTCCATTGAAAAGAATCTGTCCTTTATCGATATTCAAAACCCCGGTGATGGATTTCATCAGTGTAGATTTTCCTGCGCCGTTGGGTCCCAGCAGTCCGATGATCTCATTGTTCCCAATGGTTAGGTTAATGTTGTCCAGTGCCGTTTGTTCGCCAAATTTTTTAGTCAGGTTTATGATTTCCAATGCCATTTCCGCAATAATTTATTTAATTGAAATAAAAAAGGAACCACGAAAGTCCCTTTTTTTTGAAATTGTTTTCGGCTTTTTACTTCGCCGAATGCTTTTTGGTTAAAGACTTTCCAATGTCGCCTTCACTTCTTCGTAGCCGCCGCCGTTGTACACATCCGTCATACCTTCGGATTTGAAATAATCCACTGCCTTACCGCTACGGTTTCCGCTACGGCAGAAGAAGATTTTCGTACCGCTCAGGTTTAGGATCTCTTGTTTGCGGTCTTCGATTTCGCCCAATGGGATGTTTTTTGCTTCTTCAATGTGGCCGTCCATTTCTAGTTCCATAGGCTCGCGAACATCGATGAGGTGGTAGTTACCTGCTTTTAAAACTTCTACTAATGACATATTGATTTTATTTTAAAGGGATTTAGGCCTCAAATTTACTAAATTTGTTAGTTTTGCAACACCTTATGGAAGAAAATCCCGCAAAATATTCTCAACTCATCAAAAGCAAGGCTATGGCAGCCGGTTTTCAGTCGTGTGGCATCTCCAAAGCCGTTTTTTTGGAAGAGGAGGCACCGCATCTGGAACTTTGGTTAAAACAAAATGCCCACGGCGAGATGCAGTATATGGAAAACCATTTCGATAAACGACTGGATCCGCGGCTATTGGTAGAGGGCGCTCGGTCGGTGATCTCTTTCTCTTATAATTATTTTCCGGAAGGAGAACTATCTACAATTGATAATTTCAAAATTTCCAAGTATGCTTACGGACAGGATTATCATGAAGTGATTAAGGATGTTTTGAAGGATTTGGTTAATGAATTACAGATGGAAATTGGGGAATTTTCTTATCGCATTTTTGTGGATTCAGCACCGGTTTTGGAGCGTGCTTGGGCGAAGAAATCCGGCATCGGCTGGGTAGGGAAAAACGCCAACCTGATTACCAAGCAGCATGGTTCATTCTATTTTTTAGCGGAAATTATTTGCGATTTGGATTTGGTGGAAGACCATCCCGTGACAGACCATTGCGGTACTTGCCGAAGATGTATTGATGCCTGTCCTACAAACGCCATTGTTTCGGACAAGATGGTGGATGGTGCCAAGTGCATCTCGTACGCCACCATAGAATTGAAAAATGAAATCCCCGAAAGTTTCCGTGGGAAGATGCAAGATTGGATGTTTGGCTGCGACATTTGTCAGGATGTTTGTCCGTGGAATCGGTTTTCATCCCCACACCAGCAGCCGAAGTTTTTACCAAATGTTGCCATTCGCAATTTCAGGAAAAAAGATTGGCAGGAACTTAGTCAGGAGTTGTTTTCAGATATTTTTAGGAAGTCCCCGGTGAAGCGGACAAAATTTGCCGGTCTAAAACGCAACATCGATTTCCTTAGCACCGCCGCAGATTTAGAACCATAGAGAATAGTTCAATTAAATTTAAACAAAAAAGTTACAAAAGCGGTACCATAAACAGCCAACAACTAAAACCTAATACCTCCGTTTTTGCACTCTTTTTGGGGCCGTTTTCACTCTTAGTTTTACACGCTTTGCGGACTTGGATTTTTTCTGCATATAGAGTAGGATTGTTTCGGTTTTAAATTTAAAAATAAAACCTAATTTGCCTCGTTAACTTTTCATTAATTCAATATTAAAAAATGATCCTGAAAAAAATATTTATCATCATAGCAAAGTCAATCGGCATTATACTGGGAATCGTAGCATTCTATCTACTATTGGTTTTTGCACTTCCGTACATAGAAATCCCTGAAAAACCTGACGGTCAGCCGAAAGTGGTGCCAATATACATTTATACCAATGGCGTACATACCGACCTGGTGATGCCCACAAAATCTGTTTATAAAGATTGGACAAAGGATGTACCTTACCAAAATACCCGGGCGAAACAACCCGACATGAAATATGTGGCCATAGGGTGGGGCGACAAAGGTTTTTACTTAGATACGCCGACTTGGGCAGATTTGAAATTTTCCACCGCGTTTAAGGCGGCATTTTGGCTCAGCGAGTCGGCGATGCACTGCACCTATTACCAAGAAATGAAAGAAGGTGAGGATTGTAAAAAAATAATGCTGAGTGAGTTCCAATACCGTGATTTAGTGAAATTTGTAGAAGCAAAATTTGATCGCGATGCCTCCGGAAAAACCATACTAATCCCTACGAATGCGGTTTATGGTAAAAATGATGCCTTTTATGATGCCAAAAACCGATACAGTTTTCTCAATAGTTGCAACACATGGGTAAATGATGGACTGAAATTAGCCCGACAAAAAGCCGCTTTCTGGACTGCGACAGATACGGGAATTTTCCAGCATTACAGATAAAAATGAAATATTATTTACAGATAAAATAAGCAGTTGAATAATTAAAGTTTTATGGGCGCTTGTGTTTTTTAAAATACTTGGTTACATTTGCACACCCATTTTTACCAAAGAATCTTTGCTGCAAATGTTAAAGCAATTTATTTCCCTCCTTTTTTCAGTGCTCGTTTTCTTCAGTTCCACAGGGATACTGAGGGATGCTGCGCATGCTTGGGAACATAGGGAAAGCAAGGATTGGTTTATTTCGGCAGACGAAATTTGTACCGAGAATACTAAGAATGTTTGCGAACATCAATCGCACATTACTAACAAACTGCATGAGTGCAAATTCCACTTTTTCTACAGTATAGATTCTTCATTTATCTCAGGTTCATCGGTAGATTTACCGATTGTTTTTCACATAGATCAGCATTTTCAATTTAACTTTTCCGAAGGTTATATCGGCTACCAGCCGAATTTCGGCCGTTCTCGCGCTCCACCTGCTATTGTTTAGTTGGATGTATTAGCAGCAGATTCCCTGGCTGCCTTTTATTCCTGTGCAATGTTTCGTTGTGTGGCCAATCTTTATGATTGCGCTTCAATACGGGCATTCCGGATAATTTCTTAACTCAAATTCTAAATCAATGCAATACAGAATTTTGTTCTGTGCGGGGTTGTGCTGTGGTAGCATGTACGGCCAGGAAACGCGTACCCATGTGATGGACAGCCTTCAAATCATTATAATGAAACAAAATGAGGCGAAGCGCATGGAAACTGTTTCCGAGAAGACTATTAAAGAAAAAGCAGGTGAAAACCTCGCTGAACTCCTGAAATCCGAGGCTGGGATGAGCGTCCGTAAAGCCGGAGCAACTATCAGCAAGCCGGTGATCGATGGGCAAACCAATACACGGATTTTGCTCTTAACACGCGGTCAAAAACTTGAGACCCAAGACTGGGCGGATAGCCACGCACCTGAAATTGATCCTTTTGGAACGCCAGCGGTGACGATTATCAAAGGTTCTGAGGGCGTGCGATACGGCGCAGGTGCTATGGGCGGCGTGATTCTTTTGGAACCTAAAGCCATGAATTTTAAGGATAAATTCGGGGGAGAAGTCCAACTTTCCGGTGCTTCCAATTCTGGGAAAAGCGTTGGAAACCTGATGCTGGAAGGCAGTATACTTAAAAATTCCTTGGCATGGCGTGTGCAGTCGAGCGGGAAATACGCCGGCGACTACCGTACCGCAGAATATTATGTAAACAATACCGGAATACGGGAACTAAATTTTTCCGGAGACCTGCAATATCGCAAGGGAAAATATTCTTCCAAATTATCGTTTAGCCGTTATCAGGCGAAATCGGGTATTTTTTACGGATCACTTTCAGGGAATACCGAGCAGTTTCAGCAAATGTTGGAGTTGGGCGTTCCGGTTAAGGTTTTGCCGTTTAGTTATAATATTACGGCGCCATATCAGCAGTCGGTCCATTTATTGGCGAGAACGCAGCAGCGCTACGCATTTTCCCCAAAAAATGTTTTGGAGTTGAACTATGGTTACCAAAAAAACCACCGCAAAGAATTTGAAGTGAGGCGAATGGATCGCACGGTTTTGCCTTCGCAAAATTCCGAACTGCAATCCCATGTGGCGGAAGTGTTTTGGGAAAACAAACAAATAAGTCGGCTCAAATTGCTTTCCGGAGCAGGTTTTCAGAGAAAAGAAAACATAAATATTCCGGGAACGGGCGTGGTTCCTGCCATTCCGAATTATGTCCTTTACAATTATCATGGCTTTTTAACCGCAGATTATTTTTACAGAAAATGGACTGTGGACTTAGGTGCGCGCTATGATTTCCGCACGACCAATGCGGCGGGATATAACTTTTTAGGCGAACTCTACGGCGGGAAAAAGCACTACAAAAGTCTATCTTGGAATGCCGGTATGCGCTATGACTTTAATAAAAATTGGAGTGCATCCGCCAATGCCGGATTGGCGTGGCGCTCGCCCGAGCCTTACGAATTGTATGTGAATGGAAAACAGCATGGTATACCAATTTATTTTGTGGGAGATACCTCCCTGAAACCAGAAAAAGGACTCAAAATAAACGGTCAAATAAAATGGTCGGGTGAGAATGCTAATGTGGCCGTGTCGGGCTTTTACCAGCCTATTCAGGATTATATTTACAGCATCCCGAGTCATCAATTTAAACAGTTGTTTTCCGGACCGGCGGCCATTTTTAATTTTGAACAAACTGATGCGCTGTATTATGGTGGGGATATTTCCGCAGGTGTAAAACTGGGCAATTTGCAGTATCATGGGAATGCTTCTTTCGTCTTTGCCGAGGAGTACAAGTCCCATCGTGTACTGCCACAGATTCCACCTTTTGGCTTCAACCAAAGTGTGAATTGGAGCATTCCCACCCGATTATTTCAAGAGTTTTATCTAAAATTAGAGCATGAGTTTCGTGCGAAGCAATCTCGCTTTAATCCTGCTTATGATTTGGCTCCCGATTCGCCACCGGCTTATCATCTTTTTACATTTCTTGCCGGTGCAGAATGGCCTTACCAAAATGGTAAAACCATCTCGATTCAATTAATCGCGGAAAATTTCACTAACAAACTGTATAAAAACTACACAGATCTTTACCGCTATTTCACGCATGAAAAAGGAATAGATATCATGTTTAAAACAGCAATAACTTTTTAAAAATTAACAAAACAATAATTATTTAACCTAAATTTTTTTAAAATGAAAAAACAATTTTTCTTGGGCAAAATGCTCACAATTTTAGTATTTGTGCTATTGGCTTTCTCTCTTAATTCTTGTAGAAATGCAGACGATGTACCTGAAACACCGGTAAATGAAACTGTGGATAAAGGTCACGAAGAGTGGGCTAAGGTAGTTTTCACTTTCCGTGAGGGACATCTGCATGGCAAAACCTTCCACGGAAGCCCTTTTTCCGATGCAATTCCGCACCTGAAAAGTAAGCAAGAATATGCTTTCGTCGTAGATGCGAAAGGCAATGTAAAGCCGGAAAACAACACGCCAATCCGAATGGTAAAGGATTCCCACTACGCACTTGAAATTACCTATTACAATAAAAAAGGTGAAGTGATAAACGGTGAATTTACCACCAAAGAAATGGCGCCTATCCACCAGCATTTCTTCATCAGCAAGGATGTAAAAGACATCAACACTGGTGCAGCGATCACAAATACCGACAATTTGGATTACACCTACCGTGATACCGATCCTTGGAATGAACCCTTTAACAGGGAAAAAAACAACCTTCGCGGCGAGAAAGATCCAATTGGTTTGAAGGGGTATTTCTTTGCAAAAGGTGCTTACCAAACATTTGACCTTAATATTATCTTAGTTCATGTCGTAAAAGGCAACAAATTGGACACTAACGGGAATCCATATCCTTTCAACCAGCCGAGTGTTCGCTTGTTAGCTACTCAAGATCTTAACTTGAAGGTTCCTGTGAGAATTTACACCAAGCACGCAGAAAGTGATGCGGAATTGCAGCAATATTACAAAGATATTGCTAAAGAATTCGGAATAACTGTGCAAGAAGCCATAGATGAGGTAAATGCCGTATGGGATATCCCTTTTGAAAGTAGCAACTACTGGATGTAATCATCTTAGTAATCCTAAATAAAGAATCCGCCTTGCTTTTGCAGGCGGATTCTTTTTTCCATGTTTAAGAACTAAAAAAAAACCGCTGACAATCATTTGATTATCGGCGTTTTGTGTACCCAGGACCAGAGTTGAAATAGTTAAATGTTATTCATCTGCAATATGGCTTTTTCAGGTATATTATAATGTTATGTAACTGATAGTTAATATTTTGAATGAAGTCTATTATTTAATCTAATTCAATCTTATTTAAATGTATTTAGGTTGTGTGGGAACAATTTGGGAACAAATTTGAAACAAATTTAATATCTTTGTATACATCAATTTCAATTAATTATGAAAGTTTCAGCATTTTTAAGAAAGTCCGCAAATAAAAATAATACCGAAATCCAAGCAACAATTTATTTTCGTTTACGTGATAAGAATAAAGATATTAAATCGGCAAGTGAGTTAACTATTAATCCAAATCATTGGAATGCTGAAAAACAAGGTTATAAAGATCGGGTAGCGTTAATTAGCGATAGTGAAAAAATAAAGTTGAAAAATGATATTCAAAATATTATTTCTTTTATCACTCAAAATTATGATGAAGATGCAGATGGAGAATGGCTAAACGTAATGATTGATAAATATCATCACCCAGACAAGTATAAAAATAAAGAACAGATAGAAGCTGAAAGAAATCTATCTTTTGCAGAACTTTTTGATGATTTTCTACTAAAGCACAAGCTATCAGAAGTTAGGAAAAAAAATTTCCGTGTAATTAAAAGAATTCTCCTGCGGTATGAATTATATGTAAGAAATACAAAAAAAAATAAGGGTTCATTTACTTTGAACATTAATCAGATTACTTCCGATACATTATATGACATATCAGATTTTTTAGAGAATGAGCACATATATTATGAATTGTATCCTTCTATTTATGAGCAAATTCCTGAAACGCGAGTTCCAAAACAACGAGGTAAAAATACCATAATTGATTGTCTTTGTAAAATAAGGACATTCTTTTTATGGTGTTATAAACATAATAAAACGATAAATAAGCCCTTCGATAAGTTTAAAATTGATGATTGTACGTATGGAACACCTTTTTATATTACAATTGAAGAGCGTGATAAGTTATATGAAAAGGATTTTTCCGAAAACAAACATTTAGAATTGCAGCGGGATATATTTGTATTTCAGTCATTGATAGGTTGTCGTATTGGCGATTATTATCGTATGACTAAACAAAATATAATCAATGAAGCTATAGAATATATTCCCAGAAAAACAAAAGATGGAAATCCAGTCACTGTTCGTGTTCCTCTTAATAATAAAGCGAAGGATATATTAGAAAAATACAAAGGGTATGAGGGTAAGATGCTTTTGCCTTTTATTTCAGAGCAGAAATATAATGATTCGATTAAGAAAGTATTTAAATTGGCAGAAATAGATAGAATTGTGACAGTCCTTGACCCACTTACTAATGAAGGTGTCAAAAAGTACCTTTATGAGGTTGCTAGTAGCCATATGGCTCGCAGAACGTTTATTGGCAACATTTACAAAAAAGTAAAAGACCCTAATTTGATTGGGGCTTTGAGTGGACACAAAGAGGGAAGTAAAGCTTTTAGTCGTTATAGAGAAATAGATGAAGATATGAAAAAAGAATTGGTAAACTTATTAGATTGATTTTATAAGTAATTCAAAATCATATCAGAAACAAAACTTAATCTAAATGGAACTAAATACTTTTTTACTAGAAATAAAAAAATGGAAAGAATCTCATATAGAGCAATATGATCTATTTGAAGAATATATGAACAGAAAAGATAATGCTGGCTACGACAAGATTTTTCAAATGGCTACCTCAATTATCCCAAAATATAAAAGTGCTGTTTCGAGAAAATTGAATCAAGGTTCTTTTGACGATATTTCAGATTTTAACATTTTATTTTCCGAAAACAATGTTGCTGAATATTTAGTCAGTAATTTTCAGAATATTCCGAAAAATTCTATTATTCCGGCGATGCTTGCTTGGCTATATTTTGGAAAAAGCTTTGAGAGAATGGTAGAACGGGGACTGGAAATGAGAAAAAAACAAACACTAAGCTATGTTGAAAAACAATTTATTGTTTCAATAATGAAGCAGGTAATAGAATTTTCAATAAGTTCTGGTTTGCGTATAAAATCAGATTGGGAAAATCATTTTCAGCAACTACAGTTAGCGGATGGAAATAATTTAGAGAATTGGCTTATTCAAGATTCAATCACTGAAAAGAAAAACGTTGGAAGAAAACCTGATACTCAAGAATTACCACAACATCTTTTAGAAAAAATTGGCAAGTATCTCGAAAATAATAAATCGGAAAATCATTTAGCATATTTAAAAATAGCATTAGAGGAACTAAAATTTTCTAAACCAAAAGGAATAAAAGCATTTAGAGAAATTTTGAATAAAAAATATGGAAATATTATTTCAGAGAGAGGAATACAGAGTGCATATAAAACATTAACAGACACTATGAGTAATGGAGAATTTCAAAAAGATCTAAAACAACACCGTCCATTCATTGATCAATTAAAGGAAATGCTATCCAACTAAATTCGTTTAATTCGTTTTTACATTTCACGAATTAAACGAGGTTTAAATAGCTGATAATCAGGATTTATTTGATATAATTTTGTGCCGCTATCCAATAACTGGATAGTGGCTTTCTTTTTTTTAATCCACTATAAAAAGAAAGTTTAATCAATGGTGGGGAATAAAAAATGAAAAATATATTGTCAATTATTCAAGATGAGAAGGTCAGTATTAAACTTGAAGTTTCGGGTGAAGATTTACTGAATTTCTCTAATGAACTAATTAATCGTGTTAAGAATGAGCTATCGCTCGAGATAGCAGAAGCTAGAAAAGAAAGATATCTTACCAGAGAAGAAACGAAACAAATTTGTGGCGTATGTGATGCAACACTTTGGCACTGGAACAAAAAAAATTATCTGAATACTGTCAAAATTGGAAACAAAGTTCGATACCGAATGTCAGATATTCAAAAAATATTAGAGGGAAAAAAATAAGGAGTTATCTATAAAATAAAGCAATTACATACAGATGGAAAGTAAAATTTTCACTTCAAAAACTCGAAAGAAAGTGCTTATTTCTAATGATTTTCGAGAGGTTTTAATTTCTCAGGAGACAACCATTATTGAGCAGAGAATTTTGGTGGTCATCTTGTCTGCCATCAAAGAAGAACAGTCTTTATTTATATCAGTGAAATCAGCTTTGGTAAAAGAAAAGAATCAGCTTTCCTTTGACGATTACTATGAAGGATGGGCAAATCAAGGAACAGTAGATTTTTTATTACCACTCAACGATTTAAATCCGGATAGAAGAATGAAAAATGAGTATATCCAATCCGCATTGATAAATATGGCCAATATCAACTGGCTTAGATTGAAAGATGAAACTATCAATGGTTACAAGGCTGTCCCTTTTATAATTGAGCCGGGATGGAACAAGAAAAATATATTTTTCAAAATGGATAAGGCTGTACTTAGACATCTCGTCAATATGAGTTCTTATTTCTCTATCAAAAAAGATCTCCCATACCAAGCTTCAACCTCAAATACTCTCCGATTTTTAATGTGGCTATTGAAATACAAACAACAGGGAGGAATAATAAAGTCGTATTCGCAGATACTAAAAGAGTTATTCATTTCTAAAGAATACTATGAAGGGCATTATCGCTTTGAGAGAGATTTTTTGAATAATGTAAAGGCAGATCTGGATAGTTATAATGAGCTAAGTTTTAATTATGCCTACAACAAAGGCAATTATAATTTTTTGATATACTACACAAAGAACGCTGTTGGCTCCGGAGAAATGTTTTCATCATTAAATAATCTTCAGACGGATCGGGCATTGAAATATTTAAAAAAGACACGGCAGCTTGACGAAAGAAGTTTATCCGTCCTACGGAAGCTTTTTGAAGTCAGAGGTTACAAAGAGCTTGCAATTCGATTGAAGCGAAAAATTGATCCGAATTTGACAGGAATTGATTACGTAAAAGCAGTGTTTCAATTACTAGAAAATGAGTAGGATATTATCTCCGTAATTCTGGATATTACCTCCGTTTTTTTAGATATTATCTCCGATATTATGGATATTATTTCCGTAAAAATAGATATTATCTCCGTATTTCTGGATTTTATCTCCGAATAATAACAGCTCGCTACTGTTTAAGCTGTTCATTTTCAAAATCTTATAAGTGTAATGGAAATCTGCTTAATTATATTAATACCTATTAAGTATTATAATCTTAATAATTAAAATAAGAAATGTGGATAAAATATCAAGAATTATCTATTTGCAATAGGTTGAAAATCAATTGTTTTAAAAATAGAAAGTTGTTGACAATTGGATATTATCTCCGTAAATATTTTTGATGGTGAAAGAAAAAAGAAAAAAATAGCAAAAAATTTACAAAATGAACTGCAAACAATTCAACAGCATATCGTTGGAAGAAGTCCTAATTTCTCTCGGACACCTTCCCACGAAACAAAATGAAAAAGAAGCTTGGTATCTCAACCCATTTGCCAGCGAATCCCAAGCCTCTTTTAAAATCAATAAAAGCCTAAACTATTGGTATCTATTTTCAGAAGGAATCGGTGGAACCAATACCGATTTTATGAAAAAATATTTGAAAACTTCGGTCAATGAAGTTTTAGTATGGGCAGAGAAGCAGAATTTTTCTTTTTTTCAAAAGCAAAATATTTCAAATCTAAAGTTAGAAGACCCAAATAAATATTATGAGATCACGTATGAAAAAAAAATCCAGCATCCTGCACTTTTGGAATATTTAAGAGAAAGAAAAGTTGGAAATCAAACTCAGTTCTTACACGAAATTCATTACCGAATGAATGATAAAAACTATTTTGGAATTGGTTTCAAGAACGATTCTGGCGGTTATGAAATCCGCAATAAATATTCTAAAATCTGTTTGGGCAAAAAAGATATTTCAACCATAAAAAACGGATCAGAATCGCTTCGGATTTTTGAGGGCTTTTTCGATTTTCTTTCCTTTAAAAGTGTAGAGAATTTTTTAGAAAAAGATCCTGCTGATTATCTCATTTTGAATTCCGTTTCGATGATTCAAAATATTAAAAGTTCACTAGGAAATTATGAAAATATTGAGCTTTATTTTGACAATGACGAAGCTGGAAGCAGAGCTGTTGAAATGATTAAAAACGAAAATGAAATAGCAGAAGATTGTCGGTTTTTATATTCAGATTTTAAAGACTTAAATGATTGGATTATTCACAAAAATCCATCACCTGAAAGACAAGTGAGACACAGGCGAAGGTGAGTAAAATAAATACAGGTGAAATATGGTGGTATGTTAGTGCAAAAAGTACCCAAAGTTTACAATAAGCGTGGTCGCTGATTGTAAAATTGGGATTTTTGATTTCTTCCTATCGTCAGAAATGTTTTTTAATACGCTAAAATTAATACAATGGAAAAGGACTTTTTACAAGAATTTATAAATCAAGCCACCAAAGAAAACGAAGCCAAAATTGCTCAGGAAAAGAGAGAAAAATATTTCAAAGAAATAGGTCGGAAAGGTGGCTTGAAGACCAAAGAAAATAAAAAACTGGATAAAGTGATTTCGATACGAATGACCAATTCAGAATATGAAATTCTCATTCAAAAACAGAAAAAATATCCGCTCAAATTATCCACTTATATCCGAAATGTTATGTTGGAAAAAGAGTTAAAGATCAATGAATTTAAAACCGATGAAGTCTTGCTTCAATTTGGAACTCATTTCAAAAAAATAACCAATCTTTTGCGAAATCGGGAATGGAATGTTTTTGAAAATAAGAAAGAAATTTTAGTGAAAATTGAAAATCTGATCGAATTAATTCATCAGTATTTATATTCAAAAATTCAGAAAAATGAATAACTCGGCAACCACAAGAACCATTACAAAAATTGCTTTGCAATACAATGGAAACGACAAGGGTACAGCCGAAATGGTGGCATCGAATTATCTTCTGAGCACAACTCCGAAAGGTCAGTTTTTAGAAATGAAAACGGTAGCAGACCGAAATCTGAATGTGGAAAAATGGGCTTTGACAGGCTATATTTCGCAACCGGACGAGATTGGAAGAAAGTTGACGGATGAAGAATTTTTAGAAATCGCCACCAGAGCTTTAGAAAAAATTGGAGTGACAGAAAACAACCAATTCCGATTGGATATTCACAACAGCACGAAGCAAAAGCACATTCATTTTATCGTGAACAGGATCGATATTTCGGGAAAATGTACGGTAAAATCACACGATGTCGGAAGAAGATTTGGAGAAGCCGTTCGGAAAGTTTGTAAAGAGAAAGGATTGTTGACCGATGTTGAGATAGGAATTCAGAAAAAAGCAGAAATGCTGAAGAACTTATCAGAAGCTTTGAAAACCAGCGATAATTTTGATGAACTCATTTTCAAAATGAAGGAAAAAGGTTTTGAAATTCAATTGTCTTCAAATGTCAAAGACGGCATTTCGGGAATGCGGATTGTGATGGAAAAAGACAAAAATTTTCAAACTGAAAGAGTTTATAAAGCGGGTTACAAACTGTCTGAAATCTCAAATCAATTGAAAATTTCTGAAATAAAATCTTTTTTTGAGGTGAAAAATGCGGTTAAGGAAGCACAAAAATACGCTGGCAACTTAGAGGAATTTCGGGAAAATCTACTACAAAAAGGATTTTCAGTAAAGATCCAATATAACGGAGAATATAAGCCCAATCAAAAAAACGAAATGCAAGATGTTTGGATACGTAAAATTGAACAATCGGAAAAAAGCCATCAGAAAAACGGATTGTTTTTTAATCAATACAAAGGTTTTTTTCTATCTGAGATAGGTTCTAACTTTCAAAATTTGACAAGATCAATGTCTGACAACAGCGAAATAAATAGTTTGAATACACAACCAAAATCACCATCAAAAGAAAGTGTAGCAGAAATTGCAAGTGAACTTTTTGAAGAGCTTTTAAAGCCGAATTATGTTGCTCAAAATGATGATGAACTCTGGAAAAAGAAGCGAAAATCAAGATAAATTTTAATTATTAAAAAATCAAAAAAATGGAAAACCAAAAACAAAATGAAGAATCTAAAAGTAACGGAATGGAGCTTTTGGAAAATGTCATAAAATCTAATGAAAGAAATACTGTATCAAACGAGAAGAATATGGAATCTAATGCGGAAGTGAAAGCGGATATTGAAGATCTGGTATTGGCAATTGCTCAACTACAATTAGACTTTGAAATCGTAAAAGAAATTCCTACCAAAATAGAAATAGTCCTTTCACAAGAAACTAAAGGTTTTTATGAGGATTTTTATAAGAAAATGGAAATGAAGGAGAAGTTTAATTGGAGCGGATTAGGAATTATTATCTTAGGGATTTTCACTTTTGTGCTTTCCATCACTTTCGCAACTAATTGGTACAAAGAAAGCATCAAAGCCAAAAGTGAACTCCGCCAAGATATTTTAAACGAAATTGCTGATGAAGGAAAAAAAATCTATGATGAAAATGAGATAGAAATCTTGTCTGAAAATACTAAAGTAATGCAATTGTGGATCAAGAATAATCCTAAGAAAGCAGAAGATTTTTTAAGGTTTAAAGATGGGTTTGAAGCTAATAGGGAAAATAAATGAGAAAATTATTTCTGAATTTGAGAGGTATTTGGATTTGAGGTATTGAATTAAGAGTACTGAAAAGTCAAATGTATTGACCATTTGATTTCAATTTGAACTGACCATCATATCATTAATTTTAAAGACAACTTTTATAGAATAATTATTAAGTTTTCAGATTTAGGATTCAGATGAAGGTATAGAAACATCTCCTTGTTCTTCCAATTCCTTTTTTCTCTGCTTAATAAAATCAGTTGGTCGGATACCATTTATTTCTTGGAAAAGGTCAGAAAAATTCTGCCGGGAAGTGATACCACATTTTTCTGACAATCCTTCGATTTTATAATCTAGAAATTTAGGATTATGATATAATTCGTGAGTAATGTAGCGGATACGCAACTCGTTCAAGTAAGTATTGAAATTTTTACCTTTAAATTCGTTGATTACGAAGGAAAGATATGTCGTGTTAGTAGTGAAACTTTTAGCGAGTTCCTGTTGAGTAAGTCCTTTTTTTATAAATCTCTTTTTTTGCTCAAAGTTATTAAGCTTTTGCAAAATGTCATTTATTACTACTTCAGAAATGTCAACCTTGTTTTCTTTTACTGTATATGAGGCCAGAGTAATTATATCAGGTGATTTCTCTTGGTCAATAATTCTTTTCTCTAATTCTATATATTTATATAGAATCTCTTTTTCTTTTTTATTCCGATACAGAATAAATATTACTAATATAAAAATTAAAACAGCAGCTATAACTAAAATTACCAAACCTGTTGAGTTTTTATTTTCTAACTGCTTTTGTCTCTCCAACAAAGATTTTGTATCATATTCCTTGTGAATTTTATTTGACAAGTATTGATAATCTTTGTTGATGATATTATCTGCATTCAGTAACTGCTTTGTGTAATAAAGCTCTTTTTCAGGATTTTTTGCTGTATGATAATAATTAATCAGGCTTTCATAGTTTCCTCGCAGTTCGGGGATGATAAATTTTTCTTTTTGAAAAATAGAATCTACTTTTATGAAATAAGGAACGGCTAAATTCTCATTATCCATTTTTTCATAAGATTTCCCTATGTAATAATAACCGACTGATGTCCAGGTAAAATCATTAATCTTTATCAGTTCTGGTAATGCAAGGTTTAAATTCTGAATGGCTTTTTGATACTCTTGCTTCCGAAAATCAGAAATACCTAGACATTTTAGAAAGTATGCTTTCTCCAAATCATATCCATTGGAAGATTTTAAAGATGATAAGCCTTGTTGAATCAGTGAATCGCTTTTTGAATAATTCCCTAACTGCCTGTAGCAGATTATTTGCTGATGTAGGCTATTGAAATACCCTTTTTTGTTATTAAAGATTAGATTAGGGTGAATGTTGGCACGGGTCAACGGTTCAAAATGTGTTGAGCATTCTTTAAATAATCTCAGAGCATCATCATAATATCCCAAGTAACTTTTAACAACACCTAAATGATAAATAATTCTATATCTTAAAAAATCATCATCGATATTTTTAGAATATTCGTAAGCTTTAAGATATTCGTTTAATGCGGGTTGATATTTTTTGTAAAAGAAATAATAAATAACTCCTTTCTCAAGATACGCTTTGCTAATTATTTTTTTATCGTCTGATTTTAAAACAGAAGTAACGCAACTATCTGCATATTTAAGTTTTTCGGATTTATCCTTTGAAAAAAAGACAGCATCCTGATATCCCTGAAGTATTTCTTCATAATCTTTTTCTTTTTTAGCTTTTTTCAAATAGATTTTAATATAAAGTAATGCTCTGTTGTCGTTTTCAAGCATATCTTCATAATTCTTTCTCAGTTCTACAAAGCTTTGCTTTTCAGAAATTTTCAAATCCTGCCCGTTTATAGATATTCCTAATAAAATAAAGTATATAGATAGGATTGTATGAGAGAATGAGTATTTCAATTTGTAGTTTTTATAACTCAAATTTAATCAAATCACCTGAAAATCGCAACTAAACTGAAATTGCTCTTTAATAGATTTAAGTTACTAATAATCAATTCTATAATTTCGGCTTGATTTATAAATCGTTCGTCTTGATTTATAAATCAAGCCAAAATTTCTCAAATCCTTAGCAATTTTAATCTCTAAATTCGTCTCATAAGCTTACAAAAATCCGGCGCCGGATAAACCATTAATCATAAAAAATATTAAAATATGAATAAGAAGTTTGTCCTTTCAATAGCTATTTTAGGTCTGTTGGTTTCTTGCAGAGAAGCTGAAGAAGTTATGGATAATATTAATGCTAATCACGTATCAGAATTAAGAAAACAATCAGAAGATGAAAACAATGTTTTAGGATTTAACTCTCAGGTTGCTAAAGATAGTACAAATTCATCTTTGGAGGGTGAGGTTAAACCACCAGTAAAAGATGGTGGGCATTGGAAACAGTAAAATGATTTATCATCTGTAGATTTTGTAGTGCGCAATGCAAATGAAAACGGATTTATAAATAGAGTAAAATTTTTAACCTGAAGCAAAGTAAAAGTTCCCGGCTTTGCTTTTTAAAAACACTAGGGAATGACAAATTTTTATTATGAAAAATATATTTAAAATTTCTTTGGCCATTGCAGGATTAGTATCTGCAACAATTGTATCCTCAGGAAAACTTTCCGCAACTGAAACTTCAAAAATCGCAAAAGGGGGACATTGCGCGCCTACAAGTGCTAATTGTGGAAGAACTGCATCAGGAACTATTCTGTACGGTTCTTGGTACGAAAGTGTAAGTACTTCATTAGATTAAAAAGTTAACTGCCCTGAAAAGTCAGGGCAGTTTTAAATTAAATTTTTATTATGAAAACAAAATTTAAAATTCTATTGACTTTAACAGGTATGTTAGCTGCGGTATTTGTCACATCTTCAAAGTTAATTGCAAGCGGACAAAATAAAATCAAAGTTTCTGGTATGTGTAAACAATCTAGTAATGTTTGTGGGGTAGGAAAAGATGGTACTTTATTTTACGGAACGTGGGTTGAAGTAATTTCAAATGATTAGTAAACTAAATTTAAGCAAATACAATTATTTTTATAATGAAAACAACATTTAAAATCTTATTAACTTTAACCGGTATGTTATCAGCGGTTCTTATTACTTCTTCCAATCTGAAAGCAAATGAAAAAACTACTGACAAAATATGTAGTTGTAGATGTGGAAGTTCTCTTAGCGATTCTTGTGGTAGAACAGCTTCAGGTACAATAATATATGGTACTTTTTATGAAACAACACCATCAGGTGTTAGTAACAATTAATATGTAAGCCTGAAAAGGTTCATTTTTAAATTAAATATATTTTATGAAATCAATAATTGGATTAATTTTACTCCTTAGTGTTACTCTTTTTCAAGCACAATCCTCTTATAGAATCTTTTACAAAGTAGATTCAAAGCAAAAAAATGCAAAAGATTCTTTAGTCTCTGACATCTATTTGTACGATACATATCCTAAAGAAAAATTATCTATGTTTTATAACAATGTATATTATAATTCAGATTCTATTATGGCTAGCTTGAGCTCGATATCCAATGTCTCCGGAGGTGTACATCTTGACTTTGATAATCTCGGTAGTACAAATTGGAACAAAGGGGTCTTATTAAAAAATGATAAAATATATTCTGTTGAAAACTTTGACGGAGATTCTTATAAGTATCCTGAAATTAATAGTGTTATTAAATGGGATATTTTAAAAGATAAAAGAAAATGCGGAGAATATAGCTGCCAGAAAGCAACTACCAATTACAAAGGAAGAATTTGGAATGCTTGGTTTACAACCGATGTTCCCCTAACGATTTTTCCTTACAAATTTGCAGGATTACCGGGTTTACTATATGAAATAGAAGACAATACAAACTCCTATCATTTTACATTTATAGGCTTAAAAAAAATCAAAGATGAACCTTTCTCTCCATCTATCTTTTCTAAAGCAATCCCGACGACCAAAAACAAATATTTAAAAGCTTATTCTGATTATAAAAAAGACCCTTCAAAAAAATTAAAAGAAGGTAAATTAGTTACTGATAGCGGTGAAGTTATGGAAATTTTTGGTGGCTTCAGTAAAAAATTCATTGAGGAAAAAACAAACTCGATAAAGAAAGAATTATCAGAATACAATAATCCAATCGAATTAGAATAAATCATTAGTTTTTTTGATTATGAAAAAAAATATTTCGGAGATAATCTACTACCTGCTAATCATATTTATGTCTTATGTTTTTGCCAATAAAGCATTAGATATTTCTGCTTTTCAAATGAATATCTTCAAAACAGGAATATTTAATGAGAAAAATTCAAACATTTTAGCATATGTTGTTTTAATTGTAGAATTCTCCTCTATCATATTATTATTGATAAATAAAAGATTAGGACTTGATTTTCTTCTAATTCTTCTACTGGCTTTCACGCTTTACATTTCTATTTTGTTCTATCTGGGTAGATATGAAGTGTGTGGGTGTGGTGGAATATTGAACGGGTTAAGTTATAAAGTTCATCTTCTTATAAATATACTGTTGATAGTGCTAACATTCATTTCAAAAAACTTAGCTAATTACCAAAAGAAAATATGAAGAAGTTAAAAATATCCCATCTTATCATCCTTAATTTGGTATTAGGAATTATAATCTTTTTAAATTTCAGTAGTTTTTTTGTAAACGAGAAAAAGCATATTTTTAAACGTGTTTACAAGGAAAGTATTTTGAAACCTCTTAATATTTGTGTTAAAGTTTCGGATTCAACTTTTACTCCAGTTTTTCCCTCAAATACTCCCAATGTTTTTTCGAGAAAGAATCTTAATTATAAATTTACTTTTTATGATATGTCAATGCGCAAAGAACAAAGTAAAGATTTTGAACTTAGAAACAATTTGTTTCCTGTTTTTATCTTGAAAGATTCTATCATATGTACAGATGAATTTGCTCATTTATCAGTTAATAATGGTGAGCCTATATTCAAAAACCTTAAGGTTTCAGCTATAAAAAAAGTAAAAAATAATTTTTATGTTTTAGGAGAGCATATGGAAAATAATGAATACGTATATGGTTTTTTTAAATTAAATCAGTCTTTGAAAGAACCAATCACAATTGAAATTATTCAAAAAAATAGAAGTTCAAAATTTGCTGAATACGCACTTAAATACAATGGTAATTTCTTTGGCTCAATTGATAATACAGATCAAGTAACCTACATAACAAATAAATCTTCAAATGTTTGGCTTTTTGAAGATTACAAATTACTAAGTAAAATAAATACATTAGATAAAACACCTCTTCCTAATATTATAAGTAAAGAAGACATTTTGGTATACGACAGGAGTGGTAAGTGGTCTACTTTTTTGACAGTTTGTAAATATAGTTTTTTCAATTGAAATTTGTACCCGCCAACCGAAACGGAATCGGGCTCTGCTGAGGAGCAACCTGAGAGGGATAGGTTGGCCGACGAAATATAATTTTCA
Source organism: Chryseobacterium sp. (assembly GCA_018260475.1). Lineage (GTDB taxonomy): Bacteria > Bacteroidota > Bacteroidia > Flavobacteriales > Weeksellaceae > JAGLBA01. The sequence continues at coordinate 5,128 of JAGLBA010000004.1, read as the reverse complement.
AGGGCACTGCTTTTTGCGGTGCTTTTTTCTGAATTATATTTCAGAAGTTCATGCCTTAAAAAAACCTTATGCTGCCTCATATTCCGATGGGGTTTTAAAGTCCAGTGCTTCGTGCGGCCTTTCATAATTGTAGTCTTCTATCCAGCGTTCCGTAAGGTCTTTTACATCCTGAAGGGAGAAAAACAGGTTGGCGTCCAGCACATCTTCTCTGTAGGTTTTGTTGAAACGCTCGATAATGGCATTCTGCTGTGGCTTTCCTTTCTGGATTTTAACCCATTCAATGTCGTTTTTATCCAGCCAATCCTGGAAAAGATCCGAGGTAAACTCCGGGCCGTTGTCCGTGCGTATTCCCTTGGGCTTGCCGTGCTTCTCAATCATGCGCTCCAAAAAATGGATGACCGCTCTGGACGGCATGGATGTACGCGCATCAATCCCCAGACATTTTCTGTTATACTGATCAACAATATTCAGCGTTCGAAAACGGGATCCCCTCGCCAGTGCGTCACTCATAAAGTCCATTGCCCATTCCTCATTGCGCTCCAAAGGCACAGCGATGGGATTGGCAGGATTGTCAAACCGTTTCCTTTTCATCCTTTTGTAAAGCGAAAAACCATACTTCTGATAGACCCTTCTGATTTGCGAAGAACCGTACCCCGGGTACTTTTTACGAACCTTCACGATGACTTTCTTGCGTCCCAGCCTGCTGGTTCCCAATATCGAGGTGATGGCTTCTCGAAGTTTTTCATCTTTTTCGGGCATCCGTTTTTTATAATATTTTGAGGTTCTTGAGCGTCCCATTACGCGGCACACCTTAGCATAACTTATCTCCGGTCTTTTCTCCCGAATATAAGCAATACAACGCTCCTTCTGATAAGGTGTTACCACTTTTTTGAGTTAACCTCCTTTAAAATATCGATGGAAATCTGCTGGTCCGCCACAATGCGCTTGAGACGTGCATTTTCAGACTCTAATTCCTTCACTCGCTGAAGCTCCGAGAGCGTCATTCCTCCGTACTTACTCTTCCAGTTGTAAAATGTTTGTTCGGAAATCCCAAACTCCCGGCAGATCTCTGCCACTTTTTTGCCCTCTTGCTGGCTTTGGAGCACCTTCAATATCTGCGGCTCCGTAAATCTTGATTTTTTCATTGCTTTTTCTTGACGTTAAAGTTAATACTCTATTTTTAATCTGTCTTAAAAAAGCAGCCATGTACCAGGGTATGGGCTCCCTTTCCGCAATGAAAAGAGGCGGCAAGGAAAGATATTTCCAAAGCGAGGCGAAGAAATTCGTGCCGGAAGGCATCGAAGGCCGTGTTCCGCACAAAGGAAAACTGGAGGACGTAGTTTTTCAGTTGACGGGGGGCATCCGCGCCGGGATGGGCTACTGCGGTACCAAAGATATCGAAACGCTTCAAAAAGACGGAAAAATGGTGAAAATTACAGGTAGTGGTTTGAAGGAATCGCATCCGCATGACGTCATCATTAACCAAGAGGCTCCGAATTATTCTTTGTAAAACATATATTCGCAATAATAAAAAATGCCAAGACTCATTGCCTTGGCATTTTTTGTTTTAAACAAATTCAGTTAAAATTTAAGAGCGAGCGTTAAATTATTTGCGCTGAGGTTGTCCGAGCGTTTGTAGTAGCTGTACCGAACATCCACAGCTTTGAAAATGCCCCAGTCTGCGGGCACAAAGTGGAGGTTCACGCCCACATTGTTGCTGCTGAATTTCGACAAGTCATAATCCGATGTGAAGAATTGCGCCGTAGGATCTGCCGTTTTATAGTCGTTGAAATATTTCGTTCCCGTTTGCGTACTGAAGCGGTAGAAGGGGCTTAGCGAGAAATTCGGAGATAATTTCACAGGCATTTCTATGCTCGCTGTATTGGCCTGCATTCCCCAGTTGTCCCAATAGTAGCGGTAGTACAGTCGGAAAATCACATTGTTGCCGGCGAAATAGTTCAGCCGTACGCCCAATGGTACTTTCACGCGGCTATCCGGCAATTTTTCATTGAAAACGGTATTGTTGTTAAAGTAAACCCGGTTATAGGGCGTTGCTAATATTCCCTTTTGATAGGCTAAATCTGCCAAAACCGACATTTGCAACCGCTGGTTGATGACCTGTGAAAACGAGGTATTTAAACTAAAAGAATTTTTACTTTTCCAAGTATCCGCATTATAATTGCTGCCGCGGAGTTCGTACGGGAGAATCATTTGTCTTTGGTCAAAAAAGGCCTGTCCTTTCACAGAAAATTCCCTGTTGTTGTCCATAGAGGCTTTAGCGAAAGAAACCTCGCCGCCCCAAGACTGATAATCGAATTCGTAGGAGTAGTATGCGCCCAGCCCGAAAGTGCTGTTGTTTTCGAGATTTTTCACACTCCAATTGGCATTAGGGTTGAAGCGCCAGCCATATAAAGTTGAAGCTGAAGATTCTGTGTAATTATTTCCTGTTGTTGTAACTCCACGTGAAGCCCGGGATGTGGTAGAGAGGACGGGCGCCACCGTTGTGTTGTTCACCACCGTGCCCTGTAATGTGTTGATGGCTGTAGTACTGCCTGTCGGAGCCTTGTCTATGTAAGCTGTGGAAGCCGATGTCCGGTGTTCGGCAGCGAGGCCAAAACTGAAAGTATGCTCAAATTTTCCGGACTGTTTTATTAATTTAAGGTCAAGAGAGTTTGCAAATTCTGTGAGCTTTTCAGAACCATTTCCGCCCATAATCGCGGAATGATTTCCGGTTTGGGAATAATACCCGGAAATAAAGTTGACTTCTTCAAGTTTTAATGGACGGTCTTCATAAAGGCTGTCTTTTTTCACCTGTGCCTGGCTGCTGGCCGCCAAAAATGCTGCACAGATGCTGAGTTTTATCTTTTTCATGGAATCGTTTAGTTTTTAATTACAGCCGCAGCCACCGCCGTTTTTTCCGCCATTGGCGCCGGATGCGCCTTCGCGGTAAAGCAGGAAATTAGCTTCTGTTTTTTCAGATTTTCTGTTGCTGAGCGACATTTCACTGTCGTTCAGGTAGTTTTTTTCGTAAGGTTTCACGGTGGCGCAGCTCGCCAGCGACAGGGCAATAACGAAGGCTGCTAATAGTTTTTTCATATAATATTAATGTTGTCTGAATAATGGATTTTATTGTCATCATCAATGATGATGCATGCGATGTTTTTCATTTGGTTAATCATTCCCATGCCGGCCCTTATGCCCATTACCGTGACCGGCGTGGCCAGTGCATCGGCGATTTCTGCATTGGGGCAAATAATGGAAACGCTTTTAATGCCTTGTATCGGATAGCCCGTCCTGGGATCGATGGTATGCGAGTATTTCTTTCCGCCAATCATTACAAATTTTTCGTAATTACCGGAAGTGGCCACCGCCATCTCGTTGATTTCCATATAAGAAAAAGGCATTTCCTTAAAGTCGGGGTGTACGATTCCAATGGTCCACTTCTGTCCGTCCTCGGGTGTTCCCCAAGTGGTGAGGTCGCCGGATGCATTGACGATTCCCGCAGTGGCTCCGCTGTTTTTCAATAGGGTTTTGGCCTGTTCGGCGGCGTAGCCTTTTCCGATTCCGCCAAAACCGATGCGCATTCCCTTATGCTTTAAGAAAACCGTTTTCTCCTTCTCGTTGAGCAGGATGTTTCGGTAATTAATCAATTTTATGGTTTCTTTGGCTGTTTCAGGATCGGGGAGAGATTTCATTTCTGTATCGAAGTTCCAGAAACGGAGGTCTGCGGAGCCATAGCTAATGTCGAAAGCGCCCTGCGTAAGTTCGGAAATCCGGATGCTTCTTTGGATGAGGTAAAAGGTTTCGTCGTTCACCTGTACGGCGGCAATTCCTGCGTTTTGGTTGATAAGATTGGTTTCGCTGCTTTCTTTGAAGGTTGAAAGTTTCTCCTCGATTCTTTGGATTTCCGCTACTGCGAGGTTCAGGAAATAGTCGGTTTCTTTTTCGTTTTGTGCCTGCACCGTTATCTCGAAGCGGTTGCCCATCAGTTTTTCAATGCGTTTTTTTTGCATTTTTTATCAAACTATGCGGCTATTTTTTACCTAAATAAGGCATGATTTTGCTTTCCAAAACCTTCGGTTCCATTTTTTCCAGGCCTTCCCAGTGTGCTAAAATTTTTCCGTTCTCATCCAGCAGAAGCATTTTTGGGAAGATGCCTTCTTTGTCATATTTTTCTGCAAGGGCGGCGTTCAATTTTTTGTCGCTTTCCGACGGCAGATTTTTTTTCAAACGCGGAAAATCAGCGTTCATCAAAACAAGATTGCTTTTTGCAAAATTTTGAAATTCTGGTGTATCGATTACTTTTTTCTGAATGTTGATGCACGGGATGCACCAGTCCGAACCGGAGAATTTTAGCAAAATAAGCTTGTGTTCAGTTTTTGCTTTTTCTTTTGCGACAGAAAGATTGTTGGTAACAGGGTCGCCAGCCCACATTTTGATGCTGAAAAGTGCCATACAGGCCATTAAATAAAATTTCATATTATTTTGATTTATTGTATGCAAAACGCAGGCACTTTAGTTATATTGCATGGAAATTATATAAACTTTAGTTAAATTCGTATAAAAATTCATAGAGGTCACAAGATAAATTCATATCTTTGAAGTACGATAAAAAGGTAAAACAATGGAAATATTTAAAGGTCAAAACCTCTGTATGTCGTCAAAAGAAAGTGTACTATTTCTTAGAGTGTTTTCGGTTTCAAATATAGTCGGAAAAAACATTTGTTTGCTTAAGAAAAGAAAAAAACTATCCGTTGTGCAATAATTTTTCTTCAAAATAGGTTTTCCTTCTTCTTTTTAATGTCTCACTTTTAATTAACTGCCTTGTCTTCAGTACCTCGTCCGTCCTTCCGTAGTATACATCTGCCGGCGTGAGGTTTTTCAGGGCTTCGTGGTAGCGTTCGTTGTTGTAGCGGCCTACAAACTCCTCCAGTGCGGCCTCCAGCTCCTCGGGGCTGTAGTAGTGGTGCAGCTTCACCACGTTTTTCATCGTCCTGTGGTAGCGCTCTATCTTGCCCTGGGTTTGTGGGTGTGCCGGCCTCCCATGTACCTGCTTCATTTCGTAGGCATTCCTCAGGTAGCTCCGGAGCTCGCCGGCGACATAGCAGGAGCCGTTGTCCGAGAGGAG
>JAGLBA010000049.1 GCA_018260475.1 Chryseobacterium sp. | reverse complement strand
GGAGTAGAAGTAAGTCGGACTTTTAATTTCAGAATAAAACTTTTAGTTTTAAGAAATAAGGGATCGTCGTAGAGTCTATAATATTCCATAGATGAGGAGAGAGTTTCGATGAAAAGAATGGGTAGAGGTTAAAAAGTTTTTTTAGAGATTTTGTCCAAGAGAGGCCACATATGGTGGATTCTCTCTCCAACTGAGGCTTGAGATGTACGTTGAAAAAGTTTTTTGCGCTGCCTTAGATTGTATGACATGTTTGATCTTGAGGAATTTCGGGATGATTTGGTTATCTCTGCATCTGCAGGGGAAGACGAGGTGGCTCAGGAGTCAGATTTTTTTTTGTTTGCGAAGTTTTTCAAATACTCTTACATCTTTATAAACAATAGCCCAAAAGCAAGTGTAAAAGTGATAGTGAATTTAACGGAAGTCGCAAAAGTTTAAAATCGATAAATAGGATTAATTATTTATTAGGCTTAATTTTATTCATTAAATCAGAATTGTTATATTATCGATACATTTCATTTTTATTTAAATAAAAAAAGTCGAGCCTTGAGATATGTTGAATCGTAGTTCAAGTTTATAATATTTTATATGAATTGTTATGCAAATTATAACACTGATAAATTAATTTTATATTATTTTCTTTTCGTTGTTTTTGAGATATGACGCCATTTTGAAGTAGTCGAACGACAGGCGTTGTGTTGATGATGTGTTTCCTTCCGAGATTAGCTGATCCCAGTAGATTTGGCCGTGAAAACAAAAGCCTAAAAACGCCTTAGCAAAAAAAAAGCCGCGATAATCGAATAAAATAATCGAATTGCTAAAATTAATTAAAATTAATAAAAAGAATTATTTCATAATTTTTTTTTAAAATCACATTTCGCATTGTTGTTATTGAACATTTGAAATTATAACCTTTCCAAGAAACGATTTATTAAATGAAAATTTATTTATTTCAAATTATCCATTTTGACTCATAAGCAAATTTTTGAAACGGTGCACATTTCCATTATTCCAACTTGATTCTTTTGCAATTAAAAAAAAATTTTTTAATTACGGTTTATCTATCAATAGAATTAGTAATATCTATCAATAGAATTAGTGATAAGTAAATACGGACGAACTGAAAAAGCTTTGAAACTATTGAAAACGGAGTGAAGGCGATTGAAGGCGGTGGGGAAAAAAAGGGAAAAAACTAAACAGTTAATGTACCTAAAACCTTGAGCAGTTAATATAACTTTCCTTCTCGTTTGCATTT
>JAGLBA010000048.1 GCA_018260475.1 Chryseobacterium sp. | reverse complement strand
AAAGTGGTTTGGTTATTTAATTCATCAGATTCAAAATCGTAATCTTCCCAAATGGGTGTTGTTTCAAAAATTTTGAAGCCAAGGTCTTGCTCCTTTAAAGATTTGATTTCAGCTTTGAGTTGTTTGATTTGTTCTGCTTTGCCTTCAAAATCTAATTTACCATCAAGAACTTTTATTTCTTTTTCTTTTTCAGAAACTATTATTGAAGCGTTGGTTTTATATTTTTTCGATGCTCTTAAAATCCTTTCTTTTGTTATTTCGTAAATTGGTGGTGGTGTAATACTCAATTCATCTTTCACAAAATCAAATGCTGCTTTGTCTTTTTTCGGGTCAATCAATTCCGGCAATTGAACAAGTATAAAGTTTCTTTTGCCAAAATTTTCTACGTTTAATTGCATAATTGCGTCTGCTGTTGTTCCTGAACCTGCGAAGAAATCCAATATTAAATCCTCATTATTTGACCCGACTATGATTAAATCTTTAATAAGTTCTGTTGGTTTAGGATTAGAAAAATACTTATCTCCAAGTAAACTTTTTATTTGAGCCGTTCCATTTCCACTACTGTATTCAGCTTTATAAAATATGGTTTTAGGTTTTTTAGAAGGCAAGTCACCTAAAGAAGGTCTTTGTTTTTTATAAATACCAATATTACCATTCCTTGAAACAATTATGTTGTTTGGCTCATTTTTGACTTTATCTTTACTCCATCGCCACGACATTTCTTGTTCATTTGTTATTGGATATATTGTTGTTAGTTCTCCAGTAAACTTTTTTGGGGGATTATCATCTTCAGTAACATAAACTGTGTTATTAGAATCAATGAAAATTGGATAATATAAATTAGGTCTCTTTGCTCTTGGTGCATTTGTGCCTGTTGCCTTTAAATTAGCACCTTGCTTGTAAAAGCCAACTTCATCTTCTGTCCAATCTTCTAAATCATCATCACTTACGTTAAATTGATTAAGAGTTGTTTTTAATTTATTTTTAGAGTAAACAAGTGTGTATTCGTGAGTTCCTGCAAAACCAAATTCATCATTATTTCCCTTTAAGTTCATTATTGTAGGCAATTGACCTACAAAATTCTCCTCTCCAAATACTTCATCCATCAGCAATCGTAATTGTGCAACCTCGTTATCATCTATTGAAATAAAAATTACGCCGTCGTCTTTTAAGAGTTGTTTAGCAATGTATAAGCGTGGATACATAAAAGTGAGCCAAGCAGAATGACTATTACTCTTTTGCTGTGTAAAATCTAAAATCC
>JAGLBA010000047.1 GCA_018260475.1 Chryseobacterium sp. | reverse complement strand
TATAGTCGTATATTTGTGTTTAGCAGAAATGCGTTAACCATTTTTACGTTTATATAAACCCAATAAAAAATAAAGTATGACATTCAACAAATTATCAATAAAAGTTCCCTTCCATTCTGATTTAGAAGGAAAATCTGGAAAAATCTATGCATTTTGGTCTTATTCATTTGAAGACGGGCTCTCAGAAGATGCAAAGGGAATAAAAGGTTTATTCTATATAGCAAAAATTGAAAATAACTCAATATCTGAAAGATACAGTTTAAATATCATTGACGATATCTTCTTAATACAAGAAAAATTCATCAATCAGATTCCTAATGCAGAAGATTACTCTTTTTTAATCTATGAAGGATCTGATGATCTGAATGAAGTTTTAAATGACATTGAATCAAATTTGAAATTAAACTTTAAAAATTTATAAATGGCTACAATATCAACTATTGAAATTTTACGTGATTATTTAAATGGAGTTTTGGATAGAGCAAACCATCACGCACATAATGTAAATGAAATATCTTTGGCAATTGTAGGAGGTATTATTTGGAGAACTTCAGGAGACATTAAAGTTTTGTCTAGAGATGGCGAAATGAAAAATGCATTATGGCTTCAAGTGGGTAAGTGGTCTACTTTTTTGACAGTTTGTAAATATAGTTTTTTCGTTTGAAATTTGCACGCGCCAACCGAAACGGAATCGGGCTCTGCTGAGGAGCAACCTGCCAGGGATAGGTTGGCCGACGAAATATAGTTTTCAAGGGCACCGCTTTTGGCGGTGTTTTTTTCTGAACTATATTTCAGAAGCCTATGCCTTGAGAAAACCTTATGCAGCATCATATCCAGCGGGTGTTTTAAATTCTAAAGCCTCATGAGGTCTTTCATTATTGTAATCTTCTATCCATTGCTTGGTCAAATCCCTTGCCTGATCAAGCGTGAAGAACAAGTTGGCATCCAGCACATCCTCGCGGTAGGTCCTGTTGAAACGTTCCACTATGGCATTCTGCTGGGGCTTGCCCTTCTGGATTTTCGCCCATCCTATTCCGTTCTTATCAAGCCATTGCTGGAAAAGATTCGAGGTGAACTCCGGCCCGTTGTCAGTACGGATTCGTTTTGGTTTCCCGTGCTTCTCGATGATGCGCTCAAAATACGCAATCACCGCTCTTGCCGGCATCGAGCTGCGGATGTCGATGCCCAGGCATTCCCTGTTGTACTGGTCCACGATGTTCAGCGTACGGAACTTCGAGCCGTTTATCAGCGTGTCGCTCATAAAGTCTGCAGCAAGCTCTTCAT
>JAGLBA010000046.1:1110-1370 GCA_018260475.1 Chryseobacterium sp. | reverse complement strand
CACGATAGTCATCGGCACGCCGGGAAGTGGTAAATCTTTTGGTATTATCAATCCGGCTATTCGGCAAATGATTGCTAAAGGATTTTGTCTGTGTATTTACGATTTTAAATTTCCGGACTTGGCGCAGATAGCCTACTACCATTACCTTCTGAAGAAAACCAAAGATTCGGCTTACGATTATGAATTTCATGTCATCAATCTCAACGAAGTAGAAAAATCCAAAAGGGTCAATCCGTTTAGAAAGGAATACATCCGCACAT
>JAGLBA010000046.1:826-1100 GCA_018260475.1 Chryseobacterium sp. | reverse complement strand
AATCACGGGAAATATTCAGATTTACCCCATATCCTTGCCTTTATGAATAGGAGTTATCAGGAGATTTTTGAAACACTTTTCAGCAATGAAGAAATCGGTTCTTTACTTTCACCTTTTAAAACGGCGTATGACAACAAGGCTTTTGACCAGTTGGAAGGTCAGGTGGGCACATTGAAAATCTTTCTTTCCCGATTAGCCACCAAGGAAAGTTTCTGGGTGTTTTCGGGTGATGAAGTCGAGTTGAAAATTACCGACCGAAAGAATCCGTCCATTC
>JAGLBA010000046.1:287-816 GCA_018260475.1 Chryseobacterium sp. | reverse complement strand
CCTTGCCTCAGACCCGGGGACGCAGGATATTAATTCCGCTTTGTATTCTTCGGTGTTGAACAGGACTTTGAGACTAATCAACTCCAAACACAATTTGCCTGGAGGCATTATTGCCGATGAGTTTCCCACAATCTACATCCATAAAATTGATAATGTGGTGGCAACAGCGAGAAGCAACAAAGTGGCGGTACTTTTAGGATTACAGGAAATACCCCAGTTGCGGCAGTTTTACAAAAAGGAAGTGGCAGATACCATTTCTGCTATTGTAGGAAACATCCTCTCGGGATCGGCAAGGGATAAAAATACTTTAGAGTGGCTGGAAAAACTATTTGGGAAAATCAAGCAGAAATCCTACTCGCAGTCTATTTCACAGCAGGGCACGACCACGAGCATCAATGAGAAAATGGACTTTATGATACCAGCTGGAAAAATTGCCACGCTGAAAACAGGAGAGATGGTAGGAATGATCGCCCAGGGAGAAGAAAACGATACACTGGAGTATAAAACATCTGCCATGCACGGAAAAATC
>JAGLBA010000046.1:0-277 GCA_018260475.1 Chryseobacterium sp. | reverse complement strand
AATCAATCTGGATATAAAGGCTATCAAAAAGGAAGAGCAAGGCTATGTGCCGATGCCGGTCTATTATTCTTTCGTGGATAAAACTGGAAAAAACCGCAAGGAAGAAGTCCTGATGACCAATTTCAGAAAAATCAATAAAGAAGTAGAACTCATCGTAAAAGAATTTTCAAAAAATGAAACCTAAAGCCCCAAAAATAATCTGCCTGTTTTTTCTTTTCGGCAGCCTTTTTCTAAAAGCTCAGTTCAATACGCTGTTGCCGGTTGCACCAAAAAAAAG
>JAGLBA010000045.1 GCA_018260475.1 Chryseobacterium sp. | reverse complement strand
AGCCTCAATGATTATCTCAAAAAAAAGATTGAGAATCAAAATGAAAAACAAACTAAAATTTCTAATTTAGTCGAAGCCAAAAATAATTCCAATGAGCAACGAAATAGCACTGAACCCCAAAGACTTTCCGATACTGAGCAATTGGAGCCAGAAAAGGCTGCACGAGACCTTAGAGCAACTGAGCAGAAGAGCCAATCCGAGCAAGACCGAAATTACATCGGAAGATCTGCTTTGGTCAGCCAAGATGTTGGAAATGGACTTACAGGCGGAAATAAGCAGCGTTTGGGAAACGGAGGTAGAGGAAGATCCGATGACGGAACACAACCGAAAAATGATGCAGAAGATGCGAGAAGAGAACATTCCGTGGGCGGAATCCTATCCGGGAGAACTCTATCCGATAGGCGATTAAGCACTTCGTCATCAGAACCATCTGAAATTGAAACTTTAGAGAAACTCATTGCCCGATATAAAGGTCAAAAGATCAGCAATGAGCAAATCTCTGAGATTGTAAATCTTGTTGCTACTGTTGGAGATGGTCAAAAAATCCATTTAAAACATCACTTAGCATCTCACGAATACCTCAAGGATATTTGTTCTCGGTATAAAAGTGGCGGCACGGCAAAAGAAGGTCGTGGTATTTTAGATGAATACTACACGGATGCTAAAATTGTTGATGCCGTTCGTAACCTTATCAAAAACAGAGTACATGCCCAAAATGAAATCTTTGTTTTAGAGCCAAGTGTAGGCACTGGCAATTTTCTATATGCTGCCAAAGATTTAGGTATTAAAGCCAATATAACCGCCTTTGAAATCAACGAAACAACGGCAAAGATTGCAAAAATACTCCACCCGGAAGCTAATATTCATCTTCGTTCCTTTGAAACTGAGTTTATCGACGATAGAGGGCAGAAAAAAGACTTTAGCCAAAAATACGATTTGATTATTGGTAATCCACCTTATGGCGACCATAGAGGTTATTACAAAGGTTTGGGAGAAGAGCCCAAACTCTCCAAATACGAAGATTATTTCGTCAAGCGGTCCCTGGATGTTCTTAAACGGGATGGTATCCTTGCTATGGTGCTGCCTTCGGGCTGGTTGAACCGCCAGACTAAACTTAAAGAAGCAGAGCTTATCGATGCCCTTCGGCTACCTTCAGGAGTATTTCAAGGGACGCAGGTGGGCACGGATATTGTCATTCTTAAAAAGAATACGCATAAAATTTCGGAGGATATTTCCGGATATTTTGAAAAACATCCCGAACATATTTTAGGGGAAATCCGTGAAAAAACCAATCGCTTTGGAAGACCGGAGCAGTATGTGCATGGCAGTTTGGAAGAAGCCTTGCAAAAGATAGTTCATCTTCAAAATAAAAAAGAAACGGTTCGGATAGGCAATTTGTTTGAAGACTTATTTAATCAGGATCCATTTCCTAAACA
>JAGLBA010000044.1:727-1462 GCA_018260475.1 Chryseobacterium sp. | reverse complement strand
GGGAAGCCTATTCTTATGATGGCTTCGGCAATACGATTTCCAAAACCCTCAGCAACAGCGCTGATGCCAATACCCAGCGCGAGAGCGCAGAATACGACCCGGCCGGCCGGTTTGTAGTACGGAAAACGGACAACCTCGGCCTGCAGACCAATATCAGCTATAACGACTGGGGCCAGGTGCTGGAGCAGACCGACCCAGTGGGCGTTACCCTAAGCAACACTTATGACGGCTGGGGCAAAATTCTCACCTCTAAAACCAACCTTTCCGGTACCACTTCCTATACCTACGAGAAATTCTACAACGGTGATGCGAAAGTAACCGAATACAGCCCGGACGGGGATGTAAAGATGAGCTACACCAATAAAATAGGCCAAACTTATAAAACCGTTACCAAAGCCGTAAACAGCGGACAATATATTGCAAAAGAAATTAAATATGATGAAATAGGCAGAAAGACTGCCGAAAGCGAACCCTATAAAGAAGATTTTGACGGTGCTTCCGGTGAACGGTGGAACACCATAGAGTATGATGACTTTTCCCGCCCTGTAAAGGCTACTTCATTTACAGGTAAAGTTGTTGAAAGTTCCTACGACGGCCGGACGGTCACCATTACAGAAACCAACGCCAACAACCGCTTCAAGAAGCAGACCGCCGACCCGCTGGGCAACATCGTCAGCTCCGAAGACAAGGGCGGCGTCATCCACTTTAAGTTTAATGCGGCAGGCCAGGTTACGG
>JAGLBA010000044.1:330-717 GCA_018260475.1 Chryseobacterium sp. | reverse complement strand
GAGACCAGCCACAAATGCTACAAGGAATACGCCTACAACAGCCTCGGGCAGCTTATTACCCAACGCGAAGTAACTACTGACGGAACCCAGAATACGGATAAAACCATCAGCTACACCTATAACGACAAGGGCATGGTCACCGGCAAGTCCGGAACCTCAAAAGGCAAGCCCTTTAGCTCCTCTATCATCTATGACAATTACGGGCGTGTGCTGGAAACTACGGAGAACAGCAACGGCCGCTATTACATGAAGAAGGGCATCGTTTACGACGACAAAGGCCGGCTAACCTCCTACGAGAAAGGGCTTTATTCTTCCGGCATATACACTAAGGCAAATATTGAGAATGTGTACGATAGCTGGAGCGGCGAACTGTTGCAGCTGAAGGAT
>JAGLBA010000044.1:0-320 GCA_018260475.1 Chryseobacterium sp. | reverse complement strand
CTTTGGGAGCTTCAGGAAGCCAATGCCAAAGGGCAGGTTATGCGTGCAAAACTTGGCGCTACGGATATCCTGAACCTCTACGACCAGAGCGGTTTCCTGATGAGCGTCAGCCACACTACGCCGAATAAGACCATCCTGCAGGTGAACTACCGCTTCGACGCGGTGAAGAACGAGCTGCTCAGCCGTGCCACGGGTGGCGACTTCAACATCCTCGAGAGCTTTAGCTATGATGACAACAACAGGCTCGTCTCCTGGACGAACCCGAGAACGGGCGGCATGTCGTCCAACGGCTATGATGCCGAGGGAAGGATAAAGGAGAA
>JAGLBA010000445.1 GCA_018260475.1 Chryseobacterium sp. | reverse complement strand
TTTTCCGCACATAATGCATTATATTTTTAATTTATCATAAGATGAATTGTTTGATCTGATTATCCGAGTTAATTTCAATTCTTATCCCAATTTGCATACCGAGAAAAAATAAAATAATGATATTGATAAAACGAATCTGATATTGGGAGTCATCAACATCAAACAGATAACATTGAAACCAATCAAATGTAATGCCAACAATATTGGTATTCTTTTAAAGAGTTTATTAAATCAAACATCACCTATTTATTTTGATGCAATTTTTTTTTTCACAAACAAAACTCAAATGTAAGGTCACATCTGATGATTTCATCAGATTTCATTCAAAAATGAAAATTTTTTCTTTTTTTATAGAATTTTTGTTTTAATTAAAATAATCGCAAAAAATTACATTTTTTTTTTAATATTGAGGGTTATTTCCCTCAATTTTTTAGGTTTTTTCTCTCTTTTATTCTTGTTCATTGAATCTGTCTCGCCACCTCTTTCCTCCAGCGATCTTC
>JAGLBA010000444.1 GCA_018260475.1 Chryseobacterium sp. | reverse complement strand
ATACTCTACGTCATTTGTTATAGTGCAATTTTCCACAATAAAACGGAAATATTGAAGAACAATCGGTGCAGATTGGTTCATTATTTTCATCGCGGTATCATAACCCCAATAAACTGAGAAATTAATTTTTTTTTGTTTTTTTGGAATCTGCCATAAAAAAGAGGTGGAATAGTTATCTTTATTGAATTCAGAGTTTTAAAAGAAAAGAAGAAGGAGAAAAAAAATATTTAAAAAATCAAATTTTTCAAAATTTCGTATCAAAAAAAAAATAAAATCTAATTTTAGCATCGACCCGATTTCCATCGGTTCATATTCAAAGATGCACAGACAGCATCACCAAACCCATGGCGAATTCATCAAATATCATTTTACATCAATTGCGAACAAAAAAAATTATGTTTAGTCAATGGAAAAAAAATCATGATGAAAACATCATCATGTTTTTTTGGAGGAGACCTCTGCGTGCACATACATAAATCGACGAATTAAATTATGTTATA
>JAGLBA010000443.1 GCA_018260475.1 Chryseobacterium sp. | reverse complement strand
AGCAAGTCGAAGTTATATTCTTGCACAAATTACTCCAACAAGAGAATAAAAATGAGTAGAATTTAAATCAATTTTAAATCAGACACATAAATAACATTTATATGCCTATATTTATTTAGGCAACACTCCTTTTTTAAAATAATTTTTTTTTATTAACAATTTAATATCAATTCGGACAATGAAAAAACAGCTACAAACGCATGAAGGATGCAAACCATTCTTTCATTAATTTTTTTATGCATGTTTGTTAAAAAAATAGTAGAGTAAATAAAAACACAGTTGAGAAAATTATGCAAAAAAAATTAATAAAATCGTAAAATATAGAAATAACTAAAGCATTCTTTTTTTTGAAATTAAAATATGAAAAAATTAAATACAAAAAAAGACATTTTCAAGCACACAAAATATTAAAAACAGGAGGAAGGAGGAGAATTTCACCACAATTCCAGTTCATGTAAAGCAAGCAAATAAAGAGGTTTCAGGAGGAAAGCCAAACTATA
>JAGLBA010000442.1 GCA_018260475.1 Chryseobacterium sp. | reverse complement strand
AACAAAATAAATAAAAATAAACAAAGACAAAGAAAAAATATAAGGAAGAGGAAGAAGAAAAAGAAGAAGTAAAACAACGAAGAAGGAAAAAAGAGAAGGCGAAGAACAGGAAGAATTAGACGATGAAAAAGAAAAAGAAGTTAAAAAATATTACGACGAAGAAGAGGAAAAGCAGAAAAAGATGAATAAGATAAAAAAGAAGAAAAAAAAAGGGAAACGAAGAATTTGAAGAATAAGACGAAGAAGAAAAAGAAAAAGACGAAAAACAGGAAAAAAAATGAGAAATAAAACAATGAAGAAGGAAAAAAAAGAGAAGACGAAGAATTTGAAAAATCGGACGAAGAACAGGAGGAATTAGACGATGAAAAAGAAAAAGAAGTTAAAAAATATGGCGACTAAGAGGAAGAAGAAGAAAAAGATGGATAAGATAAAAAAAACAGAAAAAGACGAAGAATTTGAAAAATAAGGCGAAGAAGAAGAACAGGAAGAAGAAAAAAGAG
>JAGLBA010000441.1 GCA_018260475.1 Chryseobacterium sp. | reverse complement strand
GCAAAAAGCTCTTTGTTGTATCGTGTAAAAGCCTCAGAGACGACTTCGAGTTTTACCCCGCGCCGACGAAACCGGAAATTATTTTTTCTTTTTCTGAAAATTAAAATTTTTTCTTTCCCTCCCCTCCACCTTTTTCGAATCGGCCAGCAGAGTAAGCGGGCAGAAAGCTTTTTCCTACTTGAATATTTTACAAATTTAAATAACTTAACATTGTTTTTTTGTACCCTCCCTCTCTCTTTTTTTTTCACTCCTCGTCGGATGTATAAGTGATCGGGTCACCTGCTTTCCTGCTGTGGAACCCTTGAACGACACTCATCCCGATAAAGTTTCTCCGTGGCAGGAGAACGGGGGAAGGCTGAGATGTTGAAACCTTTGATGGTGATTCACCATTGAGGCAATCGATTTGGAATTCGAATTTTGGTAACTTGGAAAAGTCAAGGAGTGGAAGCAAGGAATCGGGCTTAGGCGGGTTTTCTGGACTCCGTGAGCTGGCACCAGGGA
>JAGLBA010000440.1 GCA_018260475.1 Chryseobacterium sp. | reverse complement strand
CCGGCTTAGTTTCAATCCTTTTTCCATTCTTGAAATCAAAATCTGCAGCATTCAGTCGAAATGGGACCATTGGCGAGGCCAGCAGACTTTTTTGCCATTCTTCTGCCAAGTATTCTGCGAGACATAATAGCCCGAAAAATCGTTTTAACGCAGCTAACATTGTATTTGATTTCTGTGTTAAAACTAAAGTCGTGAAAGTATATATTAAAAAAATTGGAAAAGTTTAAAATCAAAATCTCTTGCTTAGAAATGTTAAAGTGAAATTTAAATACTGAAATTACGACTTTAAAATATTTTTTTTTGAGGAGAATTAAAAAATGATAGATTCGTAAAAGATTTTGAAATTATTTTGAGAAAAACAATTTTTAAAAAAAAGTTTAGGACGTAGAAGATGCTTGTGGCTAAGGATGGGTTGATTTCATAGAATTTGAGCTAAACATTGAGAGTGATGGGAGAAAAAGGAGAAGACAAAAACAGATTTAAAGGAAAGAAAAAAGTGAA
>JAGLBA010000043.1 GCA_018260475.1 Chryseobacterium sp. | reverse complement strand
CCGATGTTTCTGTAATACCACAACCAGGCCTCCGGGTTTATCGGTTCGCCCACGGATCCCAAAACTCGAAGAGAGTCCAATCGGTGTCTTGGGGGAAAAAAAACAAAAAATTGGTGTGCCGTTGGATCCTTGCTGAAGGCTCTCGTCGAAGACTCTAAACACTTTCAGTCGGCGTCTTGATTGAATCAGCAAAGGGCCCCTTCCCCGCCGGGAAACTTACTTTCTAACAGGTGCCTCTCCGAATTTCATTAGAGAACGAATGGCCGTCGGAGCTGTGTAAAACTGATTGACTTTGTACTTGTCCACGACGGCCCAATACCTGTCGTTGTCGGGATAAAACGGAGTACCTTCAAACTAAAACGAAGAATTACTAATGAAAAGAAAACTATCTTTTCGCGGGTAAGGCTATTCTAGTGAGTTCCCTCACCATGACAGAAGTCGCGCCGTTCGCCAAAGGACCGTACACAACATAGGTGTGCCCCGTGATCCAACCGCAATCGGCAGTGCACCAATAGACGTCTCCTTGGTGGTAGTCGAATACATATTTGAAAGTAGTAGCAGCGTACAAGAGATAGCCTCCGGTCGTGTGCAGAACGCCTTTCGGTTTTCCCGTGGACCCGCTGGAACGAAACCCAAACTACATGCATTTTGATGGAGGCACCTTTCAACCCGGAGTCCAAAAGCTTGTCCGGATCCGCTGACCTCGTGTACAGCATGAAAAGCGGATCTTCGGCATCCATCCATTCGGGATAGCAAGAGGGTTCGGCGTCTTCCATTTCTTCGTGCCACCAAAAATCCCTGCCCTCCACCCAAGAATACTGAAACGTCCGAAGAGCAAAAATAAAAAAGTGGTTTTCATCATCATGTTCTCATCCGCTCCCCCTCCGGACTGAACTTCCTCTCCTCTCTCACCGTTATTTTGACTTCTTTGTGGTTCTCCGTTTTGGACGAGCCGTTCACGACTCCGTTTTCGTTCTTTTTGGACACTCCGTTCTTTTTTTGGCTCGAGGCGAGCCTCACTAGGTGGTTGACGACGATGCAGCTTTTGATTTCGTGTCCCATTTGTTTGCATTTTTCCATTGTGTCGTCGCAGATTTTTTTCAGCCCAATGAGTTTTTCCCCCCGCCAAACGGAATCCGCCGTTATGAGTAATTTACAGCGGCAGTCGTTCATTCTCTCGGCGAGGGAATCCGAAGAAAATCCTGCAAACTGAAAGAAAAAATCAACCAGGTTGATGCCTCCGACCTGTTTCGGGTCCCAATGCATCGGGCACTTTCCGATTCAAATCGGTTCTAATCGTGGCTTGTTGAATTTCGGTGCTTGATTCTTCACAGAGAATTATCGGCATTTGAGAGATGGCTTGGGTTGCGATCGCAATTGTTTTCAAAGGCAGATTGTAAAAACATCGTTTTAGGGCCGTTACCTTTGCTAGAGGTCTTCGGATGTCCTGATTAAGGGTGGGGGGATGAAGACAAAGACTTCTAATTGTCC
>JAGLBA010000439.1 GCA_018260475.1 Chryseobacterium sp. | reverse complement strand
CTCAAACCTGTCAGAAATTGTCTGGGCCGACGGTTAAACAACTAAACAGGGGCTTAACCGACTGATTCATCAAAGTGAATAAATGAAATAAAAAATAAAAAATAAAAATAAATAATAAATAATTCTAACGAGAAATTGATTATTTGATTTACTTCGATTATTATTTTGTTTTGTTGAAATTTGCCAAATGGCTCGATGATTGATGGAATGGCAATAGAGAGAGAGGGGGGAGAGAGAACGCGATTTTTCCACTTAAATTATTTTATATAAATAAATGTAAAATGCAAATGAAGCGACTACGAAATATGATTAATGATTTTCCGCGTTTCAAATCAATCTTTCGTGACAAGTAAAAAAAAAAATAAAAAATAAATAAAAAAAATTCTTTGTAAAGTGAAATTTAAATTTTGAAATACGAGGATCAATACGAGGTTAGAGGTGGCTTAATGGGGAGAATTCACAATAAAAAAAGAAAACAGTTACTCCTCCACCAAAGGGGAA
>JAGLBA010000438.1 GCA_018260475.1 Chryseobacterium sp. | reverse complement strand
AGATCGAAGCGAGCATCTCCTAATAAACATCGGTAGGAGAACGAAAAGTTTTTAAATTTATAACAAAAGATTGAGATCAATTCGTAAATTGGGAAACACACCCCTGAGAACTTTGTTAACCTCTCTCTTCGTTTCTTTTCTTTCTTTCTTTCTTCTTTCTTTCCTATTTCTCTTTTAGGGGCACCAAAAATTCTTTCGAGGCGCTTTCTAAATAAATTCTCGGGTTTCGTTCACCTTCCACGCTTCATTCGCATTATTTATAATTCTTTTTGAAAAATGTTTTCATATTGAGCTTTGAAAATTTCTCTTCCTTCGCTCCATTTCTCTTATTTATTTCTCTTTATCTTTCGTCTAATTACACGATTTTTTAAAATTTATTCAGCTTGCTACTATTTCTCTCTCCCCTATTATTGAAGGGAGAGAAAACCAAATCTCGATTGGCGTTTGATTTGTAGCTCATACACAGCGAGCCTGCTCTGCTGCTCGCACTCTGAAACACTTC
>JAGLBA010000437.1 GCA_018260475.1 Chryseobacterium sp. | reverse complement strand
TTTAAATTTTTCTGGCTTGCCACCTGCTTTCGAGCATTTGGTTCACTTGGAGGAGGAAAGTAAAAATCCTTTTGATCAGCCAATCTGGGTTCATTTGTGCTGATATTTATTCTTTAAATTTAATAAAATAATTTTTGATTGCGTGCGTGAATTTCTCTCTTCAAAATCCATCAAATCCTCTTGATTTTGGTTTGATTTTGTGAGCGATTCAAATATCAATTTAAAACTTTTTAAATGGGCTTTTGACTTTTTATGGGCGGTTGAACTTATTTGTTTTTACACAAAAATTATTAGTAAAAAGTGCGGCTAAATAAGATTAGGTTTTTTAAAAAATTGCTCTTGAGTTCATTAAAAAATTGATAGTTTATTATTAAAAAATTGATAAATTGATTTCTTTTTTAATTCAAACAGGTTGTATAGTATATTTGAAATTGTATATTAATTTTAATTTGTTTTTTTTTTTTTGTTAGTTTTTTTTATTGCAACGCATTTTTTATTGCAA
>JAGLBA010000436.1 GCA_018260475.1 Chryseobacterium sp. | reverse complement strand
GCCCCACGCCTGATAAGATTCGAGATCTGGACTTCAGAAACGACCGATTAATTAAAATTTAATTTTTTTTTTCTCTCTCTCCTTTCGTTAATTGCAAAATATCACGTTCCGTTACCGGTTTTCATTTTTGATTTTTATTTTCGTTAAAATTGTAAAAAAAAAAATTTATTTTTTTTTAAAATCTTCCTCTGTTTTTTATGCTTAATTTAATTTAACTTAATTAGAATCCAAGGGAAAATTTAGACCAATTTTAATGTCCGTTGTTGAGAATTTAACATAAAAAAATATAAAGAAATTTTTAACCTGGAATATAAGATTTACAAAAGATCACTGCTGCCAATGGGATCCCTAATTAAAAAAATTCATTGATTTGCTGCGGGCAAACATTTGCTTCGGTTTCATGCTAAAAAAATCCAGTGGGAATTTCAAGAATTGTTAAAGAATAAATTTTTACTCTTGAAAATATTACGTTTGCATGCAGCATTGATCATGTGTCACTTTT
>JAGLBA010000435.1 GCA_018260475.1 Chryseobacterium sp. | reverse complement strand
AAGGGGGGCTCCTTCAGAGACGGAAAATAGCCGAAGGACGACAGACACTTTGCTTAAATCAGCGGAAACTTTTAATGGTTGCTGTCATTACATAAGTCTGCCGGTAGAAGTGGAGGAATAAAAAAATAAAAAATGAAAAAAATTGTTCCACTCATGGCGAAATCGGTTGAAATTTTCAGGTGAAAGTTATTATTTATCCTCGGCGTTGGATTTTAGCGGTGTTGGATTCCTTAAAAGTGTCAATTTATGCAGATTTTGCGTCCGCAGAAGAAAGAATCGTTTCAGCTCCTGCAATCGCAAAAAGCGAAGGCAAATTAGTGTTAAACGGTTAACAACTTACTACGCTTTTGCTTAAAAAAGTTTTAAAATTATTTTTAAAATTGATTGCAGCAAAAAAAAATGTGGGCACAAAATTCACGGTTGATTTTCGGTGGCGTTAAGGTGATATGTCAAAACTTTAAAATTTGGGCTCGCGTGCTTTTCAATTGAAATTTGAATTCGG
>JAGLBA010000434.1 GCA_018260475.1 Chryseobacterium sp. | reverse complement strand
CATTGATAATTGCATGCAAGCGTCGACAAACAAATCATTCACTCCTTCATTAAGGTATTACTATTTAATGTAGTAAAAAAAACATTGAATATCTTAATTTTATGTGAATATTGACAATTTATAAAAATTTTGTTGATGAATTGTAAAATACAATATTTTAAGTAAAAATGTTAAGTATAATTGGATTATTATTTTTTTTTTAGCAAGCCTCATTTGATTCAGGGATACAAAACATTAATATTAACAGTAATAATTAAAGTGGTTTTCTTAAAAAAAATTTATATGAAGTTCTCATTTAAATTTGAGAAAAAAATGAGTTTGACAATAATCTAGTGGACTTTAATATCCATATTTCAAGCATTAAAAAAAATTAAGAACAGTTACAGACACCTAGGCAATATTTCTTATAGATATATATATATATATATATATATATATATATATATCTTTTTTTATATTTATATTTCAATCTTACATGAAAAATTGTTTTAATTTTTTTAACT
>JAGLBA010000433.1 GCA_018260475.1 Chryseobacterium sp. | reverse complement strand
CGGTATCATAGGTAGTACAAGGTGCCGTGAATTACTCGCTTCCACTTTGTAAAGCACACTCACTAATTAAAAATTGTTTGGAAAGTCTCTTAATCTTAATTAGTTCGTGTTAATTAATTTTTTTTAAAGTAATCCATCAATCAAAGAATTTCTTCGGCTATTACTTCACCCATCTACTTTTCTTTTGGAGGGGGAATTAAAGGTCCTATTGGTTTCAAAATTATATTATATTTGTAATTGCAAAGTACCTGCTAATTATTTACAATTAATTTTGTTTCTTATAATAATATATTTATAGAATTAATTTGAATTGCATTTGAATTCGACGACGAGGCTTAGGCCTCATCCAAGAATTTAAAAAATTTTGGTGTTTTTTTATTTTCTACAATTCTCTTGAGCAAAGAAACTTACTTTTTAAAGCATAGACATTGAAAACGTCAGGTACGCTAAGGTCATAGAAAATCGTCAACAAAATTTATATACATATTTTTTTTGTACAGTTG
>JAGLBA010000432.1 GCA_018260475.1 Chryseobacterium sp. | reverse complement strand
ATAAAGATCCTGTTGTTCGATCAAACAGGTTAAACAAGAGGGTTCATTCATGTTATATGTCCGTTAAATGCAAGTCTTCCTTTCATAGAGTTCATAGGGCATAGAGTTGTATGTAACACCTCCTGTATTCATTGCCTTCTTTTATGGAATCCTTGATTTTTCTCAGAATATTTCATTCCTTCAGAGCTAACTTGTCAAACAGGCCGTTTCTCTTTTAAAGAACATTCTAACACGTGCAAGGCTTCTGGTCTGACAACCGTGCAATAGTGCCTCAATTTAGCGCTGATGGAAATTCACTCTTATTTTTGTAAAGATCTCTGGTCTTCAACTTCTGTCTGGAGCTCGATTCTGCCAAGTGCTTTTTTGTTATTACTTTAAAATTTTGAATTATTCCTTTTTCTATCTATGCCTTTCTTTTTTTTTCTCTCTTTTGGTCTTCGACTTCTTTTATTTTTTTATTTTTTTGTACTTCCTCATTTCTTTCTTTTTTTTTTTATTTCATT
>JAGLBA010000431.1 GCA_018260475.1 Chryseobacterium sp. | reverse complement strand
AAATTAGAATTAAATTAATTAATTAATTAATTATTAATAAATCATTAGATTAAGTAATAAAATTATCCGTTAAATTAATTAAATTGAAAATTAGAGTTAAAAATAATTATTAAAATTATCCAAACACCACATTACATTTACTTACTTATCTTCTTTCACTCTTAAGTTTTTAGATTTTTTTTCTTCAATTGAACTACCTACAATATTGTAGAATTTAAAATATAAAAATATAAAATGTATATTATTAAAATGAATTGCATTATTCAATTTTTATTGGTCAGCTGCTGAGGTAATTGAGGCTTTTAATAAATTGAATTACTTTTATACTATAATTTGATAATTTCAAAAAAAATTTTTTTTTATTTAAAGTTAAATTTAGCGTTGGCCGGAATCTGATGCGATTGCTTCCGACTTGGTAGATAAATCAAAAAATCTTCTTCTTTTTGAATCCATTCACGTCAAATTACGTTTAAATCGCCGGAAACTAAGGCCAGATGTTACCG
>JAGLBA010000430.1 GCA_018260475.1 Chryseobacterium sp. | reverse complement strand
AAAGTGCATTTCGATGGCCTCGCATGTCATGTGATTTAATTATTTTTTTTTTTTATTAATTCCTCTGGTAAAAAAATCAAAATCTGGTAAAAAAATCAAAAAATCAAAAAAAAATCAATTTAATTTGCTATGTTTATTTGTTAGTGGATTGAGCAAAATTTTTTAGAAATTTTTGTTTCATTTTATTTATCCGTCAAGAAGCACGCGCAGAAGAATCGATTTTGATTTCTTTGCTTTTATTACTTTCTTTCACCTTTTCTTTCTCTCCCTCTCTCCCTCTCTCTCCTCCCCACTCATGCTATCTTCAGGCGGAAATTCTTCGTCAGTTTGGAGGAGTCGTGTTAGCCAACGCGTGCGGCCCGTGCCTAGGACAATGGGACCGTAGGGACGTGAAAAAGGGAGAGAAAAACACCATCGTGACTTCCTACAATAGAAATTTCACGGGACGTAACGACGCTAATCCTGCCACTCATGCTTTTGTCACTTCCCCCGAGATGGTGGTAG
>JAGLBA010000042.1 GCA_018260475.1 Chryseobacterium sp. | reverse complement strand
AAAAACCTGTGAAAAAGGGATTATCTGCTGAAACGAACCTCACTTATATGAGCGGCTTCATCGGAAAAAAAGACGGTGATTACAAAATAGCACAGTCGGTTGCAACAAAAGGTGAGCGCTTTTTTGCGCGGATTGGCGCTGCTTTCCAGCAAAATGGGGCTTTTATTGGAGCGGACCGAAAACAGATTTTAAGTGATATTTCACAAACAGATTTACAATATAACCGAAGCATCGATATTTTAGGAACGCTCGGCTATAAATTCAATCCAAAAAATGAAATCACTGTAGGTTTACAATTTTTCGATTCCCGTTTTACGGGTGATAGAAGCCTTAGTCTGGGGAAAAACTACGGTGCGTTGCTTAAAGCGAATTCTTCTCTTTTCAGCATGGAGGACGGATTTGTAAGTGATAAAAAAATACGCTCAACGAGGTATATGGCCAATCTTGCCTATAAATTGAACGGAATTTTGGGTGGTCAGGATTTATTCTTTCAAGCCTCTAAAAGGGCAGAAAAATTTGGATTCTATCCTTTTCCCAGTTTGTTGCAATTAGGTACAAAAAAGACAGTTCTGAACTCGGCTTCGTAACAGAATACTGATTTAACTTCTATAAAAGCAGTCCTTACGAAAAACTGGAATACATTTAATATTACCTACGGTGCCGATGCAGATTTTGAAGGGTTTAAGGCTTACAGAAATGTTTTTGACATGGCCAAAAGCTTGGAATCCGGTGGAATGATTAACGAAACCGTCTTCACATTGGGAAGATACCCAACCTTCCATTCCACCACGCTTGTGGGATTTGCGCAGGCTCAGTATAAAATAAACCAAGAGATAGAACTGGGCGGTGGGGTCAGATATCAAAACATGAACGTGAAAATTGACGATTTTGTCGGAACCAACGAACAGGTTCAACTGGCCTATGGAATTGGGAGAAGCGCCACTATTATTTCCGGCGGAACAAGCTCTTATAATATTGCTTTGGGGAACGCACATCTGCTGTATAAAGCTGATATGAAAAACCAAATGTGGCTCAATTTTTCGCAGGGAGCAGCTTTGGCAAATCCTGCTAAACTATATGGCGTAGGAAGTTATACATTCAATAAAAACACACAAAACTGGGATCTTAAATCCAGCGTAAATATTAAAGACCAAAAACTTCAAGGAATTGTAACCAACCAATATGAAATAGGTTATCGTTTCAAAAACAGCAATTTCAATGCGCAGTTTTCTGGTTTTTACAGTAAATCTGATAAAACTACTGAAGTCAAAAACATCAACAACAATCTGGTGATTTCCGTGAACGACCTTTCTTTAAGAAATATGGGAATAGAAGGTAATGCCAATGCAAGATTAGATAATGGTTTTATTTTCGGATTTGGAATGCTCTTCATAAAATCTGAAGTAGAAAAAGATGGCGATTGGCGCAAACAGGATATTTTTATCGCCTCACCCTCTAAATTGACCAGCTATATAGGCTATCAGAAAAACAATTGGGACTTGCGGTTCCAGAATTT
>JAGLBA010000429.1 GCA_018260475.1 Chryseobacterium sp. | reverse complement strand
TTTTAGTATTATTCAGCTAAATTGGCAAATGAATTGTTTTTAGGAAAGTCCCCTTACATATTGCAGCCATGTATAAGGCGTTTAAATAAAATTGATTGATTTGTCGATTTATTTCGGACCGAAATGCGTAATTTACATTTTTTTTATTTATTGTTTTTTGTTAAACATTGTTTACTGCTAAACATTGAATAATGTTTATTCATGCGTCGAATATCACGGCCGATTCGCATGCGTCGCATCGTAAATTTGAATTTATAATGACACTAATAATTATAATTAATAAGTGCAGATTTCTATTTATATCAAAGGAATTACGTAATTATAGAACAACTTGTGAAAGAATGAGTAATTTTAACGCTGGAAAATCATCAAAAATCAAAACTGAAAATTAATTTTTACGTTATTATTTTTTTGTGTTCGTTTCGGCCATCTATGGATCACGTGGTTTCGACAATTTTTTCCCCACTCAGCATTCCTTCACCTTTTGAGTGCCTGTTTTCTTTT
>JAGLBA010000428.1 GCA_018260475.1 Chryseobacterium sp. | reverse complement strand
CAGTTCACCTGAAAAGTATGTATCGGCCACAAACATGCGGTTGTAACGTCTGCTAATAACTGTAAATGCAAAATCTAAAGCCATGAAAGATGATATTAACAGAGCAAAACTGAAATTCGTGTTTTTTTTCATTAAAATTTATGAAGTGTGAGAAAAGTGGAAGAGAAGAAGATGAAATCACTAGAAACAAGCAAAAAAAACGTTAAACAAAGTTTTTTTTTCAACAACGAAAGACTACAATGACTACAAAGCAGAAGAAGAAGAAAAAGAGAAAAAAAAGAAGTAGAAGGAGGTGGATGAGAAGAAAAAAAAAGTAGAAAAAAAGGACAATGAGAAGCAGGAGAGGAAAAACAGAAGAAAAAAGAGGAAAAAGTAGAAAAAGAAGAGATAGAAGAATAGGAGAGAAAAACAAGACAAAGGAAAGAAACAAGGAGTAGGAAAAAATAAGAAGTAAAAAGAGGAATAGAAGAAGAAGAAGAAGATGAAGAAAAAAAAGAAAAAAAG
>JAGLBA010000427.1 GCA_018260475.1 Chryseobacterium sp. | reverse complement strand
AATTACGCAGGACTGACTCCACGTTTCTTCTTTTTCTCTTTTTTTTGTGGCGTTCACAGAGATTTTAAACGGCGTTGGTGGCGGCGGCGGCGGGCGGGGAGGGCGGAGGGCAATGAAAGACTTCATTGAACTGAATTTTCATTTCCCATTAAAAATTTTCTGGCATTTTCCGATTAAGATTTTTTTCTCGCGATTTCTAATCAGTGTGCCTGACGTAAAACTTCAAGACCCCATTAATTCGTTGCCATTAATGAGGTTAACGTTCGTCATCAGACACTGGCGGATTCGTCAACTGTTAAATTTTACAAAAAAAAGAAAAATTCTTTTACAATTCGCCATTTCCATGCAAGCCGATGGAAATAATTTTTTTTTAATTAAAAATTTGATGTCGAGAAAAAACGACTGAAGGCCCTTTGGAAAATTCGGATCGATGAGGGCAATGGCCAGTCGTGGCTGAAGACAACCTTTTCCCCTTACCCCTCCCCTCCCATTCACCGAAATGAA
>JAGLBA010000426.1 GCA_018260475.1 Chryseobacterium sp. | reverse complement strand
GAGAGAATGTTATTAAGCTATTAAACCGGTGATAACCGCAAGAAATTTGCAGAAATTTATTCTTGGGCACGGACTTTCTGGGAACGAAAACATTTTCTCCATCTACTGAAAACGCGCCTTTAAAAAAACAAAAAAAAATTAAAATTAAGAACCGAAGGCCATTATTTTAAATGGGACTTTAATGCAAAGGACTTTAATCACCCTGAGAAGTCGATTAATTTATTTCAATTGAAATTACTGAAGTTTGTAGATGTTGTAGAAGTTTGAAGTGTTATAGTTGGCCGAAACAAACCCAAAAAAAAGTGCAATTTTATAAACGAGCACAATTCGACCCGGACACAAAATAAAATAATTCTCCGATTCGATCCGAAATTTCATGTTTTCACTTTTTTTTTTTACTGGAGTACGGCAAGAGATGCGGAAACCGGAAGGAGAATGACAATGAACGATTACCACGAGGTGGAGAAACCGAAATCGGAAAAACCATGGTTGGGCTACTACGAT
>JAGLBA010000425.1 GCA_018260475.1 Chryseobacterium sp. | reverse complement strand
ATGTAAAATATTTATTGTAATAATGATGTAATTTGCAATAATAAGAATTAATAAATAACATTTAGAAAAATAACAATAATAATTGTTTATTGGTTTTTTTCTAAATATATTAATTTGGCTAAATTTTAAAACTTTTTAAAAACTATTTAATTAACTGTTTTATTATCTTATGGTTTATTAAAAACTGTTTTATAAAACTTTAGCTATTTTCTAAATAGAAAAAGATTTCGGTTAAAAAATGTAAATTTATTTTTAAAAAATTCTTACTATTTTTTAAATCCGTCTTTTCGTTTCAAAAATGAGGCAGATGAAAATATTTAATTAATCTCACGCATAACTAGATTAATTGCTATTTACTGGTTTCATTAAAAAGAATGCCAAATCTCGAAAGGTGATCGAATAAAAATTCATCTGAGACCTTCTCATCGACACAATCTATCTGATTAATCCAATGAGAATCTCAATGAATTCAATTTTAATCCTGAAATCTCAATTTTGTCTTCCT
>JAGLBA010000424.1 GCA_018260475.1 Chryseobacterium sp. | reverse complement strand
ACATCGTGCCTCCGGACAAGGGATTTTACGAAGCCGGAGTCGACGCCAAAGTAGGTTTCGCTTTATGGCGACAGTTTCGAGCGCGTCGAGACTGTCGAGGAAGAGTAAAACGAAATTTACATTTTTTATTTTAGTTTTTAGTCTTTCGCGGCTTTTCTTTCCAACTCCTTTTCTTTCGTGAGTTTTTAGGTTTTGAAACCGCGTTGTAGACTACCTAGCGGAAGATCCGTTTTCAACCTTTTTACATCTACTTCAGGTTCCTTGGGATGGTGAAAAACGGGATGTGGTCATCGTCGGTTCTCAACGCATCGGGATGTACTAGTAGCCGGTTTTGATTGGCAAATAAGTTTTTTAAGTTTTTATTTTCTTTTTGGTAGCAGATGAACCCGAGAGAAGAAATTTTCTTCTGCGATTTCTTGGCAAACTCTTTTTTTTTTGTTTTTCGAAGTCGTCCCACTGAATCTGCTTCCAGTCTCTCTCTCTCTCTCTCTTTTTTTGCTCCATC
>JAGLBA010000423.1 GCA_018260475.1 Chryseobacterium sp. | reverse complement strand
GTATTTCTTACAAAAGTACTAAAAATGTGAATGCTCATACTACTTATGCCTTATACTTCAATCTATTACATAAAACAAAATGTAAACATATATAAAAGGGAATGCACTATTGTATTGTATTCTTTATTGTATACCTGTGGAGGGAATGAAAATGATATATAACAGAGATCTTCATAGATCTCTTCGTCATGATATTCTGAACATCTTATTGTAAATTTCATCCAATTGTTGGAGTTAATACTAAAAAGGAATATTGTTTAAAGTCAGACACAGAAACATATACACTTTGTTAAAAAATAAATGTTAAAGGTGAAACATTAATTCCCTATTAATATTAATAACTTATACACATAAAATACAAAAAATTATTTTAAAGTAGTAAAAAAGTAGGTAAAAAAATAAATAAACAATAAAATAAAATAAAAATAATATTACAATAAAAAATAAAATAAAGGAATTAATTACTTATTATTTTTAGAGGAATTATTTTTGTTGTTTATTTTAA
>JAGLBA010000422.1 GCA_018260475.1 Chryseobacterium sp. | reverse complement strand
ATGCAATTTAGGATAATTAAAAATTTTAATCTGCTTTTTTTCTTGAACCTTGATCGTACTTTTGTGGCTTTCGACGCGGATTTCATTGAAGGTTATGAAGACAGAAAAAAGAAAAAAAATAATTCCATCGATTTCAGGCTCTCGCTCAGCAATAAGAAAAATAAGATTTGATTCGGTGTCAAAGAGCACTCTGATGCCTCTTGAAGAAGCAATGGGCATAAATGAGCAAAAAAAGTCAAAAGCGAAAACCCAGTGCCACATGGAGTCGTTTCGCAACGTTTTATCATTATTAATTAATTTTTTTTGTTTTGTTTGGTTTTTTCAAGGACTTCCAGAACCAGAATAAGCAAAAAAAAAAAAGAAAAAGAAAGAAGAAAACGATGAAAAGGCATGGTTGAAGTGGAGGAAGAGAACGGTTCGAACCGAAAATGGGATCTCTGGCAAAAGCTCGAGCCCGATTTCAATTTGTCCTCCCTGAACGACTTGGACGCGGACGGGGTCAAAGT
>JAGLBA010000421.1 GCA_018260475.1 Chryseobacterium sp. | reverse complement strand
CGCGCAGATGCAGGTACCAAAAGAAAAAAAAGATCTGCGAATCCGCTAATTGGCAGATGAAATGCAACCAATGTCATTCCTTTAACGCATCTATTTCTCGATACCTGCTTTTTTACCTCTAATCTTCTTAATTTATGCCATACATCTCCAGTCTATTTGTGATCGGCGAAAATGCCAGCAGTCGTTAAAGTTGACAAAAAAACTGGTAAAACTGAACGTCTTATTTCGACGCAGCCTGCAGTAGCCCAAAACCAACAATCAATCATTTTTTCGGTTTGATTTTTCAGATGCCAGCAGCCGCTGAAAAAGGCGGCGAAGCATTTGGTAAAGAAGTTCACAGTTTTTCTACGTTACGTAATCGCCCAAAAAGTAATTGTAAAAGTGTGAGTGAATCTTTTTTTTGGCAATAAATAATTCTTGAAATTATCTACTTATTGGGGTCTGCAGGAGACGTCTGATGGCAACACATTCCATAGTTTTCAAAATCGGAGTAAAGGTGCATGTCA
>JAGLBA010000420.1 GCA_018260475.1 Chryseobacterium sp. | reverse complement strand
AACCTCACTAGACCAAAAACCAGGTTTCAAAAAAAAAAAAAAATGAAATGGTTATTCGAAAGCAAGGATGCGCAAACACGACATTAAAAATTTTCATGGTCATCTGGGTAAACATTTTTTTGAACAAAAAAAAAAGAAAAAATAAAAAAAATTTCAAAGAAGAAAAAGAACCACCACCAGCAAAAAGGGGGATTTGTGTAAACTCGTCCACTACTTCAAAAAAAAAGATAGGAGAAAAATTAAAGGAAAAAAAAACCTGGAAGAAAGCTCTGGGAGTCGATGTAATTTTAAAATTCGACGGATTAAAGTTTCTTCTTGAGGCAGAATTCTATCTTTGTGAATTGGGCATGTTTTAGACACTTAAAATTAAGTTTAATTTACAAGTGGCATCTAAAATTTTTTCAATTTTATTAAAACATTTCATAGGAAAGTTTGCTCGCGATGACTTTCCAGCTGAAGAACCGTCCTAAACAACCTCAGACTCGATATCGATCTGCTTGCAAACA
>JAGLBA010000041.1 GCA_018260475.1 Chryseobacterium sp. | reverse complement strand
GCAAACTTCCAAATATTATCTCCGGAAAATTGGCCGCGACAGCCTAACAAATTGGAAACGAGGGAGAAAAATTTCCTACGCGCGGCGAAGCCGCGCGTAGGATGGCCTCTGCTACATGTCCCTCCCCCTTTATAATCTGGAACCTGGAACCGCGAGCCGGCAGGCTGGGAGCAAGGCAGCCAGGAGCCGAGGAGCCGAAAACCCCGTGCCGGAGCGGCAAAACTGCCGGCGAATCCCGCATAGCCACGATGGAAGGGGCATCCTTACCCGAGGGCCGGGCGAAGACGACCGAAGGGAGGCGGCGAATGGACCCGCGGGTAAGATACAGCGGACAGCGGGAAATAGCTCCTAAAAAATATTAACGCTGCTCCTTATATATTAAGGACAAAAATTCGGCGTAGGAACGCTCGAGTCCAATAATGTCACCCGATTTTACATTTATTCCTCCTTGCCCTGTCTGATCTGCCTTCACATCAAAAGGGATTATCTGAAAATATTGTACCGGCTGGCCTTCTTTAGCAGACAAATTGATGCGGGAGCCTAACAAATTTCCTGCTGTGATGGAATTTTCGCCTCCGAAATTGATGACCTTTTTGATATAACTGCGTGGCTGGAGTATAAGTCGCTTGCCATCTACACGGATTTTCTGAGGCTTTTCGCCTGATGAGAAAAGATATGCGATGTTGGTTTCGTTCTCAAAGTCGCGGGAATAGTACAAACTGATGTGGTAATGAGAAGGATTGAACGGGGTAACCGCCGAATCTATACCCGGGGAAAGGTGCAAGGCAAATGCATTGGCGCCTATCAATTTAGCCTTTTTATAGATCTGTGAGAAAATTTCCGTGTCGTTTTCTGTGTAACCTTCTACCTCTACCTCTCCCAAATACTGGGCGGCGATTTTTGCGGGGTCTATTTTGTACAGGAACTTATCTGTATTGGTATTGGTTTTTTCCGCTTTGCTCAGGGTAACGCGCTGCGCGGTGCAGAGTGGGGAGATGGCTAGCAGTCCGGCGATAATATAATTTTTCATTTGATTGTTTTTGTGGAGGCGGTGCGCTTTCTTATGAAAATGAGTGCAAAAGTCGGCAAATTATTGATTTTAAATCGACGACACCAAACCACCTTTACTTATTCAAGATTTATATTTTTTTTGTTCGACATCGTATAAAATGATTTTATTGCCTAATATATCAACATTTACATAATAATGTATACTGTCATATATTTTATCAATATTAAGAAGAAAATAATCTGCTTCATATAAATTTAGCCAATCGCAGACCTCATTAGTTAAATACTCGAAATCAGACTGTGAAATTATTAATATTTTACTCATTTTATAAAATGTATGTAAATAAGGAACAAATTTATGGCTCTTTATTGATAAATTACAAAAACGTTATAAAAGTTGTGTTTAGACTATGGTTTATTTTTTTCACTTTAATTTACTTTTTTAAACTTACATTGAGAAGATAAGGTAAGTGGTCTACTTTTTTGACAGTTTGTAAATATAGTTTTTTCAATTGAATTTGTACCCGCCAACCGAAACGGAATCGGGCTCTGCTGAGGAGCAACCTGAGAGGGATAGGTTGGCCGACGAAAT
>JAGLBA010000419.1 GCA_018260475.1 Chryseobacterium sp. | reverse complement strand
GGACGGGGCCGCGAGGTTTCGGGGCCTCGTTCCCCTCCCCTGCTGCCTCTCTCCCCGCCGGGGGGGAAGGTGCTGGCATGGAGGGAAATTCGCCATCAAAAGGAAAAATCGGAAAAATAAAAAGCCAATCATTTTTTTTGGTTTGATCTCAACGCGTAGAGTTTTTAATTCTTTTAGAGGGCTGTGACCTCCGCGCGAAAACTTTTTTCTCTTGCCTTCAGGGAGGAAAGGGAAGTGACGTCAGTGAATCAGTTTTTTAAGAAAAAAAAATTTCTCCGGTGCCCAAAAAGAGATTCAGAAACAAAAAAAGGATTCGCTTCAGTCATTTCACTTTACAGAGCAAATAGTAAATAAACATTAAATAAATTTTAAAGTCAGAACTTCAATAGGTAAGAGACTTCAATAGTTGAACGAGTACCACTTTGACCTCTTCGATTTCTCACTTCTGAAAAATTTTAAAAAAAATTTTAAATGATGAGGAAATTAAATTTGGTAAAAAAAAGAAT
>JAGLBA010000418.1 GCA_018260475.1 Chryseobacterium sp. | reverse complement strand
AAACAGTAGCAATTCTTTTTTTTTTTTTTTTTGAATTTTAGGAAGTGACTAGAAGCAAAAAAAAAGGTCAAAGATCAAAGAGGGGATCAAAAGAGAAGGAAAAAAGAAAATTATTTTGGGAGAAGGACACAATAAAATTAATCGGTCGAATCAACAAGTGTCAGTGAATTTGGATTTGGATTTGAGTTTGAAATTTGTTTGTTTTTCTTTTTCTTTGGCACCGACATTGATAGGTTTTTCGCTATTTCAAAAGGGGAGAGACGCCTCGGGGGTAGAAAGACATCGGCAAATTTGGCAAAATTCTCATTTGGCTCTGTATAATCACCTGGATAATAATTAACTGGCGAGGAAATCCGACTTTTCAACCGTCAAAATTCTTCAAAATTAAATTTTTAAAGTTAGCGGTTAGTGGAAGAAACGCATTCGAAGAGTTCGATCGAAGACATGTGTCAAGTTGGTGACGGTAATTAGAAATTCCAGCCTTTTGACATCCGTAGATGTAGGAG
>JAGLBA010000417.1 GCA_018260475.1 Chryseobacterium sp. | reverse complement strand
AAGACGCTATTCAGATATTTTAGAGTAGAATTCACCGGACGATTTGAAATTGTTCTCTGTTTCTGGTTTCTCTAGTTGCAAATAAAGCAACTTGAAAAAGGAAGAAATGGTAATTTAATTTTTATTGGTAATTAAATTTAAGAAATGGTAATTTAATTTTTAAATTAAAACCTGAGCACAAACCGCACAAACCGAACGAACTGGATTTTGTAAATTTCTAAAAAATTTTTTTCTTGAACTTCATCAATTGTTTCATTTGTAAAAATAAATATTTAGTTGAATATACATTTGAATTTCAATTAAAATATTAATTTTCTTCAACTTAATTAAATCAATTTTTATTTATGAAATTTATCAAAACAATTCATGTACTTTTTAATTTAAAATAAAAAATAATCTTGAACGTCCCGAACCGAGTTTGGTTAGGCTGAAACCAAGGTTCGAGTTTGGAGAGGGCTACGATACCATTGAAAATTTGAATTCAATTAGGTAGAAGGTTTTTGAAT
>JAGLBA010000416.1 GCA_018260475.1 Chryseobacterium sp. | reverse complement strand
AAAAGAATCATTTTTCGTTTTGTTTGGCACGTAATATACATATGCTGCAAAATGGAAATGTGTGTTATGTGTTTCCGGTTTTTGTTAATGTTACATCCGGTTGATCTATGATCTTGGAAATTTTTTTTTTTTTAATTTTTTTTCTCTCCAAGCAATTTCGTCGAGTTGGTATAACTTTGGTTACGGAATCGTTCAACACAGATTTATGCGTTTATTTATTTATTAACAATGATAATATTAATATTATTATTATTAAATATTGTTTTTGTTGTTGTCGTTAAGCATAGTGCGAGCGACTCTTCTTTTCCCAAAAGCATAAAAATATTGAAAATTCAAAACTGCTACCACTCAAATCGATTACTAGAAAATTAATTTTTGAAAACCGAATAAATGTCAAATATTCTTATAGCTCATGATAGAAGCACTTTAAAACGTACTCAGTAAAAAAAAAACTAACTCTTCATTTGTCTACAATGATAGAAGATGCCTACCTCCATGAACTTTGCC
>JAGLBA010000415.1 GCA_018260475.1 Chryseobacterium sp. | reverse complement strand
TATTATATTTAATTTTTACCGGTATTTTGTGAGAGTGAATAATTTTTTTTTTACGTATTCGAGATGCTAATGAGTCAATGCAATCGAATTTTAATTTAATTTCTCAATACATAAATAAAAATATATTTTATTAATAATTATTTTATATATTTTGTATATATTATGCTGTAAATAGCTAAAATTGATGACATGTAAATTTACTGTAATTTAATTATTTATTCTTTAATTTTTGTTTTTTTATTTTATTATCAAAAATCAGGGGATTTTGATTTTAATTTTGCTTTTTTTTGAGAGACTGATGGATTTCTCCAGTTTCGTTAGTTTTGTTGTAATGTGGCAGGTTTTGTTGTTTAAGCTGAAGATTTAAATAATCATTAAAAAAAAAAGTTTTTGTGTTGTCAGTGAAGTTTTCAATAATCGGTGAGGATGCCCAAGGTATGCAACAATTGTTTTAAACCCTGATAGATATTTCAGGTGCCAATTTGTTGTTTCTTATTATTTAAATCT
>JAGLBA010000414.1 GCA_018260475.1 Chryseobacterium sp. | reverse complement strand
ATAGTAAGCGGCACTTCTGAAAATAACTTTGTAGCATTAAAAAATTGCATTGGTTTTTTGATAACTACTGAAAACTCTTTTTACCAGTAAAAAGAGAAATTTAAAAACAGAGGTTTTGCTGAAATCGTATTTGATTAAATTAAATTAACTCATTAAAGCTATTAGTCATTAAAGCTATTAGTTGCAAATTAAATAATGCAAAGTATTTATACATTGCGACTTTGACACTCGACAAGGAATTCCATTCTCTAATGCCAACGATATCAATATTATATATAAATCAATATTATATATAAATAATAAATATTATATATAATGTACCAAGCGTATACGACTTTCATACATGTATAACTTTTCAAAAACAGTTTTCAGCAGCAAGAAAAAAAACAATAACACCTTTCAGTTGGAAATAATACTAAGGTCAACTTAACTAACTCTATTCCAGTATTTAAAAAAAATTTTTTTTATAGTCTTATTCATGATTTATGCAAACTCGTTCTTTAGCTG
>JAGLBA010000413.1 GCA_018260475.1 Chryseobacterium sp. | reverse complement strand
CTCTGCATTTTATTTTCTCATTTTATTTTTATTTAATTTATTTTTATTTATCTACTTTGTTTATCTATTTTTCTAAAAAAAAATTTATTTTTATATTTAAACTTTTATTTTTACATTTTTATTTTAATTTTTTAATTTTTTATTTCAAATTAATTTATTTTTAATTTTAATTTTTAAATTTAAAAAAAAATTTTATTTGTATTTTTATCTTTTTAATTTTTTTTTACATTTAATTTTTGTTTATTTATTTTTATTTATTTATGTTTTTTATGTTTATTTTTTAAATTTAATTTTTTAACTTTCAATTTTCGTTTATTTATCTATCGATTAATTTTTAAAAATTTTAAAGTTCAAAAAAAAGAGAGAAACATTTTAAAATTTAAAATTCTGATATTTTCTGCCACTCAATCGATGCAAATAATTGTTGCAGAAAATTAATTACATTAAATCGATGTTAATATATGGATTGCGTTCAAATATTGATGCATTTCAGTTACTTTTATGCAT
>JAGLBA010000412.1 GCA_018260475.1 Chryseobacterium sp. | reverse complement strand
TTTACGAGAACACACCTTTTGGTCAATCGTCCATTTTTCTCGATTTTATCCATCGAAAAGTTTCATTTTTGGCCTCACGGTTCATCCTCCCAATTCGGTTTCGGTCCCCGCGCTGTTTTCGTCTCGTAATTTTTTTCTTTTCTTTTTTCTTTTTTCTTTTCTTTTTTTTTTTTTTTGCTGTCGTCCGACTCCGATCCCGGTCGAATCTGTCAGCCTATTTGACGTGGGGGATACCGAAACGTGGCGGCAGCATTTCGGCCGGAAAGAAAAAAAGAAAAAAAAAAAAGAGAAAAATTGGGAAATTTTTCGTTTCTCGGGGATTTTTTCGACTCTCCTTTGACGCGAGGATGACGGGCGAAAGTTGAAAAGAAAGTTTTTTTTTTCTTTTTTCTTTTCGTCTTCGTCTACTTCTTCTTCTTCTTATTCTTCTTCTTCTTCTTCTTTGCTGGTGAGCAGGAAAGGAGAAAGGAAGCGGAAGAAGATGGGAAGGGAGTCGAGGAAATATGGG
>JAGLBA010000411.1 GCA_018260475.1 Chryseobacterium sp. | reverse complement strand
CATCTTTTTCAATTTCAGAGGACCAATTTATTTAACATGATTTTGTTTTTTTTTTTTAACTCTCTGCTGGAAAAGGCAAATCATTTCTTATTTTCTCTTCTGATTATCAAAGATTCAATGAAAAGTAAGAACTATTTTTCTGTTTTCATTTTCCATTCCTCCGGATCTTCGGCTGCATTAAAACGTCTGCAAGTGTTATTTATGCGGCCGGCGCCGCAACAAATAAAAATAATTTCTCTTTTTTTTTTCTCTCTTCCCATTTTTCCTCTTCTTCTCTCAATTATTATTCCGCATATGTCTTTTCTCTTTACTTAATTTTTTTTCTTTTCATTTTTCAAAATGAGCAACAATAAAGATGTAAAAAGAAAAAGAAAAAAAAAGGAAAAAGTTTTCGAGGTTGAGAATGAATTATGAATTCGAAAGAAGCGACGAAGTCTGATCTTGCCAGAAGACGAACCCCGAACCGATCATGCTTCAGAATGATTTCATTAAATTTTCTGGGTTTTCA
>JAGLBA010000410.1 GCA_018260475.1 Chryseobacterium sp. | reverse complement strand
TGTTTTTAATTTTTTTTTTAATACTGCTAACTGTTGAAAAAACAAAGAAACAAATAAAAACTCCCCCGAGGTCTGGTTCTCTGCTGACACTGTAAGAACAACTCGAAACAATTATTTTTTTATTTTTTTATTAGATGCCATTAAATTGAATCTCCCATTTTCGAGACCCCATTTTTCTTCTGCTATCATTCAGCAGGTTTCTGGTTCTTTGGTTCGCATACCAATTACTTCCAATTTTGATTTTGATTGTTTTTCAAACAGCGGAGGAAAATTAATTTTTTTTGCCTTTTGAATTAAAAAAAAGTAAAAGTAATAAATCGGTGGTTGTCGAACTTTGCCTTTCTTTTCTTTTTCTGTGCTCTTTTAATTTTTTTATTTTTTTATTTTTTATTTTTTTGTTTCATTCTCATTTCCTACTTTAAATTAAACAGTCGTCAATTGCTTGTTGAGATGGCAAAAAGTGAGTTTTGTTATTTTATAAATAGATAAATAGATAGGTGGCTCGATA
>JAGLBA010000040.1 GCA_018260475.1 Chryseobacterium sp. | reverse complement strand
GCTCGCGAATTTTATAATTATATGACAGCCCACCCTGCGCTAATCAGGGCTTATCAATCACAATATAATGATTTTGCAAACTCAAGTTTTTTTAAATAATATGTATAAATTTATTCTAATACTGGTTGTGAGTTTTTTTTCTGCGCAACAAAAATGTAATCTATCTTTTGCAAATAATACTTTGTCAAAGGATGGTACGGTAACTCTTATAATTAAAAATCAAACTAAAAGAAAATTAAAAGTTCCTATCCAATATAAAAGTGAATGGGCTAGACCAACTAATGTTCAGATTTATAATGAAGAAAAAAAGTCGTATGAAGATACTGGCTATAGTTTTGACGGAGCATCATGTTTGGATACTAAAAAATGTTTAGGAAAAACGTTTTGTCTGAAAAATAATAAAATCAAAGAATACAAAGTCAAAGTTATTCCTGGAAGGATTTCGCAGGTTTTTAAAGAAAAGAAAAAATATAGATTTAAATTAGCCTTTGATACATATTTATTCAGTAATTGTGAAGAGTATTTAACTGATTGGTTTTACTATGATTTGAATTAGTAAGTATAGTGTTATTGTTCTGTCGGCGTATTCGGTAATGTTCCAAAAGTGTTGGTTTTCCACAACCACAGGGGTTTACGAGATAAAATGTGAAATAAACATAACAAACCTGTGCAGGCATTTGCCTGCAAAAGCGTAGAAGTTCTTTTTGGTTTTTAAAATGCGGCTC
The DNA here is from genome assembly GCA_018260475.1 of Chryseobacterium sp. GTDB lineage: Bacteria > Bacteroidota > Bacteroidia > Flavobacteriales > Weeksellaceae > JAGLBA01. The sequence goes on along the minus strand of JAGLBA010000040.1, from coordinate 1,029 downwards.
ACCATACGAAAGCAACATCATCTTCGTTAAGAATTATACAGAGAGCAGCGGTTCTTACAAATTTTTGCACAAGGACTACCTGGGCAGTATCTTGGCCATTAGCGACGAGGCTGGAAATAAAGTTGAGCAAAGGCATTACGACGCCTGGGGTAACCTCACGCACCTGCAGGTTAATGGCGGCGCTATATTGACCGACGAGAACCAGATAAGGGATTTTATGTCGAATGGCGGCTTGCTACTTGACAGGGGCTATACATCTCATGAACATTTTGCCGAGGTCGGGCTTATCCACATGAACGGAAGACTTTATGACCCTTTATTGCGCAGGTTCCTGAATGCGGACGCATATATCCAAGACCCTTATAACTCGCAGAATTACAATATGTATGCTTATGTGCTGAATAATCCCTTAATGTTTTTTGACCCAAGCGGGATGCTAACGCAACAATTTATAGATGAAATATTGGCATCTCCTGACGGTACGGTATGGACGAATACAGGGAGTGGGTTTACCAATAACTGGGGCGGTTCTATGGATTATAATGGAAATCCTTTAAACTATTCTGGGTATAGTAACATGGGCTCTGGCGGTGGCGGATTTGGTGGCAGTGGTGGCGGACTTAATGGTGGCCAGTTTACTGGAGCACCGTATAGCCACGGCGAAATCCGTCTTCCTGAGGTGATACTCACTGGTCACAAATCAACTTGGGGAAGCCAGATTCTTAATTCCCAAAAGAGTTATATGGATATATGGAACAGCCAGCATAATAATCCTATATTTAACCAGTCGTATTATAATTCCTACAATTATCCTTCTTCCAGTTTGGGATGGTATGATGATACTGGTAAAACTAATTATATATTTGGTTTAGTAGCGATGGGAGTGGAAAAATTATCTGGCAAAACTAGAATTACGACATATGGAAATTCACAACTTTTTCATTTTGAAAATCCAAATACAGGCAGAGTATTCTATGGTAATAAGTATGTCAGAACACAAGCATTAAGTAGTATTGGAAAGAAAATGGG
>JAGLBA010000409.1 GCA_018260475.1 Chryseobacterium sp. | reverse complement strand
CTTCGTACCACTCACTTCTTCTTTCTTAAATATATAAATTCTTTTGCCAAAATTTAACTTCCAGAAAAACTTCGACTTCTTTTACTATTAAATTTAATTAAACGGTAAAAATTTATTTTAAAGTTGATTGCTAGACGCGCTTTTATGCAGTCTAAATAGATTTAGATTATTGCTTAGGGTTTGATTCTGGTTAATTGTATACGAATCTTATAAATATATTTAAAAATTTATTTTTTTTAAAAAAAAAGCTTTACTTGAATTTAATGGTCTTTTGAATTTTTTGGTCAAACTTAATGAAAAACAAATTCTGTAAATTTTGTACCACTAGATCTTCTGGATCTAGAATCAAAAACAGAAACTCTTAATTTTAATCAATTTCATTTGCTAAAAAATGTTTATTTATAAGAAGCTATTACACAATTTTTACTATTGCTTTTTCTTACTTTTATATTACACTTAATTACTTTATGTAAACTGATGACTTCTTTTATGTTTAAAAGAAGTAAGGG
>JAGLBA010000408.1 GCA_018260475.1 Chryseobacterium sp. | reverse complement strand
TATAAAATTAGTAACTAAAAAAAATGGTAGCAGGGTAAAGAGCTGAGCTTAAGACATGCCAGGAAGGTAAATTTTGTGAATTCGGTCAATAGCATCAACTATTTCTAAAATACTTTAAAAAAAAGAAGGATAAGTACATTGGAAATAATTTTCTAGAAACGTTCAGTCATGGCCGCGTTTGGTTTTTTTGAAAGCGTTCGAACTGGAGTCAGGCAAAATGTTTCTGGATTTTTGATTCCGGGGGATGGAGAGAATGATTTATTTAATTATAAATTGCATCCGGCTTTGATCCACTCCATTTCGAACACTCTTACTTAGAATAATTACATTAATTTTATTTCAATGAAAAACTAACTCTCTCTTCTGCTTCTTTACCCAGGCAACACTAATTAAAAATGAATTCTCATTTAATTACTATTATTTCCCTTCTATATATAAATATAAATAGATATATTTATATATATATATAATCTGAAATTTCGGATTGAAACATGAAAAAAAAAAAAAAT
>JAGLBA010000407.1 GCA_018260475.1 Chryseobacterium sp. | reverse complement strand
GAGAGAGAGAGAGAGAGAGAGAGAGAGAGAGAGAGGGAATACTTCTTTTCGTCTACTGGAATTTCTTAAGCTCTGATTTCTGGACATTTTCAACAGCAAATAAAAAAACGTTTCGCAGCAATGCGGAATAAAAAATAATTTTTCTGGCCCAAAGAAAAATTCATTTTTTTTAGTTGAGACGCAACACTCATCTTGCAACGGTTATTAAAACAAAATAAGTTGGACATCCAATCAGATCGTCCGTTACAATTTGTCGGTTTCTCTGAAGAGTTTCAAGGACAAAGAAAGACAAAATGTCTTCGTCCATGTGCCCTTGAAGCTTCTTCGTTTCTTTTTGCATATTGTTAGCTTGCCTAGAAACAAATCAAATTATATTTATAATAAAACAATTAAATCGAGAGATAATGTGATCAACCGAAGAATTCGCGTTTTCTTGGGCCGTTATTTTGCAGTTGAAATTATTTTTTATTTTATATTTATTCAAATCTTTTTTTCACAATTCTTAACAGG
>JAGLBA010000406.1 GCA_018260475.1 Chryseobacterium sp. | reverse complement strand
AAAAAAGGAATTTAATGTCTCTCGCAATCGTTTTAATAATAATAATAATAAACCATCCTTTGGAAAAGGAAGAGTTTGCGTCGTCACAAGGCTTGAATTTCTCTTCTTCTTCTTCTTCTTCAAAAAAAAAAAATAAAAAAATAAAAAAATAAAAAAATAAAAAAAATAAAAAAAGAAGAAAACGCCTCGTCAGAGCTGTCTGAATGCAAAGAGTAATAATAATAATAATAACAACAACAACAATAACAATAATGACTTCAGAAAGCGCCAGAAAATCAATTGTGTGATCAGAAATCAATTGATTCGATCACTGAAAATATATTTTTAATTTTCATTGATGTGGGTGGAACATGCACGCGTCTCTGCCATTTATGCCATCCCTAAAGCCTTTTGCCAACTGCCATGAATTTCGGCGACCTTACCGCACTTCTTTATTATATTAAGTCGTTAAATATTTATTTATTGGGATTTGATCAAAAAAGGCGGACTTTTGTATGATCTGAAGAAGA
>JAGLBA010000405.1 GCA_018260475.1 Chryseobacterium sp. | reverse complement strand
AAAATAACTAGTTTTGAATAAGAGAGCAAACAAAGGGGGCAAACCAAACAAAAAAAAAAATGAAAACGGAAGGGCAATCGCATTGCCCTTCAATGGAACGACTCACAAATTGACATTCGTACACATTTTTTTATTTTTTATTTTTATTTTCTTCAGCAAAACCGTTCTTGTTCAACTTCTTCGTTCACGGCTTCCCCAAATGCACACACACACACACACACACACCACAATGCTCACGGATTGAATTTTTTTTTTGACCTTCGCTTTGTAAAATACAAGGTTGTTAAACTGCAAATTGTGTTAGAAATAATAAGGCTCAATGGGCAGTCAGAAATAAAAAAAGTCAACTTTTGTGCGTTTTTTTTTCTCTATTCTTTTCTTTTTTCTCCCCGTTGTGTGTGTGTCTCGGAGGTGATTTCCGTTAGTTTCGAAGTCGATTGGAGAAATGTCAAAAAAAAAAAGAAAAGAAAAGAAAAATAGAAAAAAATGTCAAAAATGCGGGATCGCTC
>JAGLBA010000404.1 GCA_018260475.1 Chryseobacterium sp. | reverse complement strand
TTCAGGCAGCCATTTGGTTGCCGAACATTGTGCCATCACGGTAGGATTTGGGATTTCCGGGTTGGAAAGAAAGAGATCTTTACCATCGCGCCAGGCATGGCGCGACATCTTTATAATTTTATTTATTAATATTTTATATTATTATTAATATTATTGTCATTATTATTTATCATTATTGGCGATTACGACTTGCAAAAAAAATTGAAAAAAAAAGAAGAAACTAAATAAAATTTTCTAAAATTTCTATAATCAAAGAGAGTGAAAGGAAAACAAAAAAGCAGAAGAAAATGGAAGAAAACGCAGAAAGAAGAAAATAGAGAAAAAAGCAGAAGAAAAAAAAGCAGCAAAAGAAAAAAAAAATAGAAAAGCGAAGTGAATGAGAGGCGAAAAAATTAAAAAATTAAAAAAAAAAACAGGAGAAGAAAGTAAAAAGAAGATGCCCGGAAGAGAAGAAGATGGAAAGAAGATGAGGCACAGAAGTTGGAAAATGCATTCAATGTTACCCTTTT
>JAGLBA010000403.1 GCA_018260475.1 Chryseobacterium sp. | reverse complement strand
GGTGTGAATTAAAATCAATTGCCAATAGCAGCGTAAACGATTTTTAAAGTTGGGTTTTGTTTTGGTTTTTTTTTTTACAGATGATTGAAAATTTTGATTTTCAAAAGCAAATTTTCAAATACAATCAAATTTTGATTTTTAAATACAATCAGGAAGTTCGAAATTTTAATAACCCGTTAAAAATTTTGTTCCATTTTCTGACGAAAAACAAATTTTGGGCAGATTTCTAATAATTTTTTTTTTGTTTTATTAGCTCCAATTTATTAATTTTTATTTAGATAGATAGATAGATTGAGAGAGAGAGATAAAGAAAGAGAGAGAGAAAGATAGATAAAGAGAGAGAGAAAGAGAGAAGCAGTAAAAAAAGTAAAAAAAATAAAGGAAAGAAATAAATTTTTTTGGGATAGAGAACGGAGAAAAACGGAGGGCAGAGGTCTCTGCCCCCGATCCATTATTGCAAGCTTTGAAAAGTGGCAGTAATTAAAAAAAAAAAAATAAAATAGAAACAA
>JAGLBA010000402.1 GCA_018260475.1 Chryseobacterium sp. | reverse complement strand
TGACCTTAACTTTATGCAAGTTAGTAGTATGCGTATTACACTAAAAGCTTGATATTTTTACAACTGTTATTTTTATTATATTCATTTTTACACCTTTGATTTTTTCGTTTCTTACCTCATACTGAAAATTTGATTTTTCTTTTGATTTTGTTTATTTTCAAAATATCGCAATTGCAGATTGCCTCAATGAATGAAAAAATTAAGGTTAAAGCATCTCTGACTTTTGCATTTAATAAATTATTTTTATTTTTTAATTTAATTTAATTTGAATTAACCTTTTAATCTCTGTTCCAATGTCAGTGTGACAATGCAATAACACTTTTACAATAGCAATGCATTTTTTTCATACTTCAGTTTCACATTTTGAAAAATATATTTTATTGTTTTTCAGAAACTCCTAAACTACCGGAAAACTATCAGGAAAAAACATGGGAAAAACTAAAAGAAGCAGTTATAGCAATACAGAGTTCAAAGTCTATTCAGTATAGTCTCGAGGAACTTTACCAAGCT
>JAGLBA010000401.1 GCA_018260475.1 Chryseobacterium sp. | reverse complement strand
AGCACAATCATTCTTATTTAATTTGATACAAAGTTTGAAGAAAAAAGAAATTTGACAGGTGCGCACAAAATGGTGTTATGTGTTTCATTCATTACGTATGCTTAATGTTTTCAAAAAAAGATTTAATGCTTTGCCATTATAAAATTTAAGAAAAACTATAAAGAATTGTGTAAGCTAATTTATTGACACAGTTTTATCTTGAGAAATTTATGCCAAAATACAACTCCACTTTCTAAACTAATTACCAAAACTTTTATCACGATTTCCATAATATTTCATTGGAAAAAAACAATTTATTCCAAATAAAACAAATTTTTTTTAAAAACAATTTTTAAAAAAAATTTATTTTCTCACACTTCAGAAATACATGAACACAGAAAATCCGTCGGGAAGTTAAAAATTTTTTTTTCACCATCGACGATGAGAGAGAAAGAAAAAGAGAAAGAGAGAGAGAGAGAGAGAGACAGGGAGCCAAAGAATGGCAGAGAGTTAGAGAGACAAATCATAATAA
>JAGLBA010000400.1 GCA_018260475.1 Chryseobacterium sp. | reverse complement strand
ATTAGTTTTTTGCCATGATGGTGCAGAATCTACAGCCCAACGTAGTAATATTTTATCTTTTTGTGCCCGACCGTTAACAACAATGGATGACTTTTGTTGACCATTAAAATTAACCGAAAAGAACAGGGTAAGTATAAAAAGGTAATAAATTTTCGTCATATATTTTTAATCAGTATCGATTTTACGCTATTTTTATAAAATTTTAAAGTTTTCCAAATTAAAAAAAATTCTGCTTATCCACAAATAAAATTTTTAACTTTTTTTTAAAATTTCACTATCTATTAATAAACAAAGCACGATAATGTGTAAGAAATAGCCTTGTTTAAAATAAAAAATGCGATTCCCTTTTTGTTGGGAATCGCATTTTTACTGTTAATTTTTATTTTTATTAAAATTTTATTTCCAATCTACTTTGACGTTATTCACTTCAATATTTCCGTATTGATACGAATCATTACTATCAAAAGCCTTATACCCTACTTTAATCTCAGCATAACTAAACTCTTTAACA
>JAGLBA010000003.1 GCA_018260475.1 Chryseobacterium sp. | reverse complement strand
TCCGTTTCGGTTGGCGGGTACAAATTTCAATTGAAAAAACTATATTTACAAACTGTCAAAAAAGTAGACCACTTACCCCTGCTACCAAACTGGTGTAAGTGGTGCCGGAAAGCGCAGCCACTGTAGAATTGTTAGCAGTATTAATTACCTTGTAGGTAATTGTACTGCCTGAAGCTTTATTGGCGGTGGTCCAACTGATGGCGCCATTGCTTGCACAGGTCTCATCATTGACCTTGGTTGCGGTTACCGTAAAGGCCGCTAATTGAGCGTTGATACATATTGACAACATCGCAAAGAGTAAAAATGCAAATTTCTTTATCATAAATTTTTTTATGAATTGTTTTGAATTACTTATAAATCTGTAAAAAAGCTTCTAAAATTTATAAGATTTTTTTGATGGATTGAAACTATTATGCAGCCCCTCCTTTTTTTATTCAACACTAAAGCAGTATAGAAGCGCTATTTACTTAGTGGCTCCAGTTTTAAACTGAAGCTATAGGTAATATTGCGTTGAAAAATATTGGTGAATTATCCTACCAAGGCTGGAGGAGGGCGAGTAAAGAAGCGAATCCTTCGATAGTCATCTAAAAAAACAACATTATCAAAAAAGACAAGCTCCCGTGTATTATATAGATAAGGAATGAAGACAGGTACAGCTTCTACCAGTGCAACAAAATTAATTCTGAAATGTGGCACAACGGTCGTAGCGGACCAATGCGCATTTATTCTATTAACTTCGTGAGAATTATTTTTTGTATAGAATACTACATTAGGTTTAACTTTTATGTAGTGAACTTTATTTGGAGCTTCCTCCCTTTCAGTAATAATGTTAGCTGCTTTGCGTCTAGATTTACTTATTTTTTCTCTGGACACGTGAACAACAACTGTATTGTCTCTGGTCGTGTAATCTACTATAACAGCGCCACCAGAGCTCAAAAGTGCGTCAGATCCTACAATTACAGAGGACTCAGAAGAGTCACCCGACTGTGCATTACAGAGAGTGGTAAAGTTTAAAATAAAAAGAAAAATTGCAAGTTTTGCAAATATTCTTCGTAAAGCAAGGAGATTTTCTTACAATGATTTCTTTTTATGCAAATATATATTTATTAATTGGAATTAAACAATATTCCGAAAAATAATCACTAATCGATATAAAAATCGCTTGTATCACGCCCTTTAAAAGATGTTTTACATTTTAACAAAATCTCCTTCCCCGTGGTATTAATTAAAAAGCCGCGCTACAATGTAGCGCGGCTTGTGTTATAAGACGGGTTTCTTATTACTTCAGCTCAACTTCTGCTCCAGCTTCTTCAAGCTGTTTTTTCAAAGCTTCAGCTTCGTCTTTAGAAATACCTTGTTTGATTGGCGCTGGTGCGCTATCTACGATATCTTTAGCTTCTTTAAGGCCTGCACCTGTAAGGTCTTTTACAAGCTTAACGATAGCCAGTTTAGAAGCACCTGCAGCTTTAAGGATTACATCGAATTCTGTTTTTTCCTCAGCAACTTCGCCACCGCCAGCTGCGCCGGACATTACTACTGCCGCAGCAGCAGGCTCGATGCCATACTCATCTTTAAGGATAGCTGCCAATTCGTTTACATCTTTAACTGTAAGGTTTACAAGCGTTTCCGCTAGGTTTTTAAGATCTGCCATTTTGATAAAATGTTTTGTGTTGTTGATTTTTTATAGATTTGTTTGAGTGTCTTATTCAGCAGCAGGAGCCTCAGTTCCTTCTGCACCTTCTGTTTTTGCTTCAGGAGCGTCCGCAGCAGGAGTTTCGGTTATTGCTTCTTCAGCCGGAGCAGCTTCTGCTGTTTCGTCTGCTTTTGGCTCCGCTGTTTCAGGCTTATTCTGCAATGCAGATATCACGCGCTGGATTGGAGATTGGAGCAATCCTATGATTTCGCCGATCATTTCCTCTCTGGACTTGATATTTACAAGCGTTTCAAGGGTTTGGTCGCCTATATAGACTGTTTCTTGTAGGTATGCTGATTTCAAAGATGGTTTTTCAGCATTCCTTCTGAAAGACTGGATCAGTTTTGCTGGTGCGTTTGCTGTTTCAGAAACCATCACGGCAGTGTTACCTTTGAAAGTTGGGAACATTTCAGAGAAATCTACTTCTCCTAACTGCTCCATAGCTTTTTGCAAAAGGGTGTTTTTCACTACTTTTACTTTGATTTCTTGCTTGAAAGCCTGTCTTCTGAAATCTGAAGTCTGGGCAGCGTTCAAGCCCTCAAGATCTGCTACATATACTGTTTTTGCGTCTTGCAAAAGATCCTTTATTTCCTGTATTACTAATACTTTTTCTTCTTTTGTCATGTCTTTCAGATTTTAGTTTACAGATTTCGTATCAATAGCAATACCTGGGCTCATTGTAGAAGAAATGTAGATGCTCTTCACATAAATTCCTTTCGCAGCCGTTGGCTTCATTTTCACCAAAGTCTGGATCAACTCTTGTGCGTTTTCTTGCAATTTAGCCGGCTCAAAAGAAACCTTGCCGATTGCCGCATGGATGATGCCATATTTATCAACTTTGAAATCTATCTTACCCGCTTTAACCTCTGCTACAGCTTTTCCAATATCCATGGTTACAGTACCAGATTTAGGGTTTGGCATAAGGCCTCTTGGACCTAACACTCTACCTAAAGGACCGAGTTTACCCATTACCGCCGGCATGGTTACGATCACATCTACATCCGTCCAACCATCTTTGATTTTTTGAAGATATTCGTCCAAACCTACATAGTCAGCACCAGCTTCTTTAGCCTCAGCTTCTTTGTCCGGAGTTACCAGTGCAAGCACTTTCACATCCTTACCTGTACCGTGTGGAAGGGATACCACCCCTCTAACCATTTGGTTCGCTTTTCTTGGATCTACACCCAATCTCACGGCGATATCTACAGAAGCATCAAACTTTGCAGTGTTCACTTCTTTCACAAGGGCAGAACCCTCTTCCAGAGTGTAAAATTTACCTTTTTCTACTTTGCTTAAAGCATCCTTCTGCTTTTTTGTCAATTTTGCCATTTCCTTTAGTATTAAGCGTTAGTAGTCGGTTTAGTTCCTGTTACTTTCAACCCCATGGATCTTGCAGTACCTGCCACCATAGAGATCGCAGAATCTTTTGTAAAACAGTTCAAGTCGCTCATTTTTTCCTCAGCGATTTTGGAAACTTGCTCCCAAGATACAGATCCTACTTTGTTTCTGTTCGGTTCGCCGGAGCCGCCTTTTATTTTGGCCGCATCCATAAGCTGAATCGCTGCAGGGGGCGTTTTAATCACAAATTCAAAAGACTTGTCTTCGAATACAGTGATGATTACAGGAAGCACCTGTCCGGGCTTATCCTGAGTTCTACCGTTGAATTGTTTACAAAACTCCATGATGTTCACACCCGCGGAACCCAATGCTGGGCCTACTGGTGGAGATGGGTTGGCAGCGCCGCCCTTCACCTGAAGCTTCACCATTTTAAAGACCTTTTTAGCCATTTCTCTTTTTTAAATAAATTAGTAATAATTGAATGTGGAAGCATTAATTATTGTAACAGCATGCCGTACTCACAATGGCATGCCTGCATTTTGGACTGCAAAAGTAAGAATATTTTTTAACATAGCAATATAAAGAACTGATTTTTAGTATGAATTTTAAATTCCCAAAAATACTTTTGCATTATCCCACACAGATTGTTACTTTTAGCCCAATAATGCTATATATTTTATTTGGTCTACTCTTTTTGCTGCCCACTGTTGCCGGCTGGGGCAGATTGTCGGGCGCGCGTGGCGGGGTGCTCTCCGCAATGCTGTTACGCGGCTTGGTCTCCATCACTACCCTGCTCACGGCGTACGCATTTTTCTTTCCTATAGACTTATATGCCGAGATTTTCCTACTGGCATCAGGCATTACAGCGTTTTTTATCTTTAAAATTCATCTTCTTTTTTTTGATTTTTTCAAACAAAATCAAGGCGCTCTGATCATCATCATTCCCATAATTTTCACGGCGAGTTTTGCGCCTTTTATCTTGGATCATTTCGGGTACTATGTCCCCACGCTGCAATGGCTTCAGGAAATAGGTTTGGTAAAAGGGATCGCCAATCTGGAACTGGTACAGGCGCAAATGTCCTTGTGGCATATATTTCAAGCCGGCTTCTCTCATTTTTCAGATTCTTTTTTAAGGATTAATGTCTTGGTTTTGGTCATCTATACCTTATATATATACGAGAGAAACCGTTTTTTCCACTTGCTTTTCCTGCCCATTTTGTGCCTTTTTGTACAATCGCCCTCACCAGATTTGCCCGTTATCGTGATTTCTTTAATTATTTTAGATGAAATTCTATCCGGTAACCAACAAACCAAATGGCTGTTTGCACTCTCTGTATTTGTCTTTTGCATTAAACCAACGATGGTTTGGGCGCCGCTTGCAGTGGTGATGTATTCCTTATTTATTTTGAAGAGATACAATCTCCTGTTTCCCTGTGTGTTGATTTTATTACTATTTTTTATCAAAAATCTTTGGTGTTTCGGTTATCCTGTTTTTCCGCTCCAAATGATAGATTTAAGAATCCCGTGGCAACCGAACCCCGAACTTATGAAATCCTCTGCAGAGATGGCCATCCTGAAAACCTATGATATGCAGTATAGCATCACAGAAATAAGGAATTTTTCTGCCTGGGATTATGCTAAAAACTGGCTTTTTCTTTCCGGTGTGAAGTCTTTTATTCATATTCTTTTCATTTTGTCGGTGACTAGTTTTGCGGCTTTTACAATCCATAAAAAAAACCGAGTCGTCACCATAATTTTTATTTCCGTTATGATAAAAGGTATTTTGGTGTTAGCGTTTTCTGCGCAGTATCGGTTTTTTATTGATGTATTTTTCGTAATTGCATTTGTTATTTTTTCCACTAAAATAAAGACGCCAACCGTAAAGGTTTTGTTTTGGTTAATGATTTCGGGAGTGTGCCTTTCATTTAGTTTTCCAAAAATTTTACAATCCACTATCCCGAGTTTCCGGCTCGGTAGCTTTATGAAGGGATTCGAGGCGGTCCAACTCATCAAACCATCGGAATACAACTATAAAAAATACACTTCCCACCGAATTGGAAATTTGGATTTTAATATCCCGAAAGATTACCCATTTTGTTTTGATACTCCGCTGCCGGCCATTTCCCCGGGTTTTATGAAAAAATATTATGAAGCCGGGATTTTCCCTCAAAAAATCGGTAGTAATTTAAGTGATGGTTTTTATTGGCGAAAACTCTCGGCGGAAGAAAAGTCGCAATTGAGGGAAATCATTAGTAGGACAAAATATTGATGTTTATATTTATATTTATTATAACACAAAGACACTCGGCTGTCATAAATCTTGAGACAATAGGCATCTCGAGAAAGCTGTGAAGCCATATATTCTGCGGGAGTTTTTCTCAGATGCATTTAATGACAAAGTTCATTCTAATTTAACACTCAAAAAGGTCAGGTTCGGCGTAATTTTGCAGCGTAAAAAAAAAACGATTATGTTCGACTGGCTGCAAAATTTGCTCCTTCCCGCGGAACACCCATCCGTTACGCAATCCCTCATCACCATTATGCTAGCAATTGGAAGTGGTATCTTTCTTGGACGATTAAAATTTGGGAAAATCACTTTCGGCGTGTCTGCCGTTATGTTTACAGGATTGCTTTTAGGACATTTGGGTTATAGAATCGAGGATGGCATTCTGGATTTCATCCGCGATTTCGGGTTGATACTCTTTGTTTATGGAATCGGGCTGCAAGTAGGGCCGTCGTTTTTTTCATCGTTCAAAAATGACGGACTGAAATTCAATATTTTAGCGGTTTCCTGCGTCTTTTTGGGCGGTGTGATTACTTTTATCTTATTCAAAACTACCGGATTAAGCATCGAAAACTTGGTTGGAATCATGAGTGGATCGGTTACCAACACCCCTGGACTGGGCGCCGCTAAAAATACCATAGAAGAACTAAAGGCTACCTTGCCTGGGAAAATTTTTACCGATCCCGCCATCGGCTACGCCATCACCTATCCGTTAGGTGTATTTGGTATTATTGGGACGATTATTTTATCTAAAACTATACTGAAAATAAACCCAGAAGTAGAGATGCGCCGCTTCCGGATGAGCAAACTGAACCGTGAGGAACCGCTGATGCATAAAAAAATGCGTGTGACAAACCCTGAGTTTTTCGGTAAATCTCTGAACCAAGCTATCAAAGAAACCGGGTTGCAAATTGTGGTATCGAGGTTAAAACATTCTGGTAGCGAGGCCGTGAAATCTCCAACACTGGATACGCAGCTGCAAAGTCGGGATGTGCTGATGCTGGTAGGAAAAGAGCAAGATTTGGACGCGTTCATCCAAAAGCTGGGACGCCCATCTACTGACCAGTTCATCGAATCGGCGAGCGATATTAGTAAGAAAAGTATTTTCGTGACCAAGCCTTCGGCGATGCACAAAAAATTATCTGAACTGGATTTATATAACACCTACGATCTGAAAGTGACGCGCGTATTCCGTGCCGGTAAGGAGATGATTCCGCGCCCGAGTTTGGAACTTTTCTATGGCGACATCCTGCGGGTGATTGGCTCCGAAGAAGCAATCTCCGAGGCGGAAAAAATCATCGGTAACCAGGAGAAAAAACTCATAGAACCGGACTTCCTTTCACTGTTTGGTGGACTTTTATTGGGAATTATTCTCGGCTCCCTTCCATTGATGATTCCGGGACTGCCTATCCCGCTCAAACTGGGCTTTGCAGCCGGACCGCTGATTGTGGCGCTATTGATTTCGCGCTACGGCGGTATTTCCTTCATCCACTCGTACATCAATACCGGGGCGATTTATTTTATGAAAGATTTTGGCATTTGTCTGTTTTTTGCGGCAGTGGGCGTGCATGCCGGCGATGGTTTTTACGACAACTTCATAAAATACAACGGTTGGTCGTTCCTTCTGTTCGGATCGGCGATTACCTTTATTCCTTTGATCCTGATGGTGATCGTGGGCAGATTTTTCTTGAAAATAAACTTCCTGCAACTTGCGGGAATCATGAGCGGTAGTTATACCGACCCTGCTGCTCTCTCCTTTAGTACGAACTACCTGGAAAGCGACATTCCGATACAAAGTTATGCACAGGTTTATCCTTTGGTGACTATTTTCAGGATATTCACGGCGAGTATTTTGATTTTATTGTTGAGTTGAAGCAGCGAATCTCGTGCGCCCCGACCTGAGTGGAGCTCGTTTTGCGAGGAGGAACGACGAGCAAAACAGCGGGAACGGAGGGCGGAAAAGGCGCCCAAATAAAAAAACTTCAAGAGAAATTCTCCTGAAGTTTTTTGTTGGACTAAATTTTTAGTTATTATTTTTTCACTGCTGTTTCGGTGCTATCCGGGAATCTGTTTTGAGTAAATTCTTGGGAAACGGCGGCTTTTTCAAATTTAATTTTACCCGCAAGGGTTTCAATCACGAATCCGTCTTCTTGGATTTGTGCAATTCTGCCGTGTATACCGGAAGTGGTGACTACTCTGCTGCCTACTTTCAGGCTTGCTTGAAAGTTTTTTTCCTTTTTGGCCTTCGCCATTTGCGGGCGGATCATCAGGAAATAAAATGCGCCGAACATGGCGACCATCATCAGGATAGTGGGCAGCATGGAGTTGGCATCGCCTATTTGTAAGAATATTGTAAGCATAATTTTTTATTTTTTAAGGTTGAATGTTTGCTGAAAAGGTAATCGTAATCGGTGCTTTTTCTACATTGGCATAGACTTCCGCCTGCTTGTTTACAAGTCCGTCGAAATTGGTAGAATCAAAGGAAAGCGTGATTTTTCCGGTCTTTCCAGGCATGATCGGCTCGGTTGTGTATTCTGGTGCTGTACAGCCGCAACCAGGTTTCACTTGGGAGATGATGAGCGGATTACTTCCCATATTCGTCACGGTATAGGTATGTGCCACTTTCTCTCCTTTTTTTATTTTCCCGAAATCATGGTGGTTTTCGGAAAGTGCGAGATTGGTAAGCGGCTTGGATTTGGCTTCTTTCACAAGGTCTTCTTGTGAAACCATGGCAGGTGCCACCACCTCACTATCGCCGGCGATCACCACTGGATCGGCAGGCTGGTTTTCTTTCTTGCAAGATACTGCGGCGGCGGCAAGGGCAAAGAGAAGGAAATACTTTTTCATAACAGATTAATTTATGCGGTTCAGGTCTTTGGAATATTTGTCTAAGATACCATTAATAAAGATATTTGAGCGATCGGTGGAATACACTTTGGAAATTTCCACATATTCATTAATGATGATGCGCGAGGCCGTTGCCGGGAAGGCATCAAACTCTGTAATAGCGGCTATAAGGATGATTTTGTCCATCAAAGAAACCCTGTCTAAATCCCAGTTTTGGAGACGCTCTTCGATTTTTTTCTCTGTTTCTTCCATATTATTCACCGATGCACGAAGCAGGCGGACTGCGAAATTGCGGTCTTCATCATCCTTCAACATACGGATCAGGGTGTTGCACTCCTCGTCTTCTTTCAGGTAGCCGATGGTTTTTTGGACCATGGAATTAGCAATGTGGAAATCATCTGCCCAACTCATCTCCATGCCTTCTGCCCTGTCGTGGAAGTCCTCATTTTCCGCAACATAGCGCAGGAAAAGTTTACCGATGAATTTTTGATCTTCCTCGAAAGAATAGCCTTCTTCTTTCATAAAATCCTGATAGCGCTTCCCCGCCTTTAGGCGTTGGAAGGTCTTCACAAGAAGTTCGTCGTACAGGTCCCATTTCAGTTCCTGATGCTTGGAATTGAAGGAAAGCCTCTCGCGGTTTTCCTCGATGAGTTTCAGGACTTGGTTGTTGATGAATTTTTGGTTGGGGTTAATGTCTTCCTCGGATTTCAGGAATTTAGTTTTCCCGATTTCTATCTGCTGTTCAGCAAGATGCTTCAGGCCGACAAGGAAGTTGAGTTGATATATATAAAGGTGGTATATCTTTTCTATCTCGGTCAGGAGATTTTTTTCCAAGACATCCGTCTTGATAGGGTTTTGATAATAAGAGTAGAGGTTTTCTACTACTTTCTCACGGATTTGTCTTCTTCCTAACATTCAAAGATCATTTTATGGCGGCAAATATAGGGAAATTTAATTTTTAAGGCACAGGTTTAAATGCAAACAACCTATCTCTTCCCATAAAAATTACCTATTTTTGCAACGATGAACGCATTAAAAACCCTAAACCCTTATTTCTGGAAACACCGTATGCTGCTGTTCTGGGGCGTACTATTCATCATCGCGAGCAATTTTTTCCACATCTTCAAAGTGCAGTTTGTGGGAGATTCCGTGGATCAGCTCACGGAAAATACGACGCTGGGTTTCAACAAAAAAGTGCTGATGAATGTGGGCATCATCGTGGCATCATCCCTACTCACGGGGTTTTTCACGTTCATGATGCGCCAAACGATCATCGTGGCCTCACGAAAAATAGAATACGAACTCAAAAATAAAATATATAACCACTATCAGGAATTATCCCTCACGGATTACAAAAAAACAACAATCGGCGACCTGATGAACCGCCTCAGCGAAGATGTGGTTGCCGTGCGGATGTACCTTGGTCCTGGCATAATGTATGTTGCCAACCTGCTAGTACTACTCACTGTTACAGGGATTTATATGCTAAAAACAGATACATCCATGACGCTGTGGTCGCTATTGCCGCTGCCGATTCTTTCATTTATGATTTACAAAGTGAGTTCTGTCATCAACAAGAAATCCAAGATTATGCAGAAAAGCCAGTCGGCGATTTCCACTTTCGTGCAGGATAGTTTTTCGGGTATTCGCGTGGTCAAGTTTTTTGCTAAAGAAAAATACATAGAGAAAAACTACGGCATCAAGGTTAATGATTATCAACAAAAAGCCTTGGATTTAGCACGCACAGAAGCCTACTTTTTCACCATTATCCTTTTCGTAGTGGGGATGCTGAATGTCACTATTTTGTACATTGGCGGACAAAAATACATCAAAGGAGAATTATCCGTCGGGAAAATCGCTGATTTTTTCATGTACATTAATATCCTGATTTTTCCTTTCTCCATGGTGGGTTGGGTGACTTCGGTGAACCAGCGCGCAGCGGCATCTATGTCCAGAATTAATGAATTTTTAGACAAAAAATCCGAAATCACCAATACCAATCACAATATCTACCCTATAAAAGGCGACATCGAGTTCCGAAATGTATCCTATACTTACCCGAATACGGGCATCAAAGCCTTAAACAACCTTAGTTTCAGCGTAAAAGCCGGCGAAAGTCTTGCCATTATGGGAAAGACCGGCAGCGGAAAATCGACTGTTGCATTACTCCTCTGCCGCCTGATAGACCCTACCGAGGGTGAAATTTTGGTAGATGGCAAAAATCTGAAAGAGCATAACCTCGAAAACTACCGCAAGCACATCGGGTACATTCCGCAGGAGAGTTACCTTTTCTCGGATACGATTGAAAACAACATCGGTTTTGCTTTGGAGAAACCAGATTTGGCGAAGGTGACGGAATATGCAAAGAAAGCCGATGTCCACAAGAATATTGTTGAGTTTAAAAACCAATACCAAACCATGGTGGGTGAGCGCGGAGTGATGCTCTCGGGCGGACAAAAACAAAGGATATGCATCGCCAGAGCGCTGATCAAAGATCCTGAAATTTTAATTTTTGATGATTCACTTTCTGCTTTGGATACTGAAACTGAAGAAAACATCCTTCAAAACATCGAAAAAGACCTAAAAACAAGCACTTCCATCATCATCACCCATCGCGAGAGTAGCGCCAAACGGGCGGACAAAATCATTGATTTGACGGAATTACAAGTTTCTCATACAAGTTAACACAGTCATTATCAATTATTTAAGACCAATTTCTTTTAAATTAAAAAATTATTTTGAAGTTCGCATAAAACTTATATATTTGTTATTACAAAGTTTTGAAATAATACCGAACCAATGAATGATTATAAGGAACGCTCTGAAAATGAAATTTTTACAAGGGTGTTAAAGGCAGGAAGAAGAACCTATTTTTTCGATGTACGCGAAACCAAGGCCGGAGATTACTATCTGACCATCACTGAAAGTAAGAAAAACTTCAGCGAAAGCGGCGAACCGTCTTTTGAAAAACACAAAATCTACATTTACAAAGAAGATTTCAAAAACTTCCAAGAAATGTTCGATGATGCCACAGATTTCATCATCTCCGAAAAGGGTGAAGATGTAATCTCCGAAAGACACGACAAAGATTATAAGCCGAAAAACTACACCATCGAAAGTGATGAGGAGATTTAGCCTTTAAAAAAACCTTACTGTCCCGCTATTGATGTAGCGGGATTTTTATTTTCGTTAAATTCGGAAATTTTGTCTTTTAAATTTTAATCTAAAACAAACAATTCGGAAATTTTGACTGTAATTTTAACAAATATTTTAAAAGAATAGTTTTTGTTAAAGGTAAGCGGGTAAGATAGGTGACGGATGATATAAGATGAATGATAGTTGGTAAATGATGTAAGTTTAATCTAACATTCTGACCCCACAAAATTCTAACCCCCTAACCTTTAACTTAATCACAGAAAAATATGAACTTAGAACAATTTACAGTAAAATCTCAGGAAGCCATCCAAAAAGCGCAACAAACCGCAATGGAATTTGGCAACCAAAGCATTGAACCTCAACACTTATTAGAGGGAATTTTTCAAACCGACGAAAGCGTTTCAGGTTTCTTGTTGAAGAAAGCAGAAGCAGACGCTACAATCATCCGCGAGAGAAACCGCGCAAGCCTGAAAAACCTACCGAAAGTGGAAGGTGGAAACCTTTATCTGAGCCAATCGGCCAACAAAGTTCTTTTAGACGCTCCTAATATCGCTAAAAAAATGGGCGATGAGTATGTGACCATAGAGCATCTTTGGCTTTCATTGATCGAAAATAAATCGGCAGTTTCTACTTTGCTCAAAGATATGGGCGTTACAAAATCCCTATTGGAAGGCGGTATCAAAGAACTGCGAAAAGGCTCCAAAGCGACTTCAGCAAGTTCCGAGGAAACCTTTCAAGCCTTAAACAAATACGCTACAAACTTTAACGAATTGGCTGCGGAAGGGAAACTGGATCCCGTGATCGGTCGTGATGAGGAAATACGCCGCGTTTTGCAAATCCTCTCCAGAAGATCCAAAAACAATCCAATCCTCATCGGGGAGCCGGGCGTGGGTAAAACGGCGATCGCGGAAGGCATCGCACACCGCATCATCTCCGGCGACATCCCGGAAAACCTGCAAGACAAAACCCTTTACTCTCTGGATATGGCCGCACTAATCGCCGGTGCAAAGTACAAAGGTGAGTTCGAGGAAAGGTTGAAATCCGTAGTCAATGAGGTGATAAATTCCGATGGACAAATCATTCTTTTCATCGATGAAATTCACACGCTTGTAGGTGCAGGTGGCGGTGAAGGCGCAATGGACGCAGCGAACATCTTGAAGCCAGCATTAGCACGAGGAGAACTGCGCGCGATAGGTGCGACGACTTTGAATGAATATCAAAAATATTTTGAGAAAGACAAAGCCTTGGAACGCCGTTTCCAAAAAGTAATGGTGGAAGAGCCTGATACTGAATCTGCCATCTCCATCCTTCGAGGAATCAAAGATAAATATGAGGCGCACCATAAAGTTCGCATCAAAGACGAAGCGATTATCGCTGCCGTGGAGCAATCCCAGCGCTACATCACTGACCGTTTTCTTCCAGACAAAGCCATCGACCTCATCGATGAGGCATCGGCAAAACTTAGAATGGAAATTAATTCCAAACCTGAAGAGTTGGATGTCCTTGACCGCAAACTGATGCAGATGGAGATCGAACTTGCTGCAATCGCTCGCGAGGGGAACGAAATCCGCGTGAATCATTTGAAGGAAGACATCTCCAAAGTGACCGAACAGCGCAACGAAATCAATGCGAAATGGCTTAAAGAAAAACAAAAATCCGAGGACTTAACTTCAATTAAGAAAGAAATTGAAGCCTTGAAACTAGAAGCTGAACGCGCCTCCAGAGCTGGAGATTATGCTAAGGTGGCGGAAATTCAATATGGAACACTCCGCGAGAAAGAAGGAGATTTGCAGAAACTCGAGCTGGAAATGCAGAACGATGAAAACGAACTCATCAAAGAAGAAGTAACTGCCGAAAACATCTCTGAAGTGATTTCTAAATGGACGGGAATTCCGGTTACTAAACTACTGCAAAGTGAACGCGAGAAACTATTGCACCTGGAAGATGAACTTCACAAGCGCGTAGTTGGACAGGAGGAAGCGATAGAATCTGTAGCCAACGCCATCCGCAGAAACCGCGCCGGACTGAACGACGAGAAAAAACCAATCGGTTCCTTCCTTTTCCTCGGGACCACCGGGGTCGGAAAAACCGAGCTTGCAAAGGCCTTGGCAGAATATCTCTTCGATGATGAAAATAATATAACGCGGATTGATATGAGCGAATATCAAGAACGCCACTCCGTTTCCCGACTTGTGGGCGCGCCTCCGGGATATGTGGGCTACGACGAGGGAGGGCAGCTGACCGAAGCCGTGCGCAGAAGACCGTATTCCGTGGTGCTCCTGGACGAGGTGGAAAAGGCGCATCCTGATGTCTTCAACACGCTGCTCCAAGTGCTGGATGATGGCCGACTGACCGATAACAAAGGGCGTTTGGTGAATTTTAAAAATTCGATTATCATTATGACTTCCAACCTCGGTTCGCATCTGATCCAGGAACGATTCGATGCCGCTAAGCGCGACGGTGAAGGCGAAGTGGATGTAGAGACCATCGTACAAACTAAGGAAGAAGTTTTCGAACTTTTAAAACAAACCCTTCGTCCGGAATTCCTAAACAGAATCGATGAAACGGTACTCTTTCAACCACTTACTCGTAAAGAAATCGGCAAAATTGTACACTTCCAGCTGCGCGGTTTCAACAAAATGTTGGAAAAGAAAGGCATCATCCTGACCGCAACGGAAGACGCAATCGATTATCTAACGAACAAAGGATACGATCCTACCTTTGGTGCAAGACCATTGAAAAGGGTTCTGCAAAACGAGGTTTTGAACAAACTTTCCAAGGAACTGCTCGCCGGAACCATAAATGATGGGGACCGCATCTCGATGGATTATTTCCCAGAAACGGGACTAGTATTTGCTCCGATAGAGTAAATGAAATAATAAAGAATATTTTCAATTTAACAATGAACCCCTTGTTTGCAGCAAGGGGTTTTGTTATGTTGATGTAGCAATATTACGAAGATTAAATCTGACCGTTTTTAAAATTCATAAAAGTTATCCAACAGAAATTTCATCATTTAATTCATTTTAAAAATCTAACACTATATTAGACAAATTCAACATAAAAAACCATTTTACGAGCTGCTCAAATGAATTTTTAACAAAAGCGCAGTACAGCAAATTTATAACAATAATTTAAGGATTTTTCATTATAAATAGTCATTATTTAAAATGAAAACAAATTAACATGCATATACGCAAAACTTTTGAGAAAATATTTATGAAAGTGATATTGCCATATAAATTGTTTGGTCTATTTTAGCATTACAAAAATATATTATTAAATGAAAAAGATTTTTTTAAGCGCTGTACTGTTAGCTGCAACAGCAAGCTGTACGAATGACAACCCTTTAACGAATGATGAATCTGCAAATGCAGTTGCTAAAACTGAGAGCAATGTTTCACGAATCTGTCCTTCCGAAGAAATCCGCGAGGCTGCACTTCGTGACAGTCCAGAACTGATGTCTCGCTACATGAATGTAGAGAAACAAACTCAGGAATTCTTGAAAAACGCTGAAATGGGAAGAGTATTGGCGGACGGAACAATTGAAATCCCAGTAATTGTAAATGTACTTTACAGATCTTCTGCAGAGAATGTTTCCGATGCGCAAATTCAATCTCAAATTGCTGTACTAAATGCCGACTTTGCTGCTAAAAATGCCGACATCACGAAACTACCTACGGAATTCCAAACTATTGCAGCAGGTGCAACGGGAGTTAGTTTCCGTTTGGTTAAAGTAAATAGAAAATCTACGACTGTAACAAACTGGCAGGCTAATGACGCCATGAAAAAGGCTTCTACAAAAGGGATTGACGCGACAGATCCTGTACACTACTTAAATATGTGGGTGGTAGGTGATATGGGTGGCATACTAGGCTATGCGACATTTCCGGAATCAGCTGGTCTTTGGAACGATGGTGTGGTTATCGCCGGGAAATATTTCGGTAAAACCAACAACGCGCCTTTCAACTTGGGTAGAACAGCAACCCACGAAGTTGGCCACTACCTGAACCTACGCCACATCTGGGGAGATGCCACTTGCGGATCCGATCTTGTAGCAGATACCCCTACGCAAACCACCAAAAACTACGGCGTGCCATCTTATCCTAAATATGACGTTTGTGGCGGCGTTTCCCGTTCTACAATGTTCATGAACTATATGGATTATGTAGATGATGCAGCGATGTACGCTTTCTCCGCAGGACAAAAAACAAGAATACAGGCTACAACTGCTGGTCCAAGAGCAGGCTTGAAAGTTTACTAAACTTTTTTTGATTATAAAAAAGACTCCATCGCAAAAACGATGGAGTCTTTTTGTATTAAAACATGTTTCTACTCCTTCACGAAGTCAAACTCCTGTCCGCTTTGCAAAAGTGTAAAACCTTTTTTGTCTTTATTAAATTGAATTTCAATTCCAGCTTGCTCGAAAACGAATTTACCGTTGCTGTCGTAAACTAGAGGCAACGCTTGCTGCCCGTTGGCTTGAGCAACTAACTTTCCGTTTTCTACTTTGGTGGTTATTTTCAACGGGATTTGTTTGCTTCCGAAAGTGCCCACGAAATCGTTAAGATTAACTTTTTCCGCTACAGCTTCGGTCATGCGGAAGGAATTGTTCGCGAGGTTAGCATCCGGCAAAGTAGCACGCGGATCCAGTTTTACCGAAGCAATTTCTTTTGTGGAAGGGATTTCAAAATTCCACGCAGTATTGCGTTTCCAAATTTCTACCGGTAATTTAATGGTTTCGGAAGTGCCGTCTTTGTAACTCACCAAAGCCTCCACCGGCATAGGCATCTGACCTATATTTTCAAGTTTGATGATGGCACCTTGCTTATAATCGCCGTTATTATACTTCACGCCCGTTACTGCTTGGTCGATTTTCCATTTGTTGATGAACCAACCTCGCCAGAACCAGTTCAGTTCTTCGCCGGAAACATTTTCCATCGTACGGAAGAAGTCATCCGGTGTCGGGTGCTTGAATGCCCATCTTTTAATATACTCCCGAAAAGCTTTGTCGAATCGCTCCTCGCCTAAAATATTTTCACGCAACATAGTAAGGCCTACACCCGGCTTGTAATAGCCCAAATAACCAAGATTTTGTTCTTTAAGGTTGTCGGGAGCGCTCATTACAGGTTCTAAATTATCGTTGTATAATGCAACCGCTAATGCTTGCGGCGGCGTCTTGTTTTCGTATTCGCCATTGTTGAAATCTTTGGACGAAATATCATTAACAAAAGTATTGAAACCCTCATCCATCCAAGCAAAAAGTCGCTCGTTAGAACCAACAATCATCGGGAACCAGTTGTGGCCGAACTCGTGGTCGGTAACGCCCCAAAGTTCCTCGCCTTTAGAATTCATGTTGCAGAACACAATTCCCGGGTACTCCATGCCGCCCTCGTTTCCGGCAACATTTACCGCAGTTGGGTAAGTGTATTCGTACCATCTTTTAGAATAATTTTCAATTGAAGTTTTGGTGTATTCTGTGGATCTACCCCATGCCTCCTGCCCAGCACTTTCCACCGGATAGGCAGAAACAGCGAGGGATGTTCTCCCAGAAGGCAAATTGATTTTCGCGGCATCCAAAATAAATGCTGGCGAAGAAGCCCAAGCAAAATCACGTGTTTGATTGATTTTAAATTTCCAAGTCTTGCTTCCTGATACAGTTTTAGGTGCGGCATTCGCCTCGCCTTCAGAACGAATCGTTACGGTTTTATCCGAGTTTCTCGCCTGATTCCATTTTTGAATTTGAGCCGAAGAATAAACTTCTTTCTCATTCAAAAGTTCGCCCGAAGCCACCACGAAGTGGTTTGCTGGAACGGTAATATTGGCTGTGATGTCGCCATATTCAAGATAAAATTCTCCCGCGCCGAGGTATGGCAAAGTGTTCCAACCTTGCTGGTCATCGTACACGCACATCCGCGGATACCACTGCGCTACAGTGAAGATTTTTCCGTTTTTGGTTTCCTCCACGCCCATTCTGTCGGAACCGTAATCCGGTGATATGAACGAATATTCAATCTTTAATTTTACATTTCCTCCTTTTGACTTTAATTCCTGAGGCAAATCTATTTGCATTCGGGTATCTACAACGCGGAATTTCGGAAAAACTTTTGTAGGTTTTCCGTTTTGTGAAAGAATTTCCACAGACTTAATTGTATATCCACCATCGAAATCACCATGTGCCCCATTTCGGCTTCCACCCATTGGGATTACGGCGTTACCACGCGAATCTTTTTTAAATAAATTTTGGTCGAGTTGAAGCCAAAGAAACTCCAAATCATCAAAACTATTATTGGTGTAAGAAATTTCAGCAGTTCCTGTTATTTCTTTTTTGGCATCATTCAGCGCGACATTTAGCACATAATCTGCGCGGTTCTGCCAGTAGTTGTGTCCTGGTTTGCCACTTGCAGAGCGGGTTTCCGTACCGTTATTACTGTAAAAAAACGGTTTGAATGCCTCTGTGTAACTGTACTTTGGAGCCTCTTGTGCAAAGGTGTTTTGTGTAAAAAACAAAGCAACAGCAATGGTAACGATTTTCGGAAATTTCAGGTTCATATTTTTGGGGTTTTGGGATTAGTAGAGGATTATAGTGAATTTGTTACAGAGAAATCTCTCACAAAATCACTACTCAGATTTTTTTGCCTTAATCATCGCCTCCAGCTGATCCCACATTTCCTGTGGAATTGCCTCCAACATATTAAACTCGCCTGCGCCTTGCAGCCATTCCCCGCCGTCTATGGTTACCACCTCACCATTGATATACGCTGAGAAATCAGAGACCAGATACGCCGCAAGGTTTGCCAACTCCTGATGTTCGCCCACTCTGCGCAGTGGTACTTTTTTCCGCATATCGAATTTTTCCTGTAGATTTCCTGGCAGAAGCCTGTCCCAAGCTCCTTTGGTAGGGAAAGGTCCCGGTGCAATGGCGTTGGTTCTGATTCCATATTTCGCCCACTCCACGGCAAGACTGCGCGTCATAGCGAGAACGCCCGCTTTTGCACACGCCGACGGAACTACGAAGGCAGAACCCGTCCAGGCGTAAGTGGTCACGATGTTCAGCACCGTTCCCGGAATTTTATTTTCGATCCAGTATTTCCCGAAGGAAAGCGTACAGTTTTTGGAGCCCTTCAGTACAATGTCGATAATCGAGTCAAATGCTGAATGCGTGAGTCTTTCCGTAGGTGAGATGAAGTTTCCGGCGGCATTGTTTAGCAGAATATCAATTTTTCCAAATTCTGCAATGGCAGCATTTTTCATGGCTTCTACTTCGTCCCAGTTGCGCACATCGCACGCCACGGAAAGCACCTTTCCGCCTGTTTCAGTTTCTAATTCTTTGGCCGTATTTTGAAGTTTTTCAAGATTGCGGGAAGTGATGACGACTTTCGCTCCGAGTTGCAGGAAATATTTCGTCATTGCCTTTCCGAGGCCGCTCCCGCCACCGGTTACTACGATTACTTTGTCTATCAGTGCGTCTTCGCGCAGCATGGGTTGGGTGTATGTCATTGGATTGTATAATTTTGAATTAAAATTTTTGAATTTCTTTTAGTTATAAGGTAAAGATATGGATTTTTGGATTTGAATCTTGACATTTAGTTTTAAACCGCAAAAGTCACAAAAAATACAATTGTAGAAACAATAATATTCTGCACGCATGCGCCCCGGCCTGAGTGGAGCTCGTTTTGTGAGGAGGAACGACGAACAAAACAGCGGGAACGGAGGACGGATATAGGCGCCCAAAAAATTTATCGCGCGAACAGTAGCCTCTCGCCGTGCTTGGTTTCAGTTACTTTTCCGTTCTCGCAAGCCAAATGACCATTCACAAAAGTGTGCGTGATTTTTGAATGAAATTCCGTGCCTTCGAGTGGGCTCCAGCCGCATTTTGAGAGGATATTTTCTTTGGAAACTGTGTATTTCTGTTCGAGATTGACCAAAACCAAATCGGCTTTGTAGCCTTCTTTTACGAATCCTCTTTTTTCGATTTCAAAAAGGATTGCGGGATTGTGGCACATCTTATCTACGACCTTTTCTATGGGAATTTTGCCTTTTTTGAAATATTCCAACATCACATTCAAGGAATGCTGCACGAGCGGCGCGCCGGACGGACAACTGGTGTACGGATTTTGCTTCTCCTCAAAAGTGTGCGGTGCGTGGTCGGTGGCGATGATATCTATGCGGTCGTCCAAAAGCGCCTCCCAGAGTCCGTCTTTGTCTTTCTGAGTTTTTACGGCAGGATTCCACTTAATTAAAGCGCCTTTCGTGTCGTAATCTTCATTGGTGAAATGCAAATGATGCACACAAACCTCCGCCGTTATCTTTTTGTCTTTCAACGGAATATCATTCCTGAATAATGCTGTTTCTTTTGCCGTGGAAAGGTGGTAAATATGCAGTCTTGCACCGGTTTTTTCCGCCAGTTCCACGGCTTTGGAAGAGGAAATGTAGCACGCTTCTTCGCTGCGAATCAAATGGTGAAATTTCACAGGAATATCATCGCCGTATTTCGCTTTGTAATCCTCGGTATTGCGGCGTACTGTGGCTTCGTCTTCGCAATGTACGCAGATCGGCATCTTCACTTTGCTGAAAATTTCTTCCAAAATCTCGGGATTATCCACGAGCATATTGCCTGTGGACGAACCCAAAAACAACTTAATTGCCGCTACATTTTTCGGGTTTGTTTTCAAAACCTCTTCCAGATTATCATTGGTACCGCCCATGGAAAAGGAATAATTGGCGAAAGATTTTTCGGCAGCAATCTGATATTTCTGCTCCAAAAGTTCCTGTGTGACGGCATTTGGAACGGTGTTGGGCTGCTCGATATAACTCGTAACGCCGCCGGCTATGGCAGCGCGGGATTCAGATTCTATGTCGCCCTTATGGGTGAGTCCTGGTTCGCGGAAATGCACCTGATCATCAATAACGCCCGGCAAAAGGTATTGCCCCGAACCATCAATTATTTTGTCTGTATCTTGCTCTGAAATATTCTTTTCTATTTTTATAATCAAATCATTTTCAATGAGCAAATCGCTCTCAAAAATTTGATTTTCATTGACGATGCGAGCGTTTTTTATGAGGATTTTCATGGGTGAGATTTTTAGAGCTGAGAACCGAGATTCGAGACGATACAAAGTTAATTAGAATTTTTAGATAGAGGGCAACATCTTGCCTCTCGGCTCCCGATTCTTGACTCTAATTATTTATCTTTGCCGAAATTTTAGAATTGTGTACAAAAAATTATTGGGCCAGGCGGCTGTGTACGGGCTGAGTTCCGTCTTGGTCAGGATTTTTCCTTTTCTTGTGGCGCCTATCGTTACGCGCGCTTTTGGACCTTCGGCATCGTCGCCGTTTGTGGATTGGTATTCTATTGCGGGGGTCATCACCGTGCTTCTTACCCACGGTATGGAGACCTCTTTTTTCCGCTTCGCGCAGGAAAAGGAAATCGACAAAAAAACTTTGGTCTCCACCACCTCTGTGAGCATCCTTGTCTCAGGGTTCATCTATCTTATATTAGGGTATGTGTTCCGTCACGAATTAGCGGCCGTTTTTGAGACGCCGGATCAGGTGAATTACTTGGTGCTGTTCCTGTTTATCCTTACTATAGATGCTTTTTCTACTATTCCGTCTGCCGTGTTGCGGCTCGAGGGCAGGCCGATGCTTTACATGGCATCCAAAGTGGTGGGATCCGTGGTTTATTATCTTTTGATTGTCTTTTTCATCAATATTTTACCTAAATATCCAGATGGAATTTTAGGGTTAAAATACGACCCGGAAATCGGCGTGGGCTATGTGTTCATCGCGAATTTGGTACAGAGTATCATCACTTTGGCGCTGGTAGGGAAAGAATTTGTGAATTTTAGTTTAAAGAAATTCGATTTCGCGCTTTGGAAACGGATTATGAATTATTCCTGGCCAGTGATGGTAGCCGGTTTGGCGGGTATTGTGAACCAAACCTTGGATAGGCAGTTCCTGAAATACCTGTTGCCGGAGAGCGAGGCGCGGCACCAAATCGGGGTGTACGGTGCGGTATACAAGGTCGCCACCTTTATTACCGTTTTTCGGCAGGCGTATCAGTTGGGAATAGAGCCTTACTTTTTCTCAAGTTTTAAAGATAAAGACAACCACAAAACTTATGCGGTACTCATGGATATCTTCGTGATTGCCAACTGCTTTATCTACCTTTTTTTAATGGTAAATCTGCAATGGATTTCAGAAAAATATCTTGGGGACCCGTCCTATTTTGAGGGTATCGGAATTATACCGGTGGTAATGCTGGGTGCTTTGTTTTTGGGGATTTACCTTAATCTTTCTATTTGGTATAAACTTTCTGACCAGACGCGTGTCGGGCTGTATATCTCCCTCATCGGTGCGGCGATCACGATAGGAATCAATTATTTTTTCATTCCAAAATACGGTTATTGGGCGAGTGCCTTTGGTGCGCTGGCCACCTTCACAACCATGATGGTGGTTTCCTATCTCTGGGGGCGAAAATCTTATCCAATTCCTTACAATACAGGAAAAGTTTTGATATATTTATCAGTGGCGATTCTGTTCTCTATGATTTCATTTTTCTACTTTAGACTAAATTATATTGTCGGTAACATTTTACTTCTCATCTTCGGACTTCTCGTCATTTATAAAGAAAAAGCCATCGTAAACAAAATAATAAAAGGATAACTGAGAAAGTTTGGTTTAAAATCAAGCCGATTTCGGTAAATTTGTCCATTTAAAAATATTAAATAAACACCAATTATGAAAGTAATAGTTCCAATGGCGGGCCGCGGCTCCAGACTAAGACCACATACCTTAACGGTTCCAAAACCACTCATCCCTATTGCAGGAAAACCAATCGTACAGCGACTTGTAGAAGATATTGCCAAAGTTGCCGGTGAAACAATTGATGAGATTGCCTTCATTATCGGGGATTTCGGACCAGAAGTTGAGGAATCTTTGATGAAAATCGCACATAGTCTCGGCGCAAAAGGAACAGTTTATATCCAGGATGAACCACTTGGCACGGCGCACGCCATCAAATGTGCAGAGCAATCCATGCAGGGCGATGTGGTGGTGGCATTTGCTGATACACTTTTCCGTGCAGATTTTGTTTTAGATAAAAACTCAGACGGTGTGATTTGGGTGAAGAAAGTTGAAGACCCTTCGGCTTTTGGTGTGGTAAAATTGGACGATTACGGCTTCATCATCGATTTTGTTGAGAAACCAAAAACTTTCGTTTCAGATTTAGCAATCATTGGGATTTATTATTTTAAATCTGCCGAAACCTTAATGGCTGAAATCAATGATATTATGGCGAAAGACATCAAGGTAAGTGGCGAATATCAACTCACAACGGCCTTGGAAAACCTTCGCCAAAGAGGCGCGAAATTTTCCCTCGGAAAAGTGGACGACTGGATGGATTGCGGAAACAAAAACGCCACCGTGGAAACCAACTGGAAAATACTGGAGTACGAAAGAGAGGAAATGTCCCACTTCCCGGCAAGCGCAGAAATAGAAAACTGCATGATTATCCCGCCATGCTATATAGGTGAGAATGTGAAGATTAAGAATTCAAAAATAGGTCCCGGTGTTTCTATCGGAAAAAATACGATTGTCATTAATTCAAACATCGACAATTCATTGATCCAAGAAAATACGGTGATAGACCACGGAAATCTCAGCAATTCCATGATTGGGAGCTCAGCGCAGTACTACGGCGTGGCGCGCGAAATCTCACTTGGCGACTACTCCGTTTTGGACTTCCTTTCAAAAGGCGGCAATCAATAAGTTGTTTTAAAAAAGAGTATCCCGAAGCCGCACAAAATTAATTGTGCGGTTTTGGCTTTAAAATTGTAAACTTATCCGAAAATTTTAAAATGAAAAAAACGATATATCTTTCTTCCATTATTGCAATTTTGTCTTCATGTACTGCAAAAAAAGTTGCAACCGCTCCGGAAGTCATCCCTAAAACAGAAATCAAGCCTGTAGATGTAAAAGCGCCTGTTGCCAATTCCGCTTTCTACTCTGCCATAAATAAACCGGCAACTTTTAGTCAAGTCAAAATAAATAGCCGGATCAATTTTGATATGGGTGCGTATGTCCCAACAGCAGACGCTACATTCTATATTGAAAACGGACAAAAAGTTTGGATGAATCTTTCGGCAGCTTTCATAAATGTTGCGCGCGGAATCGCCACTCCGAATGGCATGAAAGGGTACGAAAAACTCGGACGAAACTATATAGAATCTGATTTTGCATATCTAAATAAACTATTGAATGTCAATTTTTTACACTACAACTCCTTTCAAAATTTACTTTTGGGCAAAACCTTCGTACCAGTAAATGATAACGATTTTGTTTTAACTAAAAACGCACAAGGTTACCAACTCAATTCTACAAAAACCCAAAAAGTGACCGCCGACGGAAAGGATGCCGAATATGCCGTAAAATTACAATATACCCCTGATTTCGACCTTAGCAGCGTGTTTTTGAAGGATAAGAACTCAACGGATAATTTAGAAGTATTGTACAGCAATTGGTCGGAAATGAATGGCCACCGTTTTCCTCGAAATGTTAAAATAATCATAAAGGGTAAGAAAAGCGGACAGATTTTAATCGAAAATACGAAATTTGGCTTTGATAAAATGGAAACACCATACTCTGTTCCAGAAAATTACACCAAAAAAGAGATTAGATGATTATAAAAAAAGTTTGTTTGCTCACCGTAATAATGCTCTCAACAGTGGCATTTGGACAAAAAAAAGAGCAGTTGCAAAAGCAAAACAACGAACTGAAAAAACAAATTGCCGCAATCAATTCCAATTTGGCAAAGACCCAAAACGAAGCCAAATTATCCGTAGCCTATCTTAACGATGTCAATAAAAAAATAGGACTTCGCGAAAAACTTTACAACAATACTCAAAAAGAAAAGAAGTTGCTAGATGATGACATTTATCTAAAACAACTCGAAATCAACCGGCAGAAAAAAGAACTCGCCGTTCTCAGAAAAAACTACGCCAGTGTCTTGGTAAAAGCTTATACAAATAAAGGCGTACAGAACAAAGTGACCTTCATCCTTTCATCCAGAAATTTGGGTGAAGCGTTGAGAAGAGTACAATATTTAAAAAATTATTCGGATTATCAGGATAAAAAGGCCGCAGAAATCATGGGCGTTGCTCAAAAAATCCAGAAGAATGTTGGCGAACAACAAAAATCTGCCAGAGCAAAACAAATAATTCTTCTCACTCAGCAGCGCGACCTAAACGTCATAGAGGCAGAAAGAAAGCAGAAAGAAGCCCTACTCGCAGAATTTAAACGAAACGAGACAAAACTTGCGGCAGAACTTCAACAAAAACAGGCAGAATCTAAAGTTTTAGAGGGTAAAATACGCTCCATCATTGCAGAAGAAATACGACTTGCAAAAGCCAAAGAGGCAGCCGAGCGTGCAGCACGATTGGAAAAAGAAAGATTGGCAAGAATCGCAGCCGAAAAAGAAAAAGCGCGTATAGAAGCCGAAAACCGTGCTCGAATTGCTGCTGCAGCCGAAGCCAAGAGAAAGGCAGACGAGGAAGCGCGAAAACTAAAAGAAATCGCTGCTAAACGCGCGGCAGAAGAAGCCGACAAAACACGACTTGCCGCAGAAGCCAATGCCAAAAGAATGGAGGACAGTCGCCGTGCCGCAGAAGCCGAACGCGCCGAAGCTCGCCGTATAGCAGCAGCAAAAGATGCCGCCGAGGCAGCAGCAAAAGCCAAAGCAGCAGCCGAAAGAGCAGTAGTGGCGACAGATGCCGCAGCGGCTATCAATAAAAAAAATGACGACGCCAAAAAAGCAGTAGAAGCCAAAACGATGACGGCCTATGGCGTAGGCGCGGCAACGGGCAGTAATTTCTCACAAAGCAGAGGCCGCATAGGTTTTCCAGTAGCAGGCGGACAAATCACGCACCGATTCGGGAGACAGCCACACCCTGTTTTCAAAAATATTTATGAGGAAAACAACGGTATAAAAATTGCCGTCTCTGCCGGTACAGCAGCAAAATGTGTATTCCCGGGCGTGGTTTCCAAGGTATTTGTAGATGGCGGTGGCAAAACAGTTATCATACGTCATGGGGATTATTTCACCATATATTCTAACCTATCAAGTTCTTCAGTATCACCAAATCAGCAGGTGTCTGCCGGCACACCGGTGGGCGTAGTGGGCACAGATTTTGATGGCACCCATACGCTTGATTTCCAAATATGGAATGGAACTTCGCCGGTGGATCCGATGGGCTGGGTATCTTATTAAAATTTTTATAACTTTGTAGCATTAAACAAATAATCAAAATGGAAACTTTCACCATATTATCGCTGTCTTGGCAGCATATCCTCATCGTTGCTCTGATTCTTCTATTGCTTTTCGGAGGTAAAAAAATCCCTGAATTGATGCGCGGAATGGGATCCGGCATCAAAGAATTTAAAGATGCTGTTAAAGAAGACGATAAAAAACCTGAAACCCCAGATTCAAATACAAATCCTACTGGTACTAGTCCAAATCCTTAACTCTACATGTGTTTTTCAGAAAATGCTTGGCAGATTTTTAATCAATCTATCACCGATTACCATATTCATGATGATGTAGATGCCGAGATGCCCATACACTTCGAAAAGGATACTTTGGAACACATTTTGTATTCTAAAAACTGGATCGATACCGTTCAATGGCATTTGGAAGACATCATCCGGGATGAAAACATCCATCCCGAAGAGGCACTGAAACTGAAACGGAGAATAGATTCCTCCAACCAAAAAAGAACTGACATTGTAGAAAATTTGGATTTTTGGTTTTACCAAAAATATCTCACGACAGTCCAAAAACCTGATGCCAAAATAAATACCGAGACGCCAGCGTGGGCTGTGGATCGGCTTTCTATATTGGCTTTGAAGGTCTACCACATGCATCAGGAAGCAATTCGCACCTCCGCTACGGAAGAACATCGGGCAGCGTGCCAAGCCAAACTAAGCGTATTGCAAGAGCAGAAAAAAGACCTCTGCGTTTCGATAGACGAATTATTGCAAGATATAGAGAACGGTAATATTAAGATGAAAATGTACAAACAAATGAAAATGTACAATGATGAAAGTCTTAATCCTATCCTGTATCAAAATGCAAAAAAATGATCAGAAGCTACCTAATTTTTTTAATTCTATATCTCGTCTCTACTTCCTGTTCATCAGAAAAAGTTTCGCTTTCTCCTCTCTATGATGCCATAATCGGTAACCGTTCAGATGTTCGTGCCATGCCGACCGACATTAAGACCAAAAATAAAGCGGTATTCTACGCATCCCAATTGACTACGCAAATAAGTACGATTCCGAATTTTAAAAGCGATGTTGTAAACAAGGAAATCACTTCCTTGAAATCCTCCATTCGGAATTATGTGTATGCTGTGCAGGATTATAACCTTATAGCGCGCAGGCGCTCTTTGAGAAAAGTGGAAAACTCTTATAAAAAAATTCAGGAGTTAAGAAAATACCTATCTCCAGATGAAGA
This sequence comes from Chryseobacterium sp., assembly GCA_018260475.1. Classification (GTDB taxonomy): domain Bacteria; phylum Bacteroidota; class Bacteroidia; order Flavobacteriales; family Weeksellaceae; genus JAGLBA01. Next base: position 148,479 of record JAGLBA010000003.1, on the reverse strand, counting down.
TGATACAATCAACAGGTATCTTGTGAGAATTAAAAGTAACATTTCTCAGCTGGAATCCCTCCAAAAAACCGAAAATTAGTACCATGTTAAAAATACAGGCGGAAGCAAATGTTCCGACCGACTTTGGGCTTTTTAAAATGATAGCCTTCTCTGAGCAGGAATCCGACTGGATGCCGCATATCGCCTTGGTGGCCGACCACACGGATTTTTCTAAACCCGTGAATGTTCGTTTTCATTCGGAATGCATCACGGGAGAGGTTTTTCACTCTAAAAAATGCGAGTGCGGTCAGCAACTGGATTTTGCTATGAAATATATGCAGGAGAATGGCGGCGCTATAATCTACCTTCGACAAGAGGGTCGCAGTATCGGAATTATCAATAAATTAAAGGCGTATGCGTTGCAAGAAAAAGGCGCGGATACTGTACAAGCCAACCTACAACTTGGACTGCCTGCAGATGGGCGCGATTTTCAGGTTGCAATAGAAATCCTGAAATTGCTCGGTATAAGTGAAATCAACTTGCTGACTAATAACCCCGACAAAATTAAATTTGTAGAAGAAAGCGACATTAAATTTAACCAAAGGATTCCACTACAAATAGATTCCACGCCGGAAAGTGAATCCTACCTAAATGTAAAAAAGAAATATTTCGGCCATCTATTAAAGGATTAACATTATATTAAAATAAAAATCCCCAGCGTTTTGCGATGGGGATTTTTGTCATTATGTGTGTATCAAAGTTTTGTCACTGCTTTATCATTGATGTTGTAATATTTCACCACTTCATCATAGTTGGAATAATCTATTTTAGCAGCAGATTTACCAGCGGAAGCCGGAACGAAAACAATTCTAAAAGTTTGATCAGTCAAATAAGCAGGCGTAGTAGAAATTTCGTAGTTTCCACCAGCTTTGAGGTGTACATCATATTTCGTAAAATCAAAATCATAGTCTAACTCACGCATATCATTTGGTGTTTCACGAAGATAGAGTGTTCTTGGAATTTGTTGCCAAACAGTATTTCCCGCGTCTGTTGCACTTTTTCTGTAAACCAAAATGACATCTGAACTTGGAATTGCCTTTACAAAAGTTTTTTTGATTTTGTAAATATCATCCGCAGGATCTTTCTTGAAACTTTCCCTAATGTCATATACCACGGAATAGGTATCGTTATCTACAGCCTGTACTGTGTCGGTAGTTCTTTCGCAACTGGTAAGCGCTCCTAAAGACAACATTGAAATTGCCGATAGCAAAAAATATTTTTTCATCTTTTTAATAATTTATTTGTAACTCTAATTAACCAAAAGATATACCAATTTAATAAAACTTATTGTTTCAATGCGTTATTAAAATCGTATTTTTGTTTCAGTTCAATTATTTTATTAATGAAAAAACTGATTATTACCGCAATGATGGCGTTTTCGGGGCTCGCTCCTTTGAATGCACAATACCAGCCTAAAAACATTTCCAATCAAGAAATACACGCCGCCAAAATTTGGGTAGATAAAACCTATGCCTCTCTCTCTCAAGACGAAAAACTGGGGCAGCTATTCATCGTAGCGCTTTATACCAATAAAGGCGAAGATTATATTTCTAATGTAAGAAACCTCGTTACCAACGAAAAACTTGGCGGTTTGATCCTTATGCAGGACGATGCTGCGCGGGAAATAGACCTTGTAAATGAATTTCAATCGAAATCCAAAGTGCCAATGCTGATTGGAATGGATGCAGAATGGGGACTCTACCAAAGAATTACCATGGCACACAAACTGCCCTGGGCGATTACTTTAGGGGCAGTTCAGGATAAAACAATCATAACCGAGCTCTCATCAAAAATCGCCGAAGATGCGAAAAGAATGGGAATCAACTGGGATTTCGCACCCGTGGTCGATGTGAATACGAATCCCGCGAACCCGATCATCGGGAATAGAAGTTTCGGATCTGAAGTGGATAATGTGGTAAAGTCGGCTCAGGCCTATGCAGAAGGTCTTCAAAACAACAACATCCTCGCTGCTATCAAACATTTTCCCGGCCACGGCGATACGGCGACAGACTCCCACTTGGACTTGCCCGTGGTGAATCACGATATGAACCGTCTAAATAGTGTGGAACTTGCTCCTTTCCGAATGATGGCAAATAAAGGCATCGGCGGCGTGATGGTGGCGCACCTCTATGTGCCGGCTTTAGAAAAAACGCCGGGAATCCCAGCTTCAGTTTCCAAGAGCATCGTGACAGATCTCTTGAAAAACAAACTTGGTTACAAAGGCCTCATCATCACAGATGCCCTCAACATGGGTGCCGTATCAAAACGATATAAACCCGGGGAACTGGATGCGCTTGCCTTCAAAGCTGGAAATGACATCATGCTCTTTTCAGATGGCGTGAAGGAAGGGAAAAGACTGATCCAACAAGCGATCGACAAAGGTGAAATCTCGCAAAACCGAGTTGAAGAAAGCGTGAAGAAAATTTTGCTCACAAAATATTATTTAGGGCTAAACTCCTATAATCCGCAAGTTTCGGCCAACATCAACAGCGACCTGAAAACTGCAAGCCATGCTAAATTGGCTCAAAAAGTATATGAAAATGCCATTACCCTCATTAAAAATGACAAAAAACTTCTTCCAATAAATTGTAAGGAGACAATTTATTTTATACCGCTGGAAGAAGCGCCATACGACACATTCCATCAAATAATGAATACCGGCGCGACTGCCATTTTAAAAAAAGCGGAAGAAATTTCTACAATTCCAGCCAATTCCAAAGTGATTGTTGGTTTTCATAAAGACAATTCGACTGCTTATAAGCCATATAAAATTTCAGATGCATCCAAAAAAATATTGGCAGAACTTAGCAAAAATCAAAATGTAATTTTGAATGTTTTCGGTTCGCCTTATGCCTTAAAAGATGTAGATATTTCCAAAATATCCACTGTATTGGTCTCTTATGAAAATAATGATGATAGCATGTCTGCAACTGCAAAAGCTATTCTTGGCAAAACAAAAATATCCGGCAGACTACCCGTAACGATAAATGACCAACTAAAGGCCGGTATGGGAATGGATTTGATTTTGAAACAACCATTTTGAAAAACTAAATTATGAAAATAGGAATCCTCTGCTACCCAACCTACGGGGGAAGTGGCATAGTTGCTACAGAACTGGGTATGTCGCTCGCCAAGAAGGGATATGAGGTGCATTTTATATCGAACAATCTGCCCGCTCGCCTGGACATCACCAACCCCAATATTTTTTTTCATAAGGTAAATGTGCAGACCTATCCGCTTTTTCAGTACCAGCCTTATGACATCGCACTTTCCTCGATGATCTACCGCGTGGTGAACCTTTATAAACTGGATATTTTGCACGCCCATTACGCAATTCCTTACGCTTATGCCGCTTTCACCGCGAAACAAATGCTGAAAGAGGAAGGTAAAGACATCCCGCTTGTAACCACCCTGCACGGTACGGACATCACGCTCGTGGGACAACACCCCAGTTACCGCCACGCCGTAGAATTCTCTATCAATCAATCGGATACCATTACTTCCGTTTCTGAAAGTTTGAAGAAAGATACCCTTAAATTATTTTCAATTAAAAAAGAAATAAAAGTCATCACAAACTTCATTGATAATTCTGAATTTGACTATAATAACACCGCCTGCCAACGGATGCAATTCGCCAGCGATGATGAAAAAATACTGATCCATGTTTCCAATCTTCGGCCAGTAAAACGCATTGAGGATGTTTTAGAAATCTTCAGAAATGTTCAGAAAAAGATAAAAACCATGCTCATCATCATCGGGGAAGGTCCTGATATGGAGAAAATAAATGGTTTTTTAGAAGAAAATCCGGAATTAATTGGGAAAATCCGTCTTTTGGGAAAGGTAAACGATCTCTACAAGATACTGCAACTTTCCGATGTATTTTTGCTGCCCTCTGAGCAAGAAAGTTTCGGACTTGCCGCATTGGAGGCTATGGCTGCAAGCACGCCCGTCATCAGTTCCAACGCTGGAGGAATTCCGGAAGTCAATATCCAAGGGGAAACCGGCTACCTCGCCGAAATCGGGAATGTAGAAGCCATGAGTAATTACTGTATTAAATTATTGAGTAATGAAGAATTATTGCTGAAAATGAAACGGAACGCCAAAGAACAAGCATTAAAATTTGATTTAAAAAACATCTTGCCGCTGTACGAAGAAATGTATGCGGAAACGCTGAAAAGTTTTGTTAGAAGTTAGAGGGTTAGAAAGTGAGCTGGTTAGAATAAAAACTAAATAGCCTTAACCTTAATTTTGCAATCTAAATCTTAACCGCAACCTAAAAGCTTAATCCCTACCTCATAGTGAACGAAAAACTTCTGCAATACCTCTGGAATTTTAAAATCTTTAAACAATTTGATTTTAAAGATACGGAAGGAAATGCGGTAGAAATTTTGGATTACGGGACCTGGAATCATGATTCCGGACCAGATTTTTTAATGGCGAAAATTAAGACTAAGAATTTAGTTTTAGTGGGAAATATCGAACTGCATTTGCGCACTTCGGATTGGATTTTTCATAATCATAGCGGCAATCCGGCTTACGATAACATTATTTTGCATGTCGTTTTTTTGAATGACACCATTATAGATGATTTAATTAAAAATAACATCCAGACCATTGAAATTAAGGAATTTATAGATGAAAATTTGCTTTGGAAATATGAGAAACTTTCTCATGAAAGCCATTTTATTCCCTGCGAAGAACTGTTTAGCAAAGAAAAAATCCCTCCCAATTTTCACGATGAAACCCTTCTTAAAAAGCTCGACGAGAAGTCTACTGAAATTGAAAAATCATTGGAATTTAACAAAAACAATTACGAGGCGGTTTTATTCCACTTGCTCGCCTATGCTTTTGGTTTGAAAGTGAATGCAGCAACATTTCGACAGATGGCTGAAAATATCGACTTTAGCATTATCCAAAAAATCCGACAAAATGCTCTGCAATTGGAGGCATTATTTTTTGGAAAGTCGGGCTGGCTTGAATCGCCACAAGACGAGAAAATGAAAATCTGGCAGCGGGAATTTGATTTTCTAAAAGCCAAATTTGGAATCAACGAGATTACTTTTCCGCCAAAATTTTTGCGACTGCGGCCACCGAACTTTCCAACACTGCGGCTTTCGCAACTGGCCAATCTTTACCACCGGGAACAAAATTTGTTTTCAAAAATCATTGAAGCTAAAAGCTACGAGGAAATTACAAAATTATTTGCAGGAATTACAGCATCTGACTACTGGGAAAATCATTTTAATTTTGGTAAATTATCGTCTGCTAACCAACAAAAAATATTAACCCAAGATTTTATTGATTTAGTGATTTTGAACGCCGTTTTACCACTGAAATATGCTTATAACAGAAACTTTAAGGAAGATACTGCGGATGAGATTTTGGACTTTTACCGCGGGATTTTACCGGAAAAAAATACCATCACCATAGGTTGGAAAGCACTCGGCACACCGATAAAAAACGCGCTGGACAGTCAGGCGATGATTTGGCATTATAAAAATTATTGTCTGACAAAAAATTGCTTAAATTGCAGTATTGGTTTCAAAGTATTGAGGGAATGAGGTTAAGACTTAGGAATGTAATCCGAAAAATATAACCGTAAACCCTGATAAACCAATAACCAAATCCCTACAAAAAAATGAAAGAGCCGCACTTCATCACAGAATTTCGCCATAAAATTGAACACGAGTGGTTCGGTGTGCTTACGCGATATGGTGCAAAATTTGGGATTCCGGTGACCAAACTCCGGGTATTTTTCATTTACTCCACATTTGCCACGGCAGGATTTTTTTTCCTCGTTTACCTATTTTTGGCCTTTATGCTGTGGGTGAAAGATATTTTTATCACCAGAAGGCCGAGCGTTTTTGACCTTTAAATAATGAATCTGTGGAATTTATAATCCTTAACGCTCACGATGATGATCGTGCCAATTCCATTTACCATGCCTACTGCGAAGCCTTCCCAGAAAATGAACGACGCAACCGTGGGCAATTCGACCAATTATTTTACACGGAAAAATCCTTCGTGATTGCTGTTATGGAAAGGCAGCAACAGATCGGATATATAATCCTTTGGGAGCTTTCAGGTTTCGCTTTTTTAGAACATTTTGAGGTATTTCCTAAGTTTAGAAAACAAAATTTAGGTACAAAAATCATCGGAGAGCTTTTTAAAATTCATTCCAGTGTGGTTTTGGAAACTGAACCCGCTACTCTAAATGAAACTGCAAAAAAGAGGGTGGATTTCTATCTAAGAAATTGCTTTCAAGTGATTGATGTAAATTACACACAACCCGCATACGACTCTGAAAAACAACCTGTTGCTCTTTGGCTCATGGCAAACTTCATCCCAGAGCAAACGGAAAGAATTGTCGAAGAAATTTACGATAACGTTTATAAGTAAAATAGAAACCCTGCTGATTTTCACAGCAGGGTTTTTATCATTGGGTGAATGAGGGGTCTCGAACCCCCGACCTCCGGAACCACAATCCGGCGCTCTAACCAACTGAGCTACAATCACCGTTTGGGTGTGCAAATATAAGATATTCCGGCAAATTACAAAATTATTCCATCAAAATTTTTGAATGCTAACAATTTTTCGCTTGTAAAGCCTTCTGCATAGGATACGCCAGAGAGACGACCCAATTCGTGAGCACGGTAAGTGATGGATTCCAAGAACTCTTTGGTCGCAATAGGCGTAATAGGTTCCCCAGAATTTGGATTATAGAACTGCGTTTTATAGGCTAAGCAAGCTTTGACCTTCGTTTCCATATGTTCGGAAATATCTACTACGAAATCTGGCTCTATATTTTTCCATTGAATATAATGGAACACTTGTTTTGGGCGCCACGCTTCTTGGTTTTCCCCGTCTAATTCTGTCTCAATTTTAATTAGACCAGATAAGAAACACGCATCTGAAACAAGTTTTGAGGCTTTACCATGATCCGGGTGGCGGTCATGAATGGCATTAGCAAAAACAATTTCAGGGCGATACTTGCGTATCATTTTTACAATCTCTAATTGGTTTTGTTCAATATTTAAAACAAAACCGTCCTTCATTTTTAGATTTTCTCTTGCCAAAATACCAAGTATCTTTGCCGCTTCCGTGGCTTCGTGTTTCCGGGTCTCCTCTGTTCCGCGTGTACCGAGTTCTCCTTGGGTAAGGTCAACAATCGCTACTTTTTTTCCTTCCGAAATAAGTTTGGCAATGGTGCCACCACATCCCAATTCCACATCGTCGGGGTGTGCGCCTAAGGCGAGTATATCTACTTTCATAGTTTAAATTTAAAAAATATCCCCGCCTTTTCAGGCAGGGATTAATTTAATTGTAAGACTTATTTATTTAATGCTTTGTTCAAGTTAACCGCATCTTGGTAAGATGGATTTAACTCAACAGCTTTTGCAGCATATTCTTTTGCCTTAGCAACATCTGATTTTTGAGCGTAAAACGCTACCAAATAGTAGGCATAGGAAAGTGTGACTTTGTCTCTCTCCTGATCAGCGGCTGGTTTTTTCAACAATGTATCTATGTATTTCTGATAGGATTGTTGAGCAAGCGCATCATTTCCCTGATTTTGGTAAGCCACACCCTGTCCATAGTAGGAATATGGCCAATCCGGAACGATTTGAGCCATTTTTTGCCAAGTTGAAAGCGCACCGTTCCAGTTTTGTGCTTCTTGGTATGCCGTTCCTAATTCTACCAAGGCATTGGTATCATTCGGATTAGCTGCCACTTTTTTCTTCAAAGCCTCAATTTTTGAGTTTGTAGGTCCTGTATTCTCACCTGAAGAAGACATAGCACTGCCATTTTGGATCATTGCTAATTCTCTATCCCAATCCAAAGTTTGATCTTTCGCTGCTTTTGCAATAGCAATTTTTTGTGAAGTCTCATTTAGCATAGCCGCTTTCTTAGCTGCATCTTTTTCATTTTTAGCCAATCCAGCGAGAATTAATCCTTGAAGACCTTGGTCAGCCGGCTGAATTCTGGATTTATCTTTAACATTCGTAAAGAATTTATCTAAGTTTTCTTTTGCGCTAGCATAATCATGATCGGCTTCATAGTTAAGGAAAGCGCGAAGTTTGTATTTGATAGGGTCATCTACTCTATCAAAAACTTCATCCAAAACAAGTTTAGAATTAGCAAAATCATTATTGGTGAAATATAGTTTTGCGATTTCTAGTTTTGTGTAAGGATCATCATCCGCATATTTAGTATAATTGATTAAGTCTTGAGTCATTTTCGCTGACTCTTGAAATCTCCAGTCATATGCTGCCATCGCTTTGTAAGCCGGTGCATAGGTAGGATCTGCGGCAATCGCCTTGTCTATGTTTTCCTTAGCCGGTTTCCACTGTTGAGCCGCCATCCAAAGTGTACCCATTCTTGTGAATACAGAGGCTTTGTTTTGAGCAGTTGCAGAGGCCTTGTCATAAGCTGTCATCGCATCACCGGGCATTTTTTTCAAGCGGTATGCATCTCCCAAAGTATAATAATAATGAGCAGGAACTCCACCCTTAGTAGATCTTTCAATCGCTTTGTTTAAAAGTGCGATGGCCGCATCCGGTGCACTATTTTTCTCGAATAAAGTGAGCGCCTCGGCGGCACGATAAAGGACTTCTGGGTCTTTGGATTTTGCAACCAAGTTTTGAATTTCCGTCACAGCACTTTTATCACCTTTACCAAGTTTGATAGTTGCAAGACCAATTCTATTCAATACATTTTTACCATCGGCAGTGATTCCTTTGTTAAAGAACTCCGCAGCCTTTTCAAAATTAGGTTCAAATTGAGTTAAGTAAGTATTCCCAAGATAGAAATAGTTGGATGCCTCGGCAGGTGCCTTTGAGATCATACTATTATATATTTGCCTTGCTTTGGCAAATTTGTGGCTATCCACACTGGCGATACCCTCCTGTAGTGTCTGTGCGAAGGATAGGTTTCCTAAAAAGGCTACAGCCGCACCGAATACAATCTTCTTCGTCAGTTTCATCATATTGTTTTTCATTTAAAAATTTCTTTATTAATTTATTGGATAATGTTACACAATTCTTATACCAAAAATGGTATATTCATGATTTATCTCATCTGAACTTCCCTATTATAGAGATTATAAGGTTGAAGTCCTTCTTTCTCCACTACCATTTGTCCAAGTTGGGTGCAAGCAAATCGCATAATGCCGTTGGCAATTTGGAAGTTACTTTCATTTGCTAAAAAATAAACCACTCTTGTAAAGGGATAAGACATATTTTTAAGATTGTCCCCTGTAGGTGTCACGGTCTTACCAGCCGCCACCGTAATTGGAAGAATTTTAACAATGGAACGAAGTTCCTGTGCCTCTTTAGCGTAAGGTCTTGAGATTGTATTTAAACTAATGACGCCAATACGACCTGGGTGTTCGGAAAGGCTTCTTATAACACCTTCGTTGCCTTCAATGATTGAAAATTTAAGATCCGATGGCTTTTTTTTGAGTTTTTGAGCAACAAAATTGAGGTTACCGGCGTTAGTCCCATCAAAAATAAGGTCACGACTACCGTCCTGCAATTTCGTTTTAATTTCCTCCATAGAGATTGTTTCCTTTGAAGATCCGGCAGGTACGACAAAAACTACAGCGTCTGCGGCAAATTTTGCAGGATTAAATTTCAACTCTGTGATTCTCTCGTATTCAGAAATTTCCTGCTTATTAAGTTCGCGAGACATCACGATAAGCCTTGCTTTTTCTTTGAGCAAATCCAGAAAACCTAAATCTTCTTTTTTCACCTCAATCCGGACAGAAGTTTCAGGATAATTTATCATATAGGCATCCGCTATGGCTTCGGTGACGCTTTTGAAAGAATCATCCGTAAGTATGGTAATGCTTCCGTGGTTATAGTCCGTGGCGATCTTCGATTTATCCTCTTTTTTGCAAGACGAGAAGAATGCAGCTGTTACAAAAGCAACCATTATTAATTTAAATTTCATCTTCGCGGTCTTTTTTAATTTTAAAAATTGCTCTTACGATTCGAAACACACCATAAATAATCATGATCGCACCCAATGGGTAGGCAATGTTCGGTTCCAAAATAATTACGAAAAAACGGTAAATAATCACGACAATCCCCAACGCAATGTAGAAAATGCCGGCAACAATAGAAAGCCAGTTAAACATCATAGTGACAAAAATAATAAAAAAAGAGAAGCAAAGCGCTTCTCTTTTAAGTTATATTCAAATATTAAATTATTCGAAATTCATGGTTACCGGTAAACGGAATCTGTATCGTACAGCCTGTCCGTTGATTTTCGCTGGTGTCCATTTAGTTTTTACAGCTTTGATTGCTCTTTCTGCTTCTCGGTTAAAGTCAGAATTAGAACCAGTAGCCTTCACTTGCGTTATAGAACCATCTCTTTCTACTACGAATGTAACTTCAGTTTTCAAAGAACCTTCATCACCATTCATTACAGAAGAGTCAAAGTTATCTTGGAATTTACTTCTAAATCCGTTGATGCCTCCTGGGAAATCAGCTTGCTGCTCTACCTCGGTATAAACTTCATCCGTTACTGCTGGTTTTGGCTTTGCAACCTCTACCGTTGCTGCTTTGGTACCAGTAGAAGGTGGTGGCGGCGGCGGTGTATAACTAGGGGTTTTTACGCCTTCCTGACTGATAAGACCCGTATTGGTTTTCACCTGTACACTGATGGGTGGTGGTGGCGTTTCCACTTTTGGAGCACTCTTCGGTTCAGGGACAACATTCTGAATAACCTCAACTTTAGGCTCCTCTTTTGGTGGTGGAGGTGGTGGAGGTGGTTCTTTTTCTTTTACTTCCTCAATAATCGGCTGATCTTCAAGAATATTAACTAAATCTGCCTTTACTTCTTGCTTCGGCGGTTTCGTTAAATTTTTGATGGTCAAATAGATCAATGGAGACAAGGCTAGCAAAATAAAAATTGCTGCTCCGATCAAGAATGCTTTTGTAAGAATACGGGAGTAATTGTGACGCAAATCATATGCTCCGTAATCTTTATTTCTGTTTTCGAATACGATTTCATCTAAAGATAGATTTTTATCGTAAACTGTTTCGTCTGCCATTTTTTAAATTTTAAAATGTTAAATTAATTTGCAGCGTTTGGAGAAGGAGCTTTAGCACCTATTTTTTTCTCATAAATAGCTTTCTCCCAAGGCTTCACATCGGTTACACCATACTGCTCGCTTTTGGTGATGGCCATTTCATCCAACATATCTACAAAGTTTTTATAAACCGCATCGTCCGTAGGCTTTATGATCACAGTAAATTTACTTTGATCTACCGCACGGGCTTTCGCTTGCTGAATAACTTTTCTAATTCCCTCTCTGTCGAAACTAGTTTCGTTCAAAGTTGCTTCTGTAAGACCCGCTTGTTCTTGCTGGTGCCAGAAAATTCTGTTGTCCTTTCCTATTAATAAGGAGATAGAGTTAGAAAGTTTAATTTCTGTATCTGGGCTTTTTTGATCTTTTTTCGGCTTAGCCGGAAGACCAAGGTCCATTACATTTGGTTTGCTAAATGTGGTTGTGAACATAAAGAAGGTGATCAATAGGAAACCCAAATCCACCATCGGTGTCATGTCCACACGCGTACTCTGCTTTTTGGACCGGACTTTTCCGTCCTTCCCGCCTTTCTCTTGTACTTGTACTTCTGCCATTTCTAATGATGTTATTCGTTTGGTTTTCCCTCCTGAGATGTAATGAGCCAGAATTTAAGAAAATCGATATCTCTTAAACCTTCAAACAAATCCTTTATTTTTGGATATTTGGTGTTCACATCACCTTTAATAGCCAATTTATAATCAGGATTTACCGCGCGGCTCTGCTCAACCCAGTCGATGAGTTCTTTATTCACACTATCCACAGGAACGCCAGGCGCTCCTTTGAATTCCTTCTGCTTATCTTCCGGCATATCCAAATAGCCTTTTAACTGAGACATCGGCACTCCGATCGCCTGTACTCTTTGGAAAGACGCTTTTTGCGCCGGGCTAAAAGTTAGGCCATATTTTTGTCCCATTTTGTCTAGAAGTTGAGCTCTTTCGCTTGCGTTCTCTACAGGTTGAAAATAGAATTTCCCGTTGGTAGTCGCATTGATGGTCATAAGACTAGCATCAGGCAAAAGTGTTTCGGATATAGAAGATGGCGGCTTGATTTGCTCCACATCAGGTTTTTTGAACTGTGTGGTCAATATAAAGAATGTAAGTAGAAGGAACGCGACATCGCACATCGCCGTCATGTCCGTTACTACCCCATGTCTTTTTGGTTTGACTCTCGCCATTGTTATAAATATTTTTTAATTAAACATCTTAAAATTTTCGGCATATACGCCGATAGACCTTCTTAGTTGAATTCTGCGAAAGACTGCTGGATAGACATAGAAATCTCATCGATTTTGTAAGTCAACCCGTCGATTTTAGAAGTAAAGTAGTTGTAGAGAATAATCGCGATTGCAGAAGTACCAATACCTAATGCAGTATTGATCAATGCCTCGGAGATACCGGTAGATAGTGCAGCTGCATCCGGAGTTCCACCACCTGAACCCAGTGCGAAGAACGCCTTGATCATCCCGATTACCGTACCTAGTAGAGCTACCAATGTTGCAACTGTACCCAAAGTAGAAAGGATCATCATATTTTTCTCTAACATTGGCATTTCCAATGTAGTAGCTTCTTCGATAGCTTTGTTCAATGCTACCATTTTTTGTTCTTTGTTCAGCGTATTGTCTTTAGTAAGTGATTTGTAAGTGGTCAGACCTTCTTTCACTACATTACCTACTGAACCTTGCTGAGTATCGCACTCAGCGATAGCTTCATCCACTTGGTTTCTGTTTAGAAGGCTTCTAATTTTCAGTACGAAATTATCCAGGTTACCTTTACCTGCTGCTCTACCTAAGATGATTGCTCTCTCGATAGAGAATACGATCACAGTAATCATGAAGGTCAAAAGGATCGGTACGATAACCCCACCTTTGTAAATGATACCCATGAAAGATTCTGGGTGAATGTCTTTTCCTTCTACATCAGAAAATGCTACGGATGCTGAGGTAAACTTCTCTGCGTCTTTGAAGTTACCTGGCGCGCCCAGTACAAATAGATAGATAGAAACCCCGATCAGGAATAAGATTGGGATGATGATTGCAGGGTTAAGTCCTCCTTGCTTTTTAGCAACTATGTGCTCCTCGTTGTTTGAAACATTCATTTCCATTGTAAACTAATTATTATTTGTTATTTGTTTTAAATTTTCAGATTGTAAAATAAAGTTAAAAATTTTGATAATGCAAGTATTTATATAATACTTAAACAAATTTTCGCAATATTAACAGGAGTTCATATTGCGAAATTTCTAATTTATTTTTCTTTTTTTATGATATTTATCAGATTCCAACCAGAGCATTAAACATCACAAAGTAAATCACCTTCTTCATTATAAAAATAAAGTCTTAAATTTTAATAAAAAACATTATTTATACCACGATATTGATGATTTTCCCGAGTACTACAATAACTTTTTTTGGCTCAGAACCTGCTAATAATGCCAATATTTTTTCGTCTTTTCTAACAAAATCTTGGATCTCCTGCTCCGAAGTGTCCGCTGCAAAAGGTATTTTAAATTTCATTTTACCATTAAAGCTTACCGGATATTCTATCTCGGATTCTTTGAGATAATCTAAATTCAATTCAGGGAACAGTTGGAATTCTATTGAACTATCATGCCCCAATTTTGACCAAAGTTCTTCACAGATGTGAGGCGCGTAAGGGGAAATCAGCACGGCAAGCGGCTCCAAAATCGCGCGTTTGTTGCATAACAGTTTTTGAAGTTCGTTCACTGCAATCATAAACTGCGACACGGAAGTATTGAACGAGAAGTTTTCTAAATCCCAAAGTTCTTTTTTTATTAAGGTATGCAGCACTTTATATTCTGCTTTTGTAGGCTCCTCATCTGAAATTATAAAATCATCTCCTTGAAAATATAGATTGTAGAATTTCTTCAAAAATCCGTACACACCGCTCAGACCCTGGGTATTCCATGGCTTGCTTTGTTCCAATGGTCCGAGGAACATTTCGTATAGACGCAGGCAGTCGGCGCCATATTCCTCACAAATATCATCCGGATTTACCACATTATATTTGGATTTGGACATTTTTTCGACTTCCCTTTCGGTAATGTATTTACCATTCTCCAAAATAAATTCGGCATCAGCAAAATCCGGGCGCCATTTTTTGAAAGCTTCCGTGTCTAATTCATCAGAAGTGCCTTTTAATAAAGATACATCCACATGGATTTTTTGGGTTAAATACTCCTTTGCCAAGTTTTTAGACACAAACTGGTTGGTACCTTTCACACGGAGCACAAACGCACTCATCCCCAAAATCATCCCTTGGTTGATGAGTTTTTTAAATGGCTCATCCTGCTCGATATAGCCTCGATCCTTCAAAAACATATTCCAGAAACGCGAGTAAAGCAAATGCCCCGTGGCATGCTCGCTACCCCCGATATACAAATCTACCTGACCCCAATAATCGGTTTTTTCTTTTGCGCTAAAGGCACCGTCATTCTGCGGATCCATATATCTTAGGAAATACCAAGAACTTCCCGCCCAACCTGGCATGGTAGATAATTCTAAAGGGAAAACAGTTTTATCATCTATCAAATCAACAGAAACCACTTTTTGGTTAGCTTCATCCCAAGCAAAATCCTTAGCGTTCCCTAGTGGCGGATCACCATCTTCGGTCGGAAGGTATTTTTCCACCTCCGGAAGCTCCAGCGGCAAAGCGGAAACAGGAAGCGTGTACGGCATCCCATCCTTGTAATATACCGGAACAGGCTCTCCCCAATATCTTTGGCGTGAGAAAATCGCGTCTCTCTGGCGGTAGTTGGTCATGCCTTCGCCGATACCCATTTTTACGATCTCTCCAATTATTTTCTCTTTCGCATCTTTATAATTTAGTCCATCCAAAAATCCGGAGTTCACACAAACGGAATCTTTGGAATCATAACTTTCTTTCTGCACATCTACATCGGTTTTCACTACTTTAAGGATTTCCAAACCGAATTTTTTCGCAAAACGGTGATCGCGCTCATCATGCGCAGGAACCGCCATTACGGCACCGGTTCCGTAGCCCATCAACACATAATCCGAAATATAAATCGGCATTTTTTTCCCGGTAAAGGGATTATCAACAAAACTTCCTGTAAAAGCACCGCTGACATTCTTCACATCTGCCATACGGTCGCGCTCGGTTTTTTTGGAAGTTTCTTCAATATATTTTTCTACTTCCTCTTTTTGCTCGGCGGTAGTCAGTTCCTTCACGAAAGGGTGTTCTGGTGCCAACACAAGGAAAGTTGCGCCAAAAATAGTATCCGGACGAGTGGTGAAAACCTCAATTTCCCTAACCTCCGAAAGAGGCTTCAATGCTAAATCTTTCGGGTTTTCTAATGCAGATTTAACCGTCACATCCTCACTGCTTCCCCCTTTGGGAGCGAGGGGGAATCTTACCATTGCTCCCTGAGATTTCCCAATCCAATACTCTTGGGAATCCTTCAAAGGCTGAGGCCAGTCGAGATTATTTAATCCTTGTAAAAGTCGCTCGGAATAGGCCGTAATGCGCATACTCCACTGCATCATCTTCTTTTGAAATACAGGATAGCCGCCGCGTTCGGACTTTCCATCCTTGATTTCGTCATTCGCCAAAACAGTCCCTAAAGCAGGACACCAGTTCACGGTAGTCTCAGCACGGAACGCAAGACGATAGTTTAACAAAATATCTTGCTTTTTAGGATCAGAAGCCGCATTCCAGTCTTCGGATGTTAAACTTAATGCATCCGTTTGTGCCGCATTTAAAATTTCTGTTCCAAATTTCTCGAAATGTGCAATCAGTGTAGAAATCGGCTCTGCCTTATCTGTAGTTTTATTATACCACGAGTGGAAAAGTTCGATGAAAATCCATTGCGTCCACTTATAATAGGAAGGATCCGAGGTGCGTACTTCCCTGCTCCAATCGAATGAAAAACCAATTCTACGAAGTTGTTGCTCATACCGGTTAATATTTTCCTCCGTAGTTACCGCTGGATGTTGCCCGGTTTGTATCGCATACTGTTCAGCCGGCAAACCGAAAGAGTCATACCCTACAGGGTGAAGAACATTGAAACCTTGGTGACGCTTAAATCTCGCATAAATATCACTTGCGATATAGCCCAGAGGATGCCCCACATGAAGCCCCGCTCCGGATGGATAGGGAAACATATCTAGGACATAGTATTTGGGTTGTTGGCTTAGGTTAGTTTTTTGCTCTTGGATCTCGAGATTTGGCTCTCGAGTCTTATAAGTTTGATTTTCTTCCCAATATTTCTGCCATTTGCTTTCTATGGCCTTATGATCGTAAAACATCTGTCGTTTTTATTTTAAGTAATGGCACAAATTTAGGATTTTGAGAATAAAGTATCGAATGCTTTGATTCGTGGTTCTCATGTTCTCTAAACTATCTCACAATTTATAATCTCCGCACAGATTTCAGGTTTTTCCCAATGGCCGTTATGCCCACAGTCAAGAATATAGGCCTTGATATTGGCCCGATCCGGTGTATCAGCGAGGGTCTTATTGAAATCTACTGCATTATCATGGCGACCAAGAAGCATCAAAATTTTTCCATCAAATATTTCTAAAACAGCCTTCCTGTCAGGTCTTTCCATAATACCTTTTACTGCGGCAAGTGCGGCTTTTGGATTGGTAGAGAGTGCGATTTTTTTAGCGGTGTCTATTTTGTCCTTAAGTTGTTCTGTTTCGTATGGGTTAAAAAGCAAAGGGACACCGGCATTCACATATTTCGTGTACTCTTCTTCAATCACTCGGAAACTTTTTTTGCGTGTTGCCTTTTTTTCGTCATCATCCGGAAGAAAAGTTGAGAAAAATAAAGTAAGCGTTTTCAATTTTTCAGCAAATTTTTCAGCAAAGGCCATCGCCGTGTAACCGCCCATAGAATGTCCCAGCAAATGGAATCTCTCTATATCCAATTCTTCCAAAACTTGGTTCACTTTCTGCGCCATGAGTTCCGTGGTGTGGACTTCGCCCGACATTTCGGATTTTCCGTGTCCCGGAAGGTCAATTTTTACCAACCTAAACCTTTCGTTTAACCTCGTTTCCATGTCTTTCCAGATGGTTGAATCTTCCATCAACCCATGTAGTAAAATCAAATCCTCTGTTCCGTTTCCGGATATTTCGTAGTGTAGCATTTTTTTAAAAATTTATATCGATATAATCTATAAAGCCGTCGCCGTTTACTTTGTCTTGCAGGCGCCAGAAGTTTCCTTTTCCTTCGTTAGCAAAAGTGGTTTTCTTGTCGCGGGTGTAGGATTTTCCGTTAATTTTTTGCGCGATTTTTCCTTCGAAATTTAAGTGCTTTTCTGAAATTCGCTTTACCGTACCCTCTATATTCAGGGAATTTTTACCAGAAGCGGCACCACCTTTCACGCTGTATGTATCGCGGCCTACTTTCTCGAAGGTGGCTTTACCGCTGAACGACGCTTCCTCGTTAGAAAATTTCAAGGTATGGCTTCCACTAAGTTCTGCAAAGCGGTTTTTGTCGTTCAGAGCGCGAATGCTATCGTTATATTTTGTGCGTACGGCATTGATGGAATCAATTTTTGCGTTTTCAGAATTTTCGGCGGTCTTAGTCTCCGCATTTTTGTTGCAAGAAAAGAGTGTAATTGCAACAGTTAAGATTAAGAATTTTTTCATCGCTATAGTTTTAAAATTTTATTTTTTTGCTTAAAATATACTGTCGGCCATTTGTAATCAACCGCATTTTGCCGTCAAACTGATAGCCGCACTTTAAATAGAGCTGCTTGGCAGGAATATTTCTTTCATTAACGGCCAAAACAATTTCATCACAATCCGGAAAATATTTTTGTAGAAAATCATCCGTTTTCATAACTGCCTTTTTGCCCAAACCTTGTCCCTGAAAATTTGGGTTGATAGAAAAGGAGCGAAATAAAACACATTTTGGATTGTCGGAAAGTTCATATTTATCCTCTCCAAAATCCAAAACGAAAAAACCGGTGGGTATATCATTTTTTAGAACACTGATGACATATGCACTATCCTGCGGGGAATTTTTGGTACGCTCAAAAGCCTGACTAAAAGTGGAAGTAAAGGACGCCTGACCTTTATCCAAATCATACTGCAAATCGGTATAGTCTGCCTCGTCGTAAAATGCAAGTTTAAACATTGTATAATCAGAAAGAATATTGATGGCCTAAAAGTATGTTATTTTTTCTATTCAACAATCCTCAGGTTTAATATTACGCTCAGTTATGATTTTAAGTTGATGCCCAAAATATGGACGGCGAATCCTGCGCGGCCCGGCCTGAGCGGAGCTCGTTTTGTGAGGAGGAACGACGAACAAAACAGCGGGAGCGGAGGACGGATAAAGCCGCCCAAATCCTTCCCAAATTTTATTTCTTCTTATGAAATGCAATCCCGCAATCTAGGAATTTTTTGAAATCTTCCTTCGGCATATACCCCGAAACCGGCGAGTTGATCACGCGTCCATCGGGCGTTACAAGGACATAATGTGGCTGGGAATTGTTGTTGAAATTGATCTGCTGGAACATACTCCAACGGTCGCCCACGGTTTTGATTTTCTTCATCTGGCCGCCTCCCATATCTACCTTTGTTTGTTGGTTTTCAGGAAGTTCCTCCTTGTCGTCCACATAAAGGGAAGCGAGGATGACATCGTTCTGAAGAATCGGAAGAATATCGGGTTCGCTCCACACAAATTCCTCCATTTTCCGGCAGTTTTCGCATCCGTATCCGGTAAAATCTATCAGTATAGGCTTGTTTTGTTTCTTAGCTTCGGCGATGGCTTCAAAGTAATTGTGGTAAGGTTTCATTCCCAAAATGCCGTCCTTCTCGTTGTGGAAATAACTCACATTCACCGGGGGCAAAATGCCGGAAAGTGCCTGCAATTTCGGGCGATCAGACGGGAATAACCCTTGCACCAAATAAATAATAAAGCCAATCCCGAGGAAACCAAGGATTTTTCTTGTAAGGGAAATTTTCGGTTTTTTATCATCGTGTGGAAAGCGGATAATTCCGAATAAATACAGCACCAAGCCAATGGTAATGAGGATCCAGATAGCGATGAACAATTCGCGTTTCAGTAGGAATGTTTTGGTAACCAAGTCGGCTTTGGATAAAAACTTTAGCGCTAAAGCGAGTTCGATAAAGCCGAGAACCACCTTCACGGTGTTCATCCAGCCACCGGATTTCGGCAGGCTTTGAAGCGCTTGTGGGAATAAAGCGAGCAAGCCAAATACAATCGCCCAAGCCAGACCAAAGCCTGCGAGTGCGAAAGTGAGCATCATAGGCACATCCGAAGATCCCGTAACGGCGCTCCCCAAAAGGCTGCCCAGAATAGGTCCCGTGCACGAAAACGACACGATCACCAGCGTAAGCGCCATGAAAAATATGCCAACGATCCCGCCCACATCCTCGGCTTGCGAAGATTTATTCGCGATGGAACTTGGTAGCGTGATGTCGTAATATCCAAAAAAACTACCCGCAAAGAATAAGAAAATCACGAAAAAGGCGATATTCAGCCAAACGGACGTGGAAATTTCGTTGAAAATATTCCCGGCGATACCATCTATAATATGGAATGGCACACTGAGCAAAACGAAAATCAGTAATATAAAAAATCCATATAAAAGCGCATCCATTCGTCCTTTCGCTTTGTTTTTCGCGCCTTTTGTGAAGAATGAAACCGTGAGCGGAATCATCGGAAACACACACGGTGTGAACAGCGCAATCATGCCGCCCAAAAATCCTAAAAGCGCATAATTCCAAAGATTTTCGTTGGTTTTTGTGGCTACAATACCACAATTGGTAAGCGGATTTTCAAAATCTAAACTTGAAACTTTCAAATCGCGCGGCGGCGCATTTGCCGGGTTGTTGTCCGTAGTAATGGTATTTGGAGTTACCATAATTTGTCCGTTATCGGTGGGTGTGATTGCCGAATCCGTAGCGGCAGCGGCAGGAGCAGGCATAATTGCCGTAGCTGCAGGAGCCGCACCCGCTGCGGCAGGTGTGATATTTTGTTGAAATTCCAATGTGTTTGGGGCGAGGCAAACCCTGTCGTCGCAGGTTTGGTAGGTGATTTCGGCGGCTACGGTTGCAGGTTTCGCCGGGTCTTTCAGTTTAAATTTTTGTTTGAACTGAACCGAATTAGAGTAATAGACAATCTGTGCACCGAAGGCCTCGGAAAACTCATCGTGTTTTTGCCCGACCTCCACCACGCCGCCTACAGGAACGATGTTTGGTCCGGAAATCTTCATTTCGGTTGGGATCCCAGAATCGGCAGGCAAATCTTTGGAGTAAATGTGCCACCCGCTTTCAATTGTGGTATTCAGAGCCGCCTCGTATTCGCCGCCTGAAAGCGTATTTACGGATAGTTTGAATTTCACGGGATCCTTGATTTGGGAAAAGGCGAGACCAGAAATCAAGGTTATGATAAGAATAAGAATATTGCGGAATTTCATTGTTTTAAATAATTATTGAATGTCAAAAATAAGGATTATCTTTTAGAATGAACCCGATGTTTGAGCGATAAAGAGAAAAAGGCTATTGCGAATGCCTATATTTACACACTATTACATTTTTTTGAATAAAAATTTCATGTGTTTTACTCCTAAACATCTTCCCGTTTTCGGCTGAAATGATTTTGCTAATTTCATCACCACGGAAGCCAAGTTTCAACAAAATTTCTGAAATTAAAAATGAATCCAATGACAAAAATTTCTGTTTATCCATCTCAAAATCTGTTTTGCTGGATTTACTATTAACCTCAGAAAAAGCACGATCGATTTCGCGCTGAACAAAGGCGTTTGTTTCCTTCAAATAATTCACGGAATCATTAAAACCTAATAAAAAATTGGGAATTTCTTCGTTGATTTTGGGGATGACCTCATTGCGGATTTTGTTCCTCAGATAGTCGTTTTTTTGGTTTGAAAGATCTTCGCGGTATGCGCTAGTATGTTGTTCGGCAAAGTGATAAATGTCTTCTTTGCTAAAATTCAAAAGTGGACGCAAAATTTGATTTTCGTTACTTGGAATTCCGCACAGACCTTTGATGCCACTGCCTCGCGATAGGTTAATGAAAAAGGTTTCCAATTGATCGTTCAAATGGTGCGCTGTAACGATTTTCGCTAAGTTTCTTTCCTTTAAAACATTGAAAAAGAATGCGTAACGAAGATTTCTCGCCCATAACTGGATGGACCCATCGGGTTTATTGTCCTTATCCGAAACTATATATAGATGAAACGGAATTTGGTTTTTAACACAAAAATCTTCTACTACTTTTTGATCCTTGTCTGAATCATCACCACGAAGCTTGTAATTGATGTGTGCGACCTCAAACTTTAATTTTGATTGAAAAAATAGTGTCGCCAAAACCATAGAATCCGCCCCACCCGATACAGCCAAAAGATATTTTTCGGAACTACTACCAGGAGAGATTCGGGAAATTTCGCTTAAAAAGGATATAAAATTCAGCATAGCACAAAGATATTGATTTCAAATCCTTAAATTTGAAACTGACAAAAAATAACCCCACATCAATGAGTTTTTTCGAAGAACAATGCCCCGAAATGGACCGCTACTTGGAAGATAACGCCTCTGCTGAACCCGAAATTTTAAAACGACTGCGGCGCGAGACCTTCCAAAAAACCACGCAGCCACACATGATTTCCGGCTACCTACAAGGGCGGTTACTGAGCATTATTTCTAAAATGATAAGACCCAAAAACATTCTTGAAATCGGTACATTCACCGGCTATGCCACGCTCTGCTTGGCGGAAGGTTTAGCGGAAAACGGGAAACTGATTACGCTGGACATCAACGAAGATTTGTCCTATTTGCCGAAAAAGTATTTTGAGGAGAGCGAATTTTCAAACCAAATCGAATTCCGTTTACAGGATGCAAAAGCGTTTTTAAAAGAAGCCAACGAAGCTTTCGACCTTGTTTTCATAGATGCCGATAAAGAAAATTATGTGGAATATTTCAATTTAATCAAACCGAAATTGCGCTCCGGTTCCGTGGTGATGTTTGATAATGTGCTTTGGTACGGCAAAGTTTTAGATGAAAACCCAAAAGCACTTTCTACCCAAAAAATAAAGGAACTAAACGATTTAGTGGCAGCAGATTCTGATTTTGAAAATCTTATTTTACCTTTGCGGGACGGGGTGAACCTGCTCAGAAAAATTTAATTATGGAAAAAGCAATCTGCATCGTAAGCGTGGCCCCCGTGCGCGCGGAAGCGACCGACAAAGCCGAAATCGTAACGCAAATGCTCTACGGCGAAAGCGCCGATATTCTGGAAACGGAAAAACTATGGACGCGCATAAAAATGCACTACGACGGCTACGAGGGGTGGATTGACACGAAACAATTGCAACCTGTGACTGCAGAATTTTTAGCCTCCAGAAAAACCACGCTGATTACCGAAGATTTTACTTCTGTAATGACCAAAGATGGCAAAACGCTCCTATCAATGGGCTCCGAAGTAGAATTTCCTACCGTGGCATCTCGCCGTAGCCATGATCTTCGCGAGAGTATAACGATCGCTGCGAAAGAATTTCTGAACACGCCTTATCTATGGGGTGGCCGTAGTTTTTTCGGTATAGATTGTTCGGGTTTTGTACAGGTCATCTTTAAAATCCACGGTATAGCTTTGCCTCGCGATACCTATCAGCAGGCAGAAGTCGGCGAAGCACTAAGTTTTGTGGAAGAGAGCGAACCAGGAGATCTGGCATTTTTCGAGAATGCAGAAGGCCGTATTACCCATGTGGGAATCATGCTTTCTAACCAAAAAGTAATTCACGCTGCGAGCAAAGTAAGGATTGATATGATTGATTCCTCCGGGATTTTCAACAAAGATCTGAATACACATACGCATAAACTGCGTTTTGTGAGAAGAATTATTAAATAGAAATGTTAACTAAAATCCTATTAACAATCAATATAGTTTTGCTCCTGTTCATCTGGGGTTATACGGGTTATGTACATACTGAATTGCCCGACATTATACCAATTCATTTTGGGTTAAATGGAGTGCCTGATGGGTTCGGAAACAAAAATTTAAATTGGGGTTTGTGCATCATATCAACATTAATTTTCATAATTTTAAATTATGTTAGTAGAAATTCTAATTCTCCATTATTAAATGTCCCTGATTCATTAAGGAGAAGCCCAAACCTCACGGAAATATTTTGCCAAGGAATATTGTTTTTCTGTATGCTCTTGTTTTCAATTCTCACTTACGATTCTTCCAAAGTAGCAATGGGTGTAAAAACTGAATTAGGGCCAAGGACCACGATTATTATTGGCTTAATGTTTGTTTTTATCATCTCATTCTTAGTTTTTGCTAAAAGACTGACTAATTCTAAGAACACGAATTAATAAATAAACCCTTCATCAAATAAACATCTTATACAACATATCCATTTCCATACTGATTTTCCTAATGAAAGTTGGGTCGCTTTTTAGTTACAAACTGAAACGCGGTTTGGCGGGTCGCAGGCAGAGTTGCGAGCGTGTGAAGGCAAAAATTTCGCAAGAAGACAAAGTAATTTGGATGCACGCCGCAAGTTTGGGCGAGTACGAACAGGGTTTGCCCGTGTTGGAACAACTCAAAATAAAGTTTCCTGAACATAAAATTTTGGTTACTTTTTTCTCGCCATCTGGTTATGAAAATGTAGTCAAAAAGACGACCATTGCAGATGTAGTTTGCTATCTCCCGTTTGATTTGCCTAAATTTATCAACGAATTTACTTCTCATTTTCGAACAGATATTTTTATTACCGTAAAATACGATTTTTGGTACAACCTACTGCGCGGATTGAAAGCTCAATGCGCCAAGACCTATGTG
This sequence comes from Chryseobacterium sp., assembly GCA_018260475.1. Classification (GTDB taxonomy): domain Bacteria; phylum Bacteroidota; class Bacteroidia; order Flavobacteriales; family Weeksellaceae; genus JAGLBA01. The sequence goes on along the minus strand of JAGLBA010000003.1, from coordinate 124,533 downwards.
GTATCCGCACTTTTTTATGAAACTCAGATTTATTTTAAACCATACGGAAAATGGTTTGTGAATGAATTGGCGAAAAATGTTGACTGGTTTTTCCATCAAACCATACAATCTTCGGCTTTAGCAAAAAGTATTGGGCTAGAAAGTTCCTCCACTTCGGGAGATACGCGGTTTGATAGGGTGAAGAAAATCCGTGAGCGCGATAATTCTGTGGATTTTATTGAAGATTTTAAAGAAAATAAAAAACTGATTGTCTTCGGTAGTTCGTGGGAAGCCGAGGAACGCATCGCCGAGATGGTGGCACGAAAATCTCCAAAAACAAAAATCATCATCGCTCCGCATGACTTAAAGCGCATTTCACATTTGAAAGCGATTTTCCCGAATGCGGTTTTGTATTCTGAATTGCAACATTTAGACTTCAAAATCCAAAACTCCAATATCCTCATCATAGACTGTATCGGTTTGCTTTCAAAAATCTATTCCTACGCTGATATTGCCGTTGTTGGGGGAGGTTTTCATGGGAAAGGGTTACACAATATTTTGGAGGCCGCTACTTTCGGGATGCCCGTCATTTTCGGGAATCATTACCATAAAAATCCGGAAGCAGATGCCCTAATCGCCGCACATGGCGGGAAATCTTTTGAGGATGAATTTTTCGCAGCACCTTATATTTTGGGTTTACTCACAAATGTTGATCTTCTGCCAGAAATGACCGAAAATGCACGAAACTTTGTTCAAAACCAGCCTATTGCAACGGAAATCGTGTTGCGAAAAATTCTTTCGGATAACTTAAATACTCGTACGCAAGAATTTCATAATAATTAATACAGTTGATTACGACCCTACGATATGTGTCTTACATAAAACAAATTTTCGTGCCTTTGTTTTAGAATGATTTACCTTAAGAATCCTTTCGACCGCAGATCTTTAGCTCTTTGATCAATGTTTTCCGGAAAATTAAAATTGGCGAGCCAATTGAAATCCAGTCCGTTATTGATGCAAAGTTTTGCCAAATAAGGATCGCTGGTCAGCAAATTTGCCAATTTCTCAAAAGGTTCGCGAAGTTCCAGCCAAAGGTCTTCATCAAGTTTCAAGGTTAAGCCCATGATTTTGTAGATGCGCGCGATGATGTAAATATAAAGTTTGTATGTATTGTTAGGCGATTTATTTTTAAGATTTTGGGTATTTTTCTCTAGAATTTCATTAATCATCACCAAATTCAGCCATACTTCCCCGAATTTGTCCTTGGTTACAAAAATCAGTTCATTGATATTGCCACTTATTTCGCGCAATTCTATCACTAGATAATTTCCATTACTGGAGTGTTTAGAAATCCACTCGATCCTGGATTTTATGCTTTCTTCCAACCTATCGCGCCGTTCGTCGGCCGTATCCTCGCTTACCAATTCAAATGCCAGGCGGTTGGCCAGCGGAATATCCTTTTTCAGCAGCCGCAGGATGAGTTTGTCCTTTTCCTTCGGTGGCAGGTTGGCAATCGCTTCTTTAAACTCGATGCTGAATGTCATTTATAGAGATTTTTAATTAAAAAACTTCGAGTATTTTTTGAAACCATTAATGGCCCAATTAGCGGTGTAGTACATGGATTTCAGCGTGGAAAAATTCATAAAATCTCTATAAACAAGGTATTGGTCTTTCATGATGTTCGTTTTCTTCCGAGAAACGCTGGATGCGTGCATACGGTATTTCGCCAAAGTTTTTGGTAGCGGCTTACCTTCCGGAATTTTTTTTAGCAAATTCAACCACATCACATGGTCTTCGCGCTTGCTTCCAACAGGAAAAAATTCCTTCCCAACACGGTGAGAATCGTACATTGAACTTAATAAAGACAATCGGCAAGTTTTCAGTAAATTATCAAATGTCACAACTTTGTCCGCCTTGAAATCTTCAATCTGCGGCACCATATTTTCATCGCAACGAGCATAGTTGGAGTAGGCTAACTCCGCACTTTCCCGCTTCATAAAACCTACCATCTCCTCCAAAAAATTCGGATCCCAGAGATCGTCTGCATCCAAAAAAGTAATGAATCTGCCTGCTGCTTTTTCCAACGATAAATTCCGTGCATGTCCAGCACCGCCGTTCTTTTCAGCCTGAATTAAAATGATTCTCGGATCATTCCATTTCTTGATGATTTCCACAGAATTATCTATGGAACAATCGTCCGTAATGAGCCACTGCCAGTCGGTAAAAGTTTGATTTATAACAGATTGATAGGTTTCCTCTAAAAATTTTGCAGAATTATAAACCGGCGTTATAATGGAAACTTCAGGCATATGATGGTTTTAAATTAAAAATTCTCTGCTTCTATTTTTTCTTTAAACTCTTCAATCGTTTCTTCCAAACTCTTCATGGATTTCCCACCAGCAGCATTGATATGGCCACCACCATTAAAGAAATTTCGTGAAAACTGATTCACATCAACCTGGTTTTTAGACCTAAAAGAAATTTTAATGAAATCCTCGTACATATCCTCCATGAAAAAAGCCGACATCTGTGTACCCAAAATACTTAATCCGTAATTTACAAATGCCTCGGTGTCTCCTTTTTGGAAACCAAATTGTTGAAGTTCCTCGCGTTTCAACCATAGAATGGCTACTTTTCCATCTTTCGTGAGTTCGATTCGGCTTAAAATCAAACCTAATAATTTCAATCTCTGCACGGTATTCGTATCCCAAGTGTTGGAAGTGATAGTTGCAGGATCGGCACCTTTTTCGATCAAATTCGCTACAATGCGGTGAGTGTCCGCCGATGTAGAACGGAAACGGAAGCCGCCGGTATCCGTCATAATACCCGTGTAGAGGCATTCCGCAATATTCTGATTAACCAAGTCTGTCTCGCCAAGCGCCTGTATGAAGTGATAGACCATTTGCGAAGTCGCTGGTATGGTGGTATCGGAATACACAAAATCAAAAGCTTCCGGCATTTGATGGTGATCGATAAGGATTTTTATGCCTTTGGCTTTTTCGATCCAAGGGCCTACCAAGTTTCCGGCGCGGTGTGAGGCATTAAAATCTAGAATAAAAATAATATCGGCATTGTAAATCGCTTCGCCTGCCTTTTGTCGTTTGTACTCCGCGATAGTTATCTTTTTGGATTCCGGCATCCATTTCAAAAATTTCGGGAAATCATTCGGGACGATAACTTCTGGCTCCAATCCTTTTGCATTAAGAAAAAACTTTAGCCCCAAAGTAGAACCAATGGCGTCGCCATCGGGGTTGTAGTGGGTAACGATCACGATTTTTTTATCCGGAGTCAGTAAGTTTTTAATCTGAGAAACATCTGTAGGACTGAACATAAATTTAAATTTTTGCAAAGATAACCTTTTTCGCCATGCTCAGGAATTCGCTAAACTACCAGCAGGCTGCACCCGCGTAGGTCGGAATGATCTATTCGCCCCGCTACGGAAAACGGCTTATGAATACTTTTTTGGCTCTGGAAATCATGCAAATTTCCTAAATCTTGCGTGGCGATAAAAGCGCAACTGTGGCGGTTGGCAAGGTCGATTATGTTGATGGCACCCGTCCTGCCCGTGGCGACATAGGAAAACGGATCTTCCGTACTGCGAATCATAATGCGCATCCAATTGGGTGTATCATAAATATTTTTTCCCAGAGAATAGGCCTGCGAAAGTAATTCAGTCATGGAATATTCTGAAAAAATACGGTCCGTGCCGAAGCCGGTTTGCAGAATATTCAATAGTTCGTCTTTGGTCATTTCTTCTTTTCGCCCTTTCATACCGCCGGTTTCAATAATTGCCCCCGTTTCCCCAAAGCTGGGCAAACATTTGATTCCTTTTGATTTTATAAATTCTAAAAAATCCAAAAGCGCAAAAGATACCCCAAAAAGAATGACTTTTTTGTCTTGCAATCTTAAAAATAAATCCAGCAAATCCTGATGGTTGTAAAGAAAATATCCATTTTCGGGGCGTCCTGATTTTTTCATTAAAAAATCCACCATGTAAATAAGCGAAGAATGTGGATTTTCGGAATAGTTTGGCAACAAACCCAGAAAAATATATTCTTCCGGATTGCCGATAAATTGAACAAAACTTTGGTAAATGCTTTCCTCGTACAAATTAAAATCTGCAATATAATGTTTGGAACGCACCAACATATCCCCCGTTCCTGAACTTTGGAAATAATTTTTAGCCGAACTATTTTTGTCTAAAATAATGTGTTTTTTAAACATTTCGATAGGCAAAAAAGGGATTTTTTCAACCGCATCGATTTCATTTGGACTGATTTTTAAATGTTCGCAAAACTCGTGGTATATAGGAATGTTTTCAAACTGATAGCGAAACATTTCCATGCACGCCGCATAAAAATCAGACTGAGATTGTATGTCGAAGATGTTTTTCAAATTTGTTGATATTTTTAGCAGCCTATAAGTTTTAAATAATTATTCCCAAGTTTCCAACTTAAATTCACCATCAAAAACACCGTAAGTGTAGTAGGTAATCCAATCGCCAAGGTTAATGTACTGCGCCCTGCCACCATTTAGATCGAGGATCATAGGCAAATGGCGGTGCCCGAATACAAAGTAATCAATGACCTCGGTTTTAAGTTTTTCTTTGGCATAAAGGATTAGAAATTCTTTGTCCTCACCCAAAAATTGCTTGTCTTCTTCGCCGGAAATAAGTCTGTTTTTTTGCGACATATAGTTGGCAACGCACATCGCCAAGTCGGGATGCAACCACCGAAACGCCCACTGCGCCAATGGATTTGTGAACAATTTTTTCATGCGTTTGTAGCCCTTGTCACCAGGACCCAGGCCGTCGCCATGGGCAAGCAAGAAATTTTTCCCGTCGATTTCGAAATATTTCTTCCCAAAATATACAGGAATTTGAAGTTCTTCTTCGAAATAGTTTTTCATCCAAAGATCATGGTTGCCTACAAAAAAATGAATTTCTACGCCCGCATCTTTTAATTCAGCTATTTTCCCCAAGAGTCGCACATAACCCTTAGGAACCACATGCTGCCATTCGTGCCAAAAATCGAACAAATCGCCCATCAGGAAAAGAACTTGCGCATTTGGTTTAATGAAATCCAGCCAGCGAATAAATTTTTCCTCGCGCAAACGGCTTTCTGCTCGGTTGGGTGCCCCAAAATGCTGATCGGAGGCGAAATAGATTTTTTTACCGGGCTCTATAGTGATTTTCATTTTTTTTATTAAAAATAAACAGATGAGCGATTGAACAGATCATCATGACTAATTCTCTTCAGCCAACCATTCTCCGTAAGAATTTTCGGTCTCATGGAGTTTAAGATAAGCCAATTGCACATGTGTGGGAAGTCGTTTTTTGATTCTGTTGGCGATATCGTATAACATATTTTCGCAAGTCGGCTGGTACGGGCAATAGATAACCCTGTGTCCTTGCTGCTCAAGTTGTTCACCCAAAATTTTATGCGGAGAGTTGGCATTCAGCAGTACCGCATGGTCCCAAATTTCTATAATTTCGGAATTTACAATCGCCTTTATATCCCCGAAATCCACTACCATACCATTTTTAGGATTATCTAAATCATCAATGGGTTTACCCTTCACCGTTACAAAAAGTTTGTAGGAATGGCCGTGCATATTTTTACATTTCCCATCATAATTGTAGAGAACATGTGCGGTTTCGAATGTGAAAATTTTGGTAACGCGTATCATGCCGCAAAGATACGGATTTCGATTGAGGTTGATATTAGGTGAGGATAAGACCTAGATTAAGGTTGAGGTTAAACCAAAAATAAAAAAGATGCATGTCGGAAAATCTTTTTATTTTTATCAAATGTTTATTGATTTACTTTTTCCGAACCGCTGTATCAATTGCAACCGCATCATCAACAAAGATGAAATCGTGTGCGTGGCGTGTTTGGATAGAGTCAAATTCACGCATCATCAGTTTGATGAAAACAATGAACTTCTTCAGAAATGCAAATTACTTTTCCCTTGCGAACACGCTTTCGCGCTGATGCAATTTGAGGATAAAGGCCTATCCCGAAAGGTGATTCATGGTTTAAAATATGGCAAGCGGGAGAAAATTGGAAAAATATTGGCGGAATGGACATCGCAAAGATTAGACTTCGGGGAAAACCAACCCGATTTGATGGCCACTGTGCCGCTGCATCCGCGTAAACAAAGGGAACGCAGCTATAACCAACTACATTTATACACAAACACTCTTTCGGATTTTTATAATGTTCCGCACGACCCGTACTTACTAAAAAGAAACTTTTACAAAAAAGCACAAGCGAAAAAAGACAAATCCCATCGCGAACAAAACGAGGATTTATTTTCTTTAACTAAAAACAATACAGGAAAACATATTCTTTTGATTGATGATGTATTCACGACCGGAAACACCATGAGCGCGGTTGCCTGGGAAGTTTTAAAACAACCTGGTAACCTCATCAGCGTTTTGGTGATGGCGATGGATAAATGATTGTTGGTTGATAGATGATGTCTGTAAAACTACCTTTGTAATTTTTCGCCGTAACTCAAATCTCCTGCATCGCCGAGACCAGGCGTGATGTATCCTTTGGCAGTCAAACTTTCGTCCAGGGCGCCAATCCACAATTGCGCATCTGGAAAAGTGTTTTGAATCATTTCCACGCCTTGTTGGGAAGCAATGGCAGCAACGATATGCAAAGACGACGGCTTCCCGTGATTCAGCAAATCTTTGATCGCCTCCACCAAACTGGCACCCGTCGCAAGCATAGGATCTGCCACAATGAGAGGCCGGTTTTCGATGTTTGGACAGGTTAAATAATCTTGCTTTATGGAGAAATAATCATTGGCATCATGCTTCCTATACGCCGCCACAAAACCGCAGTCGGCTTTGTCGAAATAATTTAAAATCCCCTGAAACAAAGGCACGCCGGCGCGCAAAATAGTCGTAAGTACAGGCTGCACGGCAATTTCTTTCACCATAATTTTGTCCAAAGGCGTATGGATTTCCACCTCTTTGAATTCTAATGTTTTACTAATTTCAAAAGCCGCAATTTCCCCGATGCGCTCCATGTTTCTGCGAAATTTCAGGCGGTCCTGCTGCGTTTCTACATTTCTTAAATCATTGATCCAAGAACTTACGAGGGAGAAATTTTGAGAGAGTATGTGCATTGTGAAATTTTTGCAAATTTAGGATTTTAATTTTTCCCTTTTAAAATGTTTTTTTTCGCCAAGGACGGCGAATCCTGCATAGCCACGATGGAAACGGCATCCTTTTCTGTGGGTGGAGCGGTGCCGACCGAAGGGAGGCAGCGAGACAGCCGCAGAAAAGATACAGTGGACAGCGGGAAATAGCTCCAAAAAAAACTCCTATAGCAAGAAACTATGGGAGTTAGGTTATTGATAAACAACTATTTCTGTCTGAAATACACCTCTATCGGTACGCCGGTGAAGCCGAAATGCTTGCGGAGTTGATTTTCGGTGAAGCGTTTGTAGGGTTCTTTTACATACTGCGGCAGGTTGCAGAAAAACACGAACTGAGGGCTCGGCGTAGGCAATTGTACGCAATATTTCACCTTAATGTATTTCCCTTTGTTGGCCGGCGGCGGCGTACCCTCGAAGACAGGGAGCATGACTTCGTTTAGTTTTGAAGTTTTGATTTTTTTCTTGCGCGCTTCATAAACTTCCATCGCTACTTCTACGGCCTTTAAAATCCTTTGTTTGGTCAGTGCGGAAACGAAGAGAATCGGAATATCATTGAACTGGCCAATTCTTTCCTTGATGACATTCTCGAAATCGCGCATGGTATTGGTTTGCTTGTTTTCCACGAGGTCCCACTTGTTTACCACGATTACGATTCCTTTTCTGTTTTTTTGGGCGATACCGAAGATATTCATGTCCTGAGATTCCCATCCTTGCGTGGCATCTACCATGATAATGACGACATCCGAATGCTCGATAGCACGCACGGAACGCATCACGGAATAGAATTCCAAATCTTCTTTCACCTTTGCTTTTCGGCGCATCCCCGCGGTATCTACCAGTACAAACTGGTGTCCGAATTTGTTGTAAAGTGTCTCTATGGAGTCGCGCGTGGTGCCAGCAATATCTGTGACGATGTTTCTATTTACATCCAAAAGTGCATTGGTAAGTGTGGATTTCCCCACATTCGGGCGGCCGGCAATGGTGATTCTCGGAAGTCCATCAAATGGGTCCTTATATTCGTTGCTTGGAAAATCTTTTACAATATCATCCAAAAGTTCGCCAGTACCAGAACCGGAGGCAGAGGAAAGCGTGTAATATTTTTCGATTCCCAACTGGTAAAACTCTGTGGCGGCAACCTCTTCTGTGGCAGAATCTACTTTGTTCACCACGATATACAGCGGCTTATTTGCACGGCGCAAAAGTTCGAACATTTCCTGATCGGTATCGGTAAGGCCTTCATCTACATTTAGCATAAAAATGATGGAAGTAGCCTCATCCACAGCGAGTTCTACCTGCTTGGTGATTTCGCCTTGGAATACATCTTCAGAATTCACCTCATATCCACCGGTATCTATCACGGTAAATTCCACACCGTTCCAATCGGATTTGCCGTAATGGCGGTCGCGTGTAACCCCGGATACGGAATCTACAATGGCTTCCCTGCGCTCTAAAAGTCTGTTGAAAAGTGTGGATTTCCCTACATTCGGGCGGCCTACAATGGCTACGATATTTGACATAAAATTTTGTTTAATAATCCTTCGACGAAGCAAAAGAAAAAATTGATTATTAATGGGTTACTCAATCTTTTTGAGCCCAAAAATTTTGACAAAGATAGGGAATTTATAGAGAATCGGTCAGAGAATAGGGTTTTGTGCTGCTGGAATAATTTACGAAATATAGTCATACAGATAATTAACCAAACTAAAACTCGAAACAATTTACCTAGAAACTCTACACAAGAACCTCGAATCCCGGAAATCTCTAAAACCAGTTCCTGAAAAACCAAAAAGGAACAGAATTTCTCCTGTTCCTTCTTAACATTAAAAAAATAAACCATGAACTATCTGAATCCGGCATTTCTGCCAATATTCCTGTTGTCCGTGCGGGATTCGCCCGCTGTCCTGCTCACTTCCAAAGTCCTCAACTGTGGAACTTCGCTGGGAGCGCCATTTCGGAAGCCTCCGCTATTATCTCGACCTTTCCTTGCTGGCAATGCATTTCCACCATTCGGGAATGTGGTTCGCTCTGTACCGTTTCGGAAGCCTCCGCTACTGTGATCCGGAAACGGTGTTGTGGTGCGTTTTTCCCCGTAAGGCGAATTTATATTTCTACGCCCTTGGTTTTCACGAAAAATTGAACTCTCATTTCTGCTATTGATAAAACCTCCCGGGTCGTGGGTATTTAGTTGTCCGCCGTTCCAATTTCCTTGAGATTTTTGCTGGAAATAACGGTCGCGATCTATGCGATAATGGTCGCGGTCGCTGTTTCTATACCTCGGAACCACCGTATATCTTGGCGCGTAATAAGTCTTATGGTAGTCTTGGAAATAGCGCACAGGGCTGTGGCCACGAAAGTATCTGTTTTGAAACACTACATAAATTCTCGGTCCTAAAATCCTTTCCAATTCATAGAATCGGTCGTAGTACCAGCGGTTCGGGTTGGAACCGTAATAATTTATCCAAACCTGAAAAGACGGGAATCTTCTGTTCAAAGAAAGCAAAGCCTGGATTTGATATGGATTTAAGTTGAATTCGCGAACGAAATTATTCCAGTTGATGGTTGAGATACTCTGGCGGTAGTCGTTGTAATAACTTTCGTAATAACCCTGCGGATAGTAATCTACCGGATATTCATAAAAATATTCATCCGGGAAATGATTATAGGCATAGTCGTAAAATTCATCATCATTCCAATCATCTCTCCATCCGGTTTGGGTATAGCCACTGTCGGGATAGTTTTGTGAAGGATAATATTGGGCAAATGCGAGGGAAGCCATCAGCAGCGTCCCAAGCAGGAAATATTTTTTCATTTTGTGACTGGTGTTAAAAAAATTAATCAACATCATTTGTGTTCGTCTTTTTGATGATAAATAAAATAAAGAAGTTAAATCTTACGAAATAACTTCTTTTGGTTTATGGAAAAAAAATGTTTCCTTCATTTGTGTTCGGAAGTTTGATTCAAAATTTTATGTGAAGTTAAATTTATTTTCAAAAAAAATCAAAATAAATTGTAACTCATTATAAATCAGTGATATTAATTTCTTCCAGAATCCTTCACCCAGCCAAATATTTTTTGATTAAACTTTTTTTCCTCTATAAGTTTTTCCAAATCCAGGTGCATTCTGTAACGCCAATAATGAGGAATCACAGCCGGATCATTGATGCGTTCCTCCTCCATCCGAGGATTTGTAAGGTTGGCATCGGTCGCAAAAAATTCTTGAATCGGGAAAATCGCGAGCATGGCCTCGTTATAAAGATGTTGCTTCATAATAATCTCCGCCAATGCCGGGTGCAACTCCCACGGCGCCGTACCGGACTGCCCAAGTTGGTTGTTGAAATAATTTTGAGTGAGTTCTCGGTTCTCGCCCCACCACTGGCGCAGCGTGGAACTGTCGTGGGAACTTGTCGTAACCACATTCATATATCCTGCCGTTTTCGGATCATAATAAAGGCTGTTTCCCGGCGGCATCCTTTGTACTTTCAATGCTAAAATAGCGAGTTGATCCATCACTACAGGCACACAATCCGGCACCCAACCGAGGTCTTCGCCGCAAATCAACATTTTGGAAGAGTTCAAAATCAACGGTAATTTCTCCATACCGCTTTGGTACCAAAGAGCATCTTGTCTTTTGAAGAAATAATCATTGTAAAGTTCGTACAGCGCGTGTTTTTCCCAGTCGGAGAGGTATTTGTAAGAATCTGTTTTGAAAGATGCATAGCGAGGATGGTACACTGTTTCGACGTCTCGTTTTTCTTCCAAAAACAAAACATTCGCAGCTAACGCCAAAAGTTTGGCTTCTGCCCAGGGACGCGGGTTGGTTTCAAATTCGTCGACCAGTTTTCTTTGTGTATCAAATTCTGGCTTAAAACTATAAGTGCCGTCGAAATGGTTGTTCAAATAATACTCTGCAATCTCGGTGCGGCCATCTCCGAAGTAATCCCAAAGAATTTGATCATTGATGAAGGGAAGGCAATAACGGTCGCGAGAAAATGGTATATGACGAGCGGAAAACTCCGCAGCAGTCACAGGAACGGCAGGATAAAAATAACCTAAAATACCCTGTGTAGCGGAAATCGGTGTGCGCCAAATACGGAAAAATCCGAGGATATGATCGATACGCATCGCATCAAAATATTGCTCCAAAGCCTGGAACCGCTTTTTCCACCATGCGTAACCATCGGCCTTCATCACCTCCCAATTGTAAGTCGGGAAACCCCAGTTCTGACCCAACTCGCTGAAAAGATCTGGCGGTGCTCCGGCTTGGAAATCCATACCGTAAAGCTCCGGCTCCGTCCACGCCTCCACAGAATAGCGGTAAATGCCGATCGGCAAATCGCCTTTCAGAGAAATACCAAGCTCGTGGATGTACTCCACTGCCTGCTTAAGTTGCGTGTGCAGTTGGAACTGAACCCAGCAATGTAACATGGCGTCGGCATATTCCTTACTTTTTTCCGAGAAAAAAGTAGCGATTTTTCCGGGAATATATTTTTTGTGGGTTCTCCATTTTGTGAAGTCCGGAGTATTGTACTTATCTCTCTGAATGCAAAATGCGGCGTACGGCAACAGCCATTCCTCGTTTTCTTTGAGGAATTTTTTAAATGCTCTATTCTTGAAAATAACTTCTTTGTTTTTCGTGAAGATGGCACGCAGAAACTTCCACTTACCATCCATCACCGCTTCGTAATCTATTTGGGATAAAGCATTCAACTCCAATTTTTTATCCACATACTCCTGCTGCAAGTCTGTGGGGATTTTGTAATCCAAATGCTCTACCGAGATATATTGCGGATGCAGCGCATAAAGCGAAATGGGCGCATAAGGATAAGAATCTACCCATGAAAAATTTGCCGTTGTATCATTAATCGGCAAGGTTTGAATCATCCCTAAACCGGCTTCCTTAGCCCAATCTGCTAATTTCTTCAAATCTAAAAACTCACCTACGCCAAACCCCTGCTCCGACCGCAAAGAAAAAATAGGAACCGCAACCCCGGCGGCGTGGTACATCTCAAAAGATTTGAATTTAAAAAAGTGGTCTGCCTGAATATGCAGCGTATTTTTCTCCATATTTGGCATAGCGACGCGATTATCGCCATATTCTATGTCGAAAACATCGCCATTGTGAATATTTTTTAAACCATATTTATAGTTTACTAATTGATTTGCAGTTACTTCCACAGTTATTTCCCAGATACCCTGCGATGTTTGTTTCATCTCAACCGCTTCGGTAGGTTGCCAATTTCCAAGGGCTTCAGGTTCCCCCATTAAAACCACTTTCCAATCGGCGTTATAGACGGGCGCCTCTAAGCGGAATAAGTGTGTATGCCTTTTCAGTATCAGGTTTTTTTCTGCCTTGAACCTTACAAATTGATTATAAAAAATTTTGTTCGTGAGATAATTTTCTGGGAAATTTTTCAAATTCCAAACATCGAAGATTTGGTATTCATTATAATTGTGGGTGAAGCCAAGGCGATGAAGTGATATTTCTTCCGTTAAAACATTGCCCGCGTCATCTTTCAGCTGATATTTATAAACTATTGTTTTAGAAAAATAGTCTATTTCCGTCTGCCAATCCCCATTTTCGGAGTGTGTCATTGGGTAGAACTTCACTATTTTTTCATTTTCTAAAACGGCAAGACATACATTTTCACCGGGTTTGGTTTTGTAATTGATATTAAAGTACAATTTCATAATGACTTCTTTTTAGATATTGCAATTTATTAATTTTTACTTTAAAAATCGAATAAGTTGTATTAAAAAATCTTAATCTTATTTGTGTTTACACTTTCGTTATCAATAAATTACAAAGACAAACCGAAGATACGCTTAATAAAACAAAAAAGCCTTAGGAATTTCCTGAGGCTATCATTTTTTAAGGTTTTAAAATTAATTCAATACATAAGTTGTCCCCTCCCTTCCGTCTTTTAACTCAATGCCTTCGGCAAGGAGTTTATCGCGGATTTGGTCGGAGAGTTCAAAGTTTTTTGCCTTGCGAGCTTGGTTTCTCAATTCAATCAAAACCTGCATCGCCTGATCGAGTTTCGCCGTATTGCTTTCCTCAATGGATTTTAAGCCCAAGACATCAAAAACAATCACCTTCATAAACTGTCGTAATTCGATAAGATCCTGTTCTAAAATAGACGCTGTTTGATCTTTCAACGCAAAAATAAACTTGACTGCTTCAAATAAATAAGAAATTAATATCGGTGAATTGAAATCATCTGAAATCGCTGCAATACATCTCGTTTTCCATTCTTTTATGTCAAACAATGATCGATTATTCATCTGAAAACTACCAGCATCATCTAAAAGCTTAACTGCTTCCATCAACCTCAAAAAACCTTTTTCGCTGGCGACCATCGCCTCATTGGAAATATCCAAAACGCTGCGATAATGCGCCTGCATAAAGCAAAAACGAACCACCGAAGGGTGAAATGGCTTTTCAAAAAAATCATTCTCCCCTGAAATCAGTTGCATGGGCAAGATATAATTGCCGGTAGACTTACTCATCCGTTGTCCGTTCATTGTCAGCATATTAGCATGCATCCAATAGTTCACAGGTTCATGGCCGTTGCACGCTTTTCCTTGTGCAATTTCGCATTCGTGGTGCGGAAATTTCAAATCCATTCCACCTCCGTGGATGTCGAATTTATCACCTAAATACTTGGTGGACATGGCGGTGCATTCCAAGTGCCAACCTGGAAAACCGGCGCCCCACGGGGAATTCCAACGCATAATGTGTGCCGGAGAAGCTGCCTTCCAAAGTGCAAAATCCTGTGGATTTTTCTTCTCATTTTGCCCATCCAAATCACGGGTATTGGCAAAAAGTTCTTCCACATTTCGTTTAGAAAGTTCGCCGTAATTTAAACCGCGTTTATTGTATTCCAAAACATCAAAATAAACGGAACCATTTGATTCATAGGCAAATCCTTTATCCAAAAGCTTCTTTGTGAGTTCGATTTGTTCCAGAATATGTCCTGTGGCAGTCGGTTCAATCGTCGGCGGTAGTAAGTTGAACAATTCCAATACTTTATGAAAATCAACAGTATATTTTTGGACGATTTCCATGGGTTCCAACTTCTCCAATCGAGATTGTTTTACGAAACGGTCGTTATTCACATCGCCATCATCCGTCAAATGGCCTGCGTCGGTAATGTTTCTAACATAACGCACCTTGTACCCCAAGAACTGTAAACTCCTGAAAATGAAATCGAAAGACATAAAAGTCCGAACATTTCCCAAGTGCACATTGCTGTAGACCGTAGGCCCGCAGACATACATCCCGACATTATTTTCGTGGATGGGTTTAAATTCCTCCTTTTCGCCTGAAAGCGAGTTGTATATTTTTAAATTCAATATTTAAAGTTTAAGGTTATATCAATTTATACGATAATTTATGAAATTATGGGAATTTACTATATATCTTTTCGGTTTGAAGCTATAATAAAAATAGTATTCTCGATAAATTCCAACCCAATTCTATAATCACCAACTCAAATATGATAATAGTCTGAGAAACCCACTAATTTTTAAAATCCCGTAATGTTTTGCAGAGTTTCTGCATTTTCACATTCAATTATTATTTTTTTTAATTTTTTGGCAACAATTTTATATTGCCGATTATCGTTAGCTATTTAACAAAATACTTATCAAATTCGACAATTATTTCTCTTGAAGAACTTGATAAAAATCTCCTCTCCTGAAAATTTTATCCTGTTTCGTCGTGAGCCATCAAATTCACTATGAGAGAATCTTCTTGTTGAGTTTTAGTAAGGACACGACCTTTTTCACCGATTCGTTCACCAAATCCAAAATAAATTTCACATTACTTTTATCTTGGAATTTATTATTCTCTCACTAATACATTTTTTTTTCAATAAAAATATTTAAGAGCTTCTATTATTTAATATCAATCCAATTTCGCATGGCTTCCTACATAGTGCAAGAATTCCTGCCTTGTAATCGGGTTGGTACGGAAAATTCCGCTGAGTTCCGCTGTGATGGTAGAACTCGCAGTATCTTTTATCCCGCGACAATTTACACAAAGGTGTTTGGCATCTATAATACACGCTACATCTGTGGTTCCAAGGGCATCCTTCAGTGCGTCTACAATTTGCATGGTCAGGCGCTCCTGAACCTGCGGCCGTTTTGCGTAATAGTCCACAATACGATTGATTTTAGAAAGGCCGATCACTTTGCCGTTTGAAATATAAGCCACATGCGCCCGCCCAATAATTGGCAAAAAATGATGTTCACAAAAGGAATACACCGTTATATCCTTCTCCACCAGCATTTGGCGGTATTTATAATTGTTTTTAAAGGTTGAAATTACAGGTTTATTTTCCGGCAACAGTCCACCAAAAATCTCGTTTACATACATTTTAGCAACGCGTTTCGGGGAATCCTTCAGAGAATCATCCGTAAGATCCATGCCCAAAGCGTGCATAATTTCTCCGAAATGATGCTCTATTTTCTTAATTTTTTCCTCGGGGCTCATCACAAAGGCGTCTGGGCGCAGCGGTGTATGCTCTTTTCCGGTGAAGACATCGTCGTCGTTTTCGATTAAATCATGCATTCTAAATATAATATGGAAGCAAAATTAAGAATTTATAATTTGACACTCAATTTTTTGGTTGATTATTAGTCGGATAACTTACTATGTTAACATTATTGTTTTAAAAAAAGTTAAAAAATATTTAGTCTTAAAGAATTTTATATATTTGCACACAAGTAAATAATCATTAAAAAAACAAATATTATGTCAGACATTGCATCAAG
The DNA here is from genome assembly GCA_018260475.1 of Chryseobacterium sp. Classification (GTDB taxonomy): domain Bacteria; phylum Bacteroidota; class Bacteroidia; order Flavobacteriales; family Weeksellaceae; genus JAGLBA01. The sequence continues at coordinate 108,606 of JAGLBA010000003.1, read as the reverse complement.
AGTAAAAGCTATCATCGCTGATAAGCTAGACGTAGAAGAAACAGAAGTGACAAACGAAGCTAGCTTCACCAATGATTTGGGAGCTGATTCTTTGGATACTGTAGAACTTATTATGGAATTTGAAAAAGAATTTAATATTCAAATCCCTGATGATCAAGCTGAGAAAATCACTACTGTAGGGCACGCTATCGCTTACATCGAAGAAGTTGTGAACAAGTAATTCCTTAACAAGAAAAGACCAATAAATTTATGGAATTGAAAAGAGTAGTCGTTACCGGATTTGGAGCTATCACGCCGATTGGCAATAATGCTTGTGAATACTGGGAAAACCTTGTGAAAGGTGTGAGCGGTGCTGCTCCGATTACTCTTTTTGATACTACAAATTTCAAGACAAAATTTGCCTGCGAGGTTAAGAATTTCAATCCATTAAACTACTTCGACAAGAAGGAAGCTAAAAAAATGGACCGAAATACGCAGTTTGGGATGATCGCCGCTAAAGAAGCGGTGGCGCATTCCCGAATTATAGAAGACCAAGTAAACAAAGAAAGAGTGGGCGTAATCTGGGGCTCAGGAATAGGTGGTTTAGAAACATTCGAGCATGAAGTTCTGGAATGGGCGAATACCGACATTCCGAGATTCAACCCATTTTTCATCCCTAAAATGATCGCGGATATTACTCCGGGACACATCTCAATAGAATATGGCTTTCACGGGCCCAACTATGCCACAGTTTCGGCGTGTGCATCCTCTGCAAACGCATTGATTGATGCGAGAATGCTTATCCAACTTGGCAAAGCAGATGTGATTGTTTGCGGAGGATCCGAAGCTGCTGTTACGGCGAGTGGCGTAGGCGGCTTTAATGCGCTGATGGCCCTCTCCACAAGAAATGACGATCCAAAAACGGCTTCCAGACCTTTCGATAAAGACAGAGATGGCTTTGTACTAGGGGAAGGCGCCGGGTGTATGATCATCGAAGAATACGAACATGCCGTGAAACGCGGAGCAACCATCTATGGCGAACTGAAAGGCGGCGGTCTAAGTGCCGATGCACATCACATGACGGCACCCCACCCGGAAGGACTGGGTGCATACCTCGTGATGAAAAACTGCCTGGATGACGCGGGACTTACCACACAAGATGTAGATCACATCAATATGCACGGGACATCAACTCCGCTGGGAGATATTGCGGAATCCAATGCTATATCAAAACTTTTGGGCGAACATGCCTTTGATATTCAAATCAACTCTACCAAATCTATGACGGGGCACCTCTTGGGCGCTGCCGGCGTGATAGAAGCCATAGCTGCACTAGGGACCATTACCCACGGCATCGTACCGCCTACCATCAACCATTTTACGGATGATGAAAAATTTGACCAAAGATTAAACTTCACCTTCAACACTGCGGCAAAAAAAGAAGTGAATGTGGCGATGAGCAATACTTTCGGGTTCGGTGGGCATAACGCCTGCGTGCTTTTATCAAAATTATAACTTTGTGAATGGGGTACAATAACTACCTTTCAAAATTCCTTTTCAGACCTAAAAAACCTACCCTCTCTGAAACTGATCTTTTCCTGAACAACGGGATTAGCAAGATTACGGGTACCCAGGTCTCAAATACAGAGATTTATCGCGAGGCTTTTTCATTAAAAACAAATTCATCAAAACATTGTAAAAATTACGAAAGGTTAGAATTTCTTGGAGATTCTATTTTAGGCTCCGTGATTTCCTGTTATTTATTTGAAAATTATCCGGATGCAAACGAAGGCTACCTTACCCAGATGAAAGCGAAAATCGTCAACAGGAAAAACCTCAACCGGCTGGGCAAAGAATTAAAACTAACGGATTTCATCGAAATAACACCAACTACCTGCCTTAGCGAAAACATATGTGGAAATCTATTTGAAGCATTTGTAGGCGCAATTTATTTGGACTTAGGTTATGATGTCTGTAAAAAAACCATTCTGGAAAGACTACTTCCGCCAAGTGAAATCGTAAAGTTGGAACATAAAGTGATGAGTTACAAAGGCTTATTGTTGGAATGGTCGCAAAAGAAAAAGCACATACTTCGGTACGAAACCGTGGAAGAACATCTACCCGATAAAACAGTAGTGTTCCGCAGCACGGTTTTGATGAATGACGAAAAACTTTCTAACGCCACGGAAAGTTCCAAAAAAAAGGCCGAAGAAAAGGCCGCACAACGCGCATTCTACATGCTCAACAAAAAAGAAAATATACTTGAAAAACCTAAAACTTTTTCTTGACGAAGATGAGCAGGAGGACTTCTCCCTCGGCCTCGTACGGCTTACAAAAAATATAGCCGCCCACGAACTATTTTACCACATCAACAACCTGAATCCCGATTCCCCATTTAGAAGAATCGCCGACATTCAAAAGATCGGCAGGTACAATGATTACCTCCACATCTGCTTCGAGGCACACCACTGCGATAACAAAACGAAAACTCTTTTTATAGAAAATCGTTCATGCCAAACCATTGTAAAAGAGCCACAAAAGGAACTATTTTCCGGAGAAGAGGATGTTAATTATTTATTACCATTACATCCTGATGTAGATTATATCCTGAAAACATCAGATGATATCCCCGATTTTTCGTTAATTTTGCTCCCGGATAATCTTATGTTTCCTATACAGGATTTCCAATTAAGTTCCAATGACGAACTTTTTCAATTAATTCAATATTATGAATAAAGCACTTAAAAAAACCAAAATCATAGCCACACTCGGTCCCGCTTCGTCTGATAAGCAGACTATGCTGGATCTCATCAGGGCAGGCGTAGATGTTTTTAGAATAAATTTCTCCCATGCCGATTACGACTTGGTGAGAAAGAATGTGGAGATCATCCGCGAACTCAATAAAGAACATGGCACTTCGGTAAGTATCCTCGGTGACCTTCAAGGCCCAAAACTGCGCGTAGGCGTGGTGAAAGAAGGCTCATACCTGAATCCTGGCGATGTTTTAACCTTTACCAATGAAAAAATCGAGGGCGATTCTACCCGCGTTTTCATGACCTACCAGCAATTTCCGCAGGATGTGAAAGTGGGCGAAAGAATCCTCATAGATGATGGTAAACTCGTACTGGAAGTATTGGAAACCAACGGCGTAGATACCGTAAAGGCGAAAACGATCCAAGGTGGGCCATTAAGTTCAAAAAAAGGGGTTAACCTACCGAATACGAAAGTTTCTCTGCCGGCGCTTACGGAAAAAGATATTCAGGATGCTAATTTTATTTTGGATTTGGAACTTGATTGGATCGCACTATCCTTTGTGCGCCATTCCCAAGACATCCGTGACCTGAAACTACTCATCGAAAATCACCCGAAAAATACTTTCAAGACGCCAATTATCGCAAAAATTGAAAAACCGGAAGGTGTGAAAAACATCGACGAAATTCTTCTGGAATGCGATGCCATCATGGTAGCGCGTGGCGACCTTGGGGTGGAAGTGCCTATGGAGGAAGTGCCTGCCATCCAGAAAACCTTGGTACAAAAGGCAAGATTCTATGCTAAACCCGTCATCATCGCAACGCAAATGATGGAAACGATGATCAACAGCCTGACGCCAACCCGTGCAGAGGTAAATGATGTGGCAAACTCCGTATTGGACGGCGCAGATGCAGTGATGCTCTCCGGTGAAACTTCCGTGGGAAAATACCCGGTAGAAGTGGTTCAGAACATGGCTAAAATAGTAAAGAATATAGAAATCACATCCTTCTACCGTAATTCCAACCAAATTATTGAGAAGGATTTTAACTGTGTGGATGACCGATACATCACCGACAGGATTTGTCTTGCAGCGGTGAGGATTGCGAAATCTACAAACATCGAAGCCATTATCACGCTTACCAACTCTGGCTATACAGCATTTCAGATCTCGGCGCACCGTCCGGATTCGCACATTATCGTGTACAGTTCCAACCGCCGCGTAATTACCATGCTGAACCTGCTTTGGGGTGTTCGTGCTTTTTATTATGATATGAATAAACCGACAGACGAGACCATAATCCAGGTAAATATGCTCACGCACAATTATGGTTTTGTAGAACAAGGCGATATGGTGGTGAATCTAAATGCCACTCCTGCGCATGTAGGCGGCAGGACAAACACGCTAAGGCTGACAACTGTTTAAAGGCTCCTATTACCTTCTCACCCATAGCGGGACGATCGCTAAACTACCTATTAAAAAGCCAGCACATTACGCGCTGGCTTTTTGTAGGCTGCATTGTCGAGTGTCCGCCATTGAGAAGAAGAGGCTTGTAAGTGGCCTGACTAGAACAACTCTCCTGGCATCTGTGGTCTTGCGATGTTTAAGTGTTTATAAGCCTTGTCTGTCACTTCGCGGCCGCGCGGCGTGCGGATGATGAAGCCTTCTTGAATTAAAAAAGGCTCATACACCTCCTCCACTGTTTCGGGATTCTCACCGATGGAAGTCGCCAACGCAGAGATTCCCACAGGCTTCCCACGGAAGTTTTCAATCATCACCCGCATTATTTTGTTATCCATTTCATCAAGACCAAACTCGTCCACATTCAGGGAATCGAGGGCGAATTTGGTGATATTAATTTCAATTTCGCCATTGCCCTTTATCTCAGCAAAATCCCGGACACGCCGCAAGAGCGCGTTGGCAATTCTAGGGGTACCACGGCTTCGGCGAGCAATTTCGATAGCCGCATCTTCATATATTTTCACATTCATAACTCTGGCGCTCCGCTCGATAATCGTAGATAGCAGTTCCACGGTATAATATTCCAGTCGGCTTTGGATTCCGAATCTAGCGAGCATCGGCTTGGTCAGCATACCGCTTCGCGTAGTGGCACCCACGAGTGTGAAAGGGTTTAGGCCAATCTGCACACTGCGCGCGTTCGGGCCAGATTCCAGCATGATGTCGATTTTATAATCCTCCATTGCCGAGTACAAATATTCCTCCACGATGGGTGACAGGCGGTGGATTTCATCGATGAAAAGCACATCATTTTCCTCCAAATTGGTTAGCAATCCCGCAAGGCTACCAGGTTTGTCCAGTACCGGTCCGGAAGTCACTTTGAAACCTACCCCCAATTCATTTGCGATGATGTGCGCCAAAGTCGTTTTTCCCAAACCCGGCGGACCATGCAGCAGTACATGATCCAGTGCGCCTCCGCGGTTTTTCGCAGCCGCTACGAAGACTTCCAAATTATCCAAAGTCTTCTTCTGGCCCGCAAAATCATCAAAACTTTGCGGACGGATTTTCTCCTCCTGTATCAGTTCATCATTCGTATAATTTTCTTTGTCGGGGTGTAAAAAATCGAGCATTTTTCTTTTGAAAATTTAAACAAAGATAGGCGTTTGATTTTAAAAGAAAAAAAAACGGGTTCGCCACAGTATCTTTATTTTTTGGGCGGCTTATCGGGCTATCCGCTGTATCTTTTTGGGAACAGTGCGCCGCCTCCCTTCGGTCGGCGCCGCCCCGTCCCCAAAAAGGATGCCGCTCCTATCCCGGCCGCGCGCGATTCGCTGGCAAACAGCCCACTATTTTAATTTTCGATTTCATATATTTGAATTTATAAACCTGATCGAAGAAAATCATGAAACTTATCGGCCCTTTTACCCAACTCATCACACTTGCCAACCTTTCTTTGCGAGGCAAACTGACAGATGAGCAACTTGAGATCATCCCCAATGGCGGGATTTTAATACAAAATAAAAAAATCATGGCAGTCGGTGATTATGAAGATTTAAAACAACAAAATCCAAACGCAATAACCGAAAAACAGCAACCAAATATCGACAACCAAATCGCTCTGCCCGCTTACACGGATTCCCATACACACATCTGTTTCGGCGGCAACCGCGCCAATGATTTTGCCATGAGAAACGCCGGAAAAACCTATCTGGAAATCGCTGAAGCCGGCGGCGGCATTTGGTCATCCGTACAGCATACGCGCCAGGCAACGGAAGAAGAATTACTGGAAACCTTGCTGGAAAGGATCAAGTATCTTCTATCCCTGGGCATCACCACGATCGAAATAAAAAGCGGCTATGGACTGGATGTGGAAAACGAACTTAAAATGTTGCGCGTCATCAAAAAAGCACAAGCACAAACAAAAGCAACCGTGATCCCGACCTGTCTTTCGGCCCACCTGAAACCACGCGATTTCCCAGGGGACAGCGGCGACTATTTGAATTATATTTTAAAGGAAATATTGCCGAAAGTGAAAGAGGAAAATCTCGCCAATCGTGTAGATATCTTTATAGAAAAATCGGCGTTCCAGCCTGAAGAAAGCCGCAACTTTTTAGTTAAAACTAAAGATTTAGGTTTTGATATTACCGTCCATGCAGACCAGTTCACACCGGGCAGTTCGCGCATCGCGGTAGAGGTTGGCGCCCTGTCCGCAGACCATCTGGAGGCCACTTCGGATGAGGACATTGCATATTTAGCGCAATCAAATACGGTTGCCACTGCTCTGCCGGGCGCCAGTTTAGGCTTGGGCGAACCTTTCTCTCCGGCTAGAAAGCTATTAGATGCAGGCGCCATACTCGCCATCGCCTCGGACTGGAATCCCGGGTCGGCACCCATGGGCAACCTCATCGCGCAGGCGTCCGTGCTTGCAACTTACCAAAAACTATCCACCGCCGAAGTGCTGGCAGGTATCTCTTTCCGTGCCGCGCACGCTTTAAAATTAGATGACCGTGGTATTTTAGCGGAAAACAAAAAAGCGGATTTTGTGGTTTATAATACCGACAATTTCCAAAACATTATATACCAACAGGGAAGATTAATGCCGTCGTCAGTTTACATCGATGGCGAGAAAATTTAATTTTATTTAAAACCAATATTTATGAGCATTTGGCAAGGCCGTTATGATGGCGATGATATTTTACACCACCGAATTTTTCAGAGGGTAACCACAGCGGATACGGCAGTTTCACCGGGGGATTTTGTAATGCATGGCTTCGCCGTGGACGAGGGTGTTCGCCGCAATAAGGGGCGCGTGGGAGCCGCGGAAGCGCCGGATATCATACGGAAAAGCATGAGCAACTTTCCTGTTATAAGGCCGGAATTTAGACTCATCGACAAGGGAAATATCTTTTGTGAGAACACAAATTTGGAAAAAGCGCAGCAAGATTTGGCCAATGCCACTGCCAACGCCTTAACCAAAAATGCAAAATCAGTCGTTTTAGGCGGCGGCCATGAAGTTACTTTCGCTCATTATTCAGGGGTGCGCAAGGCTTTTCCAAATCAAAAAATCGGAATTATCAATATCGATGCACACTTTGACAACCGTGAAAACGACAAACCAACTTCCGGCACAGGCTTCCGACAAATCGCGGATGAAGGCGAAATCCACTCACTACACATCGGAATCCAACGAAATTCTAACACCTTAAAATTATTTGATACCGCGCACCAGACCGGGATGAAATACATTTTGGCAGATGAACTTTTCTTTGAAAATCTTCCATCGGTCTACTTGAAAATAGATGAGTTATCGGATTCTGTGGATATTTTATACCTCACGATTTGCATGGATGTATTCAATGCAGCTATTGCGCCCGGCGTTTCTGCACCTGCCAGCAACGGAATTTTTGCAGATGCCGCCTTTATGCATTTTTATAGGCATATCCTTAGAAATGACAAACTTGTGGCGCTGGATGTAGCGGAAGTCAATCCAACTTATGACTCGCAAGACCGCACCGCCAGATTGGCAGCAAGTTTGGTAAATGAGTGGTTTATGGCTTAATCCCAACTTCTACACAAAGCAATCTTGAAAAGGAATGCTTTTTTTTCTTAAATTTACTTTATGAAAACACTTTTGGATAAAATAAAACTTGCGGATAGCACCTTCAAAGCCTGGAAGAAAAGGCCTTTTGAAGAAAGACAAAAATTGCTTGAAAAACTGGCAACAATCCTTGACGAAAACAATAACGACCTCGCGAAAATCATCACATCCGAAATGGGAAAACCCATCACGCAATCCATCGCGGAAATTGAAAAATGTGCACTGATGATGAGGTTTTACGCCAAGGCAGAAAATGTTTTGAAACTTGAAACGATAAATACAGACTTTAGCCTCTCCGAAGTCCATTATGTTCCCAAAGGCGTTATACTGGGTGTGATGCCGTGGAACTTCCCGTTTTGGCAAGTCCTTCGCTTCGCTGTACCTGCGATTTTAGCAGGAAATACAGTACTACTAAAACATGCCTCCATTTGTTTCGGAAGCGGTAATAGCATCGAAAAGTTATTTGTAGATGCCGGTTTTCCTGAAGGTATTTTTCAAAATTTGGAAATCGGCCATGAAGATGTGCAAACGGTTCTGGAGCATCCCGCGGTGCAGGGCGTGAGCCTTACCGGTAGTGAAAAAGCCGGCGCAGAAGTGGCAGCCACCGCCGGAAGAAACATCAAAAAATCTTTACTGGAACTTGGAGGTAGCGATGCCTTTATCGTTTTAAATGATGCTGATTTAGACGATGCTGCAAAAACCGGAGCATTGGCAAGACTACAAAATTGCGGGCAAACCTGCGTGGCGGCGAAAAGATTCATTATACAAAAAAATATTTGGGAAGAGTTTTTACCCAAATTCATTGCAGAGTATGAAAAATTTATTCCCGCGGACCCAACAAAACCAGAGACAATAATTGCAGGAATGGCTCGCCCCGACCTCGCTGATGAGTTAGAAGCTCAGTATAAAAAAGCTCTTGAGAACGGCGCAAAAATCATTCTGCCATTGGAAAGAATTTCAGAAACCGCGTTTAAACCAGGACTTATAAAAGTGGAAAATGGAAATCCCGTTTTGCAGGAAGAGCTCTTCGGTCCACTTGGAATGGTGATGGAAGCGGAAGACGATGAGGAAGCCGTAATTATCGCAAATGATGTCCCGTTTGGTTTAGCCAATTCAGTTTGGACGAAAGATGCATCCCGACAAAACTTCTACATAGAAAATCTGGAAAGCGGCACGGTAAATATTAACAAAATGACGAGTTCTGACCCGCGCCTACCATTTGGGGGAACAAAATCCTCCGGATATGGGACAGAACTATCCCTAAACGCATTAAGGGAATTTGTAACTGCAAAAACGGTGGTCGGAATTGTTTAATTTACCAAAATATGATCTCAAAAAACAAAAAAAACCGACAGATTATTCTTTGTCGGTTTTTATATTTAGATTAGAAAAAGATTACTCAGCGGAAGTAGCTTCTGCCGTATCGAAGTCAGCGTCCGTATCGGCAGATACTTTTTCACCTTCTTCTTTAGATTTTTCTTTCTCTGCTTTTCTTTGGGAAAGACCTTCTTTCACAGCTTCAGCCACTACGGAAAGGATCATATCTACAGATTTAGAAGCATCATCGTTTCCTGGAATTACGAAATCTACTTTTCTTGGGTCAGAGTTCGTATCCACGATTGCAAATACAGGGATACCCAATTTCCTGGCCTCTGTAACTGCAATGTGCTCTCTCATAATATCTACCACGAAGATCGCAGAAGGAAGGCGCACCATGTCCGAGATAGACCCAAGGTTTTTCTCAAGGTTTGCTCTTTGACGGTCGACTTGAAGTCTCTCTTTTTTAGAAAGTGTTTCAAAAGTTCCGTCCTTCTTCATCTTGTCGATAGAGTTCATTTTTTTTACCGCTTTACGGATGGTTACGAAGTTGGTAAGCATACCACCCGGCCATCTTTCGGTAATATAAGGCATATTTAGGTCTGCAGCATGTTTCGCTACAATTTCTTTCGCTTGCTTTTTAGTTGCTACGAAAAGAACTTTTTTGCCAGCAGAAGTGATTTTTTCTAAAGCTGCACAAGCTTCGTCCAATTTCACGGCTGTTTTATGTAAATCAATGATGTGAATACCATTTTTCTCCATGAAGATGTATGGAGCCATATTCGGGTTCCACTTCCTGGTCATGTGACCGAAGTGTACGCCTGCCTCTAAAAGGTCTTTAACATTTGCTTTTGCCATGTCTCTTTTTTGTTTTTAGTTTACTTTCCGCTTTTATGCAAACAACGATTTCTTTAGATGGGAGAAATGTTTGGGTGCTAAACTAAACGGGGGCAATTTTTTGGTTAGATAGTAGAGCCAAGAACAAAGAGTAAAGATTTGAAAGTTTCGAATCCCTCGTCTCGTATCTTGAATCTGTTTGATTAACGTTTTGAGAATTGGAATCTCTTTCTTGCTTTCTTCTGACCTGGTTTTTTTCTTTCGACCATTCTTGCGTCTCTAGTGAGAAGTCCGTGTGGCTTAAGAAGCAATCTGAATTCTGGATTGATTTCTATAAGCGCTCTGGAGATACCCAAACGGATAGCCTCAGCTTGTCCTGTAGTACCGCCGCCGAAAACATTTACCGTTACATCGTACTGGCCAGCAGTTTCAGTAAGTAAAAATGGCTGGTTGGCTTTGTAAACCAAAATATCTGTGCAAAGGTAAGTTTTTACATCTTTCCCGTTTATAGTGATGTTTCCGGAACCCGGCTTCACATAAACTCTTGCTACAGAAGTTTTTCTTCTTCCGATTTTATGAATTGTGGACATATTAATTATTTGAATTCGTTAATATTAATTTCTTTTGGCTGCTGAGCTTCATGCTTGTGCGCAGTACCTTCATAAAGATAAAGGTTCTTGAACAATTGAGATCCCAATTTGGTTTTAGGAAGCATCCCTTTTACGGATTTTTCCAAAACTTTCAATGAATCTTTTTTCTGAAGTTCGATAGCAGTCATAATCTTTTGTCCACCCGGATAGCCTGTATGCCAGATATAGGTCTTATCCTCCCACTTGTTTCCGGAAAGGGTCACTTTCCCAGCGTTCAAAACGATTACATTATCACCACAGTCTGCGTGCGGCGTGTAATTCGTCTTGTGCTTACCTCTCAAAATCTTTGCAACCTTGGAAGCTAATCTCCCTAAAGGTTGTCCTTCAGCGTCTACCACAACCCATTCTTTATTAGCGGTAGCTTTATTAGCTGAAACAGTTTTGTAACTTAATGTATTCACAATTTTTCGTTTACGATTAAACATAATTTTCCCCAAAACGGGTGTGCAAAGGTAGAGATTATTTTTGAAACACCGAAATTTTTGTAAAATATTATCATTGAGTTACTTTGATATTTTTCTCATTATAAAACTATCTTTCAACTTTATCTTTAATATATATGAATTAAAAATACTTTTTCGCCTATATCTAAAATATTTATCTTTGCAAGTATTAAATCAAACAAGGAAATTCCATCCTTTAATTTTGAACTATCAACTTTTAAACCTGAACCTATGTACCGATCGCACACCAACGGAGAGCTCTCCCTGAAGAATTTAAATGAAAAAGTTACCCTTTCCGGATGGGTTCAAACCGTGCGCGACAAAGGCTTTATGATATGGGTGGATCTTCGCGACCGATACGGCATTACGCAGTTGGTTTTTGATGAGAGCAGAACTTCTGCCGATATTTTGGTTGAAGCGAAGAAATTGGGTCGTGAATTTGTGATCCAAGCTGAAGGTTCCGTTATTGAACGCGAAAGCAAAAACCCGAAAAACCCGACGGGCGAAATAGAAATTTTGGTTTCCAACTTAAAAATATTGAACGAATCCCAGCTTCCTCCGTTTACTATAGAAGACGAAACTGATGGTGGCGAGGAACTTCGTATGAAATACCGCTACCTTGATATTCGTAGGAATCCGGTAAAAGACAAACTCATTTTCCGCCACAAAATGGCGCAGAAAGTGAGGAATTATCTTTCCGAAAAAGATTTCATCGAAGTTGAAACTCCTGTTTTAATTAAATCAACCCCAGAAGGTGCCAGAGATTTTGTGGTTCCTAGCAGAATGAATCCGGGGCAGTTTTATGCGTTACCGCAGTCGCCACAAACCTTCAAACAACTTTTGATGGTAGGTGGTATGGACCGCTATTTCCAAATTGTAAAATGTTTCCGCGATGAGGATTTGCGAGCCGACAGACAGCCGGAGTTCACGCAAATCGATTGCGAAATGGCTTTCGTAGAGCAAGAGGATGTGCTTGAGATTTTTGAAGGCATGACGCAAACTTTGTTGAAAGATATTACCGGAAAAGATTTTGGAAAATTCCCGCGCATGACTTATGACGAAGCATTGCGCAACTACGGAAATGATAAGCCGGACATTCGTTTCGGAATGAAATTTATCGAAATATCCGACCTTGTAAAAGGAAAAGAGTTCAAAATTTTCGATGATGCTGAACTTGTAGTGGGAATTAATGTGGAGGGTGCAGCAGATTGGACGAGAAAACAAATCGATGCTTATGTAGATTTTGTGAAGCGTCCACAGATCGGTGCCACAGGATTGGTTTGGATTAAATTCCAAAGCGATGGAGCAATTACTTCTTCAGTAAATAAATTTTATAACGAAGAAGATTTGAAGAAAGTTGCCGAGCAGTTCGGTGCGAATGCAGGCGACCTAATGCTTGTAATGAGCGGCGAAACCAATAAAGTACGCGCGCAACTTTCTGCTTTGCGTATGGAACTCGGGAATCAGCTTGGACTGAGGAAAGGCAATGAATTTGCGCCGCTTTGGGTGGTGGATTTCCCGCTATTGGAGTGGGACGAAGAAACCGGCCGCTACCACGCGATGCACCATCCTTTCACTTCTCCGAAAAAAGACGATTTTGAATTGCTTACCACCGACCCTGGAAAAGCGAGAGCCAATGCCTATGATTTAGTATTGAATGGCAATGAAATCGGAGGCGGGTCTGTTAGAATTTTTGATAGAGAATTGCAATCTAAAATGTTCGATTTACTAGGATTCACGCGAGAAGATGCCGAAGCACAGTTTGGATTCTTGATGAATGCATTTAAATTTGGAGCGCCGCCACACGCCGGTTTAGCCTTTGGATTCGACCGATTGGTAGCGATTTTGGACGGCAACGAGGTTATTCGCGATTATATAGCCTTCCCTAAAAATAATTCCGGAAGGGATGTGATGATTGATGCACCCGCAACGATCAACGATGCGCAATTGGAAGAATTGAGTTTGAAAACCAATTTATAGATTTTCTAAATATTTAAGGCATTTTCGCAACTAAATTTTCAGGAAGAATTTTTAAAATGGTGTGAATTATCTTCCATTTAAAATTCGGAACATTATTGAAGGTGTTTCCTATGTTTACAATTTGCTTAGCGACATATTCTGGCTCCATCATTAGGGATTGGTTCAGTGGCAAACCTTTGTTAATTTTGGTTCGGATATACCCTAAAGTAAATATGTTTACTTTCACATTTCCGTCGGAGAGTTCCTGCCGGAGTCCCTGGAAATAATGGTGAAACGCTGCTTTTGTACTACCATAGATAAAATTACTCTTTCTGCCACGTACGGCTGAAAGAGAGGATAAACCTATAATCCTTTCTAAATTATGATTGGAATTGTCTTTAGAAATAATATTAAGTATAGAAACCGCTCCCGTATAATTGGTGTTAATCATAGTAAATACGGCGTCAAAATTATTGAATGCTTCTTGATTTTGGACTAAAAAACCAGCAGAATACAAAACTAAATGGGGTTTCTCTGGTAGTTCATCATAAAACTGCTGATGAGACGAAAAATCCGTTGCATCAAATTTTAAAATCTGTGTACTGCTTAAATCATTTTCGATCGCAAAAGATTTTAATTCCTCAGTATTTCGCGAAGCTAAAAGTAACCCGTAGCCTTTTTTACAATATAGTTTTGCACAGGCCTTCGCCACATCCGAATTAGCGCCAAGTATTAAAACATATTTCCGATTTTCCATTTTACAAAAATATACAATCATAAATATTAATTTGTGTAAATTTGTGATATGCACAATGCCTTAGGAAATTTCCTCACACTTACTACTTTCGGCGAAAGCCATGGCCCTGCTTACGGCGGGATCGTTACCAATTTTCCGGCGGGTTTGGTAGTAGATTTGGACGCCATTCAAAGAGATTTAGACCGAAGGAAACCTGGGCAGTCAGCGATAGTGACGCAGCGAAAAGAAAGTGATACAGTAAAATTTCTTTCCGGGATTTTTGAAGGTAAATCCACCGGAACACCCATCGGTTTTATCATCGAAAATGAGAATCAGAAATCGAAAGACTACGCTCACATAGCCCAAGCCTACCGACCTAGCCATGCCGATTTTACCTATGACCAAAAATTTGGAATTCGGGATTACCGTGGTGGCGGGAAATCATCAGCGAGAGAAACCGTCAACTGGGTGGTAGCGGGTAGCTTAGCAAAACAAATTGTTCCAACTTTTGAAATCAATGCTTTCGTCTCTTCCGTGGGAGATATTTTTTGTGAAAAACCTTACCAAGATTTGGATTTTAGTAAAACAGAAGACAATATTGTGCGTTGCCCGGATGAGGCTACCGCCGAACGCATGATTGAAAAAATAAAAGAAATCAAAAAAGAAGGCAATACCATTGGCGGCACGATCACCTGTGTCATCAAAAATGTTCCGGCGGGTCTCGGCGAACCGGTTTTCGGGAAATTACAGGCGGAACTCGCCAAGGCTATGATGAACATCAATGCCGCTAAAGGCTTCGAATACGGCAGTGGATTCTGTGGCGCAAGAATGACGGGGAAAGAACACAACGACCTTTTCAATCCAGATTTCACGACCAAGACAAACCTTTCCGGCGGCATACAGGGCGGCATATCAAATGGTATGGACATCTATTTCCGTGTAGCCTTCAAGCCCGTTGCCACTCTTTTGCGTCCACAAGAAAGCATCGACAAATACGGCAACACAATCATCGTGGAAGGGAAAGGCAGGCATGACCCTTGCGTATTACCGCGCGCAGTGCCGATTGTGGAGAGCCTGGCGGCTTTCGTCCTGGCAGATTTATTTCTCATCAACAAATTAAGAAAAATATAATTAAAATAATGGACGATACTTCAATATTAAAAAATTATTGGGAAAAGGGAATTTCTTTCGAGAAATATTTAGAAATAGCCGAAGATAGAGCGAGCACCCCAAATCCTGAGGACGAACACCAAAAATACTACGAGCTTGGTGTGCTAAGGATGCACCGCGCCCTAAAAAATTATAAGCAAGATAATACACTGACCACACAATTAGAAGCAAAAAATTTCGGAGGGAAAATATTGATTATTACTGAACCTTGGTGCGGAGATGCGAGTGCCACGGTACCGGCAGTGGTGAAGTTTTTCCATGGTAAAAATGAAGTCAGACTCTTTCTGCGAGATAGCGACCTTTCCCTCATCAAACAGTTCCCAACCGACGGCAGTCTTTCCATTCCAAAGATTTTAATTCTAAACGAAGACTTTAGTGTGAAAAATGTTTGGGGACCAAGACCGGCACTGGGAATGGAACTTTTAAAAAAATTCAAAACGGATCCAGAAAATTACCCGCGCGAAGAATTTTACAATGATCTGCAAGTTTATTACGCCAAAAACCGTGGCAGGGATGTGATTGTAGAAATATTGAATTTGATTTAAGCTAAATGAAAAAAAATCTGATCTATCTCCTCATTACCGCAACATTATTTGCCGTGCTCTTTGTTCCCGGTATCAAGGAAAAAATTTCGAAACAATTCTTTCCGGTGGCGGCCATAGAGCAATCTCTGACCGTAGATGAAGCGGAATACGACATCCAACTAAAAGGCATCAATACCGCTGACACAAACCTCAAAAATTTCCGCGGTAAAAAACTTTTGTTCCTGAATTATTGGGGAACATGGTGTGCACCATGCCAGAAGGAGTGGCCGACTATCCAGAATCTATACGATGCAAAAAAAAATAAAATGGATTTCGTGCTTATAGCAATGAAGGATAAGGAAGAAGATGTATTGAAGTTTTTGAAGGAAAATCATTACACTGTGCCAGTTTATATCGCAGAAAGTCCGCTACCTGAAAAGATATTGCCAAAGGCCTTCCCTACGACATTTATTTTGGGAAAAGACGGCAGAATCCACTTGAAAGAAGATTTTTCCAAGGAATGGGACACTCCTGAAAGTCAAAAGTTTATAGATGACTTGGCGCGATAATTTTAACTAAATTTTATGGTTTAATGGTACAGATTTTGTGCAAAATACAATGTAATTTTTAAAACCAAAAATGAAATACTCAAAAGTTGAAATCCTAAAACAAGCCATCAAACATAAAGGCTTCATCTCAAAAATCCCTGCGGTTTGGCGTATGGTGAAGGCTTGGAAAAAAGGGAAATACCCAACTAACGCAATGGATATTATCCTGCCAGTAATCGGGATGCTGTATGTAATTTCCCCAATAGACCTGCTACCGGAAATCGCGCTACCGGGCATCGGTGCATTGGATGATTTAGCAGTTCTTACCTTCGTGATACCTAAACTGATGAAGGAGGTAGATAAATTCTTACTTTGGGAAGGAATGCAAAAAGAGGGCTTGACCATCGACATTGATGCGGAGGAAGTTAAATAAAATTTTTCAACAAAAAAATCAAAACCGTTTGCTTTTGGCAGGCGGTTTTTTTTACTTTAACCTAAATTTGCACCGTGAAAACCCTAATCTCAATCGTAGGCGCCACCGCCATTGGCAAAACAAAACTTGCAATCGACTTCGGAAACCATTTCGATACGGAGATATTGTCCTGCGATTCCCGACAGTTTTTCCGTGAAATGAAAATCGGGACTGCAGCACCCACGGAGGAAGAACTGGCGCAGGCAAAGCACCATTTCATAGGCAGCCGCAGCGTAACCCAGCCGTATTCCGTAGGGCAATATGAAGTAGATGCGTTGGAATGT
The DNA here is from genome assembly GCA_018260475.1 of Chryseobacterium sp. GTDB lineage: Bacteria > Bacteroidota > Bacteroidia > Flavobacteriales > Weeksellaceae > JAGLBA01. The sequence goes on along the minus strand of JAGLBA010000003.1, from coordinate 91,882 downwards.
TTAGAGAAAATTTTCAAAACAAAAGAGGTCGGGATTTTGGTGGGCGGCAGCATGATGTATGAAAAAGCCGTGATTGAGGGCCTTAACAATCTCCCCAAATCCAACGAAGAAAACCAGAAAAAACTCGAAGAGATTTGGGAAAAGCAGGGCTACGAGGTACTACAAAACATTCTAAAAGAAGCTGATCCGGACTATTTCAGCATTGTGGACATCCATAATCCACGGCGGCTGCTGCGCGCGATAGATGTAATTTGGCAGACAGGACAACCCTACTCCGCGCTCATTGCCGAACCCACCAACGAGAGAACTTTCAAAGTGATCCGCATCGGGATTTCTGCGCCAAGGGAAATTATTTACGAAAGAATCAACTTGCGTGTGGAAAAAATGATGCAGTTAGGATTGCTCATTGAAGCTAAAGAACTACTGCCGTATCGAGATCTTGTGCCGCTGCAAACTGTGGGCTATACGGAAATTTTTAAGTATTTAGATGGCGTTTGGGATTTAAAAACTGCCGTGTCAGAAATTCAAAAAAATTCTCGCCGATTCGCAAAACGCCAACTCACTTGGTACAGAAAAGAAGAAAATATCCTTTGGGTAGATCATGAAAACTCAACCGAAGAAGCATTATCTTTGTTGAAATCAATGTAATATATTAGGATTGTAGCCATTTAATTATGGTTAAGTTTAACTAAAAAAATAAAAAAAATGTCCAATACACTTTCCAAAATGCTGCCACTTGGCACCAAAGCTCCCTATTTTGAACTCCCAAATCCCTCTAAAAGCAACGAGATACAGTCGCTGGAAGACTTGAAGGGACAAAAAGGAACCCTTGTGGTTTTCATGTGCAACCACTGCCCTTTCGTGCTACATATCATCGACAAACTGACCGAGTTGTACGAAGATTACAATGAAAAAGGCATCGAATTTATCGGCATCAATTCTAATGATGTGGAAAAATATCCTGCCGATGCTCCAGATAAGATGATTGAATTTCAAATTGATAGGAAATTCGATTTCCCGTACCTTTACGATGAGAGTCAGGCCGTTGCCAAAGCCTATGATGCGGCTTGCACGCCGGATTTTTTCTTTTTTGATGATAAATTAGACCTCATATACCGCGGACAAATGGACGATTCCCGTCCCGGAAATCAAAAAGAAATAACAGGCGAGGACCTCATCATCGCGTTTGAAAACCTCCTTTCCGAAGAACCGCAAGAGGAAATACAAAAACCGAGCATGGGTTGCAATATCAAGTGGAAATAATTTAGATTTTGAGAGCCGAGTATCAAGAGACAAGATTCTTATCTTAGGTACTGATTCTCGATTCTCGGCTCTCGCCTTATAATCTATTAAAAAAAGGATTAAAATCTCTTTCAAAGCCGATTGTGGTGACTGGGCCATGCCCGCTGTACACTTGGACATCTCCGTGTAACACGAAAAGTTTATCACGGATACTGTCCAACAACTGCTGCCCGTTGCCACCCGGAAGATCCGTGCGGCCGATACTGCCTTGGAAAAGCACATCCCCTGAAATCATGAAATTTTGACGCTCATGATGATAGGCCACGCTGCCCGGAGAATGCCCTGGTACATGATAAATTTTGAAAGTCTCCTCCCCCATAGTTATCGTATCATTTTCAGAGATGTAGGTGATTTCCCCTTTGAAGGGCGAAATCGTTAATCCAAACCGCTGCGCAGACACTGGGTTTGATGCCAAAACAGGCGTTTCCGCCTCATGCATATAGACATGAACACCAAAAGTATCACTTGCCCATTGCAAGCCGAAAACATGATCGATGTGAGCGTGTGTTAGCAAAATTTTTTCGATTTTCAATTCATTTTTAATAATGAAATCATGCAGTTTTTGAGTTTCGGATTCGGAGAAATTACCGGGATCTATAAGCAGTGCCTTTTTATTTTCGTCATGAATTACATAAGTATTTTCCGAGAACGGCCCGAAGGTAAAATATTTTATTTGGAGCATGGTGGTTTTAATTTCTACAAAACTATTCAATTTAAATAATTTGGCGTATTTTTAATTAATAAATAGTATAATGAAACAGTTCCAAATTCTTCTTTTAATATTCGCCACCTCTTTTTTTTCAGCACAAAAAATCGGCGGCATTCAACTCTTCAATCCACAAACCAATGACGAAACGCCTGTCTTCGGCTTCAATGAACATTTGATTTTAAAGTTTGATGATTTCACCAATGCCAGTACACAATATCGCTACACCATTAAACATCTGGACAGAAACTGGGAGGAAGACGGGCTGTTTTTTACAGAATATGCTAACGGCAGCTTGAACGGTATGATCACCGATTACCAATATTCATTTAATACATTACAAAAATATACGCATTACACTCTCACATTTCCAAATCGGGACATCCAACCAAAAGTCTCGGGAAACTTCCTGCTCATTGTTTATAAAGATTCCGAGAGAAGACCTCTTTTTACGAAAAGATTTTCGGTTGTGGAAGATGGAGCTGATCTTTCCCTGAATATCTCGCGATACGCCGATGCACGGCTCCCCGCAATGAAGCAGCGTGTAGAGGTGCAGGCCATATCCACCGTTCAGGATTTGCTTTCCAATAGCAACTCTGTTTCTTTAAATATACAACAAAACAATAATTTCGGGACGATGATGACCGGCGTACGGCCAAGTTCAATATTGGGCAATCGATTGATTTTCAACCAACAAAGCCTTGCTTTTCAGGGCAATAACGAGTTTTATTATTTCGATAATAAAATCATCAATCAGCCTTTTGACATGGTAGCCGGCACGGAGATTTTGGATGATGAGAATTATACCTATTTGCACCCCGTATGGGCTTTTCCATTGAATTACCAATACCAACCGGATGTAAACGGCGCTTATTATTTCCGCCGAAATGATATGGGAATCGAGCGTGATTCTGATAAGGAAGGCGATTACTCGTGGGTATATTTCGCTTTGGATTCAGAGAAAACGGATAAAGAGATTTTTGTTTTGGGGGCATTTAATGATTACCAACCCACCGCCGAAAATCAAATGTACTATGACGAATCTTCCAAGAAATACATTGCCAAAATCTATCTGAAACAAGGATTTTACAACTACATCCTCGCAACCAAAAATCCTGACGGCACACTTAACTTTGGGGAAATCAACGGCAACTTTTGGCAAACGGAAAATTTGTATCAGGCCTATCTTTACTACAAACCATTTGGCAGAAATTATGACGCACTGCTGGGCTACGGAGAATATAGAACGCCGGTGCGGTAATTTTTTTTATTTACTTAAAGTTAAGAGCGATCGAAACAACTTTTAAACCTTACTAAAACTTCACGCAAAGTAATACCACAGGCATTTATAAACTATACCAGATAAAACTCCGCCAATTTCTCTTCGCACAGTGTTTTCACCACATCTATCCAGCGGTCTTCATCGTTCAGGCAAGGCAAATAGTGGAAATTTTCTCCGCCTGCGTGCAAAAACTCTTCTCTCCCTTCCACAGAAATTTCTTCCAAAGTTTCTAGACAGTCCGAAACAAAAGCCGGGCAGACAATAGCCAAATTTTTCACACCTTTTTTAGGTAGATTCTCCAGAGTTTCGTCTGTGTAAGGCTCAATCCACTTATCTTTTCCCAATCGGGATTGGAAGGAAACCACTGTTTTTTCACGAGGAATATTCAGCTTTTCCATCACCGCTTCTACCGTTTTGAAACACTGGTGGCGGTAGCAAAACGAATGACTAGGGTTACTCTTCCGAGAGCAGCAATCGTTCAGGTTACAGGTCTTCGTTGGGTCTGTTTTATAGATATGCCGCTCCGGAACGCCGTGAAAAGAAAACTGCAACGCATCATATTCCGCAGGCAATTTCTCGCGAATGCTTTCTGCAAGGCAATCCACATAGATTTCACGATTATAGAACGGCTGCACATAGTTGATCCGTACTCCTGGGAACTTTGCTATGCGCACCTCTTCCGCTTTTTCGATCACCGTTTCCGTCGTACTCATCGCATATTGCGGGTAAAGTGGAAACAAAACAATCTCTGTAACACCCTGATCCACAAGCTTTTTTATCCCTGTTTCTATGCTGGGTTCAGCGTAGCGCATTCCGATTTCTACGGGCACGCTCACCGTTTGCTGTAATTTTTTTTGAATCTGTTTGGTTATCACAATCAGCGGCGAACCTTCTTCCGTCCATACCGTTTTGTAGGCCTCGGCAGACTTTGCCGGTCGTGTTCTTAGGATAATGCCTTGCACGAGCAACGACCGGAAAAACCAAGGGTAGTCGATTACTTTTTCGTCCATTAGGAACTCGTCCAGATATTCGCGTACATCGGCGACACTTGTAGATTTCGGCGACCCGAGGTTTACGAGAAGGATTCCCTTCCTGTTCGTATTTTTCAACATAAATAAATTTTAACCTATTATATAAATTTTAACCACAAAAGACAAAAAGCTAAGCAAATCTATCTTTTAAAGATAAAATAAGCTACATTAAAATACAATCAATTAAACATGATGTATCTACCACAAAAGGCATAAAGTAAAACGTTTACCTCAACTTTTAGTTTTTTAAAGTCCAAATAAGCTGCATTAAAATACAATCAATTAAACACGATATATCAACCACAAAAGACATAAAGTAAACGATTGATTCAAATTTTAATTTTTAAAACTATCTTGTAATGTTAAATTAATGCGCAAAAAAACTACATTAATTCACTATAATATTTATTGACCATAGTTTCTTGTCCTTCATGATAAATATTTTTGACATTAAAATTTATCAAAATACCTTTAGGCTTTTTCATAATGTTCATATAATTCAAAAGCTGAGCGCGGTGAATATCTTCGATAGATTTTACCGCTTTAATTTCCAAAACAAGTGCATTTTCAATTAAAAAATCACACTTGAAAAAACATTGTAGATTTTTACCTTTGTAAAATACATCCACATTAAATTCTGGCTGGAAATTAATATTCCTTAAAGCAAACTCTTCTTCTAACGCCTTTTGATACGCACTTTCTAATAATCCAGGACCCAATATCTTGTGCACCTCGATACATGCACCCGTGATACGATAGGTTAGATCGGTTAAATAAGATTGTGTTAGCATTAGCTGAATTGATGAAACTTTTTTGATCTAATAAATTTGCTTCTCGAACTTATCTTAATGATTTGAATATCTCTTGTGACTTTTGTGGTAAGAACTTTTATCGTATCAACCTACCCGTTCACCGCTTCGACATGCTGCACCAAATCTGGCACAAACTGCTTCAAAATATTCTCAATGCCGCCTTTCAAAGTTGCAGTAGAGCTTGGGCAACCGGAACATGCACCTTGAAGCAACATTTTTGCGGTTTTGGTTTCAGCGTCATATTCTATTAAAGAAATTTTTCCGCCATCGTTTTCCACTGCCGGAGCCACATATTCATTGAGGAGGTCAGAAATTTTTTGTTCGTTATCGGTATATTCACGGTTGGTAAGGTGTTCCGCGGGGCTTTCATGCTTTTTTGGGCTGAGGTTAGAAATCTCGCCACCATTTTGCAGATATTCCGCAATGAAGGCACGCACCGCAACCATCACCTCATGCCACTGCACCGTTTCGTCCTTGGTCACAGCCACAAAATTATCTGAGATGAACACCTCGTGTGCAAAATCAAATTCCTTAAAAATGGCTCCAGCTAAAGGCACTCCATCGGCTTCCGTGCGGGATTTGACTTCTACAAAACCCTCCATAAGCAGTTTCGAGGAAACGAACTTCATCACATTAGGATTGGGCGTCATTTCCGCGTAAATCTGATACATTTCCTTTCTTTTTTGAAGGTAGATACGCGGGTTAGCAAGTAATTCGTCTTCGATTACATTTTTCAGGCTCTCTGCGACATGTTCCCACTCTACCGTGTCTTGTTTGGCTACGGCTACGAAATTAGCTGTGATGAAAACCCGTTCCACGAAAGGATAATTGAAAAGTTCCTGAGCCAGCGGAATTTCGGAAATATCCGAATTGCGGTCTAGTTCCAAAGACCCAGGAATGAGGTTGTAGTCGGCTACGAACTTCATTACTTTCGGGTTTTCGGTCGGTTCTATGATGATTGTACGCATTTTTTTCTTTTGTAATTGTGAATGCAAAAATACGATTCCGAAGTGAGTTTTGTTATATGTTTTCGTAGAACTTTTTGGCGGTGAAATGAGAACCTATAAACAAATGGCATTAATAGGTTTCCCGAAGAACACAAATCCATATACGCAGAATTTGAGGTGATGATTAAAAATTTGGTATCTGCAAGGGTGGCTCTATGAAAAACTAACCACAAAAGAGACAAAAGAAGGTGAAGGCTTTTTAATTTTTAGTATCTGGTGGAGCGTTCTGTAAAAATAAAAACAACAAAAAGAAAACAAAAGAATGTTATGAGGGAAGGTTATGTCATATTTGTATCCGCTGGAATGGACGGCGAATCGCAAGCGGCCCGGCCTGAGCGGAGCTCGTTTTGTGAGGAGGAACGACGAGCAAAACAGCGGGAGCGGAGGACGGAAACAGCCGACCAAAAATTAATCATACTACTGTGATTTTTATGTAAATTAGCCTTTTAGAAAATTAAATCAACGACATTATGGCAATTATAAAGGAACTGAACGGCAACGCGCCGAAAATAGGTGAAGATACTTTTTTGGCGGAGACAGCAACCGTTATCGGTGAAGTTTCGATGGGGAAACAATGCAGCATCTGGTACAATGCGGTGATTCGCGGCGATGTACACTACATAAAGATGGGCGACAAAGTGAATGTGCAGGACAACGCGATGCTGCACTGCACCTACCAAAAACACCCGCTAAACATCGGTAATAATGTTTCGATAGGGCACAACGCCATCGTCCACGGTTGTACGCTGCACGATAATGTCCTAATCGGCATGGGCGCCATCGTGATGGACGGATGCATCGTAGAAAGTAACTCGATTGTGGGCGCAGGTAGCGTGGTGACGCAGGGAACGCACATCAAATCCGGCGAGGTCTGGGGCGGCATTCCGGCGAAGAAAATCAAGGATACTTCCCCGGAACTTCTGGAAGGCGAAGTGAACCGGATCGCTAATAATTATGTGAAATATTCTTCGTGGTATAAGGTTTAGGAATTACAAACACAACCCTTCTTCGGGAAGGGTAATGGAAAAATGCGGTATGCAAAAAGAAGCGGTGCTGAAACAGGAAATTCACAAAAATGGAAAATTTCTAGATTTGCACAGGTTTGCGATTTTGAAAGACTAATAGTCCTTTGGTTCAATTTTTGGTGCGCGAGAAATATAAACTAAAACCAAGAAAATTATGTTGAAACCTAAAGAAATTTGGCAGGTTCTGAAAGACACTTTTAAAGATTTTTCTTCGCGTGACCTGAGTATTGATGGCGCCTCTCTGGCCTATAACGCGATTTTTTCCATTCCCGGACTTTTGATAATTATCATCTGGGTTGCTGGGATTTTCTTCGGCGAAGAGGCCATTCGCGGGGAAGTAACCAAAGCCATAGGCGGGATGATGGGGCAAGACGCCGCAAAAAGTGTTCAGGATATGATTATCAAAGCCATGGTGGACAAGCAGAATTTCTGGATGAAACTCATCGGTGTTGCCGCGCTGGTCTTCGGTTCTACGACCTTGTTTTTTCAGCTTCAGAAATCTTTAAACAAACTTTGGGATGTGGAAGCCGCGCCTAAAAAAGCCTGGCAAAAATACATGCTGGATCGCGCCAGTTCTTTGGGAATGATCCTGATAATCGGCTTTCTTTTGCTCATCACTTTTTTACTTTCTACGCTTATCGGGTTGCTGAACAACTATATAATCACCCATTTTGGATTAGAAACTTTTGCAATGGTAAAACTCGCCAATATCGTCCTCGGATTTCTAATCACGCTAATGCTTTTCGCATTGATGTTTAAGGTATTACCAGATGCCGAAATTCCGTGGAAATCTATTTGGCCGGGCGCCATCTTCACCGCTACCCTCTTTACCTTAGGGAAATATTTGCTCACTTACTATTTCGAATCCTTCAAGCCAACTTCGGCTTTTGGTGGTGCCGGATCGGTAATTTTGATTATGATGTGGATCAATTATACCTGCCAACTGATTTTTATCGGAGCTATTTTTACAAAGGTTTACGCTAAGAAAAAAGGACACGAAATCACGCCATCTCCGCACGCCAAATGGGCGCCTACGCACCCGAAAGCCGAGGTGAGTTTAAATCCAAATTCTGAAACCCCAATCATCATCGTAGATTCTGGAACCAAAACGATACACGAGTCTACGATCTAAGTAAGTTATTGGATTGCCACATTGCCGTTCCCTTGGATGAGAACGGCTTTTTTATTTACACACTTTATCCCAGATGGTGGCATGATATACGAACAATCGGAAACCAGATTTCTTTTTTTGCTAATGGCAGATTGTTGCTTGGTATATTCTTGAATTTTAGGCAAAATTTCTTTTTCCTTTTGAATTGGGTAGGCGAGATAAGCCATCGGGCCGCCGCAAGGTTTGTCGCCAATAGGTGTGGTGCGCCATTCGGCGGCGTCTGAACAAGGTACTTTCTGAATGATAGAATCTATCTCGGTGCGAAGTTTTTGGAGATGCGCTATTTCCGTTTTTACTTCACGTTCTGGCACAGGTTTCAGTGCAATATCTTTTGGTAAATTATCGGCCACTTTTTTAGTTCTACAAGATAAAAAAACAGCCAGCACAGAACTTAGCAATACGATTCTTTTCATTTTCGAAATTTAATTTTACAAGCCAAATATAATGCCTTTATTTAATATTTTAATTAAATTTGGCTAATGAACCACGACCTATTTGATCTCATCGAAAACACCAGCCGCAGCGTGTTTCTCACCGGAAAAGCTGGAACAGGGAAAACGACTTTCTTGAACGATTTTGTTAAAAAAACCAGGAAAAAGCATATCGTGGTTGCGCCAACAGGGATCGCTGCTATCAATGCCGGGGGCGTCACCATCCACTCCATGTTTGGGTTGCCATTGCGCACTTTTTTGCCAACTACTGACCGAATTGACAGTAATATTGCGAATAATATTGCGGATCTGATGCCGCATTTCAAATATAGAAAAGACAAATTAAAACTCCTACGGGAACTGGAAATCATCATTATTGATGAAGTTTCTATGCTCCGTGCTGATGTTTTGGATATGATGGATTTCTCACTTAGGTCGGTGCGGCGCAACCAGCAGCGCTTCGGGGGCGTGCAAATGCTGTTTATCGGAGATCTTTACCAACTTCCTCCCGTGGTTCGGGATGAGCATGTGCTAAAAATGTGCTACAATTCTCCCTTCTTTTTTGAAAGCCATGCGCTAAAGGAGGTGCCACTCATAACCTTAGAACTCACGACCGTTTACCGTCAAACAGACGAGAAATTTTTGGATATTCTAAATGCCATACGCAATGGCGATTCCCGAAGTATTGATTTTGAAGCTCTAAACAAGCGCTATATTCCTAACTTCCAACCCGAGGAAAGTTATGTTTACCTGACCTCCCACAACCGAATGGCGGACGAAATCAACCAAAAGAAACTGGCGGAGCTACCTGGAAAATCAGTCATTTACAAAGCCGAAATCTCAGGTAATTTCAGTGAAAACCAATACCCAAACGAGGAATCATTAGAACTGAAACCCGGAGCACAGGTGATGTTTATCCGAAACGATGCCAGCGGAGAACGCAGATATTTTAATGGAAAATTAGCGGAAATTATTTCTTTGGACGAAAAAGAAGTCACCGTGCTCATCGATGGTGATACCGAGCCTTACAAACTCAAAAAAGAAACTTGGGATCAGAAAAAATACTCATTAGACGCCGAAAAAAACATCTCCGAAGATATTTTGGGAAGTTTTGTGCAATACCCTATCCGCTTGGCTTGGGCGGTGACCATTCACAAATCGCAGGGGCTTACTTTCGACCGCCTCATCATCGATGCTGGAAATTCTTTCGCCTCCGGACAGGTGTATGTGGCGCTGTCGCGCTGCCGCACGCTGGAAGGTATTATTTTAAAATCTAAAATCACCCCAGAAGCGATATTTGCTGATTCGCGGGTGGCAAAATTCCAAGACGAAACCCACGCAAACGACCGCATTGCTGAGATTTTGAACAGTGAAAAATACGACTACAACATCCAAAAGATCATCGGGAAACTGGATTGCACCTGGTTCAAAGATTCTTTGTTGGATTGGTATATATCCACGAAACACAGCAAGGCACTGGATAAGGACAAGTCGAATTTCCTCTTCGAGGCTATAAAACCCGAAACGGAAAAAATGGCGGCGGTGTATGATAAATTTACTAAAATCCTTCGACAAAAAACTCGAAAATTCTTGGAAGGCACGGAAGAATGGAGCGAGGTGGAAGACAAAGCCAAAGGCGCGGTAAACTTTTTCTTCAATGAAACGAATGCTAAAATTTTCCGTCCGCTATTGGATTTTTATGCTGAAACAAAAGGCACAAAAGGTTTGAAACAATACAACGAGGATTTTCGTATTTTCCTGGACGATTTGGAAGATTACCTGAACGACCTAAAGCATACGCATCTTTTGGAGAAGCCGCTTTTCGACAAATCGAATGATATCGCCATCACTTCGCGCATCGCAAAAGTGCCATCCCACATCCTCACCTACCAACTGTTTGAAAGTGGAAAAACCATTCCTGAAATAGCGCGCGAACGCGGATTGGTGTCGGAGACTATTTTCGGGCATCTCGCTAAATTCGCAGAACAGGGCGTATTGGATTTAAGCCGTATACTACCGAAAGAAAAAATAAAAATCTTTGAATTAGAATATCAAAAATCACCCGAACACGAAGGCCTGAATGATTGGAAAAAGGCATTGCCCAATGATTTTGAATTTAATGAAATACGACTCTTGCTGAATCATTTTAATTATAAAAAAAATCTTAATCGGTAGCCTTTTTTATGCGATGAAATGCTTATCGCAACGCCGAACTAAGGTCATTTATAAATTCTATCTAGCCTTAAAGGCCTACAAACGCGCTACCGCTCAATTTGGTGAAACAATGATTTCAAAAAAATGAAAAATGAAAAATTTAGCATTATCTGTTTTGGATTTAGCACCTGTGAAGCAGGGGAAAACTATAAAAAACACTTTTGAGGAAAGCCTGGATTTAGCCCGCCACACGGAAAATCTCGGTTACAAAAGATACTGGCTTGCCGAGCACCACAATATGGCAAGTATTGCAAGTTCTGCAACTTCCGTACTCATTGGATATATTGCGGGTGGTACGGAAAAAATACGTGTGGGATCAGGCGGCGTGATGCTCCCCAACCATTCTTCGCTCGTCATCGCCGAACAGTTTGGGACTTTGGAAAGCCTATATCCCAATAGAATCGACCTTGGCGTTGGTCGCGCCCCAGGAACCGACGGCCGGACGGCACAAGCACTCGGGAGAAATCCAATAACGATCAATGAGCAATTTCCACGGCAGATTCGCGAGTTGCAACAATATTTTTCCGAAGAAAATTCGAGCAGCCCGGTGAGAGCCATCCCCGGTGAAGGCAGCGACATCCCGATTTACATCCTCGGCTCCAGTACAGACAGTGCGTGGCTTGCCGCCGAAATGGGCTTGCCATACGCTTTTGCAGGACACTTTGCGCCCGAAATGTTGGAAATGGCTTTTAAAATTTACCATGACCATTACCGTCCGTCGGAAAAATTCCCCAAGCCATACACCATCGCCTGCGTAAATGGCATCGCAGCAGAGACTGATGAAGAGGCGCATTTCCTCGCGACCACGCTCTATCAAGCTTTCCTGAACATTGCACGAAACGACCGCAAGCCTTTCTCCGTCCCGACTGAAAATATGGATGCACTTTGGAATCCGGCAGAAAAAGTCGGGATTTTACAAAAACTAAGGTATAGCTTTATCGGCAGCGAAGCGACTATAGCGCAAAATCTTCGATTATTTCAGGAAAGATTTATGGTTAATGAACTCATGCTGGCCTCCCACATCTACGACCACGAAAAACGGAAAAGGTCTTATGAGATTATTAAGAAAGCCATTATTCCAACTTAAAATAATTGCTGATATTGATAGAATAGCTTTCAATTGAGTTGCTCCTGCGCTACTTCTTCACGCTAGCCACTATTTAAATGATTTTTCTTCGTTAAATTTAATTATTTTTGCATTAATTATTAAAAATAAAATGCAGAATACAGATACCGTTTTAATGATTGAGCCGATTGCTTTCGGATTCAATGCGGAGACAGCCAAAAACAATTACTTCCAAGTCAATTCCCAAAATGCTGATACCCAAGAAAAAGCATTGTCAGAATTTAATAATTTCGTTGAAAAACTACGGACAAAAGGCGTGAATGTCATTACTGTGAAAGATACTTTGGACCCGCATACACCGGATTCCATTTTTCCAAATAACTGGGTGAGTTTCGGAGCCGATGGCCGTGTGTTTCTATACCCTATGTTTGCACAAAATCGCCGTGTAGAACGCCGCAAAGAGATTTTGGATGAAGTAGTGGCGAAAGGTTATGACATCAAAACCATTGAAGACCTTTCCGGTTCTGAGCAAGAAGAAAAATTTTTGGAAGGCACGGGAAGTATGATTTTTGACCACGACAATAAGATTGCTTATGGATCGGTTTCTCTGCGATTAGATGAAAAATTGTTCCGCGATTTTTGCGAAAAAATAGGTTACGAAGCCGTGGTTTTCCACAGTTACCAGACGGCCGGTACGGAAAGATTGCCGATCTATCACACCAATGTGATGATGTGCGTTGCAGACCGCTTTGTGGTGATTTGCCTAGATTGTATTGATGACAAAACTGAACGCGAAACGGTAATCGAAACGATTAAAAATAGTGGAAAAGAGATTATAGAAATCAGCGAAGCGCAAATGCAGCAGTTCGCTGGAAATATGCTCCAAGTTAAAAATAAGACAGGCGAAAAATTTCTCGTGATGAGCGAAACAGCCTATAAATCTTTGACACCAGAGCAAATTTCAGCCATCGAAAAATACAGCGAGATCATCTATTCCGACCTGAACACAATAGAAACCAACGGTGGTGGCAGCGCAAGATGTATGTTGGCGGAGATATTTTTGCCAAAGAAATAGATTTTATAACCAATTTTTTATATTTTTGAAAACAGTAAATGACTATGGAAAACTACAATCAAAACCTTGCTAACAATTTTCAAAATTCAGCGGATGTACCACCGAACAATAATCTGGTATGGGCAATCTTATCTACGGTTTTATGCTGCCTGCCAACGGGTATTTATGCAATCATAAAATCTTCCGAAGTAAACACTAAATGGGCAAATGGGGACAAGGCAGGAGCAATTGCATCAGCAGAGGAGGCAAAGAAGTGGAGCATCTATGGCGCGATTGCATCTATTATTATCGTATTACTTTATGTTTTTGCTTTTGGTGGATTAGCGCTTTTAGGGGCTGCCACAAATTAATTTGAAAAAGATAGCAGTAATAATCCTGCTTTTCACCTTTTTTGGGTTGTTGTGCTGGGCATATTACGCCTACAATCCCGCAACCCAAAATAGTTTCTTCCCGTCCTGCCCTACTTATACAATATTTGGCATCTACTGTCCTGGCTGTGGTTCTCAACGGGCATTTCATTACCTGTTACATTTTGAAATCGCTAAAGCGTTCCGTTATAATCCTTTAGCTGTGGTTTTATTTCCACTCCTTTTTCTACTGGTTTTGCAATCGCTTTACGAATGGATTACAGGTAGGCGCTGGCAAATTAGATTTATGGAAAACCGAACTTTCTTGTTATTACTTTTCTTAATCTTGGTTTGTTATTTTATATTAAGGAATGTACCTTTAGAAGGCTTAAACTTTTTAAGACCGCCAAAGTTTGCTCTGTAAAATATGCATTTCTAAACTGTTTACAACAAAAAAATCACCGCTTCACGGTGATTTTTCTTTGTCGAAAAAGAATTTTACTTTCCTCCTAAGCGGCTTTTGATGGCATCGTTTGCGCTATCTCCCCGGCGTACTTTTTTGATTTTCGAATTTCCAAAATTGTAAGTGAGCGATACGCTGTAATTTCTGGAATAATCTCTTAGGTAAACATTGCTAAAGTAACCGTTGGGTTGTTCATTCAAAATCGACAGGTTACTGCGGGTATTAAAAACATCTTTCACCTCTCCTTTGAAGGTCCAGTTTTCCCAGTTTTTCTTTAATCATAGATTCAGGGATTGCAAGTTTGGGAGCGTGCCTAATTCAATTTTTTGTGATGTCAAATAAAAATAATCCACACCGAGCCACCAAGTTTTCTGTTGGTCTAAACCGATTTGGTTATTAGCATTCAACATGATAAAGTTCGTCTTACGATCTACGATATAGGCGTCGAATTTCTCGCCGGTCAGCGGATCTGTATCCACACTTCCCTGAAACTTGGTGTAAACTCCGGTCACGCTGTAACCCGCATTCCACCGTCCTTTGAAGAAACTTTTCTGCATTCCCAAAGTAGCGGAATAACTGTCTTGCGAGCCGTAATTTGTTCGCAGATAGCGCAATTCCACTTCGCCTTTGGCATTTGTTTTTTGCAATGGAATTTGTGTAGAGGCATCGTTCATTTGGGTAGCGCCCAGAGTCAGGAAATAGGCATTTTTATACATGTATTGCAACTCGTGGCTGTAAATTTTAGCTGGCAATACAAAAGGGTTGTTTTGGATATAATTCGTTGGTGTCGTGTAAGTTCTAGCTGGATTTAGTTCCCAGAAAGAAGGTCTATGCACCCGACTGGAAAAGGAATATGACAATGCGTTATTTTCATTGATGGCGTAGTTCAAGTTGGCAAACGGTAAAATATTTCCATAATTTTTTGTGAAATGGTATATCGGATCTGGCTTGTCCAAAATATCACCTTTCACAGCCGTGATTTCGTAACGGATTCCTCCTTTTGCAGATAGTTTTTTGCCAAAATTTCTCTCATAATTGGCATAGATGGCGCCGATGTTTTCGCTGTAAACAAAATGATTGCTCAAGTTTGAGTTTTTGGCGAAACTATATCCATCGCCCTGTTCAAAATAGGCATCGTTATCGGTTTTGGTATTACTAAAATTACCTCCGGCAGAGAATGTACTTTCGTCCTTGAATTTTTTAATAAAATCTGCCTGCGCAGAGATGTTGTGAATGTTTTGCGGCGTATATTGGTTGAACCCAGAAACTGGAAGTGTACCGCCAAAATCATAGTTTCTGGATAAATCTTCCTGATCTTTTTTGAAGTAAAGATATGCGGCGTTCAGTTTGATTTTGCTGCCGGCTTTGTCCAAAGAATGATCATAGTTTAATGCTGTTGACACCGATCTACTGCGGTCGTTTCCAACTGTACGCATGGTACTTTGGCTCAATAAGAGATTTTTTTCAAAACTTTCATTCAAATATTCCTGAGTGGATCTGATACTGTTGTTAGCATTGGAATTCAGCGTCCATCCGAGGTAATTTTTATCATTAATATCGTAATCTAATCCTAAATTTAAATCAATATCATTTCCTGGGTTTGTCATTTGGCCCTTTGATATGTTTTTTTTCTCCGCGCTACCGTTCTCAAGTCGTAAACCTTGAAATTTTTTATACTCACTATAGCCACCGCCGATAGTTCCACCGATTTTATTTTTTCTAAAATTAAGACTTGCACTGGAAGACGGGTTTACAAATTTATCAATTGCGGTCGCCATTTTCAGCGTGCCGTTGTAGCCATCGGTGGTTTTCTTTTTCATCACAATGTTGATGATTCCCGTATTTCCCGGTACATCAAATTCACTCCCAGGCACCGAAATCACCTCGATTCTAGAGATATTTTCCGAGACCGTACTTTTCAACATAGAAAGCAATGCTTCCGCATTCATGTTGCTTTTCCGCCCGTTGATGTAAACCACCACGTCCGATTTTCCTAGAATTTTGAACTCCTTGTCATCAGAGGTGGTTACTGTTGGCGTCTCTTTCAATAGGTCAAATGCCGTGTTTCCCTTTGTGGCGGGAGATGCAGCTACATCATAAATCATGCGGTCGGCTTTTTTCTGAAAAACTTTTTTCGTTATACTCACTTCTTTTATTTCAGAAGTTTTCACAGAATCTTTTTTCGGAGTTTCCTGAGCAAATATTAAAGTCCCGGAAAGCAATGCGGCAGAGAGAATTAATTTTTTCATGATAAAGTTTTTTTGGTTTTAATAAAAGAAAGCCGCGCGGTGGTGATTGGTTTAAATGAAAAATTAAAGTGATTTGGTGTGCGCGACTTTCTTTGTGATTTAAATTAGCAAGGTTGTTTTGGTTTGTTATTAATTTCTATTGCAAAGATATATAAATGTTTTATATCTATGCAATACAAAGTAGCAAATAAATTTAATTTAGGCATTAACTAATTGATAATCAATGTAAAAAAAATACATAATTTTAACCACTGCTTTCTAAATGGATGACTTTACCAAATATTAAACTTTGGAAACATGCATTTGCACATTCCATCAGTTAAAAATTATTTAGACGAATGCTTTTTACGCAATGTTGCGTGAGGGATGGGAAGGGTGCGACCGAAGGGAGCAGTGCAACGCACCGGAGCGAAGCGGAGCCCTGAACAGCCCGACCCAAACGAGGGAACGGAGATCGCGAAATCGCGATCAAAGTGACTGAGGAGGGGGCACGCCCCTGAAAAAGATGTAGTAATAGATATTGTGCGGGCTGTCTATAGCGTATCGTTATTTCTGTCTTTCTGTGCCAGTTTCTTGTCCACCCAAATCGTGGCAAACGGGAAGAACGCTGATAATAGCGCAAAAACGAAATCCTCATCGTCCCATTTGAAGATTTTCCTTGCCGGCAGCAACAACAAGAGATAGAGCGTGAAAAAGAGACCGTGCAAATTTCCTATAATGATGATGTAGATGGTGGGCAGTAATTCCTCGCGCTGGTAGCGGATCCAGATCATGGCAGTAAATAGGAGTGCCCAGGAAATTGCTTCCAACAGGCATACTTTCTTAAACCATTTTATGATTTTTCCTTCGGGATATTTGCTGAAAAAACGATTTAAGTAGTTCATTGTAACTGTTTAAAGTACCCACTGTAAATTTGGGGTTTCTATCTATAAAAACTGGAGCCGTCCAAATAATCGAAGACTTCCGGAGGGAGCATGGGGCGTACATTTTTGTTCTCCTTTATCATGGCGCGAATCTGAGTAGCGGAAAGTTCTATCACCGGAGCATGCACCAGATGGATGTTCTCATGTTTCAAAACCAATTCGGCCTTCCCCTCGCTCAATCGTGGATAAACGATGATCTGGTGGTTCTTTATCAAAGTTTCATAGTTCTTCCACTTCGGTAAACTTTTCAGGTTATCCTCCCCCATGATGACGGAAAATATATGATTCGGATATTTTTCTTTCAAGTACGCTAAAGTGTCGATTGTGTAGGAGGGATGTGGCAGGCCAAATTCTACATTGGAACTGCGCATTTTGGGGTAGTTTTTCACGGCGAGGTTTACCATTTCCAGCCTGTTGTGGTCGTTCAACAAAGATTTCTTCTCCTTAAACGGATTATGCGGACTCACCACAAACCATAGTTCTTCCATATCCGAATTTTCCAGAATATAATTGGCCAAAATCAAATGTCCGATATGTATTGGGTTAAAAGACCCGAAAAAAAGTCCGGTTTTCATTTTTATGGATTAGGATTTAGAATATTGAGCTTAATTTGCTGACCGATGAAATGAGCGCATATACCATTTTAGAATGTTTGATTACCTTTCCGAACCAATAACTATACAATGCTACCCGTATTTCTCTATTCCCTAATATTTAATTCTTTCTCTCTAAACCTCACATCTCTCAAATTCAAAAAATAAGTTACATTTCCTTTCCAATGATTTTCCTCTACCGTAAAGGCGATATCGAAACGCTTTTCTTTGAATTCCTCCAGATGTTTCCCGAGTTTAAAGCCTATGCATTCCACATTTCTACCGGTGGAAGTATTGGTGATGTAGAATTTAATATGGTTGCCGTCCTTGCCCATCTGTTTCACATAGCCTGCCACTTTTTGATTTTTTAAAACCAAGACTGGCTTCATATTATTCGGGCCGAAAGGCGCTAGTTTTCTATGAAAGTTGAAGAAATCCTTGTTCAAATCTTCAATTTCTACCGTGGCATCTATCGCGATGGAAGGCTCCTGCTGGTGTTGATTTATTTTTTCGGAAACGACTTTTTCAAATTTTATTTTGAATTCCTCAAACTTAGACTTTTCCATAGATAGCCCTGCCGCAGCGGGGTGGCCACCAAATTTCAAAAAATATTCCGAGCATTTTTCCAGCGCATCATGCACATCAAAATCAGCGACCGATCTTGCCGATGCCACCATTTCTCCAGGATTTCCATCTGTAAAAACCAGCGTAGGTTTGTAGTAAGTTTCGGTGAGACGGCTGGCCACAATCCCAATAACACCCTTGTTCCAATCGGGACCGTATACTACGATGGAGTAATTTTCCACCTGCCCCGTATCTACCACCTGCTGAATGGCTTCTGAGGTGCTGCTCATATCCATTTCGCGGCGAGAATCGTTCAGATCCACGATTTCGTTTACGATTTGATGTGCGTGCCGGAGATTGTCGGAAACCATCAATTCCACGGCGGCTTTTCCGTGGGAAATTCGTCCGGCAGCATTGATTTTTGGGGCGATTTCAAAAACAATATTGGAGATTTCAAAGGTCGAAATCTTATCTTCGGGAATCAGAAGTCTTAATCCTAAATTTCTTGTTTTCCGCAAATATTTCAGTCCCAATTTTGCCAAAACACGGTTTTCACCCGTCATCGAAACAATATCAGCTGCGATGGAAATCGCAAGCAAATCCGTCAGTTCGAAAAGTTCGGATTCGGGAATTTTATAAATGGTATTGAGGCCTTGGCAAAGTTTAAAGCCTACCCCGCAGCCAGAAAGTTCCTTGAAAGGATAACGGCAATCCTTCCGTTTCGGATCCAAAACCGCCACGGCGGCAGGGATATTTTCACCAGGTAAATGGTGGTCGCAAATGATAAAATCTATCCCAAAATTATTAGCGTACTCTATTTTATCTAAAGCCTTAATCCCGCAATCTAATACGATTATCAAGGTAAATCCGTTTTCTTTAGCAAAATGAATCCCTTCGTTGGAAATGCCGTAGCCTTCGCCATTGCGGTCGGGGATGTAATAATCAAGGTATTTTTTCTGAACGATTTTTGAAAGGTAAAGGTACATCAGCGCAACGGCGGTGGTACCATCCACATCATAATCGCCATACACCATGATTTTTTCGCCGTTTTCTATCGCGGTGGCTATTCGTTCCACGGCTTTTTGCATATCCGCCATGAGGAACGGATTATGAATATCGTTGAGCGTAGGCTTGAAAAATTCGCGTGCTTTTTGATATTCATCTATGCCGCGGAGGACGAGGATTTTGGATTCAAAAGTGCCAAACCCCAGCGATGTGCTCAATGCGTCCACCACTTCCTCGTCAGGTTCGGGCTTGTAAATCCACTTTTGTGTCATTTGACAAATTTAGGCAAAAAATTTTTTATGATATTTTGCATAGTCAAAAACGCACTACTTGATTTAAACATGATTTAGTAGGATTTTAAACAAAAAAAACTGCCCAATATAAATCAGACAGTTTAATTTGCTTAGCGATCGCCTAAGAATACATCTGCTCCTGCATCTCTTTCACGCGTTTGTCGGCAAGATATTCGTCGTAGGTCATATCGCGGTCTATCACGCCTTTCGGAGTGAGTTCTACGATGCGGTTACATACGGTTTGCAACAATTCGTGGTCATGCGATGAAAGGAGAATGTTTCCCTTAAAATTAGACAATGAGTTATTAAGCGTGGTGATACTTTCCAAATCCAAGTGGTTGGTAGGTTCGTCCAAAAGTAGGACATTCGCTTTTTGAAGCATCATCCGGCTGAACATACAGCGCATTTTTTCTCCTCCGGAAAGCACTTTACAAGATTTCAGAGCTTCGTCACCAGAGAAAAGCATTCTACCAAGGAATCCGCGCATAAATTCCTCATGGCGCTCCTCATCGTTTTTCGTAAATTGTCTTAGCCAATCCACCAGACTGTCATCACTTTGGAAAAATTCGGTGTTATCCAGCGGCATATAAGATTGGTTTGTGGTTACGCCCCAACTGAACTCGCCTTTGTCCGGTTTTGAATTTCCGGCAAGAATTTGAAAAAATTCCGTGATTGCCAATGAATTTTTAGAGATGATGGCAATTTTATCGTTTTTCTTCAATTTTAAATCGACATTTGAGAAAAGCAACTCGCCATCTTTCGATTTTTCGAGGCCTTTTACCTCAAGGATTTGGTCGCCAGTTTCGCGCTCCATTTCAAAGATAATCGCAGGGTAGCGCCGAGAAGATGGTTTAATGTCTTCAATGTTCAATTTATCGATCATCTTCTTTCTTGCGGTTGCCTGCTTGGCTTTAGCAACATTGGAAGAGAATCTTGCGATGAAGTCCTGAAGCTCCTTCTTCTTTTCCTCAGCCTTTTTATTTTGTTGTTGGCGTTGTCTTGTAGCTAATTGGGACGCTTGGTACCAGAAAGTATAATTTCCAGTATAAAGGTTAAGTTTAGCATAATCCAAATCGCCGATATGGGTACAGACAGTATCCAAGAAGTGACGGTCGTGGGAAACTACTATCACCGTATTTTCATAATCGGCAAGGAAATTTTCCAGCCAAGCGATGGTTTCAATATCCAAGTCATTCGTAGGCTCATCTAGAATAAGAACATCGGGGTTACCAAATAAAGCCTGCGCAAGCAGGACTTTCACTTTGTCTTGATTTTCCAACTCGCTCATCATTTGGTAATGCTTCTCATCTTTGATCCCAACATTGGAGAGCATGGTTTGCGCATCAGATTCGGCATTCCAGCCGCCCATTTCCTCGTAAATCACACCGAGTTCGCCTGCCTTGATGCCATCTTCATCAGAGAAGTCTTCTTTAGCGTAAAGAGCATCCATCTCTTCTTTTATTTCGTGAAGTTTTTTGTTACCCTGCAATACGGTTTCCAATACCGTGAAATTATCATAAGCAAAGTGATCCTGCTCCAGTACGGACATTCTTTTGCCTGGTTCCAAGGAGACTGTACCAGAAGTTGGATCTTGCTTGCCTGTAAGTATTTTTAGAAAGGTGGATTTGCCGGCGCCATTAGCACCGATAATGCCGTAGCAATTTCCCTTGGTGAACATCACATTTACATCATCAAAAAGAACACGCTTTCCGAATTGTAACGATAGATTTGAAACTGTTAACATATTGTTTTTGTAGATTTGTGGCAAAAATACAAAATTTAACCTGAAATTTTACCATATCCTATGTTTAGGTACGGATTTTGAACGGTTAAATCTACTTCAAATGAAAATACAAAAAACGATAAACATTTTTAATAAAAGAGCGCGCTTTGAATATGAGCTTTCAGAAGAAACTGAGGCTGGAATTGTGCTTACTGGAACTGAAATAAAGTCCTTGCGCTCTTCCAAGGCAAGCATCACGGAAAGTTTTTGTCAATTTATAAATGGGGAACTCTTCATTATTAATATGATGATAGATGAGTACAAATTGGGTACTTTTTACAACCATAAGACTAAAAGGGAACGGAAATTGCTATTGCACAAAAAACAACTGCAGAAATTTGAGAAATTAGCAAAAGATGCCGGAAATACAATTGTTCCGCTAAAGCTATATATAAATGATGCAGGCAAGGCGAAGATTTTGATCGCTCTGGGTAGAGGTAAGAAGCTCTACGACAAGAGAGAAGCTATAAAAGACAGAGAAAACAAGAGAGATTTGGGAAGATTGCTAAAGAAAAGTTAAAAAAACTCTTGTAAAACTTTGTCAGTAAGGAAATTTTGTATTTATTTTGCAATTATAAATTAATTAATCATTTAATTCTATTTCTATGAAAAATCTAAAATTAGGAATCTCAGCATTGGCACTTACAATTGCCTCTACTGTGTTTGCTCAAACGACCAGCAATCCTTGGCTTATCGGGGTTGGTGCTCACGGAGTAAACCATGTTGCCGCTGGTGGTAAGGCAGGCGATGTTCTCTCTACCGCTTTTGGTGGTGACAAAATTGGACAGTTGTATAACATTAACGACTTCACCATTACTCCACCATTATCAAAACTTACTGTTGCAAGAAATCTTGCTAAAGGTATAGTTTTAGATTGGCAAACTTCCGTAGGGAATGTTGACAACAAAAAATATGGAATGGGTAAAGAATTTATGTTGATGACAGGTCTTGGTCTTCAGTTTAAATTTGCTTCTCTTTGGGATGAGGAGTCTTTCTTCGATCCTTATGTAAGAGTAGGAGCTAACTACCTAAGACACGATTACTCTGGAACAAGCCTTGTAAATGGTGATGGCGAAAAACTTGGTGCAAACCACTTTGCTCTTGCTACAGGTCTTGGATCTAACTTTTGGTTGACTAAAAACTTCGGTCTTGGTATCCAAGGTGATTATGTATCTACTCCAGGTAACAAATCTGTTGCTCCTAACTTCTGGCAAGCATCTGCTTCCCTATTGTTCAAATTCGGAAACACAGATAGAGATAAAGACGGAATCCTAGACAAAGATGATCTTTGCCCGGATGAACCAGGTCTTCCTGAATTCCAAGGTTGCCCAGATACTGACGGTGATGGCGTTCCAGATAAAGATGACCAATGTAAAGATGTTGCAGGTCCAGTTGAAAACAATGGTTGCCCTTGGCCAGACACAGACGGCGACGGTGTAGTTGATAAAGATGATGCTTGTCCTACTGTTGCAGGTCCAGCTGAAAACAAAGGTTGCCCTTGGCCAGATACTGATAACGATGGTATCCTAGATAAAGATGATGCTTGTCCTACTGTACCAGGATTGGCTGAATACAATGGTTGCCCTAAACCTCAGTCTGCATTCGCTGAAGAAGCTACTGGTGCATTGAAAGGTATCTACTTTGATTTCAACAAAGCAACTATCAAATCTGAGTCTGGGGTTAAAATTGACCAAGCAGCAGAAGTAATCAAGTCTTCTAACGGTGGTACATTCCTACTTACTGGTCACACAGATAAGAAAGGTAGCGATACTTACAATTTAAACCTTTCTAGAAAAAGAGCTGCTGCTGTAGTTGCTGCTTTGGAACAAAGAGGTGTAAATGGTAGCCAATTGAAATCGGTAGGTGTAGGTGAAAGAGACGCTGTTGTATCTGAATCAGCATCTAACGCAGAAAGAGAAGCTGACAGAAAAGTAGTAGTAGAGGCCGTAAACGGTGCTGCTTGGGATGCACTTCAGAAATCTGATCTTCCTGTAGTGAAGAAAAAAGTAGTTAGAAAAAGAAAATAATTTAAAGTTTTCTTTATAAATCAAACGCTCTCCATATGGAGGGCGTTTTTTTATTCTGCGATTTTAAGTAATTTTGCCAAAATAAAAAAAATTTATGGGACGCGCGTTCGAATATAGAAAAGCATCAAAAATGGCCCGCTGGGATAAGATGGCCAAAACATTCTCTAAAATTGGTAAAGATATTGCCCTCGCCGTAAAAGCAGGCGGCGCGGATCCGGATGCCAATCCTGCACTCCGCAGATGTATCAACAATGCGAAAGGTGCCAATATGCCGAAAGACAATGTGGAAAGAGCTATCAAAAAAGCGAGCGGCGCAGATGCGGAAAACTATGAAGAAATCACTTATGAAGGTTACGGACAAGGCGGAGTAGCTTTCTTTGTGGAATGTACTACCAATAATCCTACGAGAACAGTTGCCAATGTAAGGGCAATTTTCAACAAATTTGAAGGTAGTTTAGGAAAAAATGGAGAATTAGCTTTTGTGTTCGACAGAAAAGGAATTTTTTCTATTGATAAGGCAGCTATTACAATGCCTTGGGACGATTTTGAAATGGAAATGATAGATGGCGGTGCAGAAGAAATAGATCAAGATGAAGATGAAGTGATGATCACTACTGCATTCGAGGATTTTGGTTCCATGTCGCACAAACTGGACGAATTGAAAATCGAGGCTAAAAGCTCCGAACTACAGCGCATCGCCAACAATACGAAAGAGGTAAACGCAGAACAATTCAAAGCGAATATGAAAATGCTAGACCGTTTCGAGGAAGATGATGATGTTCAGAATGTGTATCACAATATGGAAATCACGGACGAACTCATGGAAAGTCTTTAATAAAAACAAAAATGAAAAAAGCCGAAGAAACTTTCTCCGGCTTTTATATTTTGCATTACTGGATGAGCACATCATCCAAATCGCTCATTCTGCTCATCACACTGCGTGCGTAGGAGCAATGTGGCGATACCTTCCAGTCGTTTTCTCTGGCGAATTTAATTCCCTCTTCTACCAAAGCCTTGCCCATCCCGCGGCCTTCAAATTTAGAATGCACCATCACATAGGAGATTACCAATGTCTTGTCTTCCGGGAAAATTGTGTAGTTCAGTCTGCCTACTTCTTCAGTCTCAATAGTTAGACGAATCACGCCTCCGTTGCCGGATTTCTCATTCACAAATTGCATAATTTTATAGTTTTAGTAGCGAAATTCAGCACAAAAATTCTGCCAAAGCGTTAATCTTTGCCCGTATAAAAATTATAATCTTTTATCACGGTGTCCAAAAAAGCTCTGTTGGAGAATCCATCCGGCAAAATTTCTATTTTCAAAACATCTTTTACCTTCTCAGTGAGTTGTTTTAATATTTTTTGATCGTTGGCGTGGCTGGCTTTTTGAAAATTTTCTTTGATGATGCGCACATCGCCATCACTCAACGCCACCACTTGTGGGAAAACCGGGGCGTAACCTGTTTTTAATTCTTCTATAATAGTGTGCGCCACTGTTACATCACTTTTCAATGAGATAACGGCAGTTCCAGAAGCCATATCGCCGAGCCGTTGGTTGTTTTTTGAAGTGATAATGAAAATGACGCCTACGATGCCGGAATTACTGTAAATATCTACCAGCCGAAATACCCAGCGCATCATATAATCGCTGAATCCAGCTTGGTAACCATCAATCTTTACCACCTTTATTTTTAATGCTTTTTTGCCAAAAGTCTGTCCCTCCATCAGGCTTTCACAAACCAAAGTGTAAATGTGTACTGGTAATGTCAAAAATATTATGACTGCCATGGCCGACCATTGATCCAAATCATCCAGATAATTCTCAAATCTCAACCAGTAAAACAGTATCAAGAAAAGCACGACGATATAGGCTATTTTAATGAGCATATCGACGATGAAGGCGACTATCCGGTCACCGATTCCGGCAAGTGTAAATTCAACATTTACATTTTGTGAAGTGTTTATAGCGATAAGTGACATTTATTTAATATTTTAGCATTAGATATGAGAGAAGTCGCGTTTATTAAGCAAAATAAAGAAAAATGGCTGGGAATAGAGCAAGTGCTTCAGGGGAAAATCAAAAAAAATCCTGATGAGTTGTCGTCCTTGTACATAAACCTCATCAATGACCTTTCTTTTGCAAAAACTTATTACCCAAAAAGTAAAACTACAATTTATCTCAACCATTTATCGGGGCAAATATTCCAACGGATTTATAAAACTAGAAGGGTAGAACGCAACCGACTTTTTTATTTTTTCAAAACCGAAGTGCCGCTATTGGTGTATCATTATCGAAGGTTTCTTTATTATGCGTTTGCTTTTTTTATCTTGTTTACGATGATCGGCGTACTTTCGGCGCACTATGATAAGGAATTTGTAAAAACCATTCTCGGAGAAGATTATGTGAACATGACGATCGAGAACATAGAGAAAGGAAATCCTGTGGCCGTATACCAATCGGGTAGCAACTGGGGCAGCGCCACGGGAATAATTTTCAATAACCTCATGGTCGGAACGAAGTTGTTTGTCTATGGCGTTTTCGGCGGCATCGGGACTTTGTTTGCACTGCTTCAAAACAGTATTATGCTCGGGTCTTTCCAGTATTTTTTTCACGAGCACGGCGAACTGAAATCCAGTGCAAAGGGCATCTGGATCCACGGGACTTTTGAGATTTTCAGCATGGTGGTAGAGACTGCTGCGGGCTTGGTCCTGGGTGCTTCTATTCTTTTCCCAAAAACCTATTCCCGTTTGGATTCATTTAAAATTGGATTTCAAGATGCTTTCAAGATTTTTTTGAGTTCTGTTCCATTTACCATCATTGCCGGGATTTTGGAAGGTTTCGTCACGCGCTACGCCTTGGTGATGCCTGGTTTTTTAAACGCTTTCATTATTTTTGGATGTCTCGGACTTATTGGTTATTACTATTTTATTTATCCGCATATTGTCTTTAAAAAACATAATCATGATACACTTTTATAAAAAAAGAGATTTCAGCAGTTTCATTAGCGATACTTTTCTTTTCTTCAAAGAATATGGTAAGAACTATTTTAAAAACTACACTATAATCAATGGTCTGATAATCATTCTATTGCTTGCTTTAATAGTTTTTGGTTTTGGCGAGATATTTTCTCAAATGTTTACAATGGATTCGGCCGATCAAACCCGCTATTTCGAGCGCTACTTCGAAGAAAACAATGTGATACTCATATTAGTTTCCATTCTTATTCTCATATTGTATCTTGTGTTGATGTTGTTCAGTTACCTTTTCCCGGTGCTGTACATGAAACGCGTGAGCGAAACGGGAGCTAAATCCATAACTATGGATCAAATTCTAGCCGATATTAAATCTCAGGTTAGCCGTTTTATCCTTTTCGCTTTAGGGATGATGTTCATTATAACGCCGCTTATCGGGATCGTTTTAGGCGTCTCAGTGATGCTGATTTTCATCATAATCGGGATTCCGCTTCTTTTCATCCTCCTTCCTGCTATTATTAATGTTATCCAATTCCTTTTGTATGATTATTTCCACACCAAAAAAGGGTTTTTCGCGTCTCTTAGTTATGCTATTCGAGCGCAATTTTCCTATCAAAATGGAGCAGATAAATCGCCTTTTTGGAAATATTGGGCAGCTACCACAGTTATGTACATGGTGATCCAAGTGATTATTTCGGTGTTCACTATGATTCCGATGTTTATGATGATGGGTAGTGCTATCGCCGGCGCGCAGAGTGGTAAAATTCAAGCTAATCCTTTTGAAGGGACAATGGGTTGGATGGTTTTTGCCATTTATGCTATTTCCATTCTTGCCTCCATCATTTTATCGAATTTTCTGTATGTAAATTCAGGATTTATGTATTACGACAGCCGTATCGATCTTCACCGCAGCGTTTCACTTTCGGAAATAGATAGAATAGGTACACGAGATGCGTAAGTTTTTAGCCTTTATGTTTGTCTTATCTGCATTTTCGGCTCTGTCCCAAAGCCACATGCCACTGCCTGAGCAATTCTCTGAGGAGGATTCTTTGGTTTACCAAGAAAAAGGCCTATTCCCAGCAAGGATTGTGTTGAAAGAGGATATCCAAACCAACAATCCTACTTTTGAAAGAAGTATCAAAAGAGATTTTAGAAAAAAATACCAAGGCCGCGAGTTTGACTACCGCGAAATGCCACTGCGAGAATCCTTTTTTCAAAAATTGCGGCGTAGAATCATCAGGTTTTTATCATCTATTTTTGATCAAAGAAATTACAGAAATGCGAGTGCAATCACCGTAAATATTTTGAAGGTATTAGGAATTGCCGCTTTAGGTTTTGTGCTGTATCTTTTCATCCGTTTTTTGATTAAGAAAGAAGGCGGTTGGTTCTTTGGAAAAAAGAACAAATCCATCCAAATTCGTGACGAGAAACTCACCGAAAACATCCACGAGATGAATTTCCCGGATTTAATTTTTGAGTCAACACGCAATGGTGATTTCCGCTCGGCGATACGCTACCAGTTTCTTTTAATATTGAAAAAACTTACGGATCAAAACGCCATTTCTTGGCATCCGGAAAAAACCAATCAGGATTACATCGCGGAATTACAGAACCAAAATCTGAAGAATGACTTTCGCGAACTTGCCCGCATTTTTGAATATATTTGGTATGGCGAATTCCCTGTGAGTGCAGAGGATTATAGTAGATATGCTACTCATTTTCAAAATTTTAAAGTTTAAAACATGAATAAAACTTTGAAAATATACGGCATTCTGCTAATCGTGGTAATCGTGTTGCTCTGGATTTTACAAATCAACAAAACTGAAGTCACAGACTGGCGCAAGAATTTTGATGTAGATAAAAAATCGCCATTCGGATTGTTTGTTTTTAATAAAGAAGCAGATGAACTTTTTAACAAAAAATTAAAAAGAACCAAAGATTCCCCTTTTAAATTTTATAGGCAAAATAAAATGCAGCCGCATAATATCTTGCTCATCAACCCGGAAATAGACCATTCCTCCTGGAAGAAAATCCTGAAGAATGCGGAAGAAGGGTCGTCTGTAATGGTTATAGGCAACGATTTGCCGGCAAATATCAAAGATACTTTGGGCACCCAAATTCCTTATCCTGATGGCTATAGGGATGAAAAAGCATTTATGGGCTTCACCGATATTAAATTAAATAAGACGCATTTGGTATTAGATAAAAAACCGTCCGTAGCGCATATCGAAAGGCTCAAAAAGGATATAGAAATTTTGGGATTTGTTAAGTATAGATCCGATTTGTATACGGAAACAAACCAACTGGTAAAAGATGTTAATTTTGTGAAAATAAAATTTGGAAGAGGTCAAGTTTATCTTCATCTCGAGCCACTTTTTATGACCAATTATTATCTTTTGAAACCCGGGGGAGAAAAATATTTAGAAAGCGTCTTTTCATATTTACCGAATAGGGAAACCGTCTGGTTTGCGATTCAAGATGATGAATTAACGGCTTCGGAAACAACGCCCGTAGCCTTTTTGCTCTCAAACCCACCGCTGAAATACGCTTGGCAACTTTTCCTGGGAGGACTGCTTTTGTTTGCTTTTTTTAATGCTAAAAGAAAACAAAGAATCGTCCCAGTAATCGAGGCTCCCCAAAATAAATCGGTGGAATTTGTGAAAAGTATAGGGAATCTTTACCTACAAGAAGGAGATTTCCATGATATGATGGCGAAGAAAGCGCAATATTTCTTGCACCGTGTCCGTATGGATTTGTCGATAGACACACAAAAATTAGATGCTAATTTCGCCAAAAAATTACAGGCTAAAACGGGAAAAGATTTAGAAATAATTGATGAGGGCATTGTTTTAATCAAAAAATCACAAGACCCGTACGCCGTTGTATACCAAGAAGATCTGTTGAAAATGGACCGCCTGCTGGATGAGATTTTGTAAATTAAAATAGTCACCTTTAAACATAATAATATGAATCAATCAGACCAAAATACTGCCGAAACTTCGCAGCCTTTCCAGCCACGGTTGGATTTGGGAAAACTTCGCGACAGCATGGAAAAAATAAAGTCCGAAATCGGGAAAGTTATCGTTGGACAAGAGAAAATGGTGGAGCATCTTCTGGCAGCGCTCCTTTCCAACGGCCATGTCCTGATAGAGGGCGTTCCCGGTGTTGCAAAAACTATTACCGCTAAACTTTTAGCAAAAACGGTGGATGTAGGCTTTAGCCGGATACAGTTTACTCCGGATTTGATGCCGTCGGACATACTGGGAACTTCGGTATTTAGTATAAAAACTTCGGAGTTTGAGTTTAAAAAAGGGCCCGTATTTTCAAATTTTATCCTTATTGATGAGATCAACCGCGCCCCTGCCAAAACACAATCGGCTTTGTTCGAAGTGATGGAGGAGCGCCAAATCACGGTGGATGGCGTGCAACACGATATGGATGAACCTTTCCTAGTGGTAGCAACCCAAAACCCAATAGAACATGAGGGAACTTACCGCCTGCCGGAGGCTCAACTCGACCGTTTTTTGTTTAAAATAAATGTGGGCTATCCTGATCTTTCGCAAGAAATTTTAATTATTACCAAGCAACACGAGAACCGCTTGGAAGACAAGACGGATGCCGTAAACCAAGTCGTTTCTGGCTCACAACTAAAAGAATACCAAGAGGTTGTGAAAAACATCATCGTAGAAGCAAATCTTATAGAATATATCGCCAAAATTATCGTAAACACGCGTGAAAACCAATTCCTGTATCTTGGCGCATCGCCGCGTGCGAGCCTTGCGCTTTTATCGGCTTCGAAGGCTTTTGCCGCTTTACGCGGTCGTGATTTTGTAACGCCGGAGCACATCCGCGAAGCCAGCTATGCAGTGCTTCGCCACAGAATAATGCTCTCCCCGGAGCGTGAGATGGAAGGCCTAACAGCAGATGAAATCATTCGGCAAATCCTCGAAGGTATTGAAATTCCGAGATAAATTTGAACCCGGAACTTGTGATAAATTTTAGAAATCTATACATTAATAATCGTTTTTTCTTCGTTCTCGCGGGCGCGGCGTTTTGCTATATTTTAGCGTTTTTCTTTACGCCGCTACTTTGGCTGGCGCACGGTGTTTTGGTGGTGATTTTTCTTGCTTTCGTGGTAGATGTTTTGTTTCTGTTTAACCAAAAAAATGCAGTTCTTGGACAAAGAATTTTACCCGAAAAATTATCCAACGGAGATGAGAATCCGGTGGTAGTAGATGTTAAAAATAATTATCCATTTAATGCTCATCTGAAAATCATTGATGAAATTCCGTTTCAGTTTCAGAAAAGAGATTTCTTAATTGAAAAACAACTGCGAAGCGGACAAAGTTCTCATTTCCAATACATTTTGGAACCTAAACAGCGTGGGGAATACCATTTCGGGAGTTTGAATATTTATGCTTCCACGCCGCTTGGCTTTGCTTCCCGAAGATTCCGGTTTCAGAAAGATGCCGAATTACCGAGTTACCCATCCTTCGTACATCTCCGAAAGTATGAATTAATGGCGATTCACAACGATTTTTTACTCGGCGGCACCCAGAAAATCCGCAGAATCGGGCATACGATGGAGTTCGAACACATCCGCGAGTATGTTCAGGGCGATGACATCCGGTCGGTCAATTGGAAGGCGACTTCAAAATACAACAAGCTGATGACAAATCAGTTTCAGGATGAAAAATCCCAGCGAATCATAATCCTTATCGATAAGGGGCGCACGATGCAGATGCCTTTCCGCGGGCTGTCGCTATTGGATTATTCGATCAATGCCGCGATGGCACTCAGTCATATTATTTTGAAAAAAGGTGACCGAGCTGGGGTGCTTTCATTTTCCAAAAAAACAGAAAATAAGGTGGCTGCAGATGGCAGACCGGGACAACTCAGAAAGATTTCTGAGGCGCTGTACAATGTCACCACAGACTTCTTTGAGAGTGATTTTAGCAGACTCTATCAGGATGTTAAGTTTAATTTCGGGCAACGCAGCCTCATGTTGCTTTTTACTAATTTCGAAACACTGGACGCGCTAAACCGACAGATGAAATACCTACGAGGTATCGCCAAAAATCATTTATTGGTAGTAGTTTTCTTCAAAAATTCAGAGATGCAAAACCTCATCCAAACGACCCCGGAAACCATGCAGGGCGTTTACGATAAAATAATTGCCGAAAAGTTTGAGTTTGAAAAAAAATTAATCATTCAGGAACTTCGGAAATACGGCATCTACACGGTACACACGCTACCCGAAGAATTGAGTATAGAGGTTATTAATAAATATTTGGAGATAAAGGCAAGAGGAATTTTGTAAGCTTATAACTAACTTTTCCTACTGCTTACAGATCCAAATATAATATTTATTTTTGTCCAAAATCTTTACAAATGAAAATCACGCTGAACCGCATAGATGATAATTACCTTTTTGAATGCACCAACAAGAACGGTCATAAAATATTGCTGGATAACACATCTGGAGAAAAACCGCAAGGCGTGTCGCCTATGGAAACCGTACTGATGGCTGTTGCAGGATGTAGCGGGATCGATATGGTTTCTATTTTAAAAAAACAAAGGCAAACTATCACCAATTTTTCCGCCGAAGTGGAAGGCGAGAGAGTACCATTGGACGATGCCAAACCCTTCAAAACGATTTTGGTTAAGTTTTTCCTGGAAGGAGAAATTGACTCTCAAAAAGCAAAAAGAGCCGCCGAACTTTCATTTGAAAAATATTGCTCTGTATCCAAAACTTTGGAACCCAATATCACTGTAAACTATGAAGTTACAGTCAATGGCGAAACCATCAAATAAACTTATAACAAATCAACTTCCTATACCGATCTCGGCTGTATAAGTTTTGCCACGGTTGCTGTCCAGCCGGTTTGGTGGGATGCACCTACGCCGCGACCATTATCGCCGTGGAAATATTCGTAAAAAGTGATGAGGTCTTTGAAGTGCGGATCTTGGTTAAATTTTGTTACCCCACCATTGAACGGGCGGTTTCCGGCTTCGTCTTTTAGAAATATTTTACAAAGCCTATCGCTGATGTCGCTGGCAATATAATCTATGTTGCGGATTTCGCCACTGCCCTTCGGATATTCCGTTTGCAGACTGTCGCCGTAGTAGAAATCATAGCGCTGCAGGCTCTCCACGATCAGGAAATTTAGCGGAAACCAAATCGGTCCGCGCCAGTTGCTATTGCCCCCGAACATCCTGCTATCGCTTTCAGCAGGCGTATAATGCACTATATATTTTTTCCCATCCACAGAGAATTTGTAGGGTTTCTTTTCGTAAACCTTTGACATAGATCGGATTCCGAAATCACTCAGAAATTCTTCGGGATCACCCATTCTCTCAAGGATTTTGGTTAAGCGCTTTTTACGCAAAATGCTGATGAGATGTTTTTGGCCTTCGCCCTCCACCTCCCAGTTGGAAACCAGTTTGGCGAGTTCAGGCTTGTTCTTCAAAACCCAATTCATCCTCTCGGAAAAATTAGGGAGTTTTTCCAGCATTTCATGGCTGATGATTTCCACGGCAAATAACGGGATTAGTCCAACCATACTGCGCAGTTTCAGCGAAACACTTTCGCCGTTTTTAAGTTGCAGAACATCGTAGAA
Source organism: Chryseobacterium sp. (assembly GCA_018260475.1). Classification (GTDB taxonomy): domain Bacteria; phylum Bacteroidota; class Bacteroidia; order Flavobacteriales; family Weeksellaceae; genus JAGLBA01. The sequence continues at coordinate 58,922 of JAGLBA010000003.1, read as the reverse complement.
AAACTGGTCTTCATCATTCCAAAGCCCATTTTTTTCGCCTAAACTTTCCATGGCCTGCGCGATGTAGAGGAAATGCTCGAAGAACTTAATCGCCATGTCCTCATAAACCGGGTTGTAGAGAGCGAGTTCCATAGAAATACGCATCATATTCAGAGCAAACATAGCCATCCAACTGGTTCCGTCGGCCTGCTCTAAATGCTGCCCATCGTCGAAAATGATATTTCTGTCGAACGCGCCGATATTATCAAGCCCCAAAAATCCACCACCGAAAATGTTTTTGCCATGCTTATCCTTGCGGTTGACCCACCAAGTAAAATTTAATAATAATTTTTGAAAAACGGCTTCCAGAAAAGGAATGTCGGGTTTTCCGTTGGATTTTTCATCAATTTTAAAGACTCGGAAACAAGCCCAGGCATGCACGGGGGGATTCACATCGCTAAAATCCCATTCATAGGCGGGTAATTGCCCATTCGGGCGCATGTACCATTCTTTGGTAAGCAACTTCAATTGGGCTTTGGCAAACCCAGGATCAATAAGCGCAAATGGAACGCAATGAAACGCCAGATCCCAAGTCGCATACCACGGATACTCCCATTTATCGGGCATGGAGATGATGTCCTTGTTGTGTAGGTGTTGCCATTCCGAATTCCGTACTAATTTGTCAAAATTCCGGGGCGCCTCGTAGTTGGGATCGCCTTTCAACCATTTCGAAACATTGTAGTGGTAAAATTGTTTATTCCAAAGAAGCCCTGCAAACGCCTGTCTTTGCACATTTTTTTTGTCGTCGGAATCTACCTCTGCCTGTATTTCATTATAAAAATCATTGCATTCGGCCTTTCTTTCCTCAAAAAGTTCGTCGCACCCCCAGAAAGCATCCAACATATCGTGAGGACTCATCCGAAAATCAAAAGTTTTGGTTTCTCCGCCGTTCAAGGATGTTTCTATGTGGAAAGCCGCTTTACTTCCCGTTTTATTGGGGTTTACGGTAGGTTTTTGATTTAAAATAAATTCGCTGATGCCATCTTTGTAATATTTGCCCTCCTCCTGTTCTTTACCAAAAACTTTTGGGTTGGTTTCATTTTCACAAAATAAACCTTCTGATTTTGTTCTAGCGTAGAAATATTTTTGGGGCAGATCCGCATGGCTGATGGCGATGCCCTGTTCCGCCGCATAAAAGGCGGGTTTATAGTGGTTGTATCCCCAGGACCAATTGTTGCGGTACCAAAGCGTAGGCAATACCGTAAGCGGTGCGGTGCGATCGCTTCTGTTTGTAACTGTCACGCGCATGAAAATATCGTCGTGACTGGCTTTGGCATATTCTATTTCGATGTCAAAGTATTCGTCGTTATCAAAAATTCCAGTGTCGATGATTTCATATTCCGGATCGTCTTTCCCGCGGCATTCGGTTTCTTCTATGATGTCGTTGTAAGGAAATGCATTGATCGGGTATTTGTAAAGCATTTTCATGTAGGAATGCGTGGGCGTATTATCCAGATACCAGAACAATTCCTTGATATCCTCGCCGTGATTTCCCTGATAATTGCTAAGCCCGAAAAACCGCTCTTTCAGCATTCTATCCTGATGATTCCAAAAAGAGAATGCGAAACAAAGGCGCTGTTTATCGTCGCTGATGCCGGCGATGCCTTCCTCCGCCCAGCGGTAGGTGCGGCTGGCGGCTTGGTCGTGGGAGGTGTGTTCCCATGCATTCCCGTCTGGGCTGTAGTCCTCGCGCACATTGCCCCATTGGCGGTTGCTCACATACGGGCCCCAAGTTTTCCACTTCGCGTCTTGCTTTCTCAGTTTTTCGGCATTCATCCCTCCAGAATTATTTGATACAAAAATAAAGTTTTTTGTTTAATACAGTTTTAACGCTTTGTGAACTAAACTTAACCCGCAAGCATTCAGTATTTTACATATTTTTGAATCAAAATAATAATATTATGGAAAACAACGAAATACACATTATCTTTCACCCGACTACGGGCGGATATTCTGGTTATTCACAAGAAATTGATGGGTTAAATTCCGAGGCAGCTACTGTGGAAGAATTGGCGGCAAAAATTCAGCATTTAGTAGAAGTTCGTGCGGAACTCCCTACCGAAATCGGACGAACTGAAGAAGCGCAAAAACTTCGCACCAGTAAAATCATAATGAAGGAAGATTAATCTTTTTTGGAAATTTTTCCATTAAATTAGTACTTTACTTTCAACGCATTCCACCTTTATTCCTCAAACTTTAGGGGGGAAGTTTTTAGCTAAAATTAAAACAACCTCAGAAAAAAGTGTTTGATTTCGCAATAAATCTTTTATATTTGCACCAGATTTGTTCATTCACATATTGAAAATGTTATCAGGAAAGGCTGAGGGAATAGACCCTGCGACGCCTTAGCAACCCTTTGGGAAACCAAAGAAGGTGCTACATTCTACCAATTTTTTGGAGAGATAACATCCCACTGAAATTCTTTTTTTCAGCCTTTCCGGCATTTTCAATTTTATTTAAAGTTAAATTTAATTGAAATTGAAGCCCGGCCTTACAACCATTTTTATCGAAAACCACTTGCTTTTCTGCGGGAAACAAGTATCCTTGCCGCTCAGTTACGAACTGTTTGGTCAGCCGCTGCATTCCGCTCCCGTGGTGCTGCTGAACCATGCGCTTACCGGAAATTCTACTGTGGGTGGAGAAAATGGATGGTGGAAAAAAGCAGTTGGGGCCGGTAAACCCATTGATACAGAAAAATATACCATTCTTTGCTTCAATATTCCGGGCAATGGCTACGACGGTTTTCTTATTGAAAATTATGAAGATTTTACGGCAAAAGATATTGCTTCCTTGTTTCTAAAAGGATTAGAACTTTTAGGGTTGAATGAAATATTGGCGGTCGTTGGCGGATCGGTCGGCGGGGCAATCGGTTGGGAAATGCTTGTCTTAAATCCAAATTTAGCTCAAAAATTTATACCTCTCGCCACCGATTTTAAAACCACCGACTGGCTCAATGCCCAATGTTTGGTTCAAAAAACACTTTTAGAATCCACTGAAAAACCGCTTCAAAAAGCACGAATGCACGCCATGCTTTGTTACCGAACACCGGAATCCCTCAACCTAAGATTCCAAGGAAAATACCACATGGATAACAAAATTTTAAACTCCCAAGACTGGCTCATTTACCATGGCGAAGCGCTCAGCAACAGATTTAGTTTAGAGGCCTACCGGCTGATGAATCATTTGCTGATGACGATTTCTGCGGATGAAGATTCTCTAACGGAGATTTCTGCAGAAATCCACTTGGTGGCGGTAGATACAGACTTGTTTTTCCCGGCGTTTGAAACTCGGAAATGCTACGGAGATTTAATAAAGACAAAAAAAAATGTGCATTACCACGAGATTCAATCTATCCACGGTCATGATGCTTTTTTGATGGAATACGAACAACTAAACAGGATTTTGGAAATCAGCCTCACAGACAATCATTAGTGGATGTCTTTAATTAAAACAAAATTAATATGAAAAATAAAAACCAACCTCAAGAGGTAAAACTATTTAAAAATAAATCGATTATAAAATTTGAAGGCACCGATTTCCAAGGAGAAGTCGGAATAGATGGCCGTATTTTCAAGGCTCTCACTTACGCAAAAATTAGCGTGGGCGTGATTTCCCAGCAGGCCATTGAAAACGGAATTTCAGTTTTGGTAAATGCCGCTGATGCCGAAAAAGCCGTAAATTGTCTGATCGAAGAATTTGCTGAGGAGCGCAAATCCGGAAAGGTGAAAATGATTTACAGCATCAATAATGTTTCCGTGTTGGGCTTCACCACGGGGGATTATGGCGGTATTTCGCAGGAGTTGGCGCGCAACAATATATTCCCGCTGATTTTAAACCAAGTAGCGTCGGAAAACCGTGTGAATGTGGTGGTGGCGTCATCCCAAGACGAGAAGGCGAAAAACATTATCGAATCCGAAATATCGGGCTCTCCCAAGACTTTCCACCTGGCTTTGATCGGTCACGGAACCGTGGGAAAAACTTTGATAGAACAGATTTTGAGCAGTGCTGATGACATCCGCCGCCGTAAAAATTTAGATCTGAAAATCGTCGCAGTTGCCAATTCCAAAAAATTGGCATTGAATAAAAACGGCTTCAATGAAAATTGGCAGCAGGAAATACTATCAACGGATAAAGACTCAGACGCACAAATATTATTAAAATTCGCCGCCGAAAACCAGTTGCAAAACATGATTGTGGTAGATAATACCGCCAGCCGCGATTTTGTGAAAAACTATCCGCTCTTTGCCGAAAACGGATTTGACATTGTATCATCCAACAAAATCTTCAATACGCTCTCCATTGCCGATTACCGAAGATTCCGCAAAACATTGAGCAAAAATAACCGTAAATATTTGTATGAAACCAATGTGGGCGCAGGTTTACCGCTGATAGACACGATAAAACTCCTTCACCTTTCCGGAGAAAATATCACGAGAATTAAGGGCGTCTTTTCCGGATCGCTGAGTTATATTTTCAATGGTTTTTCCGTGCGCGAGGAGAAATTTTCTACCATCGTAAAAGAAGCGATGGAGAAAGGTTACACAGAACCGGATCCACGAGAAGATCTTTCTGGGAACGATGTCGCGCGCAAACTTTTGATTCTTGCCCGAGAATTGGACTTGGCAAATGAGTTCGAGGATATTAATATTAAAAACCTTGTGCCGGAGCGTCTCCAGGAACTTTCCAAAGATGAATTTATTTCAAAAATTACCGAAATGGACGAGGAATTTGCCCAGGTAAAAGAGAACCAAATGCCTGGCCATGTATTGCGCTTCGTGGGAGATCTTCACGGAGATTTGCAACAGGAAAAAGGCGAGTTGGATGTGAAATTGGTATCCGTTCCCGGCAATTCGGCATTGGGACAACTCAAGGGATCCGATTCTATTTTTGAAATCTACACCGAAAGTTATGGCGAAAATCCAATCGTGATCATGGGTGCCGGTGCCGGTGCGAAAGTAACTGCGCGCGGTGTTTTCGGAGATATTTTAAGATTGAGTGAAGGGAAATAAACACGAGCGCCGAAAATTAAACACCGAGAAAAAAGAGCTCATAACTTGTCACCCTGAGAGAATCGAAGGGGAAAAAAAGTAAAAAAGAACAACCAACCCATGAATTTCGAAACCCAGGCCATAAGACACCAAGCCGAACGCACGCAGTTTGACGAGCATTCCGTGCCGCTATACCTCACCTCCAGTTTTATTTTTCAGGATGCCGAGGATATGCGCGCAAGTTTCGCCGAAGAAAAACCAAAAAACCTATACAGCCGTTTCAGCAACCCGAATGTCTCCGAATTTGTAGACAAGGTCGTGACAATGGAAGGCGCAGAATCCGGATATGCCTTTGCAACTGGCATGGCGGCGATCTACTCCACCTTTGCCGCTTTGCTTAGCGCGGGCGATCACATCGTAAGTTGCCAGTCGGTTTTTGGCTCTACTCACACGCTTTTTACCAAATATTTCCCGAAATGGAATATCGAAACCACCTATTTCAAGGCGGAAGAGGCGGAAAAAGTAGAATCTCTGATTCAGCCAAACACCAAAATTCTTTACCTCGAAACCCCTACCAATCCGGCGATAGAAATTCTTGACCTCGAATTTCTCGGGAAAATTGCAAAAAAATACAACCTAATTTTCGTGGTGGACAATTGTTTTGCGACGCCTTATCTGCAACAGCCGATAAAATTTGGTGCGGATATCGTGGTGCATTCCGCAACCAAACTGATGGACGGACAAGGTCGCGTTTTAGGCGGCGTGGCAGTTGGTCGAGAAGATTTGATTCGTGAAATTTATCTGTTCTCGCGCAACACCGGACCGGCAATGTCGCCGTTCAACGCGTGGGTCTTGAGCAAAAGTCTGGAAACTTTGGCGATTCGTATAGAAAAACACTGCGAAAACGCCATGAAAGTAGCCGAATTTTTGGAAAGCCACCCCAATGTGGAGTTGGTGAAATATCCGTTCTTGCCAAGCCATCCGAATTACGAAATTGCAAAAAAACAAATGAAATTGGGCGGCAATGTTGTGGCTTTTGAAATCAAAGGAGGTACAGATGGAGGCCGCAACTTCCTGAACGCCATACAGATGTGTTCACTTTCTGCCAATTTGGGCGACACCCGCACGATTGTCACGCACCCGGCCAGCACCACACATTCCAAACTGTCGGATGACGAGCGGAACCAGGTGGGCATCACCGCCGGGCTGGTGCGCTGCTCGGTGGGGCTGGAACACGCGGACGACATCATCGCGGATTTGAAACAGGCGTTGGAGACCGTAATTTAGCGGATGATTTGGGCGCCATTTCCGGCTATCCGCTGTATCTTTTTCGGGTGTCGTTTCGCCGCCTCCCTTCGGTCGGCGCCGCCCCGCACCCAAAAAAGGATGCCGCTCCTATCCGGGGCGCACGAGATTCGCCGGAAAGAGCGCGGACAAAATAGAATTTGCAGAAATCTGTTTAATCAAAAAAAATCGGCGAGAGATTTTTAACCACAAAGAAACAAAAGTTCCACAGGAAAATATAATCCGTGGAATATGAGAGAGAGATATTCAAAGTTTAAAAAATAAAACAGCGAATCCCGCGCAGCCCGACCTGAGTGGAACTCGTTTTGGGAGGCGGGCGGCGGAGCCGCCCGAAAGGGCGGAAACGGCGCTCGCCTCCCAAAAAAGTGGGAACGGAGGGCGGATTAGCTGCCCCAAAAAAAATAAAAAATAAAAAATGGAAAATACAATAAACGAACGACAAGCCGCTTTGCAACAGGCGTTACAAACCAGAATCCTCATCCTGGACGGAGCAATGGGAACAATGCTGCAACGCTATGATTTTCAGGAAGAAGACTACAGGGGAACCCGCTTCGCAAACTGGCCTCACTCGGTGAAGGGCAATAATGATCTGCTTTCCCTCACACAGCCACAGGCTATAGCGGAAGTGCATTCCAAATATCTGGAAGCCGGCGCGGACATTATAGAAACCAATACTTTCTCCGGGACCACCATTGCGATGGCAGATTACCACATGGAAGATTTGGTTTACGAACTGAATTATGAATCGGCAAAAATTGCACGCCGCGTTTGCGATGAATTTACAGCGAAAGACCCTTCAAAACCTCGCTTTGTAGCAGGTTCCATAGGGCCGACCAACAAAACGGCATCGCTTTCTCCGGATGTGAACGACCCGGGGTACCGCGCAATTACTTTTGAGGAATTGCGCGTGGCTTACAAACAGCAGGCGGAGGCGCTATTGGACGGCGGTTCGGATATTCTTTTGGTGGAAACTATTTTCGATACGCTGAATGCCAAGGCGGCACTATTCGCTATAGATGAAATTCAGGAGGAACGAAATATCCGCATCCCGATCATGGTTTCGGGAACAATTACCGATGCCTCTGGACGCACACTGAGCGGACAAACCGCGGAGGCATTCCTGATTTCCGTTTCACATCTGAATCTCCTAAGTGTAGGCTTCAACTGTGCATTGGGCGCGGCGCAACTCACGCCGTATCTGGAAACATTGGCACACAAATCAGAATTTTATATTTCGGCTTATCCAAATGCAGGACTTCCAAATGCCTTCGGACAGTATGATGAGTCGCCGGAATTTATGGCGGAACAAATCCGTGAGTATGCAGAAAAAGGTTTGGTAAACATCATTGGTGGTTGCTGTGGAACAACGCCGGCGCACATCAAAGCGATTGCCGATCTGATGAAGGATTTTGAGCCGAGAAAAATTCAATCTAACAATGCAATAGTTTAGCAATGTATCATTGATGATATTGCTGAATTTTTACATCACTAAATTTTTACATCAGAAAAATGAAATATTTAAAACTATCCGGTCTCGAACCGTTGATTGTAACTCCGGAATCCAATTTCATCAATGTTGGGGAGCGGACTAATGTTGCGGGTTCTAAAAAATTCCTTCGGCTGATAAAGGAAGAGAAATTTTCAGAAGCGCTGGATATCGCGCGTCACCAGGTGGAAGGCGGTGCTCAGGTTTTAGATGTCAATTTCGATGACGGATTGCTCGACGGGAAATACTGCATGGTGAAATTCCTCAACCTGATTGGTTCCGAGCCTGATATTTCCAGGATCCCGATTATGATCGACTCCTCTAAGTGGGAAATTTTAGAGGCCGGTTTGCAGGTAGTGCAAGGAAAATGCGTGGTGAATTCCATCAGTTTGAAAGGCGGTGAGGAGGAATTTATATACCAAGCCAAAGCCGTAAAACGCTATGGTGCCGCGGTGATCGTGATGGCTTTCGACGAAGAAGGTCAGGCCGATAACTATGACCGCAGAATAGAAATTTGTAAAAGATCTTATGATATTTTGGTAAACCAAGTTGGTTTTCCATCAGAGGATATTATTTTCGATTTGAATATTTTTCCTGTGGCAACCGGAATGGATGAACATCGTCGCAATGCTATAGATTTTATAGCGGCTACCAAATGGGTACGCGAAAACCTGCCGAATGTATCTGTGAGTGGTGGTATTTCCAATGTATCTTTCTCTTTTCGCGGGAACGATACCGTGCGCGAAGCTATGCATTCCGTATTCCTTTACCATGCGATAAAGGCTGGAATGAACATGGGAATTGTAAACCCTACGATGTTGGAAGTTTACGACGAAATCCCAAAAGACTTATTGGAATTGGTGGAAGATGTGATGCTCGACCGAAGAGATGATGCCACCGAACGCCTTTTGGAATATTCAGAAAAGAATAAATCCGTAAAAAAAGAACAAGTAGAAGAACTCGAATGGCGCACACTACCATTGCAGGAGCGGATCAACCATGCCTTGGTAAAGGGAATAGACCGCTTTATAGAGGAAGATGTGGAAGAAGCACGGAAACTCACCCAGCGTCCGCTGGATGTGATAGAAATCAGCCTGATGACGGGGATGGGAATTGTGGGCGACCTTTTCGGAAGCGGCAAAATGTTCCTACCACAAGTGGTGAAATCCGCAAGAGTGATGAAAAAAGCGGTGGCTTACCTACAACCTTTTATTGAGGCAGAAAAGGATGAAAAACAACAAGCCGCCGGCAAGGTTCTAATGGCCACTGTAAAAGGCGATGTTCACGACATTGGAAAAAATATCGTGAGCGTAGTTTTAGGCTGTAATAATTATGAAATTATAGATTTGGGAGTGATGGTTCCGGCGGAAAAAATCATTCAGGCGGCTATCGATCACCAGGTGGATGTTATTGGATTGAGCGGCCTTATAACGCCGAGTTTGGACGAAATGGTGCATATCGCCGATGAACTCCAACGGAAAAATCTGCATTTTCCACTTATGATAGGTGGTGCTACCACATCCAAAGCGCATACCGCCGTGAAAATTGCCCCAAAATACCGCAATACCGTGGTACATGTGAACGATGCATCGCGTGCCGTGGGAGTTGTGAGTAACCTTTTGGATAGAAACAATGTTCAGTTTCAGGCCGATCTAAAAGCCGATTACGACGACTTCCGGGAGAAATTCCTGAACAGGCAAGTGGACAAGTCCTATGTTTCCATTAAAGAAGCGCGACAGAAAAAATTTAAAATAGATTGGCAAAACGAAGATATTTTTGAACCAAAACAAAAAGGCATACATATTATTGAAAATCAAGATTTAAAAGAATTGTTACCGTTTGTGGACTGGACACCATTCTTCCGCAGCTGGGAACTATTCGGGAAGTATCCTGCGATTCTTACCGATGAGGTAGTGGGCGAACAGGCAACCGAACTTTTTGCCGATGCGCAAAAAATGATGACGAAGATTTTAGATGAAAAACTTCTTACCGCCAAAGCCATTTTCGGAATCTTCCCTGCAAATTCAAATGAGCGTGACGATATTTCTGTTAAGAATGAACAAGGAAACGAAATTGCTAAATTCCATACGCTGCGCCAACAACACCAAAAATCTGCAGGCAAAGAATACATTGCTTTAAGCGACTTTATAGCGCCAGAATCATCCGGGAAGCAAGATTATATTGGTGCATTTGCGGTTACTACAGGTTTTGGAACAGACGAATTAGCGAAGAAATACGAAGATGCCTACGATGATTACAATGCCATTATGGTGAAAGCCCTTGCCGACAGGCTTGCGGAGGCATTTGCAGAGTTTCTACATAAAAAAGTAAGAACTGAAGTTTGGGGCTATACTCAAGATGAAGACTTGCAAAACGATGATCTAATCGCTGAAAAATACAAGGGTATTCGCCCTGCACCGGGTTATCCTGCGTGTCCGGACCACTTGGAAAAACTAACTATTTGGGATTTATTAAAAGTCAAAGAAAATATTGGTTTGGAACTGACTGAAAGTTTGGCAATGTTCCCTACCGCATCTGTTTCTGGTTATTATTTCGCCAATGCAAACGCAAAATATTTTGGTGTTGGAAAAATTAACAAAGAGCAGTTGGCAGATTACGCAGATAGGAAGGGAATCGACATCGCGGTTGCAAGAAAGTGGTTGATGCCGAACTTAGAGAATTAAAAGATTTAAAAATAAAGCATTTAATTAATTCATAATTGAATAATAAAGATGAAGATAACAGATCACATAAAAAACGCCAACGGGAAAACATTGTTTTCCCTCGAGGTTATACCGCCTACGAAAGGCACAGGAATAGAGGATTTGTATAAAAATATAGACCCACTGATGGAGTTCCAGCCGCCGTTTATAGATGTCACCACTTCCCGTGAGGAATATGTGTACCTCGACAAAGGCAATGGTTTGGTAGAGCGAAGAATCACTCGGATGCGCCCCGGAACTCTCGGGATTTGTGCGGCAATTCAACATAAATATAGGGTAGATACTGTACCTCATGTGCTTTGCGGCGGATTTACCAAAGAGGAAACTGAATACTTGCTCGTGGACTGTCTGTACCTCGGGATTGATAATGTGATGGCGCTTCGCGGCGACGCAATGAAAGGTGAAAGCCATTTTGTACCAACTGAAGGCGGACATGCTTTTGCTGAAAATTTGGTGAAGCATATCAACGATGTTGGCCGTGGTAAATATTTGAGTGGCGAACCAGCCTGCAAAGATGAAAACCGTTTCTGTATCGGTGTTGCCGGATATCCCGAGAAACACATGGAGGCACCAAGCATGAATTACGACTTGCAAAAACTGAAGGCAAAAGTAGATGCCGGCGCGGATTACGTGGTGACACAGATGTTTTTCGACAACCAAAAATATTTTGATTTCGTAAATCAAGCGCGCGATATGGGGATCACGGTACCAATCATCCCGGGAATAAAACTTGTGGCAACGAAAGGCCACCTATCTATGTTGCCAAAAACCTTTAAAATAGATTTGCCAGAAGACCTTATTTCAGAAATCGATAAGGCGAAAAACAATGCCACCGTAAAGGAAATAGGTGTAGAATGGGCGGTGAAACAATGCCGCGAACTATTGGATTTCGGAGTGCCGGTTCTTCATTTTTACTCAATGGGTAAAAGCGACAATATCAAAAAAGTAGCCGCAGAATTGTTCTAAATCCTACAACATCCTATGCCTCTCAAAAGGCTTATTCCTATCGAACAAGTAGCGGTAAGTCGCCAGTTTTCGGGTTATGGTGGAGCCTAAATTTACGGCGATTTTAATCATTTTGGGGTTGAAATCGCCGATCCATTGCATTTCTATTTCCTCGAAATCGGTATGCACACGCAAATGCTTGGTTCCTTCCCAAATCATATAACCCTCTATGCCGGTGAGCTGCCACTCGGGTACGACCCCGAACACTATGCCCACCATTTTTTTGTTCTTGGTAAATTTCTTTACCCAGAGGAATTTCAGTTCTTCCCAAATTCCAAACTTGCCGTGGAGGTATTTAAACCACTGATTCAGGTCGGGGATGTTCACCCACATGGCGATGGGTTTTTCATTTTCATACACGAACCACGCGATATGCTCATTGATCACGGGTTTCATTTTTTTAAATATCTCCAGTGTTTTAGCGGCTTCCAATTGTTTACCTTCGCCGTGGCTTGCCCATGCTTTATTGTAAATTTCAACAAAATCATCTGCAAATTGTTGGATTTTAATCTTTCTCATCGGTCTTGCGGAAATGGCTGGGTTTTGGGAATGCTTCCTGTGCATCATGGTGAACACGCGCGAGACTTCGCCATGAATGGGGCGCGTGAAACATAGTTGGTTAAAGTAAAGCTGAAAACCGTAGTTCTCAAAAAGCGCTTGGTAGTAAGGTGCATTATAATTCATGCAGTAGAGCGGTTCGATGAAGCCGTGCGTAAGCACGCCCCAAAATTTGTCGCGTTCCCCAAAGTTTATAGGACCATCCATGGCTTCCATGCCTCTATCCGCAAGCCATTTTTCAGCAAAATCAAAAATAAAATTCGCGGTATTTTGATCATTGATGCAATCAAAAAAGCCGATGCCGCCCGTAGGCTGGTCTTGTTCGTAAGATTTATTGATGAAAACGGCCACTTTACCCACGGTTTCGCCTTGTTCGTTTTTAAATAAAAACCTTTCGCATTCGCCGTTTTGGAAGTTTTTATTTTTTTTGGGATCAAAGACTTCTTCTATATCCTTATCCAGCGGGCGGATATAGTTTTTATCGTCTTTGTAAAGCCTCGACGGAAATTCCAGAAATTCTTTTCTGCTTAGAGAATCAATTACACTTGCCGCCTTCATTTTTTTTATTAAAATTAATCAACTTGGACCCCGAAAAGATGCCCTATAAGCGCGGACATCAGCATAGCGATGGTTCCCCAAAGTACAATTCTCAAGATGCCTTTCCCCATGTGGGAGCCTCCTATTTTTGCACCAACTGCGCCTAGAACCACCAAGAAAATAAGGGAGAAAAAGTACTGCAGATAGACCATGTTTTCCATTGGTAACAGGAAAGCAACGAGCGCCGGCAGGAAACCGCCACTAACAAAAGCGGCACCCGAAGCAATAGCCGCTTGGAAAGGTTGCGCTTGGGTAATTTCATTGATGCCAAGTTCGTCGCGTGCGTGTGCGGCCAGGGCATCGTGAGCGTGCAGTTGGCGAGCCACTTCGGCGGCGGTTTTTTCATCCAACCCGCGATTCATGTAGATTTTAGCAAGTTCCTTCATCTCTATTTCTGGCATTTTTTCCAGTTCCATCGCCTCGCGTTTTAAGTCGGCGGTTTCGATGTCGGACTGCGAACTTACCGAGACATATTCCCCGGCTGCCATGGCGAATGCACCAGCCACAAGACCAGCCAAAGCGGTCACCAAAACCGTTTCGCGATTCGTTTGTGCTGCTGCCACACCTATGATAAGACTCGCTGTGGAAAGCAGTCCGTCATTCGCACCTAAAATGGCGGCACGAAGCCAGCCACTACGATTGATGTAGTGTTTTTCTAATTGATAATCAAACATTTAGTTTAAATTTTGACAATCCTGAACTTTGATATTTTTCAGGACAGTTTCTTGGTTATTTAGTTTTACCTTAACCTCTGGGAACACCCCATATAGGCAGTCGGATTGTATTTCTTCGAAATTTCCTTCATCAGCATAGATCGTGATCCCATCGCCTCTTAATTCATATCGGTTTTCCGAGAAAGTGAGTTTATCCAGCGTATATTCTTTCCCATTGATTTTAATTCTCCCTTTTTGCGTAATCGTGTTGAAACTTAGCACGGCGTTTCCGTTTTCCGTGAAAACAGCCATCCCAAGATCCGGTGTGGCATCTATCGTTTCAACTAGCAAAGCAGAAACTTTTTCCGTTGAACTTATCTCCGTAGTAGTAACGGAAGAAGATGCCGTGGTAGGCGCCACCGACTTTTGCGTTGTAGAGGCATCGGTATAAGAGGCATTGGTAACCTTTTCATCCTGTTTGCACATCAGTACAGTTGCGGGAAGCATTGCGGTGAGAATAAGATTTTTCATAAGGTGATAAATTTATGGATTATTTGCCTTAAAATTAAACAAAATTACAGACTATCACATCCGATTTACCATACCAATTCTCTCGCCATCTATCCTCTAAAAATAATTATCTTTGCAAACACAAACCCAACCTATGATTCTATCCATGACAGGCTTTGGCAGAGCCGAAGGCATCTCTAATACCAGAAAAATTTCTGTTGAAATCAAATCTTTGAACAGCAAATCATTCGACCTAAACCTAAAGGTACCGATGCGATATAAAGAAAAGGAATATGAAATCCGAAAAATACTGAATGACAGCGTGATGCGTGGAAAAGTAGATTGCTACATCAATGTTGAAAATATGAGCGAAACCAATGATGTAAAAATCAATGCGGAACTTATTATGGCTTATATGGAGCAACTTCGCGCTGTTTCCCCGGCGACACCGGAGCACGAACTCCTGAAAATGGCCGTAAAAATGCCCGATGCCGTGTCCTCGAAGCCCGACGAGTTGGAAGAAAACGAATGGGATATGCTTCTTGGTTTAATAAAGGAGGCTTTGGTTAAATTTAATGAGTTTAGAAAAACCGAAGGCGGAATTTTGCAGCAAGAACTCAGCCGTAACATCCAAAATATTGAAAATTATCTTTCACAAGTTATTCCTTATGAGAAGATTAGACTAGATGCTGTAAAAGAACGCTACCTAAAAACGCTGTCCGAATTTCAAAATATCGATGAGACCCGTTTTTATCAAGAAATGGCCTATTACACTGAGAAATTGGATATTCAGGAAGAAAAAGTGCGCCTGGCCCAGCATTTGAAATATTACGAAGAAGTCATGCAGACTGAAGATTTTAATGGAAAAAAGTTAGGATTTATTGGACAGGAAATCGGCCGGGAAATCAACACTTTAGGATCTAAAGCCAATCATGCCGAGATTCAAAAACTAGTTGTGATGATGAAGGATGACCTCGAAAAAATAAAAGAACAAACGCTTAATGTATTATAAATGATGGTTGATAATTGATAAATGATTCTTGCGAGTTATGTATCATTCATCAATCATAGCTCATCAATTATGAAAAAAGTTCTCATCTTCTCCGCGCCCTCCGGAGCTGGAAAAACCACTTTGGTAAAACACTTTCTGGAGAGATTTCCGCAGTTGTCATTCTCTGTTTCTTGTACCACCCGTGATCCGCGCGGCGAGGAAAAACATGGTGTAGATTATTATTTTCACACGCCGGCAGAGTTTCGCGAGAAGATTTTTAAAGATGCCTTCGTGGAGTTTGAGGAGGTTTATACCGACAAATTTTACGGTACTTTGAAATCTGAGGTAGAGCGCATTTGGGCCGGCGGGAAAACGGTGATTTTCGATGTAGATGTAAAAGGTGGAATTGCGCTCAAAAAATATTTCGGAGATGCAGCACTTTCCATTTTCATTATGCCACCGTCTGTAGAAGAATTGGAACGCCGCCTTATTTCCCGCGCCACCGACAGCCCTGAAACTATTAAAACCCGTGTCGCAAAAGCCGGGGAGGAAATCGCCCTTCGTGGTGCTTTTGATAAAGTCATCGTTAATGAAAACCTGGACCAAGCAAAAAAAGAAATAGAAAAGGTGATTGTTGAATATTTAGGTTAAAGGTGAGCCTTATTTAAATATAACCATCTATTTTTTTAACTTTAACTTTAGTCTTTGTTTCTATTGTTTTCAAATAAAAGTATCTTTTAATCAAATAAATCTGCGAGCAAACACTCCTAAAAAATCTTTTCCAGTTTTAAACCATTTCTTATCTTTATCCAAATAAAAATTATGAGCAATCAAAATATAGATGCCGCTAAAGCCAATCTCCCGGTACGAGGTTTTTTAAATATTGAAGATATAAAAATTCCACAAGGCGAGGAACTAAAACAAGCCATTCTCGATCTTAAAAAAGAAAAAAACGCTGTGATTCTTGCGCATTACTACCAACCTGCGGCAATTCAGGATATTGCAGATTTTTTAGGAGATTCCTTACAATTGGCGCGTCAGGCGAAAGACACCGATGCCGATATGATCGCCTTCTGCGGTGTACATTTCATGGCGGAAGCAGCGAAAATTTTGAACCCAACTAAAAAAGTAGTTTTGCCGGATACTCAGGCTGGGTGTTCTTTGGCTGATGGATGCAGCGGTGAAGGCCTTCGCAAAATGCGCGAGCAATATCCGAATGCGCTCATCGCAACTTACATCAACTGTAACGCCGAAACCAAGGCAGAATCTGACATCATCGTGACCAGTTCCAATGCGGAAACTATCATTGAAAGTCTGCCGAAAGACCGCCCGGTAATTTTTGCTCCGGATAAAAATTTAGGTAAATATCTCTCCAAAAAAACAGGCCGCGACATGATTCTTTGGGACGGAAGCTGCATCGTACACGAGGCGTTTTCGATGGAACGAATCGCACAACAGTTAGCGGAAAACCCTGATGCCAAACTAATTGCCCACCCAGAATCCGAAACTCCGGTGTTGGATTTGGCGCACTTCATCGGCTCGACTTCTGCTCTTTTGAACTTTGTTGAAAAAGACGAGGCACAAAAATTTATCGTAGCCACAGAGGAAGGAATTTTGCATGAAATGCACAAACGCGCGCCTCACAAAACACTGATTCCTGCATTGGTTTTCGATGAAAGTTGTAACTGTTCGGAATGTTTCTACATGAAGCGCAACACGATGGAGAAACTTTATCTATGCATGAAATACGAACTTCCTGAAATCACCATGAATGAGGAACTTCGTTTAAGAGCGTTGAAACCAATTGAGGCAATGCTGGAAATGAGTAAGATGATAAAATAAAAATCGTATCATGTTAAAATACAATGGAAAAATTATGAATGCCCACTCTATATATTGTATTTAATTTGTATTTAATACATTGTAACTGATACACAAAAATGAAAATCTTCCTCGAAAATATAAAAATCTATGCTTACCACGGTGTTCTGCCAGAGGAAAATATCATTGGGACCTATTATTTGGTGAATGCCGAATTTCATGCCGACCTTTGGAAAGCTTCAGAAACCGATGATTTGAATGATACCATCAGTTATGCCGATTTGAATGAGATTATCAATGAGGAAATGGCTATTCCGAGCAAACTTTTGGAGCATGTTGCTGGAAGGATCATCAAAAAAATCCACGAAAAATTTCCGCAGATCTCTTTTATTAAGATTAAAATTACCAAAACCTCTCCCCCGATGAAAGGCGAAATGGACGGAGCCTGCGTAGAGTTTGAGAAAAAATTTATCTAAATATCCAAAATTATTATGCTGGAAATAGCTTGCTTTGAACTCACTTCCGCTGAAACGGCCTTGCAATCCGCTGCCGACAGGATTGAATTTTGCGCCGAGCTCCAAGAAGGCGGTACAACGCCGAATATAGAGGAATTTTTATATTTAAAATCAAAGTATTCCAAACCAATTTTTGTGATGATTCGTCCGAAAGGTGGCGTTTTTCATTACACAGAATCAGAATTTAATCAAATGAAGCACAGTATTTTGGATTTTAAACATGCCAGTGCAGATGGCTTTGTATTCGGTATTTTAGAGCCAAATTCGCAGATAGACGAGAAAAAAAATGCAGAACTCATCACCCTCGCCGGAGGCTTGCCCTGCACTTTTCACCGCGCGATAGACCGTACAAATGATTTATTGCAATCGGTACAGACTTTAATTGATTTAGGATTTAATACTGTGTTGACTTCCGGAGGAAAAAATTCTGCGATGGAGGGCAAAGAAAATTTGAAAGTTTTAGTTGAAACCTATTCCCCAAAAATCAACATTCTTATAGGCGGCGGTGTTCGTTCGGAAAATATTGAAGAACTAAAATATTATACAGGAGGAACCCATTTCCATTCATCTGCCATCCTCAAATACGAACATTACGCCAACGAAAATGAAATAAAAAAGTTAAGAAATTTGCTAGGATAAATAAAAAAGAGCTTTCATAAAAGCTCTTTTTTTGTGTATTAAGTTTTGTTTTCTATTCCCTCACCAGCGGCATGGTAGAGCAACGCAAAAGGCCACCCATTTTGGAAATTTCACGGTAAGGAATTTCTTCCACAGTCATCCCCCACTCGTTGCGCAAGTGATTGTTCATACGAGAAAATGACTTATCCGACACCACCACTTCCGGCGAAATCGAAAAAATATTCGGGTACATTTCAAACATTTCCTCATCCGTCACATGGAAACAATTTTCTTCGCCGAAAATATCGAGAATGAGATTGTAATCACTGTCGTCCACAAAACCATTTTTGTAAATGATGCATTTATCCTTCCCTATCGGGTTAAAAGTACAATCCAAATGTAGGATTCCTTTGTAGGGTTCGTGATCGTTTTTTATAAGCTCCATATCGAGAATTCGCTTCTTCGGAAAATATTCTTTTAAAATCTCGATAGCGTACTCGTTGGTTCTGGCAGTTTTAAAATTCCTATAATCCTCTGAAAAACAAGTTCCTATAAAAATAAAATCGTTCCAAACAATTACATCACCACCTTCGATATGTGCGGTATCAGGAAGGTTGATGATCTTCCTCCACTCTACCTTTTCAAATATTTTATTGTAGGCTTCTTGTTCGTCTGCCCTATCAGGCAGGAGGTTGGCAAGGATCATTTTATCTTCGATTACAAAAGCCACATCACGGGCAAAGACCTGGTTATAGTCATTGATAACTTCTGGGCGGAAAACTTCTACATCATATTTTTTTAGAACTTTTTCAAATTCCGACATTTCTTTTATGATATCGGATTCCGTAGGGTAGATTCCTTTTTTGATGGAATCATAGGATTTTGCGTCGTAACTTTCTTCTAATGTAGGGACAGGTCCGTTGGATTGTGGTTGTCCCAAAACTACGGAGCGAAGGCGTCCGGTTTCATTTTTTATATCGAGTTTCATAAGATATTCTTGTTGCAAATGTAGGGAAACAGCTGCGCATAGCGAAATTACTAAGTAGCATTAACTTTAATTTAAAATCAAAATATATTTTAGTATGATACCAAAAAGACCTTTAAAAGTCCAAACCATTTGGCAGTGCTTTCTTTCTGAAAATAAGTAACAATGCAGCTCCAACGGTAATGGCGGAATCTGCTACATTGAAAATATATTTGAAAAACTCGATATGTTTTCCGCCGATGATAGGCCAATTGGCGGGAATCCACCAATCTACAAGTGGAAAATGCAGCATATCCACCACGCAACCTTTCATAAAGGAAGAATAGCCGTGCCCAAAGGGAACGAGTTTAGAAACGCCACCATAATCAATCCAGCGGTTTACAGTTTCATCGTACACGCTGCCGCTATCGAAAATGAGACCATAGAACATCCCATCGATAAGATTACCGATCGCGCCGGCAAAAATAATAGCCATAGGCACCAAAAGATAGTTTGTACGGTCTTCCTTCAGCCATTTGCTGAACAGATACACCATAAATCCCACCATCGCTACACGCACCAAAACAAGGAAATATTTCCCCAAAAGCCCACCAAACTGAAAGCCGTACGCCATGCCCGGATTTTCTACAAAAGTCAGGCGAAAACCCGGAAATACAGGAACGCTGTCACCAATCTGCAAATGGGTTTTGATATAAATTTTAGATACTTGGTCGATGAATAGAACAAGAAAAACGATCAAAGAAATCTTCTTCATTACAATCCTTTTGGTTTTGAAGGTCTTGCCGAAGCAGGTTTTTGACTTTTTATTTTTTCAACCACTTTTTTATTGTGGAAATTATTTCGCATGTGGAATTTCTCGAACTCGATGTTCATTTCCTTTAGCATGGCTTTCACAGCCGTGAGTTCCATTGCGTTTTTAGTGTGTACTATTATGGATTCCATTTTTTTTTGGTTTAAATAAAAAATTAACCACAAAAAACAAGTCGTTTCATGGTTAAATTTATCTTATAAATTGAAAGGTAGGTTTGAGAATCTTTCAGAGCTCAAAACCCAGAATTCAAAGATTTTATCTCTGCATATTTTTCGCCTCTATGCTCAGTGTGGCGTGCGGCACGGCTCTCAACCGGTCTTTACCGATGAGTTTTCCCGTTACCCGGCATATTCCGTAGGTTTTGTTTTCGATACGAATCAGAGCATTGCGCAGATCTCGCAGGAATTTTTCTTGTCTTCCTGCAAGTATTGAATTTTGCTCTTTGCTCAAAGTTTCTGCGCCTTCCTCAAATGCCTTGAAGGTGGGCGAAGTATCATCGGTACCATTATTTTGGTCGTTCAAGAAACTTTCGTTCAAGAGAAATAAATCTCTCTCGGCCTTTTTGATTTTTTCTTGAATCAAAATTTTAAACTCTTGTAAATCAGCATCACTATAACGCTGTCTTTCGTATGCCATCTTAATTACTTTATGCTTTGAATGTTCGGCTATAGGCTTTCACCTATTGCTTAAATTCTTATTGTTGTTGAATATTTACATTAAATTTCGCTTCATCGATCTCGATCTCGTCGGAAATTGGAAGTGAATTTACAATTTCTATTTTATCTGACAAAACTTCGGAAGCGATATAATTTTCGTTTGCCAGAATTTCCTGCAAAAATGGAGTATTTTCTGTTAACTGAATTTTAATTTTATCGGTCAATTCAAAATCTTTTTCTTTTCTTAAATTCTGAACACGGTTGATAAATTCTCTTGCGATACCTTCGGCTTTTAGTTCTTCGGTAATGGTAAGATCGAGAGCTACAGTAAGTTTCCCTTCGCTTGCCACTGTCCATCCTGGAATATCTTTGGTAAGGATTTCTACATCTTCCAAACCGATTTCGTGGCCTGCAACCGCCATTTTTCCATCTTTTTCCAACTGTGCAATTTGCTCAGAAGTCATTGCTGTAATTTCCGCAGCGACTGACTTCATGTCTTTACCCAGTTTTGAGCCTAAAGATTTAAAGTTTGGCTTGATTTGTTTTATAATCAAATCTGCAGCTTCCTCAGCATTGATGAGTTGTAAATCTTTCACATTCACTTCCTGCTTGATGAGCTCTGCCACTGCTAAAATTTGTTCCTCTGTATTTGAATCCAAAACCGGAATCATCACCTTTTGAAGCGGCTGTCTCACCTTGATGTTTTCTTTTTTTCTTAATGAAAATACCATCGAGGTAATTTGCTGAGCCAAATGTGTTTTCTCTACCAATTTTTGATCGATTAGTGCTTCGTTTACTTTCGGGAAATCAGTCAAATGCACACTTTCTGCTTTGTCTTTTCCAGTTGCGGCATTCAAATCCTGATAAAGGCGATCCATAAAGAACGGCGCTATCGGGGCAGAAATCTTTGCTACGGTTTCCAAGCAAGTGTAGAGCGTTTGGTAAGCCGAGATTTTATCTTCCGTATAATCGCCTTTCCAGAATCGTCTTCTACAAAGTCTTACATACCAGTTACTTAAATTGTCATTAACAAAATTATTAATCGCTCTCGCTACTTTCGTTGGTTCGTAGTCATTGTAATATTCAGTAACTTCTTTTACCAAAATATTCAGTTCAGAAAGAATCCAGCGGTCTATTTCGGGG
Organism: Chryseobacterium sp.; assembly: GCA_018260475.1. GTDB lineage: Bacteria > Bacteroidota > Bacteroidia > Flavobacteriales > Weeksellaceae > JAGLBA01. The sequence continues at coordinate 37,518 of JAGLBA010000003.1, read as the reverse complement.
CGGTTTTCAATCTCTTTTTCAGAGTAAGAGAAGCCGTCCACATTGGCGTATAGCGCAAAGAATGAGTAGGTATTGTAAAGTGTTCCGAAAAATTTACGGCGCACTTCATCAATTCCATCAATGTCAAATTTCAAATTCTCCCACGGATTGGCGTTGGAAATCATGTACCAACGAGTAGCATCAGGACCATATTTTTCCAAAATTTCAAATGGATCCACTGCATTTCCGAGGCGTTTGGACATTTTTTGTCCGTTTTTGTCTAAAACCAAACCGTTGGAAAGCACATTTTTAAATGCCACAGAATCGAAAACTGCCGTTGCAATCGCGTGAAGCGTGTAGAACCAGCCGCGTGTTTGATCCACCCCTTCCGCGATAAAGTCGGCAGGGAAAGCTTTCCTATCGTCGATAAGTTCTTTATTCTCAAACGGATAGTGCAGTTGCGCATACGGCATGGAACCAGAATCGAACCAAACATCAATCAAATCGGTTTCGCGTTTCATCGGCTTGCCGCTATCGGAAACGAGGATTATGTCATCAACAAAATTTTTATGAAGATCGATTTTTGCATAATTCTCATCGGACATATCCCCAATTTTAAATCCTGCAAAAGGATTCTCCGTCATCAGACCTGCCGCAACAGATTTTTCGATTTCGGTATAAAATTCTTCAACCGAACCAATGATTTTTTCCTCCTTCAAATCTTCGCTGCGCCAGATAGGCAAAGGGATTCCCCAATATCTTGAGCGGGAAAGATTCCAATCATTCACATTCTCCAACCAGTTGGCAAAACGACCTTCTCCTGTGGATTTTGGCTTCCAGTTAATCTCTTGGTTGAGTGCTGTCAAACGGTCTTTTACAGCCGTCATTTTTACAAACCAAGAATCAAGCGGGTAATACAATACTGGCTTATCGGTGCGCCAACAGTGTGGGTAACTGTGGACATATTTTTCTACCTTAAAGGCTTTGTTTTCCGTCTTTAATAGGATTGCAAGTTCTACATCCCAAGATTTTTCAGGAGCAGATCCCTCTTTATAATATTCGTTTTTAATATATTTTCCGCCGAAAATTTCTGGGACATTTTCGCCTTGGATGAATTTTCCTTGGAGATCTACCATCGGAACGAGATTTCCGTTTTCGTCTTTCACGAGCATCGGTGGAATGCCATTTTCCTGAGCCACACGGTTGTCATCAGCCCCGAAAGTCGGCGCGACATGCACAATCCCTGTTCCGTCCTCGGTCGTAACGAAATCGCCAATGATTACTCTAAATGCTTTCTCGGCATTTTCCGCAGGCAAGAACCACGGAATGAGCTGTTCATATTCAGTTCCGGCAAGTTCGCTTCCTTTGAATTCTGCAAGAATTTTATATGGAATCGTCTTATCTTCGGATTTATAATTTTCAAATGCAGCCTCATCCTGAGCTTCAGCATACTTATTACCAAAATTTTTACTCAATAAAACCTTAGCCAAAATCACTGTGATTGGCTCAAAAGTATACTGGTTGAATGTTTTAACCAAAACATAGTCAATGTCTTTTCCCACCGCCAATGCCGTATTGGATGGCAAAGTCCAAGGCGTGGTAGTCCAAGCGAGAATATGGATTGGTTGCTCATTGTTGGTTGTTGGTTGTTGGTCTTCGTTATCAAATTCAGCCCAGTGAAGAGCTCCGCCACAAGTGGCACCGGCAATTTTGTCCGCATCAATTTCAGAGACGGGAGCCGAGAGCCGAAAGCTGAGAGCATCGCTCAATTTTTTCACTTTAAACTGCGCCACAATCGTGGTGTCCGAAACATTGCGGTAGGTTCCTGGCTGGTTCAGTTCGTGGGAAGAGAGTCCGGTTCCCGCCGCAGGAGAATAAGGCTGGATAGTGTAGCCTTTATAAAGTAATTTTTTGTCGTAAAGTTGCTTCAGAAGCCACCAAACCGTTTCCATGTATTTCGGTTGATAGGTGATGTACGGATTATCCAAATCTACCCAATACCCGATTTTTTCGGTCATTTCGTTCCAAACATCGGTGTAACGCATCACCGCATCACGGCATGCCTGATTATAATCTTCTACCGAAATTTTCTTCCCGATATCTTCTTTAGTTATACCCAATTCTTTCTCTACGCCCAATTCTATTGGCAGTCCGTGGGTGTCCCAGCCTGCTTTACGGAATACTTTTTTTCCATTTTGTGTTTGGTAGCGACAGAAAATATCCTTGATTGCGCGCGCCATCACATGGTGAATTCCGGGCATCCCGTTGGCAGATGGTGGACCTTCATAGAACACAAATTCCGGACATCCCTCGCGGGTCTCGAAAGATTTTTTGAAGGTATCATTATCTTTCCAAAACTTCGCGGTGGATTCTGCCACTTCGTTTAAGTTCAAGTTTTTATATTCTGTAAACTTCTTCATTATAAGTCTTTTCGGTAAAGTTTTAAAAATTGATTTAATTTGCGAATATAAGAAATTTTAAAGAAAAATATGAATTGAATTTAACAAAAACGATCGAGTTTATGGCATGTTTTTAAATAATTAAAATACTCAATTTCCTATCGAAAAATGAAATAGATTTTAAAAATATCCTAACCAACTTCCCCCACGAAGGCGAGTTTTTTTTATTTTCCCTATTTTTGTGCGGGTTTAACACAATGAAATTTTAAAACCTGAAATTAATAAGTCATAAAACATGTCAAGAATCCTCACCGGAATACAAGCTACAGGAACGCCGCATTTGGGAAACCTTTTGGGCGCCATCATCCCTGCTATAGAACTTTCAAAAAAAGCGGATAACGAGTCGTTTCTGTTCATCGCTAATCTGCATTCTTTAACACAAATAAAAAATTCGGAAGAACTGAAACAAAACACTTATGAAATCGCTGCGGCTTGGCTTGCTTGCGGTCTGGATACTGAGAAAACTTTTTTCTACCGTCAAAGCGACATCGCAGAGGTGTGCGAACTCTCTTGGTATCTATCCTGCTTTTTTCCATACCAAAGACTGACTTTGGCGCATTCATTTAAGGATAAGGCCGACCGTCTGGAAGATGTAAATGCCGGGCTTTTCACCTATCCAGTCTTGATGGCAGCCGATATTCTGCTTTATGACGCCCAAATTGTTCCAGTGGGGAAAGACCAACTTCAGCATTTGGAAATGGCGAGAGATATGGGCGCAAGATTTAACCACCAAATGGGCGAAGTTTTCGTATTGCCACAAGCCGAATTGCAAGAAGACACCAAATATGTTCCGGGAACCGATGGCAACAAAATGAGCAAATCCCGCGGGAATATCATCAATATTTTCTTGCCGGAAAAGCAATTGAAAAAACAAATAATGTCCATTGAAACGGATTCTACGCCACTCGAAGAACCGAAAAATCCGGAAACGGATAAAGTATTCGCCATCTATGAGCTCATCGCGGAACCTGCACAAACAGAAGAACTCAGACAAAGATATCTTGCTGGAAACTTTGGCTATGGTCATGCCAAAACGGAATTATTGAACTTGATTTTAACCAAATTTGCAAAAGAGCGCGTATTATTCAGTTATTACATGGAAAACATCCCAGAATTGGAGACTAAACTACAAGAAGGCGCAGAAAAAACTCGAAAAATAGCTACGGAAACACTAAAAAGAGTAAGAGCCAGTTTGGGAATCTAATTTTTTTCCAATCCCGCGAATTTCTTGAAAACTAAAAACCCTTTCACAAATCGAAAGGGTTTAAATTTAATATAGATTCTTCAGTTCAATTAATTTTTTGATAACATCCACGCCATCTGCCGCAAAATTATCATTAAAGACATCAAAGAAAACGACTTTGGCGAAGTTAAACTTTATGGCGCCTTCCACATCGGCAATCCAATCGTCGCCAATCATAGCAGATTCATCAGACGACGCGCCGGCTTTTTTTAAAGCAAATTCAAACACCTCCGGATGTGGTTTTCGGATGTTGATTTCGTCCGCAGAGGTGATGGTCTCAAAGTATGGTTTGATACCAGAAAGATCACATTTTCGATCCGTGACTTCCTTAAAACCATTAGAAAGAATATGCAGGCGATAGCCTTTTCCCTTTAAATATTCCAAAACTTCTTCGCTGCCTTCTACGAGTTCGTTGTAGTTCAAGATTTCATCTAAAAACTGATGCTCGAAGCGCTGGGAAAGTTCAAAATCATCAATCCCGAAAAACAAAAAAGTATCGTAAAATCGGTGTTTGCGGAGGTAATCTTTATCAATTTCCGCATCACGGATTTGTGCCCAAAGTTTTTCATTAATGGTGTGGTATTCCGAATGGAATTCCTCAAACACTAATTCAAATTTTTCGGAAATTTGCTCTTTGGCAAAAATATCTTTCAGAGTAAGAAATGCGTTTCTGCGGTGGTCCCACAGCGTATTATCGAGGTCAAAAAAAAGGTGCCCAATGTTATTCATCGGACACAAAGATAAAGGAATTTTTAGTTCTTAGACATCATAAAACACATGTGTTTTGACCTCAAAATCTCTAAATTCTTAGAAAATTTTAACAAAAGATTAATGGTTTTTGGTTTAGGGGCAAGTTTCTTCATTTTTAAAGAGTCAATTTGTTTCATAGGCGAAAATTAATTTGAGTTAAAAACGAAAGACTCTTTAAAATATTGTTATCTGGTTAAAACAATTTTCCGTTCTTCCATTATTTTTCTGAGATTGATGAGTGCGTAGCGTACCCTGCCCAGCGTGGTATTGATGCTGGTCTCCGTTTGCTCAGCGATTTCCTTGAAACTTAATCCATCAAAAAATCTAAGTTTGATGACTTCTTGCTGGTTTTGTGGGAGATATATCAAAAGCGAGCTGAGATCCGAAAAAATCTGCTGGGTAATCAACTGGTCTTCAATGTTCTCCGAAGGTTCACGAATCATATCGAAGATGGAATATTCCTCGTTGTCGTAAGTCGTTTCGGAAACTTTTATATGTTTGGCTTTCAGTCGGTAATGGTCGATAATTAAATTGTGAGCGATACGCTTTGCCCAAACAATGAATTTCCCTTCCTCGTTGTAGCGATGTTCTTTCAGCATCAAAATAATTTTAATAAAAGTATCTTGAAAGACATCGTTGGCGAGGTCTTCATCATGAATTTTGTAAAAAATAAAGGAAAAAAGATCCTTTTGATAACGATGGATTAGGCAGGATAGCGCACTTTCGTTGCCCTTCTGGTACTCAGAAATTAACAGACTGTCTGGCTTTGTTTTCATAACTTGTGTTTACGGTATACAGCTGAACACCCTTCTGAAAGAGTTTTCTTATGCAAATTGGAACTGTAAAAAGTAAAAGTTATCCTATAGTCTGTATTTTAGATTGTGACAAAGATAAACTTTTTTTCAAATTTAACTTTTGTTGATCATTTTTTAACTTAATTAGTTATTTCAGATATTCATTTAACAAAACAATGGGCACATTCAGCGCTACACTTATATTGAGTCCTTTCATTTGTTGACCGTTCAATTTAGCGATTGGAAATGCATATCCACCGGTGACATCTATAATCCCAGCCAGGGTTGCCCCTATTTTCGGTGCAAAATATTTGGTAGTCGCCTCCGCTCCTGCTAAGAAATAATAGGCATGATAAAAATCTACCCCGCGTTCGAAGTTGATGAGGATATCCCCTTGTACTTTCGGCATTGCGGCAAATTTTCCATTGGCAGCACCCAACATCACGGCTGCATTGCCACGGTAAACCACATCATCATTTTCTAAAAAAAGAAGCGTAGCACCCAGCGTCCCGAAACTTCCATTTTGGTAAACATACCCTGCGTGTACCATTTTGTGCATGGTGAACTGTGCATTGGCAAAAATGCCACAGAAAAATAAGGCTGCGAAAATCAGTGTTCGAAATTTCATAGGGATAAAAGATATAATAGGCACCAAAGTTAAAAAAATCTAAAACTTTAATAAAAATAAAACCACTCCGTGTGAAGCAGTTTTATATTATACTTAATTCAAGACTAAAGTCCGAATGCGGCTTTAATTTCGTCTACTTTATCGAGTTTTTCCCATGTGAAAAATTCTAAATTTTCTACAACTTTCTCGTTATTACGGCCTTTATTAAATGTCTTGGTTGCAACATAAGGCTCTCTTCCCATGTGTCCGTAAGACGCCGTTTCCTGATAAATCGGATTTCTAAGTTTCAAATTGGTCTCGATCGCGAAAGGACGAAGGTCGAAAATCTTTTGTACTTTTTCGGCAATTTCACCATCATGAAGGTTTAATTTAGAAGTACCATAAGTATTGACGTAAAGTCCGCAAGGTTGCGCCACACCGATAGCATAGGAAACCTGAACCAAAACCTCATCTGCAACGCCCGCTGCTACAAGGTTTTTAGCGATATGTCTTGTGGCATACGCCGCACTTCTATCCACTTTGGACGGATCTTTTCCAGAGAAAGCACCACCTCCGTGTGCACCTTTACCACCATAGGTATCCACGATGATTTTTCTTCCCGTAAGGCCGGTATCTCCGTGTGGACCACCGATTACGAATTTCCCAGTTGGGTTGATGTGATATTGAATATGGTCGTTGAAAAGTGCTTGGATTTCCTCTTTTTGTGCATTGCGCACTTTAGGAATTAGGATGTCGATGATGTCTTTTTTGATTTCTGCGAGCATACTTTCTTCGCTACCAAACTCGTCATGCTGTGTGGAAACTACGATGGTATCTATACGGATAGGTTTGTGATCATCAGAATACTCAATTGTCACTTGGGATTTCGCGTCCGGACGCAGATAAGGAATGGTGCCTGATCTTCTTAAGTCGGATAGCTCCTTCAAAATAGAGTGTGCCAAATCCAGTGCCAGAGGCATATAATTATCGGTCTCGTTGGTCGCATAGCCGAACATCATCCCTTGGTCACCAGCACCTTGTGCATTAGCACGGGTTTCAAAATCGGTATTTTCCTGTACACGGTCCACACCTTGGTTAATGTCCGGGGACTGCTCATGAATCGCGGAAATCACACCGCAAGAATCACCGTTGAACATATATTCGCCCTTGGTATAGCCGATCCCATTGATAACATCTCTCGCAATAGTCTGCACATCCAGATAGGCATCGGATTTCACCTCCCCGGCAAGTACCACCTGACCTGTTGTTACAAGGGTTTCGCAAGCCACTTTGGATGTGGGATCGTAGGCTAAAAAGTGATCAATTAGAGCGTCTGAAATCTGATCGGCGATTTTGTCCGGATGGCCTTCAGAAACGGATTCGGAAGTGAATAAATAAGACATACTTCTTTTGTTTTTTAGATTAAAAATAAATCCATGGAAAATCAGGAGTGATTATAAAAGAAGCTAAAATAGAGAAGGTCTGTTTTAGCATTTTTTTAAGAGGTTGCAATCAGTTCAAATTTTTCCTCGTGGATTTTTCAAATGCAAATCTACAGCATATTTTTCACACCACAAATATTTATTTTAAACTCAAATATGTGGCCGGAAAGATATAAATCAAAATTGCTTTCTCATCAATAAACTAAAAAAACCGTCGTTTTAAGAACCATTCATTTTTTCAAGACAAATTTTTGCACTAAATTTGAATGCAGTTTGAGGGTTTTGTTAAATCCCTTATCCTTAAATATTTAAATAATATAAACATGCATACCGCTAACTCTAACAAAGATTTTATGCTGCAGGAAGGCCTCGCGCGCTTCGTAAGAGAGCAAACACCAGTGAGAGCAGTATTCGCCAAAGGTACGGGTGCCTACGGCACTTTCACAGTATCGAACGACCTCAGCGCTTACACAAGCGCAACCCTGTTTTCAAAAACCGGCAATTCCTGCAAGGTATTTGCAAGATTTTCATCTATGCCGGCGGATAAAGGCAGCGCCGATGCCGCCCGTGCGCCGAAAGGATTTGCCTTGAAATTCTACACCGAGAATGGAAACTGGGACCTTACGGGGAGCAACTTTCCTGTTTTTTTCATCAAAGACAGCAGCAAATTCCCCGCGCTGATCCAGGCACAAGGCCGATCCAAAAAAACCAATCTCTACGACAAAACGGCATATTGGGATTTCCTATGCCACAATCCGGAAACACTTCACCATTTACTGATGACCATGTCCGGGCGTGGCATACCACAGAATTACCGCTTTATGGATGGCTTCAGCGGCAATACATATTCTTTCATCAATGCTGAAAATGAGAAGTTTTGGGTTAAATTCCATCTCATCTCGCAGCAAGGATTTAAATTTTTTACCGATGAAGAGGCTGCCGCAATCGCTGGACATGATCCAGACCACGCCCAAAAAGATTTGGTGACGTCGATAGAAAACGGCGATTTCCCGAAATGGAAAATGTATGCGCAAATTATGACCGATGAGCAGGCGAGAGAATGTAAATGGAACCCCTTCGATGTGACCAAAGTCTGGCTGCACGAAGAGTTTCCGCTCGTGGAAATAGGCACTTTGGAACTGAATGAACTGCCGGAAAACTACACCCAACATGTGGAAAAATCGGCGTTTTCTCCTTCCCAACTTATAGACGGCATAGGTCTTTCTCCGGATAGCGTTTTGCAAGCGCGCCTTTTCGCTTACACCGATGCCCAACGCTACCGCCTCGGAAATGGGTTCGACCAGTTGGAAGTTAACCGCTGCCCTTTCACAGGAAACGGATCTTTGGAAGACAATTTTTATGATGAAAAATCGGAGGCTGTACAGTCTTACGAGGATGAGGACGATCATTTCACTCAACCGGGCTTGTTCTACACCAAAGCACTGAAAACACAGGAAGAGCGCGACATTTTGACGAAAAACATCGTGGCTCACATGAGTGAAATCAGTGGTGAAAAACGAAGCGATATCATCAACCGACAACTTTGTCATTTCTTCCGCGCTGATGTGGAACTCGGAATGAAAATAGCAATGGGACTGAATATCAATATCGATATGAACATGATGAGCCATGCGAAATAAGGTTAGAACTGACATTAATGTTGAGAATAAAATATTTTGAACTCTGATCTCTCATAAACCCAAAACTTTAAACTAAAAACCTTGAACTCCAAAGATAAACCTTGAACCGAAATCCCTCAAAATATGAACTTCGAAAACTTAATTATAGAAAAAGACGGCGCCATTACCACCATCACCATCCACCGTCCGGAAAGCCTCAATGCGCTGAATGTAAAAACGATAGCTGAACTCAGCACAGCTTTTGAACTATTAAACCAAGATAAAGAATGCCGCGCAATCATCCTCACAGGAAGCGGCGAAAAATCTTTCGTAGCCGGTGCGGACATCAAAGAACTTTCAACTTTTGGACAAGCAAAAGCCGAGGAATTAGCGCGGAACGGACAAAATTCCCTTTTCAATAAAATAGAAAACATGCGCAAACCCGTGATTGCCGCGGTCAATGGATTTGCGCTGGGCGGCGGGTTGGAATTGGCGATGAGTTGCCACATACGCTACGCTTCTGAAAACGCAAAATTGGGACTACCCGAAGTTACGCTTGGTTTGATTCCTGGCTATGGAGGCACCCAAAGATTGCCTAAATTGGTTGGAAAAGGCATAGCCAACGAGATGATTTTTTCTGCTAAAATGATTCCCGCACAACGCGCCAAAGAAACAGGCCTGGTCAACGAAGTTTTCCCACAAGAAGAACTTTTAGCCAAAACAAAAGAACTTGCCACCGCTATCGCGAAAAACTCGCCGCTTGGCATCGAAAGAGCTATAAAAGCCGTCAATCTATCCGACACCGAACAAGGCTTTGAAGACGAGATAAAATCCTTTGCGGAACTCTTCGATTTGGAAGACAAAAAAGAAGGATTTGCGGCATTTTTGGAGAAAAGAAAGCCCCAGTTTTAATTTTGGTTGTTGGTTGCCCACAAAATAAATTTTGTAACGCCAGTCTATACTAATCTTTAAAATAAATCCCCGATTCCCAATCCTTACCCTCTAATTCCCACAAAATGAATAAATTTGACAAGGCTTACCTAAAAATGGCGTTGGAATGGGCTAAACTTTCTTACTGCGAACGCAAAAAAGTGGGCGCCCTCATCGTAAAAGACCGTATGATTATCTCGGACGGTTATAATGGTACGCCTTCCGGCTTCGATAATTGTTGCGAGGATGCGGAGGGAAAAACGCATTGGTTTGTGCTGCACGCAGAGGCGAACGCAATCCTTAAACTAGCTTCATCTACACAGTCGGCACAGGGCGCAACGCTCTATCTCACGCTTTCGCCATGCAAGGAATGCAGCAAACTGGTACTGCAATCCGGCATTTCGCGCTTGGTTTATATCAATGAATATTCCGACGGAGCGGGCATCGCTTTTTTAAAAAATCACGGAATAGAGGTGGAAAGAATCAATCACGAAGAACTATTATGAGTGCCTCCACACTCTCTTGGGACGACTGCATCTCGGATTTTTCGAATTTCATGAAGTTTGAAAGAAACTTCTCCGAAAACACGCTGCAAGCCTACATCCGTGATATTCAAAAACTGCAAAACTTTGCCGAAAACACCTTAGAAACCACTCCGGATGCCATTACCTACGAGCAGTTGCAGGAGTTGCTTTACCAGCTTTCCAAAGAAAAAATAAGCGAGCGCTCGCAGGCACGGTGGATTTCTTCGGTCAAGGCTTTTTTTAAATATCTTTTGGAGGATGAACTGCGAAATGATAATCCCGCTACACTGTTGGAAGGCCCGAAACTTGGGCTATACCTTCCCGACACGCTGGATATTTCAGATATTGAAAAAATGTCCGCCACGGCAGCTAATGATACACCACTGGGCATTAGAAATCGTTGTATTTTGGAAGTGCTTTACGGTTGCGGACTGCGCGTTTCAGAACTAACAGGACTTAAGATTTCTGATATTAATTTTAAGGAAAATTTTATTGTAATAGAAGGCAAAGGGGACAAAATGCGGTTGGTTCCTTTGGCAGATTTCACGGCCAACCTTATCAAAAATTATATGCAAACGGTGCGCGCCGCCGGTAAAATTGCGAAAAAACACGAAGACATCTTATTCCTAAACAGCCGTGGTGGTGGGATGTCCCGCGTGATGGTCTTTATCATCATCAAAGAATTGGCGCAGAAAGCAGACATTCGAAAAAAAATATCGCCCCACACCTTTCGGCATTCCTTTGCGACGCACCTTTTACAAAACGGCGCCGACCTTCGCTACATCCAAGAAATGCTGGGGCATTCCAGCATCACCACCACAGAAATCTATACCCACCTGAAAACGGAGGAACTGCGCGATGTGATTTTAAATTGCCACCCGAGAAACATGAAAACCCATGAAGATTCTGAAATTTTGTCCTGAATGTGGCCAAGAATCCCTAAAATGGGACGGCGAGAAAAAATGGTTTTGCGACAATTGCGGTTTCACACTTTACCATAACTGCGCAGCAGCCGTGGCCGTGGTCATCAAACATGGCGATCAAATCCTACTGACACGCAGAAACCAAGACCCCGGAAAAGGCAAACTGGATCTGGCAGGCGGTTTCACCGATCCCCACGAGAGCGCCGAGGAAACTTGCGCGCGCGAACTTTTCGAGGAAATGAAGATAAAAATCAATCCATCGAAATTAAATATATTAATGACACTGCCAAATGTTTACCATTATAAAGGCATTGATTATAATACTTTGGACATCTTTTTTGAGCTGGAAGTGGACGAAAAATTCACCCCGGAACTAGAAATTACCGAACTCAGCGAGGTGGTTTGGTTAAAGAAAGGAGAAATCCATTTAGACGAAATCGCTTTCGATTCCCAAAAGAAATTTTTTAAGAAATATTTGAGTTAATTCAGTATCTTCCTGACTTCCAAATAGATTCAAAATATTCAGCCAACAGTTTTTGTTCTGTAGCTGTGAGGCGCGCTTCGGGATGTTGCGCAGAATAACCGGCGATGGGCATCCGTTTTTGCTTGATGTCTTCCATCGCGCTCTCGAGCATATTTTTCTTTAAATCATTATTAAAAGTTCCCCATTCAGAAAAGTTCAGGTGCTCCCTACCTTCGTTCACATGGTGCTTTACCGACCAAGAAATAGGCGCCACATATGCATAATCTGGATAAATCGTCTCGTTGGAATGGCAGTCGTAACAGGCTTTTTTCAGAAGCACTTGTACATCGGACGGCGTATGCATCACATCCACAAAATTCACTTTTTTATCCACTGGTTTATTAGTTCTGTCCACCGGTATGAACTGGATGAGCGAAAACACCACAAGGAACCAATATAAAATTTTACTTAACATTTTTTTCTTTATTTTCAGAATTAAGATCCCAACTTTCTACATTTTCCCAGAGCGGTCTAACTTCAATGGTTTTCGGGAAAAGATAGACCTCTTCGGCATAGGTTTGCGTGCCAAAATCAGCTTCATTCCAAACGCCATCCCCATTATTGTCCACCAAAATTCTCACCGTATAGCGCCCGGGTTTCAACTCCGTAAACTTCACCGAAGTAGCGTCCGTAAAGCGGGAATAATGAACATCGCCCTTCTCATCCAACAACTGCAGCCAAAATTTTGCCGAAGGTTTATTTTGAATATTAACCACCAGAGACCCGTAATTTTCAGATTTATCCACATCAAAATTAAACTGGTACGACTTCGCTATATTTTGATAATAAGATGAAACCGTTCCCTTCGGAACTATAAGTTTGTATTTTTTTCCAGATTGAAAATTTGCCGAAACTCTTATTTTATAGTCATCCGATTCAGAAATTTTTGCTGAAAAGTCCACTTGCGTACTATCGGCTTTCATTACCCATTTTTCAGTGTTGATCGTAGTTAAAGGATAGTTTGCCGTAATCACAAAATCATTATTGGGCGCCAAAAGATTTGAGCCAGTATTCGCGATGGTAAGTTCATTTTTCGGGTTCATTCTGTAATATACCGAAGCCGTACCTTTCAGCGTGTCCGCCTTGTAAGCAAACTTTAAATTTTCGCTTTGCGCCTGCCCGATATTCTGTTTCGCCGCATCAAACCAAATGCGCACACTATCAGATTTTGGTTTGTGAGTAACTTTATAGTCCGTAAGTTTCTCGTTTTGGGAAGTCACTTGCACGAGGTTTGGTTTACCTTCGAACAAAAGCAATACACCGCCTGGCGCTTCTTTACCTTCTAAAAAATTTATTCTCTTTTTAGTGGGGAATAGTCGGAGTTTCATCCCCGAAATACTTTTATTCAAATTAATTTTTTCCTTGATAAAAGCCACATCCTCTTTGCCTTGGTCGAAAATTGAGTTTTGATTTTCATCATTAAAAGCCAAAATTCTGTACGCTCCCGGTGAGAGGTAGTTCATTTCAAAATAGCCATCGGGATCCGCCTTGGTGATGTAGTTTGGTTTCTGGCGGTAATCTATCGAATCGCTGTCTTTGTAAAGACCCACGACATAATTTTTCTTGCTATCTATATTCCCATTTGGAGCGGTTTCATTCATAAGCCCAGCAACCACATCGCCGCTGATGTACAGGTCATCCAATTTTTCGCCAGTGGAAAATACGTAGTTGAAATATGGAAGCACATTGCCCTCGTTTAGATCCACAATGGCATTACCAAAGTTAAAATTGTAAGTGGTATTCGGCTGCAGTTCATCCTCCCACTGGATCAGTATGTATTTGTTGCCCAGATTGGAGGGAAGAATTTTTTTAATTTTAGTAATGGGTGGCGAGATAATAAGGTTTTTGCTCACCTCGCGGATGTTCACATATTCATCAAAGTTCAGGCGCAGTTCTTTCAGTGATAGCGGCACCCTCACCCGCGTAGAATCTATATTGGCACTCAGGAATTTTGGTGCGATTGTATCTTTTGCGCCACCCACCGGCGATCCCACGCGCGCGCAGGACCAGAGAAGCAATGTAAAAATCAGCAGGAAAAACCCGTTCTTCATCCTATAAAATAATTTTGTAAAGATAAGTCATTCGGTATAATTTTGTGTAGAACCGGCGAGCGAATCTACAACAACGGAATCCTTCTCACCCATTTCCGACTTCAATTTCTCAGTTTCGTACGGGAAATTATCAAATAAAGAAGACAGTGCCAACGCTGAGTATACCTTTCGGGAAAACTTATTCCCGATGGCAATAATCGTGACTTTGGAATTCAGCAGATGGCCAAAAACGGCGTTGCTGCCGTGCCACCAGCCATTATGGTAGGTCAGTTTATTTTGCCCATCGAAAATCTTCATCCGGAATCCCAATCCATAGTTATTCATCCCTGGCTTTTCATTGCTGTACGGTTGAAAAACTTTTGCCATGAGTTCCGGCTTTAAAAACTTATCCGAATACATCGCGTTGGAAAACTTAAGCAAATCGCGCGGCGTGGTGAACACATTTTTATCGCCATAAATCAAATCCAACCGATCCAGTTGAAACTCCCTCTCCGCTTGTTGGTAAAAAGAGCGCGCCGCCGTGGCTGTATCCTTTTCTTGGAAAACAAAAGTATTGGACATTTCCAGCGGATCAAAAACCATTTCCTTCATCGCCTGCGGAAACTGCTTTTTAGTAATTTTTTCGATGATGAGCGCCAGCAGCGCAAAGTTTGTATTGCAGTACATAAACCCCGTATTGGTCTCCTTGGAGAGTTCTGGCTTATACTTGATGAGCATATTCAAAATATCCTGGTTGGAAAGGAATTTTTGGTTCAATTCCCTCGGCTGGGGAGTTATTTTTTCGATAAAATACTCATACTTTGGGAGTCCGCTGCGCTGGCTGAGCAGGGTAAAAACCGTTACTTTGGGATAGGGAAAATCCGGGAAAAACTTGGTAACGGGATCATTCAATTTCATGCGATCAGCATCTATAAGCTTCATGGCCGCCATGGCGGTAATCGTTTTACTCACGGAAGCCACATGCAAAGGCGTATCTTGCCCGATAGGCATTTGGCCGCCACTTTTACCATAACCACGGTATTTTTCAAAAAGAATATCGTCTCCTTTCGCGATGAGAATACCGCCCCAAAGGTCGCCCGCCTCCCACACGCTGCTATAATATTGGTTCAGTCTGCCTATTACTTCCGTGCGATTTTCGAGTTCTCTATCAGAATCATTAAAAATTTTATCGGGATCTACATTACCAAAATTTGGAAGCGAAGTTTCTCGGCTTTTCAAAAAATTGACCTCTTTTTTACAGGAAGATAATGTGAAAAATGCCAAAAGAACGGCAATTATGTGTAATTTCATTCAAAGAATATGCTAAATCTCTGCAAGATAAAAACAATTTTCAGACTTTGCAGCGAGATGAAGTCATAAATTAATGTTAAGAAAAATTTGATAGGATTTTATCTACAATAACTTGCGCCAGTTTTTCCTTGCTTTGTACGGTCCAGCCAGCAATGTGGGGGGTTAAGATGGCCTTTTCACTTTTTAATAAAAATTCTAAATCTTCATTCCCGGTAGAGTCCAGATTTTCAAAAGAGGATTTTTCGTATTCCAAAACATCCAATGCCGCGCCTTTTATTTTGCCTGATTTTATAGCTCCAACCAAATCTTTCGTTTTTACATTTTTACCTCGGGAAGTATTGATGAGATAGAACGGCTTCACCATTTCCGAAATGAATGCCGCATCAATTAAATGTCGGGTATCGGCGGTCAGTGGTATGTGCAGGCTTAAAATATCAGCTTGTTGTTTTAGTTCCTCCAAAGTGACCTGCGTGGCAAATTCGTCCGAAAGATTTCGCAAAATATCATGGAAAATCACTCGGCACCCAAAACCAGAAAGTCGCCGGGCAGTAGCCTTGCCCATGTTTCCGTAGCCTATGAGGCCAAATGTTTTGCCAAAAAGTTCGTCCCCGCGGTTTTCCTCGCGCAACCAAATCCCGTTTTTCACTTCTTGGGACGCTATGAACAGGCGGTTCATTAAAATCAGCAGCATACCCACCACATGCTCCGCCACGGAATCTCGGTTGCCTTCGGGTGAATTGATGAGTAAAATACCCAGTTCCTTTGCCTTTTCTACATCAATATTTTCCATTCCCGCGCCTACTCTCGCAATGAATTTGAGATGCCGGGATTGCTCCAAAAACTGGGCGTCCAGCGGAATACGGCTTCGGATGATAATCCCATCGTAGTTTTTTATTTTCGCTAAAACCTCTTCATAACTCGAAACATGATCTTCCTCCACGGAAAAACCTTTCGCTGAGAGCTGCTCCGAAATTAACGGGTGATTTTTATCCAGTTGAAGGATGTTCAATTTTTTAAAGGATATTATGGGTTAGGACCTGGGGTTTAGAGCTTTTGGCTTTTAATAGCCTCTCACTAAATTATTTGATATAGCAAATATCTTGATCAGCAAAATCGTGAAAAAAAATGCTTTATTGGTGTTTCACAGGACGGATTTACCCCTCTGTGAACAATTTTTTCAGTTCCACAGAGTCTGTGGCTTTCATACGGCCAGAGAGGATGAGCGATAGTTCTTTGCGGCGAAGTGCGGCATCGAAACGCACTTTTTCTAACTCGGTTTCGGGTTCCATTTGGGGAATTGGCACGGGTTTATTATACTCATCCACCGCTACAAATGTGTAAATTCCCTCGTTGGTGTGGATTTTTTTTTCATTAATAACATCATCCAGCCAAACATCTACATAAATCTCCATGGAGGTGGAAAATGCGCGCGAAACTTTGGACTCCAAGACCACAATCCCGCCTTCTGGAATCGGATGATTAAAGGACACATGGTTTACGGAAGCCGTTACCACACGGCGTTTGCAATGGCGTGCTGCGGAAATAGAGGCGCAGCGGTCCATTTTTGCGAGAAGTTCGCCACCGAAAAGGTTTCTAAGGGAGTTGGTTTCGTTCGGAAGAACGATATTGGTCATTATCGTGAGCGAGTCGCTCGCTTTTTTGATCTTATTCATTGGTTGTTTTTGCTGTATTTTTTGGTGCCGTTCCCTTTCTTAGCCGGAACGAACGCTGCTTTTTTAATTGAATCTTGGCGAATACTATCCAGTTTCAGGCTGTCCTGAACAGCTTTTATTATCGCTAAAGAATCCGGTGTCTTATGCTGAGTTTTTGATTGAAGCGGTGTTTTCACGAAGGATTTTTCTCCGAAGAGCATCTCTTGGTTATACCATGCTGCGGCACCTAATCCCAAAATAATCAGTGGTATGAAAATCCAAAGAAAGGTTTTATTGGTTTGATAGGCCGGGGTTTTGTTCTGGGTAATGGTGTTTTCCCCGGAACTTTTCATTTCAGAAAGATTGATTAGTTCTAATCCATAGAAATCCGGGGAATCTGCCGATACTCTCTCGCCTTCGAACACTAAGCTTTCACCCGACATTTTGAATTCGCCCAACGGTTCCACACGGAAATTTTCCATGGCGGAAAATTTCTTTTTCCAGTAATCGGTTTGGGTGTTCAGTTCGTTTTCGGCCTGCGCATCAGGTATGTTTTTCAGTTGTGAAACCAAGCCGGTGAACCCGCGATCTGCCACCTGATAATCTGGCGAAAAGGTGACCTGCTTGGCAGGCGGGAGCAGTGTATTGTGCGCCGCATCCAGCAAGGCTTTGGCGTTTTCTAAACGGAATACACCAAACCCCGGCACCGCGGAAATGCCGTTTCTCTTCAGATCTTCAAAAATGATTTCAGAAATATTCATCGAGCGCAAATTTATGATTTTTTTTGGGATTGCAGCGCGTGAGGGATAGAAGTGGAAAGCCCGGAATGGAGCGGAGCGGAATGAGGACTTGCAACGGATAGCCCGACCCGAGCGGCGGCCTCAGCCGGCGGCGAGGGGCACGCCCAAAAAAATATCCGCCATTGCAGACGGATATTTGATTAGAGATTGAGCAATATAACAATATAGAATTTTTATTTTTCTAAAGCTAGTTCCACGACCTCGCTCATGGTTATTACATACCTGATTTTCATGTTTTTGATGTAATCTTTTTTAATTTCCTCCACATCCTTGCGGTTGGCTTCGCAGAGGATGACCTCCGTGATTCCGGCGCGGTTGGCAGCGAGCAGCTTTTCCTTGATGCCGCCTACGGGAAGGACTTTCCCACGAAGGGTGATCTCGCCGGTCATGGCCAGATGGGAGCGGACTTTCCTATTGGTGTAACTTGAGACAATAGAGGTGAGCATCGCGATTCCCGCGGAAGGGCCATCTTTTGGCGTGGCGCCTTCCGGCACGTGCACATGTACATTTTTCCCCTCGATGTCTTCCAAGGAAATACCCAAGCTTTCGTGCTTCGCCTTGATGTATTCCAGCGCGATGGTGGCGGATTCCTTCATCACATTTCCGAGGTTCCCGGTCATGGTGAGTGCGCCTTTTCCTTTAGACAAAATACTTTCTATAAATAGGATGTCGCCACCCACGGAAGTCCACGCTAAACCCGTCACCACGCCAGGTACTCCCGTGATTTCGGAGAGGTTTTTCGGTCTTGGGACACCCAAAATCTCGTCGATTTTTTCGATTGAGATTTTGGGGTCGTAGTCTTGGGACATGGCAGTTTGGAACGCAACCCAGCGGGCGATTTTGGCAATTTTCTGTTCCAGATTCCGTACGCCGCTTTCGGAGGTGTGGGCATCTATGATATGTTTCAGTTCCGCGGCGCCCAGTTTGAAGGATCTATGGGTTAAACCATTGGCTTCCTGCTGTTTTTTGATGAGGTGGCGTTTTGCGATTTCCGCCTTTTCTTCGGCGGTGTAACCCGCGATGGAAATCACCTCCATCCTATCCAAAAGCGGCGTCTGAATGGTGGAAAGCGAGTTGGCTGTGGCGATAAACATGACCTTGGAAAGATCGTAACCGTACTCCAAAAAGTTATCGTAAAAGGCATTGTTCTGCTCTGGATCCAGCACTTCCAACAGTGCCGAACTCGGGTCGCCGTGTACGCCGGTACCGACTTTGTCTATCTCGTCCAAAACCACCACGGGGTTGGATGTCCCAGCCTTTTTTATGGACTGAAGGATGCGCCCCGCCATCGCCCCGATGTAGGTTTTGCGGTGTCCGCGGATTTCGCTCTCGTCGTGCAGACCGCCGAGCGACACACGCACATATTTCCTGCCAAGTGCCTCCGCCACAGATTTCCCGAGAGAGGTTTTTCCCACTCCTGGAGGGCCGACAAGACAAAGGATGGGCGATTTCATATTATTTTTAAGTTTGAGAACCGCCATGTGTTCCAAAATTCTTTTTTTGATGTCTTCCAGACCAAAATGTGCCTTGTCCAGAACCTTTTGCGCTTTGGGGATGTCAAAAATGTCTTTCGAATAATGCTCCCACGGCAGATCTGTAAAGAAATCCAAATAATTCCGCTGCACATTGTAGTCCGGCGAATTTGGATTTTGGCGGCCAAGGCGCGCCAGCTCTTTTTGGAAATGTTGTTCGGTTTCCTCGCTCCAGTTGATTTTTTCGGCTTTTTGTTTCAGTTCTTCGGCATCGCTTTCGGTACCGCCGCCGAGTTCTTCCTGTATGGTGCGGAGCTGCTGGTTTAGGAAATATTCGCGCTGTTGTTTATCCAGATCGCGGCTGGTTTTTTGGTGAATCTGGCTGCGCAGTTCCAATTTCCGGAAGTCCTCGTGCATCAGCGCATAGCACTTGTTGGCGCGCGCCAGCAGGCTCTTTTCTTCCAGAAGTTTTTGTTTCTCCGAAGATGGGAAATTGGCATTGGTGCAAATGAAATTCAGTAAATCATCATTATTACCAATGTTTTTGATGGCAAAAGTGGCGGCATTCGGGATACCGGGATCCAGTTCCACGATGCGCATCGCCAATTCCTTTATATTCTCCAAAAGTGCGGTGTATTCCTCCTTATTTTTAGTTGGAACATCTTTGGCAACAGTAATTTCTGCTTTAAAGTAAGGTTGTGAGGCTATATAATTTTTAATTTTAAAACGCTCTACACCTCGCGTAATAGCCGTGATATTGCCTTCCGGAAGTTTGATGATTTTAAGGATTTTCGCCATGGTGCCCACCGTGTACAGGTCTTTTTCCTGCGGATTCTCCACATTAGGATTTTTTTGGCTGATGATGCAGATGAGTTCGTTGTTTTGCTGCGCTTCCTCAATTAGTTTTTTGGAGGCTTCGCGGCCTGCCGTAATCGGGATTACGACATTCGGGAACATCACCATATTCCGCACAGGAAGCACGGGAAAAACTTTCTGATTCTCATTGGTAGGAGGGAGGTCTTTCTCATTGATTTCCTCGGTGACGATGCTGAATCCGTCCTCCATAATTTCACCAAAATCTAAATTTTCATACTCTATCATAATATATTAAGGATGACAAACTGTCATTTTTTAGTTAAAAACAAAATGCAAAGGTAGCGTAAATACAGATAAAGACACCGCTAAGGGCGTGGGCTTCTGTTGCGCAATTCCTATGCCGCCTAACTTTTTAAAGACAAATTGCCACAAGAAATCAATCAAACTAAAAAAACAAGCCGTTGGACTGCTTAAAGCAATGATTTTTAATTAAAAAAATTGAAATTCCTTCATTTTGTTTCTCAATATCTTTTAAATGTGTATTTTCGCAGATTGATATATTTAATTAAAAAGAAATGGCAATTTTAGGAGAAATAAGAAGACGCCCTTGGCTACTGATGGGGATGATTGCATTAGCGCTTTTGGCGTTTTTGGTAAACCCAGAAAGCATCGATAAGGTGTTTGGCAAAAACCCTGCTGTTTTGGGGAAAGTAAACGGCGAAAAAATCACCCGTGAAGAGTTTAACGACCAACTTTTCGTACTTCAGCAGCAAGCCCAACAAAAAGGACAGCCGCAAAAAGGCTTGGAAGAACAAGCCTGGCAAATGCTGGTACAGAGCAAACTCATCAAACAACAATTTGAAAAAATGGGTCTTACCCTGACTGATGAAATGTTTTGGAACCAACTTCAATTCGATCCTATGTTTGCACAAAATCCGCAACTGATTGATGAGAAAGGCAACTTCAAAGTTCAAGAAGTAAAAAAACAAATCGAAGAACTTCAAAAATCGGGGAATACGGAAGCCTACAACGGTTGGCTAAAAACCAGAAGAGCAATAGAATACAGAATGATGGCGCGCCAGGTGTTCGCCAATGTGACTGCGGGAATTACCGTGAGCAAAAAAGAAGCGGAAGAAATGATGAGACAGCGCGACCAAATCGCTGACATTGATTTCGTAAAAGTAGATTACGCAGCCTACCTTCAAAAAAATCCTATAAAAGTAACGACCCAGGATCTAGCAGACTACATCAAACTGCACCCTGTAACATATAAAACACAAGCAACCAGAAACATAGGACTGGTATATTTTCCGGCTACGCCAAGTGCTGCCGATGATGCTTTGGCCCAGAAAGAAATCAACAAACTATTCTCCCAAGGCTCCGATGCCAGCGGCGGCGCTGAAAACTTCCTGAATACTAAGAACGATTCTATGTTCGTTACATTAAATTCAGATATGCCTTTCAATAGCCAGTATTTCAACTTGAACCAACTTCCGCAAGGCATTCAGGCACAGATTCCATCTGCATCTGTTGGACAAACTTTCGGACCTTATAAAGAACAAAACTTCTATGTTGTTTCTAAACTTTTGGATAAAAAAACTTCTGACTCTACCCTATCCCGCCATATCTTGGTGGCATATAAAGGCAGCCCCGCTGGACAAGGCGTTACCAGAAGCAAGGAAGCTGCTAAAAAATTGGCAGATTCCATCGGTGCAGTTGTGAAAGCGGACCCTGCGAAGTTTAGCGAGTTTTTGAAATTCTCCAACGACCCAAGCTCTGCCGCACAAGGTGGTTCCCTTGGCTGGACAACTCCGGAAACGCCTTTTGTGCCGGAATTCCTTACTTACCTTGCTAACAATCCTAAAGGAGCAACCGGCGTGGTAGAAACGCAATTCGGTTACCACATCATCAATATACAGGATAAAAAAGCCGGTGCGATGACTTACAAAATCGCAAACCTGGTAAAAGCCATCAAGCCATCTGAACAAACAGAAGCTTTGGTAGATAAAAATGCAAGAAGATTCATCCAGCAGGTACAAGGTAAATCTTTCAACGATTTCGCTAACCTTGCCAAGAAGAACAATTACCAATTCAGCAACCCAAAAACAGTAAAGCGTTTTGAAGGCCAACTGATGGGACTTGGAACAGATAAGGATGAGGAAATCATCGCTTGGGCATTCGACAAAAAAAGAGAGAAGGGCGATACTGAATTCTTCACCGTAGATGGTACCGGCGACAAAATCGTAGCGATATTGAATGGTAAACAAGAAGCTGGCACCGCGGATCCAGAATCTGTAAGAGAGCAAGTAGAACCGATTGTAAAAAACAAACTTGCGGCGAAAAAAATCGCTGAAAAGTTGAACGCAGCGAAAATCTCATCATTAGACCAAGCGGCTAAACTCTTTGCAACAGCTAAACAATCTGCTCAAGTGAATATGCTGAATCCACAAGTGGCCGGCGCTATGGAACCAAAAGTAGCTGGTGCGGCATTCGGTATTACAAAAGGAAAGCTCACCAACCCAATCGAGGGGATGACCGGCGTATACGTGGTTCTGAAAAAAGCAGAAACACTTAACAAACAACCAGGTGACGCAAAACAAGCCGCTCTGGCGATTGCGTCGCAAAACTCGCAACAATTCGGGCAGATGCTCATGAAGAGTTTGCAAGATAATGCGAAGATAGATGATTACAGAATCGAAGTCTGGAATAAAGTTTCCCAGCAATAAATTTTTCAAAGCGGCTTTTGCCGCTTTTTTTATTTTAGAAAGTCTTTACTATAAATATTATTTTTAGAAAAAAGCATATATTTGTGTCTTAAAACCAAAGATTCAAAGTGAAGTTTTCAAAAGAAATAAAAGCAGGACTAATCGCCGTTTTGGCAATTGTAGGATTTATATTGCTCTTTCAGTTTATGAAGGGAAAGAGCTTTTTTACCACGGATAATGTATTCTACGCGAAATACGACAATGTGGAAGGCTTAGAGGTGTCCAGTCCGGTATCCATCAATGGGTTGAAGGTTGGCCAAGTGGATGAAATCAAACCATTTACGGATAAAACCGGGAAAATTCATTTCGTTATCAAAACCACAGTTTCAGATGAGTTTGAATTTTCAAAAAAATCCACCTTTGAAATCTTTGAAGAAGGCCTGATGAGCGGAAAATCTATGCGCATCAACCTTGTTTATGGCGGAGCTTTAGCTAAAGACGGCGACACGCTTGCCGGTGCGTACAAACTATCCATGATGAACGCCATCTCCTCCCAAGTAGGGCCTGTGAAAGACCAACTTCAATTGGTTCTCGGTCGTGTAGATTCATTGATGGTGAACACCAACAAGGTGATGGATGAACGCAACCGAGCTGAAATTCGCACTTTGCTCGTGAATTTGAACAGAACTGTTTCTTCCCTAGAAGGAACTTCCGGAAGTGCCAACCGACTTTTGACAAATAACGATGCCCGTTTACAGCGCATGTTGGAGAATGCTAACCTTGCAACCCTACATGCAACAACAGCAATTGACAAATATGGCCGCGTAGCAGATGAAGTAGATGTGAAACAATTGAACACAGCGATTTCTAAATTGGATCAAGCCTCTTCCCAACTAAATAATGTGATCGCGGGAATACAAAACGGAGAGGGATCTCTAGGAAAACTGGCTAAAGATGAAGAACTTTATCATACCCTGAATCGTACAGCACGCCATTTGGACAGCCTCGTTATGGATGTGAAACTTAATCCAAAACGCTATGTTAACTTCTCTGTTTTCGGAAAGAACAGCGATAAATAATTTTGAAGTATGCAATATATTGACAATATCTTCTTCCTGCTTTGCCTTATTGCTGGAATTGGACTTTTTGCCAAAAGCTTAAAAGAAATCTACCGTAATATCAACCTCGGTAAACCTATCAACCGGAGCGATCGTAAGTCCGAAAGATGGGCGACCATGGCCTCCGTAGCATTGGGACAGAGCAAAATGGGAGCACGCCCCGTGGCGGGCTTTTTTCACATTCTCGTGTATGTGGGATTCGTCATCATCAATTTAGAGATGATAGAAATTATCATCGATGGCATATTCGGAACGCACCGTGTACTGTCTTCAGTATTAGGGAGCACGCTCTATGGTTGGTTCACAGCAACATTGGAGGTATTGGCACTTTTGGTAATTATTGCAGTGGTCGTATTTTTTATCCGAAGAAATGTCGTTGGCGTGAAAAGGCTCACAATGAAGGAACTTCTCGGTTGGCCAAAGAATGACGCTAACCTGATTCTGATTATCGAATTTGTACTGATGATGGCATTTTTCACCATGAATTCATCCGATTTATTGCTTCAAGCGAAAGGCGTTCTACCGCAGCACGGCTGGTTTCCCGTAAGCCAAGGCATTTTCGCACCATTTCTTGATATTTTCGATTTTGATAAAGGCTTCCTGCATTTTATGGAACGCGGCGCTTGGTGGTCTCATATTTTGGGCGTTTTGTTTTTCATGAATTATCTTTACTATTCAAAACATTTACACATTCTTTTTGCATTCCCGAATACATGGTTTGCTAATTTGGAGAAGAAAGGTAAGATCAATAATCTGGATTCCGTAACCAAGGAGATTAAACTTATGATGGATCCAAATGCTGATCCCTACGCCGCTGCACCTGCTGAAGATCCTAATGCGGTGCCCGAAAAATTCGGCGCGAGCGATATTTTTGACCTTAACCGTGTTCAACTTTTGAATGCCTATACCTGTACCGAATGCGGCCGCTGTACATCAGTTTGTCCGGCAAATATCACTGGCAAAAAACTTTCACCAAGAAAAATAATGATGTCCACGCGCGACCGTCTGGAAGAAGTTGGAAAGAACATCAATACGAATGGCAAGTTTGTAGATGACGGTAAGAAGTTGCTGGACGACCACATTACCCGTGAGGAATTGCGTGCCTGCACCACCTGCAACGCCTGCGTAGAAGCCTGCCCTATCCTAATTGATCCGCTTTCCATCATTATAGAAATGCGTAGATTCATGATTATGGAAGAATCTTCAGCACCGCAGGAATGGAACGGGATGATGACGAATATCGAAAACAACGCCGCACCTTGGCAATACAACCAAGCCGATAGGTTGAACTGGGCGATTGAAAATTAATATAATATAAATCAATATATGAATTTAGCAATGAGTAATTATTGATAAATTGGTAGATTGTTAAATTGGTAAATTTATGACTGATCTCAAAATAAAAACCATGTCGGAATACGCCGCCGAAGGCAAAGCACCAGAAGTCCTCTTCTGGGTGGGCTGCGCAGGTAGTTTCGATGATAGAGCAAAGAAAATCACGCGTGCTTTTTGTAAAATTCTAAATAATATAGGAGTCGAATTTGCTGTTCTCGGACAAGAAGAATCCTGCACGGGCGATCCCGCTAAGCGCGCCGGAAACGAGTTTGTATTCCAAATGATGGCGCTTACAAATATCGAGGTCTTGAATGCCTACGAAGTAAAAAAAATAGTGACTGCTTGTCCACACTGCTTCAATACTTTAAAAAATGAATACCCCTCTCTCGGCGGGAATTATGAAGTGATGCACCACACGCAATTCTTGAAAGAGCTGATGGCAAACGGTCGCCTAAAAATCGAAGGTGGAAAATTTGAAGGTAAAAAAATAACCTTTCACGATCCGTGCTACCTCGGCAGGGCCAATGACGAATACGAAGCACCACGCGAACTATTAACGAAGTTGGACGCTGAACTCGTAGAGATGAAACGCTGCAAGCAAAATGGTTTGTGCTGTGGAGCGGGCGGTGCACAAATGTTTAAGGAGCCGGAAAAGGGTAATAAAGATATTAACATTGAAAGAACCGAGGAGGCTCTTGCTGAAAATCCGAATGTGATCGCAACAGGATGCCCATTCTGCAACACCATGATGACCGACGGCGTGAAGCATTTCAACAAAAACGGTGAGGTTGCCGTGAAAGATATTGTAGAACTCATTGCTGAGGCGGCAGATTTGTAATTTAGAAATTAGATAGTGATATCAGAAATATCTATACTCTAACTCCTAACATCAAAAAAAAAATGAAAATACAAGAATCCACCATAACCGAAACCAGTGATTTCCGGGTGATCATTTATCCGGCATCGCGCCCTTTTACGGCAAAAGAAAGCAAAGCCATTACCGAAAAACTTTACGATTTTTTATCCACTTGGGCAGCACACGGAAAGCCGCTTTCGTCATCATTTAAAATTGAAAATAATCAGTTTGTGGTGATTTGTGTGGATGAAGAGAAGGAAGCCGCTTCCGGATGCAGTATCGATTCACTTTCCTCTGTGTTCAGGGAGTTAGATAAAGAATTTGATTTCGGATTCTTCGATCGCATGAAAGCTTGTTTTGTTCAAAATGGTGAAGTGAGGACTTTGAAGCTGCAAGATTTCCGAAATGGTTTGAAGACTGGAGAAATACCACAAGACATAGAAGTTTTTGATTTTTCTAAAGATACTTATGTGAACTTCCTGAGCGATTTTCTATTACCGTTCAAGCGAAGTTGGGCTTACACCCCTTCTTAAAATTCTAAGCCTTAAAACAAAGGCTTTTTTTGTATCTTTCATATATAAAAAAACAGTAGCAACTCCGAATGCGGCACAAAGTCCTTTTCATCTCCTCTTGGTTTCCGAACAAACTGGAACCTACCAATGGCAACTTCGTGCAGCGCCATGCAGAGGCGGCGGCTCTGTTGAACGATGTGGAGGTACTGCATACTATTGGCGATTTTAATCAATCTGAAAAATATATTTTTGACGAACAAAAGCAAAATGGCATACGCATTTTGACGGTTTATTACAAAAACACCAATAATCCTCTGCAAAATTTTCTTCGCCGGATGGCAGCCTACCGAAAAGGCTTCCGGCGGATGCAAAAGCCAGAAATTGTACACGCAAATGTGCTGCACAATAGTATGCTGTTTGCCGTTTATCTAAAGAAAAAGTACGGCATCCCTTTCGTGGCTACCGAACATTGGACGGCTTTGCAAGTAGGTGCCAAAACCAGCTCAAGAATAAAAAAAACTGCGAAATTTATTGCAGATTTTACCACAAAAATATTACCTGTATCCGAAAATTTAAAAGATGGACTTCGGAATTTAGGAATCACAACTCCTATGAAAGTTATTTCAAATGTGGTGAATACAGATGTGTTTACGATATCTAACAATGCAAATAGTCAACCTTTTACATTTCTCCATATTTCCAGCTTGATTCCCAGAAAAAAACCAGAAAAAATAATAGAAGCAGCGATTAAATTAAAAAGTGAAGGTTATGATATTAGGTTGGAAATCGGTGGCGATGGCGACACTCAACCGCTGAAAGATCTGGTTAGAAAAAATAGCGCCGAAAACTTCGTCCATGTTTTTGGTGAAATTTCTCATTCCGAAGTGGCAAAAAAAATGCAGAACTCCGATTGCTTCGTGCTTTTCAGCGAGAATGAAACGCAGGGATGCGTAATTTTGGAATCTTATGCCTGCGGAAAACCGGTGATAGCAACGGCTGTGGGCGGTGTACCGGAATTCGTAAAGCCGGGTTTCGGCGTTTTGATTGAAAAGAATGATGAGGCGCAACTTTATTCTGAAATGAAAAACATGATGCAATCCAAAATTACTCTAAATCGACCTGAGGAATTGCGGGATTATGTTTTAGAAAATTTTTCTCAAACAAGCATTGCGAAGCAATTTACAGCAGTTTATGATGAAGTTTTGAAGAAATGAAAGGTTTTTCCATCCATATTAAAAACAGAGTTTTCAGTCCCGAAATTTTTTTTGATAAACAAAATGACGATTCCTTCGTGGCAGTTTCTCCCGAATTTTTGTTCGTTCTGGAAGGTGTCATTTTAAACAACATGAGCCTCGTTCGGGAATATGCCGCAAAGAATTTACAAGAACTTTGTTCAAACTTATATTCAAAGTTGGGGGCGGCGATCATCAATCGGTTTGATGGAGAATTTCGGGGGTTTATCTTTGACAAGATTAAAAATAAAGTCTTCGTATTTATCAACCAAACTGCTACGCAAAGGGTCTTTTACACGAAAATTAATTCGGAAATCTTCATCGATTCAGATTTAGTTAGGCTGAATTTAACATTAACAAATAAAGGTTACCGTTGCCAGCCAGACATTACGAATATTTACCAATTGCTGTGTTTCGGGAATATGCTGGAAGACGCCACGCCGCTGGAAGGCGTTTTCAAACTTCCGGATGGTTGCTTTTTAGAAATAGATTTAACAAATTCTCAATTTTCGATTCAAGAGTATTTTTCAACAAAAAACATCGAACCATTTGTCGGAAATAAAGCTCAAGCGATTAATCATTTGGATGAAATTTTTGGTGACGCAGTCGCGACCGAATATCAGAAAAATGGCGAACTTGGCGACCAATCTATTAGTTTTCTTAGCGGTGGATTGGATAGCCGAATGGCTTTGTTTTACGCAGTAGAACGAGGTCACACACCAGATTTGGCACTTTGCTTTTCACAGTCCAACTATTGGGATGCAAAAATTTCAAGGAAAATTGCTAAAGATTTTAATCTTAATTACTCATTTATACCTCTGGATGGTGGCAGTTTTTTAGCAAAAATCGATCATCTGACGAGGATTTCCGGAGGCACGGTTCACTTCACAGGGGCCATACATGTACAGCACGCCTTGGAACACATGCCTGGCAACCCTCCGTATATTTTTCACAGCGGACAAATTGGCGACGGGGTTTTGGGAGGCTTCAACACTGCTAAAACCTACAGAAAACCATCTTTGGAAAAAATCACCGTGAATCCTGAGTTTTTACATAAGATAAATGATCCTAGCCAGATCATTAACAATTATCCTACCGAGGAATCCTTTTATTTAAGAAATATCGCCTTCAACCGTACCGTTTTAGGGGCGCTCGTTTTAGGTCAAGATGGCTACCAACTTTCTCCTTTTATGACAAAGGATTTCATGGCCTTCGCGGTAAGCCTGCGGCCGGAATATAAATACAACCAATCATTTTATATCGATTGGCTGAATGAAAAATGCCCCCAGGCTGCGAAATACACTTGGGAACGCACGCTTTTGCGGCCTACAGCACCATGGAAAACGATGGTTGGTGATAAAATAGTGAAGCCTTTGCACAAATATGGCAATCTTTTGCTCAATAAACCGCTCGCCAACAGTATGTATCCTTACGAAATCTATTTTAAGGATAGCCCACATCTTCAGCAGATTTACAAAAATTATTTTGATGAAAACCTCTATCGTCTGGATGCATGGCCAGAACTGAAACAAGATGCTGAGATGCTGTTTACAAAAAATAGTTTTTATCACAAAAGTCTTGCTATCAATATTTTAGCCATTTTAAAGTTGTATTTCCCGTGAGCGAATTATGGTCTTTTTTAAAGAATTTCTTTCGCAACAAAGGGCAATATGTATTCGTATCTCTTTTGGTGGCGAAACTTTGCGCATTCGCTTCTTCTCTATACATTATCCGCCTATTGCCCGTGGAGGAATATGGTAAAATGAGCATCGTAGCCTCCGTTTTTGCAATTTTTTCTTCAGTAAATGGATTGGGAAGCAGTCAAGGCTTGTTACGGTTTGGGTCAATAGCTACTTCTTCTATTGAAAAAAAATATTTATCACAGTATTTCCTAAAAACAGGATTTGCATACCAATGCATTATTACTATTTTGTTTTTATTATGCGCAATATTTTATATCCCTAAATACAGCGATATATTATGGATTTTCGTTTTATTTTCTATTCGGTTGGTCGGTTATTATTTTTTCAATCACGCGCAGTCGGATCTTCGTATTCGTAACGACAATAGGGCATTTGCACGGCTAAACAACATCATAAACATTGGTGGGCTTATTATTTCTCTTTTGGGAGCTTATGCTTACGGGCTTACTGGCTACCTCATAGGTATGGCGGCAGTTCCTTTTATCAGTTTGTTTTGGCTGAAGAAAAAGGATGCTATTGACGCTATGGTTTTTAACAAAACCGAAATGTGGCGTTATGCTTTTCGATCGGCTGGCAACGCACTATTATCGGATGCGCTCTTCTCCCTGGACATTCTGTTGCTCGGGTTTTTACTGAGCGAATCTGCCGTAGCGGAATACCGCGTCGCAATCTTCATCCCTTCGAATATCACTTTTTTGTCACTTACCTTCATGCAAGCCGATTTTCCTGTTTTGGCAAAAAACTACCGCGACAAATCTTTTTTGAAAAATTACATTTTCAATTATTATAAACTATTTATCCCGCTCTGTGCTATCATTTTTACGACGGGTGTCCTGCTAAACAAAACCATTATCACCTTTTTTTTCAAGGACAAATACTCAGATGCGGCTTCGCTGTTTGTGATTCTCCTTGCCGCATTTGTGTTGAATATGCTATTTCGGAATCTCTATGGCAACCTGACCTCTGCCGTTGGAAAGATCCACTACAACACCAAAGTTTCTTTTGGATCATTGATATTTCTTATCGTTTCCGGATATTTTCTTACCAAGGAATTTGGCGTCGTAGGGATGGTTTGGGCGCTCTCCCTTACGCTTTTTATATCCGGAATCAGCCTAATGTTATGTTTTTATGGCTATTTCAGAAAATTAAAATAACCTTATCTTTGTAGAGAAATGAAAAGCCGTGTCTCCATTTTTATGCTTATCCTTACCTTTCTGTGGTCTTGCCGACAGGACGAAAATGGTTTGCAAAAAATCGATCAAGTGTTGCAGCTTTACATCAAAAATACTTTAGGGCAAGACCTTCTAAATTCCTCTTCCACCGGTTATTTTCAAAATTTAACGATGAAGGACATCGGCGGGATTCGCGATCAGATGAGCATCTCCGGATACTCACTAAAAAAAGATCAAAACGGACAAAACTATCTGGAATATATCGCCGGAGCAAAAAGAAACCTTACTGATTCCATCTCGGCGGATCATAAAAAATACAGATCAGACATGATTTTGCTTCTGTCGACATCTGCCACTGATTCAGTGGATGTGGATACTCTTTCGGTTTTCTATGATTGGACGCCACAAGTATTCCAAATACAAACCGTGAACTACAATGGCAAGAAAGTTTTTACTAAAACCGAAGGCCAGCCAAATGCAGTTACGGTTATTAAATAAAATTTGTTTTAATTAAAATAAAATCCTCTATAATGTTACAGGTAAATTTTTTGCGGGGAAACAAAGACCGCGCGCTGGAAGGCCTTAAGAAAAGAAACTTCAAAGACCTTCACCTTTTGGACGATGCCATTAAATTTGATGATGAAAGAAAATCTCTGCAGTTTGAGCTGGATAAAAATTTATCGGAAATGAACCGTATTTCCAAAGAAATTGGGCAACTGATGAAAGAAGGCAAAAAAGATGAAGCCGAAAGTGCCAAAGCAAAAACCGCTGATTACAAGGAAAATAGCCAAACGCTTCAACAAAAATTAAAGGAAGCCGAAGAGAATTTGCAAAATACACTTTACCTGATTCCAAATATCCCGAATGATAAGGTGAAACAAGGTTTTGGGGCAGATGATAATGAAATCATCTACCAATCTCACGAAGTGGAAGGTCTTGGCGAAGGCGCGATTCCGCATTGGGAACTTGCGAAAAAATACAATTTGATTGATTTTGAACTCGGTGTGAAAATCGCCGGTGCTGGTTTCCCTGTATATCTGGGTAAAGGCGCGCGCCTACAACGCAGTCTGGTGCAGTATTTCTTGGATAAAAACACAGAAGCGGGCTATCTGGAGGTGAATCCGCCGCATGTGGTGAACGAGGCTTCCGGCTATGGAACGGGGCAACTCCCTGATAAAGAGGGACAAATGTATTTCATAGGCGAAGATAATCTTTATTTGATACCTACGGCAGAGGTTCCGGTAACGAACATTTACCGCGACACGCTTTTGGATGAGAAGCAACTCCCCATAAAAAATACCGCCTTTTCCCAATGCTACCGCCGCGAAGCGGGCAGCTACGGTGCACATGTACGCGGACTGAACCGCCTTCACCAGTTTGAAAAGGTGGAAATTGTGCGTATAGAAAAACCTGAAAATTCCTACGCCGCACTGGAAGAAATGGTAGAACATGTGAAAGACCTAATCACTGATTTGGAATTGCCGTTCCGTATTTTGCGACTTTGTGGCGGGGACATGGGCTTCACCTCTGCGCTTACCTACGACTTTGAAGTATGGAGTGCAGCTCAGGAAAAATGGTTGGAGGTTTCTTCTGTTTCAAACTTTGAAGCCTTCCAAGCCAACCGCTTAAAATGCCGCTACAAAGGGGAAGGTAAGACTCAACTGGTACACACCTTGAACGGTTCTGCACTGGCATTGCCAAGGATTATGGCTGCATTATTGGAAAACAATCAAGATGAAAAAGGAATAAAAATTCCAAAGAAAATAGCGGAATATACAAAGTTTGATTATATCTCCTAAAATCATACATATATATATAAAAAAGGCTGCTTTCGGTAATGGAAAGCAGCCTTTTTTATTTTTGAATATTCTGTTACTCTGTAGTCACCACGATTTTTTTATCTTTATTGGTGAGGCTTTTACCAGAATCCAAAAGGTCTGCGGAGCGCACATTGATTTGGATGGTTTTGGCGTCTAATTGTTTTACAAAATCATGTTTCCCTGTGATGGTTTTTATGGGTTTTTGAAATTTCAGCGTATTGGTGAAGTTCATGTTTACCATGCGGAGCATCCCTACCATACCGCTTGCCATCTGTTTTCCATAGGCAGCCATAGAATCGGATTTGGTTTTTGGCGCTGCATCGTTAGCAGGTTTGTCGGCGTTTTTAGTGATTTCCTGCAAAAATTCCACGGAGTTGAATTTTTCCGTATCTATGGTGAGGGATTTCCCATCCCAGCTACCAAAGTCTTGCAATGGAATCTTTTTGAGTTGTTTACTTTGTGAAAGCAAAGTTTTAAGTTCTTTCGGCAGCAGTTTGTCATATTTTAATGAAAGTCCCATGATTTCGCCATTGTCCATGTTCAGTTTCAGGTACATTTTTTTCAAAACCTGTGCAGAATCTTTGTTGAGTGTGATTTTCTGGTCCTTTTGGATGTCGTAGAGGCTTTTCCACGCGGTGGTTAAGTTTCTGAGACCTGCCTGATTTTTAGTGGTCTCTGTGCCAGCACCGCTCATCATATTCATCATACCGAGCATGGTCTTATCCATCAGAATATTAGACTCCATGCTGGTAGCCGTGTCCGGATAGTAGGTGGATTCAGATTTTACCGAGCAGGACTGTAACACAAAGATGGCACCCGCTAACCAAAGGATTGTTTTTTTAATCATATGCTTTTGCTAAAAATATTATAAAAAACGCAAAGCAGGGTGAAACCATTTTTAAGGCTCCGGATTTTGGTCCTCACCTTGCTTTGCGCGCTATTATAAATCTAATTAATCTGTTTTTAGATAACAGGATAGCAGAAAGGTTAAATGGAAATTCAAACTACGGAGATACGGAGTTTTCACAGGGCGCACAGCGGTTTTTTTAGACAAAAACTTTCTCGCAGATTGTAAGAAATGGTTTCTCTGCGGTACTGTTTTCTCTGGGTGGTTAAAAATCTCTCGCAGATTTTCTATATTAGGCTTATTCCCGATTGAGGTAGAAGATTGTCCTTGAATCTAAAATCTTTATTTTTTGACGGCGGATTCCTTGCGGCCCGGCCTGAGCGGAGCTCGTTTTGTGAGGAGGAACGACGAACAAAACAGCGGGAGCGGAGGACGGAAATAGCCGCCCAAATAATTCTTGAAATTATACTTTAAAATTTAGTGACAACTGGCATGCTCGCCGGATTTATGGGCATCGGAATTGTTGTGGATGACTTTCAGAGCTTCTTTTTTCGGAGAAATATACGGAATGCCGACTTCCATGCCGCGAAGGATGAAGAGACAGCCTAACAATATCATCACGATCGGAATGACGCGCAAAACTTGAGTGCGGAATGCGGCGGTCATCAGGTTCCCAGCGAATACGACTGCGAACATGAAGGGCAGCGTTCCCAAGCCAAAGAGTGCCATAAATGCCGCGCCTTGCGCCACGCCGCCTGCCGCCAATGATGCGGTAAGCGCCATATACACCATGCCGCAAGGGAGAAATCCGTTTAGAATGCCGGTGGTGAAGCGCGAGCGATAATCTGCCTTTTGAAGAAACTTGCCGAGATTTATTTTTACTTGATATAAAAATTTGGATAAAAACGGAATTTTTGAAGCGAAGTCTTTGCCTCCAAACGAAAATAACGCCATGACGATGAGCAAAACTCCGGCGACTATGGTAAGCACTTGCTGGAAACCGCCCATAGAAAAGCCTTGTCCCACGATGCCCAAAATGCCGCCAAGCAGCGCGTATGTGGTGATGCGCCCAAACTGATAAGTGAGGTTCTGCAAATAAAAATTGGTGGCCTGGCTCTTGGTAAGTCCCATGGATAAGGCGATGGGACCACACATGCCGATACAATGGAAGCCGGACGCGAAGCCTAAGCCGAGCGCGGAGAGGATGAGTGCTATTTCCATACTACATCGTAATCTATTTGGTAAGGCGTTTTGTCTTTCACCCAGTGGAGTTTCAAAGTATAATTGCCTGGTGCGAGGATTTTCGCCGGGATTAGCAGCTTGTTATCTGCACTTAGTGTAAAATCCTTTTTGACATCCAGACGCTGGTCATCAGTGCGGTATAGGTTGAAACTGAATTTTGCATTGGCATTGTTCATCTCTTTTGGGAAAGTGATTTGTATGCCGTGCGGAAATTGTGCATAGGTAGGCTTCTCGGTGAGTTTATCGGCGTTGTTTTTAGCATCTATGACATCCTGATACGCCAGTTCTTCTTCATAATAATCATCTGTGATGAGTTCCGAATTCTGCTGGCCATTCGGAAAGATGAAAATCATGAACAATATAAAGGCGATAAAACAGCCCAGCGCTACAATCACGCCATGTCCCCAAGTGAAATTTTTCATTAAATTAATATTGCATTTTGAACGGCCCCTCGAAATAGGTATCGTAGGAATCTATCATTTTTCCGGTTTGATCGAACACTCCGATGGTTATTTTCTGTTTAGAAAGTTTAATTTCCTTCTCTGGGAAACTGATGTTTATTGATCCTTTGTTGATTTTATCCCTTTCTACCACGATTTTTTGCGAGCCACTGTAGGAGATCACGCCATTGTTCGGTTCCAAAACTTTGAAAGTCAGGGTGATTTTCTCGTTTGATTTATTCAGCAAAGTATAGTTGAAAGTGTTGCTAATTTTCCCGTCTCTTAAAAAGAATGAAGTACCGGCGGGTTTTATGAATTTTGCCTCCATATTACCTCGGCTGTAAAGTAAATAGCCTAAGAACCCAACCAATACTGCGAGTACCACGGTATATCCCTTCATTCTACCGGTGAAAGTGAATTTTTTTTGTTTTTCCAACTCGTCTTCGGAAGCATAACGGATGAGACCTGGTGGCAAGCCTACTTTTACCATAACTTCGTCGCAAGCATCTATACAAGCTGTACAGTTTACACATTCCAACTGCTGACCGTTGCGGATGTCTATACCTGTTGGGCATACTACCACGCATTGGTTGCAATCGATACAGTCACCTTTTCCAGCCGCTTTTCTGTCTTCACCCTTTCTCCATTTTGCACGGGTTTCACCACGGTTGTAATCATAATAAACATTGATGGTTTCTTTGTCGATAAGAACGCCCTGAAGCCTACCGTAAGGACAAACCAGAGTGCAGACCTGCTCGCGGAACCAAGCAAATACGAAATAAAACGCCGCTGTGAAAAGAATCATCACGACGAAATTAGTCGGGTGGGCAAAAGGGCCTTGCTGCATGATTGCAAATACCTCCTTATAACCTACAATGTACATGAACATAAAGTGCGTTACTATAAAGGATATTAATAGGAAGATGAACCATTTTAATGATTTCTTCCATATCTTTTCGGTCGTCCAAGGCTGGCTATCCAATTTCATTTGCTTATTGCGGTCGCCTTCGATAGCATACTCTATCTTTCTGAAAACCATTTCCATAAAGATGGTTTGTGGGCAAATCCATCCGCAAAAAATACGGCCGTACACTACGGTAAATAGAATGATGAACACCAATGAAGCGATAGCGCCCAAAGCCAGAATGAAAAAATCTTGAGGGTAGAATGGTTGACCCGCAATGTAGAATTCTCTATCTAAGATATTCAGCAATAGCAATGGATTACCATTAATAGTAATAAATGGCATCACGAAGAATATCCCGAGCAAAATCCAACTCACGAGGTAGCGGTAGTTGGTATATTTACCTTTCGGTTTCCTTGGGAACACCCATTTTCTAGCGCCAGAACGCTCCATGGTCCCTACTGAATCCCTAAAAGAGGTAGGATCCAGTACTTGCCCCTGTCCGCCTTTTGAATTTTCTATCTCTGCCATTTCGATATTTGTGTATTACAAAAAGAAACATAATCCGCCGTTAGGCTTTTTGACCGTTCGGAGAATTATGTTTCGGAATTTTCTTTAGTATAAGTATAGTTATTTTTCCCAGTGCGCTTCGGTACCTTGTGGTGCAGCACCACCTTGTGCTGTAGTGATTGGTGGCTGTTCTTGGTTGATGTGGTAGACATAGGCAGCAATCTTCTCGATATCATTTCCGCTAAGTTCTCCATTTTTACCGAAAGCTCTCATCGCAGGGTTGTTAGGCGAACCATTCCAAGCCATGTTGAATACATTTTTGAAAAGCTTCTTCTCTGGCTGGTTGATCCAGAAATTATCGGTAAGGTTTGGACCAATACCACCTTTACCACCATCTCCGTGACAAGTTACGCAATTAGTTTTGAAAAGTTCCTGACCTTCTGCGATATTATCTGCTTTAAATTCTGCAGTTTCCAAAGTGGTTTGTGGTGCTGTTTTCAAGTACTCATCCACTGCTGCAATCTGCATTTTGTGTTCCGTGTCATATTCTTTTTCTGGATGTGCAAAATCTGTAAGCCAGAAGGAAAGTAGATACACGATGCAATAAGCTACTCCGAACCAGAATAATCCTAGCCACCATCTTGGAAGTTGGTTGTCCAATTCCATAATTCCGTCGAAACCGTGGTCGAGCAGAAGGTCCTTTTCCTCTGTACTAGATTGTTTTTTGAAAGCGCTCTGATACATTCTTTGGAGGTAAGGCATTTTCTTCTCTTGAAGGTATGCTGCTTTCTCCTCATCCGTCAATCTTTTAAATTTATCATTCTCGATCAAATCTCCAATAGAATTTTGGATCAGCGCCAGTATTATAGAAATAATAACCGTTCCCCAAAAATAAGGTGATGAAAGGAAAGACGCGTTTTGTTCAAACATAAAGTAAGCAATAAATAATATAGTTAGTATTATTAAAATGTTTACGATTACAGGAGTTCTATGTTTCATAACTTTTAGTTTATAATTGGTTATCATCATCTAAAGGAGCGTGCTCCTCCTCTGTATAGTGTTTTTTCGGTCTGCTAAGTACATAGAAGACCAGTGCTGTGAAAAACACGATGAAGATCAGCATTGCGATGGTTTGGTAGAGACCTACATTCTCGCCGCTAGATACGACATCTTTAAAACTTTGGGGTACCACTTTAGATTTATCAGTTTTTAGTTATTGCTAGCTGTTTTCACCTCTGTAGTCTTGAT
>JAGLBA010000039.1:909-1814 GCA_018260475.1 Chryseobacterium sp. | reverse complement strand
GGCACGAAACGGGTCTCCAGTAAAGATGTTTCCGGTTCTTCTACGCGACATGATAACCCAAAAAGTGACTGTAAAAGTGTTTGTAAATTTAACGGAAGTCGCGAAAGTTTAAAATCGATAACATTTAGTCACTGATGGCAATAAATTATGAAGTACGCATTCGCGATTGTATGTGGTGACTTATGTTATAACGTTTGTTCCAACGGATTAAATTACCACGTAGGTACTTGTAAGCATGTAGTTATTCTGTAGTTTTGTAATGCAGTTTGCTTTCCGTCTGACTAAATTAAATTAAATCGTCCGATTCCAATCTGGAACCGATTTTAGGAGGCAAACGTCCGCTCTCTCCTGCCACTTCCCGGACTATCGAATTCCACGACTCAATGACGAATCGTCGTGGCAGGAAGGAAGACATGTTATAACCAAAGCCGCAAACCAATGCCCCAATCGACTCGGATAACAGTGGTTTTCGAGAATCGAATCGATAATCGAAATTTCGATCGATCGAAAGCCTGCAAAAACGCGGCTTGCTTGAGAACGTTTGAGAATCGAAATTTTTGCATTTGCATTTTCCCATTATCGAAATCGATCGAAATCTTCCGGCCCGGGAAAATTTAATTAAAACGCGTGGCAAAAATCACTATTCTTTCGGACGCCCGTTTTCCATACCGGAGGAGAAGAAATTAATTTTTTTTTTTTTGATTTTAGATTTTAGATTTTAGATTTTAGATAAATCGCGGCAGACGCTTGGATGCCGTCAGACATTAAAATTCTACGGGTAATAAGAGCTCGAAGGGACTCGTTCGGAGTCTCAATTTCAAGTCGTAAAACAAATATCCATATCGGCCCCGAGATCAATCCCGTTTGAGGAGAGGGGGGAAGGGCGGGGGGAGGGAAAGAGAAAT
>JAGLBA010000039.1:0-899 GCA_018260475.1 Chryseobacterium sp. | reverse complement strand
CACGCAGGGACCCCCTCGGACCCACAAGCACCCCCCCAAACACAACCCCCCACCCCCCCCCCGCCACCCACCCCCCCCCCGCCCCGGCCCCACCCGCGGCGCCCCCCAAAGAGAAATTGATCTAGAAAATTCGTTTTGACCCCGTTATTTTTTTTTTTGGATGGGGAGCGGGGGGAGGGAGGGAGAGAGGGAAGTGAAGGAAAAAGGCCGAAAAGTCGGCCAAAAAAACCGAGGAACCATCCCTCGCCCTCCCTCCCAATGGCTTGAATAGGGTAACGAAAATTAAAAAGATGTCACTTTTGCATTTACGTTTTGGGTGATTGCGGCGGCAGAAAACCTGCATGCATCTTTGACGGGCGTTTCGCCAGCTGTAGGCATCGTCAGTATAGAGAGGTATAAAGAGAGAGAGAGAGGAGTATAGAGGGAGAGAGAGAGAGAGAGAGAGAGAGAAAGAGAGAAAGAGAGAAATAAAAGAATCATGTTTGGTCGTCACCATAAAAGTGCCTTAAATCCCTATGGGTTCATATGCTTTACGGAATGGATTTTAAATTTTGAATTTTTCTTCTTCTTTTCTTGGATTTATAAAAAGTGGCAAAATTTTTGGGGATTCTTTTCAAATGATCTACTTGAAGAATTAGCTCTGGTGAATTTTTTTTAAAGGAAATGCTTTTTTTTTAAGTAATTTTTTGAAAGGAAAATGAGCGAACAAGAAGAAAGAAGAGGAAGCGACAAATTTTCCCGAAAGAAAACATTTTTTTTTTTGAGTGAGATTGAATTAATTTAAATAGTTAATAAAGGCAAACAAATTTATTCGAAGCGCATTAGTGCCCGACGGAGAAGTGGGAAAATAAAAATAAAAATAAAAAAAGCATGCTTTGAATGAATAATTTCAGACTTTT
>JAGLBA010000399.1 GCA_018260475.1 Chryseobacterium sp. | reverse complement strand
ATTGTGCAAAAATTTGAGGTTACTGTCCTGCCGTGCCGAGGTACCTACCCACTAACATTCTTTTCCCTTTGGTAAACGACCATAATGACATCTTGGCCAACGGTCAGGTATATCATTCAACAAGGTGTCGGCTCAATCATTAAAACTAGCTTGTATCGCCACGGCAGAGGTAAAGTTACAACTTGAAACTTTCTGAATGAAAAACTGCGAGGTTGAAGATAATGGATTGCGACGCGTTTTAAAATTATTTTTTTCAGAAGATTTTTCAGCAATCAGACGCCCTGATTTGTTGCTTCCCTTGCGCGAAGGTTTCTGAGGATTTGCCTCTTCCCTCTCTCGTCCCCTCTCCCTTTCTCCTTCTTCCAATCTGAACAAAAAGAAACTTAAATAATAATGGGAAAAAGAATTTAAATTTTTTATTAAAATCAGTCGCAATTAAAAGGAAAGGTGAAGCGATTCGGAAAAGTCTTTGATTAAACTCAGGCGAAAGGCGACAAAAGAATTTTCTTCG
>JAGLBA010000398.1 GCA_018260475.1 Chryseobacterium sp. | reverse complement strand
GAAATAAAAAAAAAGATAAATCAGGGATAAGAACGCTATTAAAAATTTAATTCATTCGTTGTTTATGCTAAAAAATTAATTGAAATCAAAATAAATTGTCGATGAGAAAAACTTTAATAATTTTATAATATTAATGCATTAATAATTAATACACATCAAAGTGAATACAAATTCTGGATTGTTTAATAATATTCAGAAGAATTTGAGACTCTGAAGTTACGTAAGAAAAAAATAAAATAAATAATAAAAGTGAAATCACGGTTTGAAATGTAAGAAAAGAAAAAATAAATTTTATTGATTGTTATTAGTACTGCTCGAAATTTGAGTTTTCCATGGTGAAAAATAAGGAAATTTTATCACCTGAAACATAAATTTGTTTTAATTAAAAGCAAAAATTTTGCTTAAAAACTGAAAATAAGTTTTTAAGTTGAAGTTATTCAGAGAAAGTGAGTGACGGGAGAAAAAAGGGGAACAAAATCTGACCTTTTAGTATTAAATATCGAGAAATCTT
>JAGLBA010000397.1 GCA_018260475.1 Chryseobacterium sp. | reverse complement strand
TTTATTATCCCCCGGGATCTTTGATCCGGAGATCGAGTTTTCGACGGATTTCAACTTTTCGATCAATTTGTCTCGTGCCACGCGAGCACTTGAGGAAAATCCCTTTTCTTCTTTTGCCACGACCGAAAAATCATTTTTCTCATGAAATTCCTTTCTCTTCAGTAATTGATTTAAATCTCTTCCGCATTCGTTGTATTTCGCTTGGTCGAAATATTTATTTTCCTCGTCGTCGGACGAATCCGTTAGACCTTAAAAGTTGAAAAATTAATTAATTATTTTAAAAAAATAAATAACCATTTAAATTATTTTTAGATCAAACTATTTTTTTAAAAAATTAGTTATTAAAAAATTAAGCATCCATTTGAATTATTTATTTAAAAAAGAAAATTACTCATTAAAAATAAAAGGTAAAAATTTGTATTTAGGTATTCGTCTTATTTTTATGTCATTTTCATTTGAAATTTTTCTGTGTATGCCTGTGTGATCGGAGTTATTAGACTCCTTTTTATATA
>JAGLBA010000396.1 GCA_018260475.1 Chryseobacterium sp. | reverse complement strand
TGGAAATCATTTCCTATTACCAAATTAAAAATTGATAATTTCCAACCGAATTCAATTATTGTGACATGAACAGATAATCCTTCCTCATCATTTCTGTCGTGCTGCTAAAATCGAATGTAGACAAAAAAAAATTTTTTTTAATTTACCCGCCATTTTTGAGCGGAAGTCAAATCACCGCCTTCGCGAATCGCGAATTCCGCCGCGGGAAAAGAATTCTGGGAATCGAACCGAAGCCGAAATAGGTTGGAGACCGTTTTTTCTCAATTTCTTTTCTTCTTTTTTTTGTGAATTTATTTGAT
The DNA here is from genome assembly GCA_018260475.1 of Chryseobacterium sp. GTDB lineage: Bacteria > Bacteroidota > Bacteroidia > Flavobacteriales > Weeksellaceae > JAGLBA01. Next base: position 213 of record JAGLBA010000396.1, on the reverse strand, counting down.
TTGATTGATTTCTTTTTTTTTTTGAAACCGTGGAGTTTCGATCAGTTTGTTCGTGCAAATTCTTGTTTTCTTCGTGGTCCGGTGCCATTCAAAAAAAAAAAAATTACGGATCGAATAATGTCACCGGCCGCTAATCAGGTAAATTTGAAATTCCAACTGGGCATTGCATTATTAATGGATGAAAAAAAAAGAGATAAATTTAATACATACAGA
>JAGLBA010000395.1 GCA_018260475.1 Chryseobacterium sp. | reverse complement strand
AAGCAGAATAAATTAGCAAATGTAAAGCCGAAAAATTCATCAGAAAGTAGCAGAATAAATTGGCAGATACAAAGCAGAAGGATTCATCAGAGAGAAGCAGAATATATTAGCAGATATAAATTAGAAGAATTCATCAGAAAAAAGCAGAATAAATTAGCACATGTAAAGCAGAATAAATTGGCAGATGTAAAAAGCAGAAGAATTCATCAGAAAAAAGCAGAATAAATTGGCAGATATAAAGCAGAAGGATTCATCAGAGAGAAGCAGAATATATTAGCAGATATAAATTAGAAGAATTCATCAGAAAAAAGGAGAATAAATTAGCACATGTAAAGCAGAATAAATTGGCAGATGTAAAAAAGCAGAAGAATTCATCAGAAAAAAGCAGAATAAATTAGCAGATGTAAACTAGAAGAATTCTGCAGAAAGAAGCAAAAATAAATTAGTAGATATAAACTAGAAGAATTCAGCAAAAAGAAACAGAATAAATAAGCAGATATAAAAAGGAAGAA
>JAGLBA010000394.1 GCA_018260475.1 Chryseobacterium sp. | reverse complement strand
AAAAGCAAGTCTTATTTTGCGTATGACATTGCTATTTGTTACTACGAATTAGGACATAGGAAATAGCGAGTTCATTGATTTTATTTTGATTTATCACTAGTTCTTTGAGTGGTGTTGTTAAGGTTGGTTCTAGTCTGCTTCTTTAAATGATTTTTTAGTTTTATTTCAGCTGCTTGGGTTTACAACTGAGTAATTTGTTCGGTCCTAGTTTCCGGGGACTCAAAGAATAAAACCACATCTTCGGCGAAGGCGAGGCAGTCGACTGTCAAATTAATTTTCCAGTATTCCAACCTGATTCCGCATTTCACATTACTGCGGACCAGTTCTTGACGGCAATCCCCTAATTCCATTAATCATTATCTTTATTGAAAAAAGAAAAGAAATATTTTTTTTTCCAATTCTGCAACATAATAAAAAAAGTATGTTGACACGCGCACACATAGCTGTGATAGATTTTGATGGCGAGGCAACAAATCTTAACGGAACAACCTGTATACGCTGTTTGGGAACTAA
>JAGLBA010000393.1 GCA_018260475.1 Chryseobacterium sp. | reverse complement strand
ACAGTTACTGTCCGGCGTTTTCAATCTGAGATTAAATTGAGAAATTTAAAAAGGAAAAATGTAGAGAAACATCTAAATTTCAATATTTTCTTTAAAATGACTGGACCCCTTTTACAAATCATTACCATTAATTGTAATTGATTTCATTATCTTTGTATTTTAATTCAATTACAGCAATCGGAAATTTATCTCTGAGCTAGTCACGTAGTTGAAAATTGATAAATATTCTTTTATTTGCATGCATGTACATGCCAACGTAAAAATTAGAGCCAAATCTTTTTTTTGGAAATGCTTCAAATATTTAATTAACGAAGATCTAATTAATTTTAAACTGCTAAAATTTTTATTAATTTTAACATGCTTTAAATGATTTTAATTTGAAACTAAAAATATTAAATTTATTTTAGTATATGCAATTTTTGAGCAATAAAGCTAAATAGACTTGTAAACAGACGCTTTTCAGGTTTAAAATTTCACAGGTTTTGGGGCATCTTCAGTGGTCAAAATTAAACC
>JAGLBA010000392.1 GCA_018260475.1 Chryseobacterium sp. | reverse complement strand
GAAAGGAAACGCCATTAGATTGATTCAGAAGTTTTGAACTTTCAGTTATGAAAAAAAAAATTATTTAAAAAAATTTTTTTTGCCAAGGCTTTGCTTATTGGCAACCACCAAAATAGAATAAAATAATTAAAAAGAAAATTTTTCACCCTTCCCAAGAAATTCAGTATTAATTCGTATTGAATTTATTTCTTAGTAATGCATTAAAAATTTTTTAAAAATTAGTATTTCAATTATATTACTTGATCGATAATAATTCTATGTTGATAATAATATCAATTTTAAAAATAATGTGAATAATCATTGATTGAATTTGCCAATTAAAAAACCTTCGCATTTAAATTGGGTGCAGGAAAAGCCTCTTGTGCAAAATTTCGATTCAAATTTCCAATTATATGAATTAAATAAATCCAATTTTTTTCAGATTTATATAAATATTTCACGAAAATTATCTCTAATTCAAATATTCATGAAAAAAAAATTACGGATCCAAAGAATTCGGTCTGAATGAACACTG
>JAGLBA010000391.1 GCA_018260475.1 Chryseobacterium sp. | reverse complement strand
AAAGAAAGCGTCTTAAAATTCGATTTGTACAGTAATGCGACGCGATTCCTTAAGTTCAACTTTTACGTGAGCTTAAAATCCGACTGCCTAAAATCGAGAACCAAATTAAATGAGCATGAAAATTTTACCTCAATTCCTTCCTCGATACTCTACTATTGTCTGAATTTCTTTAATGTAACAGTAAAAGAAAGAATACAATTTACTTCTGTAGGAAGTCATCCACGTCGGAACCGGAATTAAACGTTAAACTGAGTTCGCACTACAACATTATCTCTTCATCATTTTTATTAGACTGCGGTCTTTCGCAAAAAAAAAATTAAGTTTTTGTTTCCCTCAGTTTGGTTATTATTAAATTAATTATTTAAATAATAATTAAAAAATAAATTAAATAATTAATAATTGCTAATTAAGTGCAATTTACTAATAAATATTAATAAATACTAGTAAAATAATTACTCGGGTACTTCTCAGATAGTTAAATAGTTTCATCAGTAACATTTTTTTTTATTCTATC
>JAGLBA010000390.1 GCA_018260475.1 Chryseobacterium sp. | reverse complement strand
GTATTAATTTGGAGTTTTGAAAAAACTACTTATCAATTAAGTTCTCAAGTTAAACTCCCCTTTGTTTCTTTTGTCATTTGAACTTTTATTTAAAACAAATATGTGGCTTGGCTTCAAAAAACAAAAGAAACCAAAAAATAAATTGATTTGAATTAAAGCAGAGTGAAGATTTTTGAATCTCAGTAAAAAAAAGTTTTTTTATGTTGAATTTTTGAAGTTTTTGAATACTTCTATGGTAATTAATGTTGATATTTTTTAATTTTTTTTTTATTTTAAATAAAAAATAATTGGAAGGAAATGAGAAACCTAAATTTTAATCTTATTCATTTAATTATTTAGTAATTATTATTTAATTATTTTAGTTACTTTTTTAACAAAAAAATAATAATTACAGAGGACATAATTTTTTCATAATTATATAATATTACTGTACTATTAATAGCCGAAGGTTTCTATGAGCTTTTTAGAAACTTTAAATAGCTCGATAACTCATAAATTAATTTTCATTTGTTTT
>JAGLBA010000038.1 GCA_018260475.1 Chryseobacterium sp. | reverse complement strand
TGCTGAAAAGCCACCGGAGCTTCCGTTCAACGGGCTTTCATCTTGTGTCCTGCGGACAAGACGAAAGCTTAGTTATTGTAGGATGTTTTTTATTTAAATAATTGAAAATCTTTGTAATATTTCCTTGTTAAGAAAATAAAAGTTGATACAATTATTATAATAAGTAGAGTATTTATAAATTGAGTATATTTAAATAAGATCAATAACATTAAAACAAATAATTGAAAAATTAAAAAATATTTAAATTTATCAATTTTATTTTTTTTAAGTAGTAGTCTATATAAAAACATATTAATTGAACCCAAAAATATAAATTGAAACGAATTATATTCTATGTATTTAGGGTTATAATATAAATACCATAAAACTAAAATTGCAGGAATTAAAACAATAAGTGATTTTTTATTTAACATCCTGCTTCTTTTAAACAAGTAACAGTTTGTTCGCCAGCAGCCCAAAAACCTGCTACTGCACCTGCCCAAGCTCCATAAAAACCACCAGCACTACCAGTAAGTCCACCTAATAATGTCCCTGCAACCATATTAGCTCTACCTTCTCTAGCACAATCAGCACAAGTTTTTCTAGCTGTTAATGAAATTGAATTAATATTTTTTACTAATAAAGCAGATACTTCATTTATGAATTTATAATTTTCTTTGGAAGATTTTAATTGTGGATATTTCTTTTGAAGTTTTGATACTTTAAATACTAACTCATTATTAATTTTCTCAATATCTTTTACACTATAACCTGATACTTCAGCAAGGTATTTGTTACCTTCGATTTTCAATCTATTTTCATCAAATTTCTTTATAAAGTTATTTTTGTCAGAAATATTCTGAAAAACAGTAATCATATTAGTAAGTTCAATAAAATCTGTATCATTTGTAAGTTTTGAAGATAATTGTTCCGCAGTTAAATTTTCATTTTGATGAATTTCTTCATTATTTCTATTACAAGAATAAATTCCTACAAAAACGATAAAGGCAATCAAAATTGTTTTAAATAAATTTTTCATAATTAAATTAATTTTAAATAAGGTTAGACGACTTTGTAGTTGATTTTATTTGTGTGAATCTTCGTTAGCAAAGGCGTTTCTTTCATTTTCCTTAAGTCAATCAAAGTTGCTTAAGCAATATCGTGAAAACGGTTCATCAAATAAAATATCCTACAACGGGAAAAGTATTTGCGAAGGGCGGGCTAAATTTAACCGAAGGGTTCAATTTCGACCAACCGAAGCGAATGCTTTTTCCACGAAACTAAATTAAAAAAAAAATGTGAAGTGGAAAAGCAGGCGCGGCTAAAGGAATCGGGTAGTTCTATTATAGATTCAACCCCGCCTTTTGCCAAACCCGTGTTGAACTAAACCTCCGGTAGCTTTTCCCACTCGCCGTTTTAGTAACTTTGTTTTTATTAACCTTTTAAAAATTCATGAAATGGCTACAAAAAAAATCTCCGGAGGATTTAAGGACGAACAAATTCCTGAATCGTGCCTCGAGCGAAGTTAACGGTTTTGCCGAACTTCTGCAACGCTTCGAAAGAAATATCTCTATCCTGGGCAGAAGCAGGCGAACCTTTGATAATTATTCCCGTCACGTTGCAGCCATGGCGTTGCATTTCAAAATCTTGCCCACCGAACTGGATCCCGAACAGGTCAAAGATTATCTTTTTGTACTCCAGCAGCGAAGCCAAACCCCATCACAGTCGTATTTTAAACATACCGTTTACGGACTGCGGTTTTTATTGAAGACGGAAGGCTTGCCTTACAGCCACCTCCATCTTCCCGCGATTCCAAAAGTAAATAAACTGCCCACTATTTTAAGCCGGCAAGAAGTTTGGCGGATGCTTCAAAGTGCTGAACTTCTGAAACATAAACTGCTCATCGGGCTGATTTACGGTTGCAGACTGCGCTGTATGGAAGTAAGGAATATCAAGCTTCACACCCAAAACGCTGCACAATAAATGCCGGTGTTGCAAGGAAGGAAATCTGGTGCCCATTGCCGTTTTCGGGCAGCGCGGTCCGCCGCAGGAATTTCT
>JAGLBA010000389.1 GCA_018260475.1 Chryseobacterium sp. | reverse complement strand
TAAAATTAAAAAAGAAAAAAAAAGAAAAATCATATTTTAACGAAGGAAGTGAAAAAGCGGAGAAGAGAGGTCCAGCCTTAACACCAAAAAACATTTTTTTTCTTTTTTAATAATTCTAAAAATAAAAATAAATTAATTAATTAAAATCTATTAAACTCGACTATTGTGAACGTAAAAAAAAATTAAATTATGTAAATTATGTAGATATTTCGAATGTTTAAATGAATTTTTAATCAGTCCGATGCCCAATTTGATTTTTTTTTTTTTTTTGCCAAAATGACATTTCTGCCAGTTTCGAACAACAAAAAAAACATTTTATTTAATAATTACACCCGGCTAAAAAAAAAAAAAATGAGATTGTCATTATGTGAGAAAAACTTGATTTTTCCATTTGTTACGTAACCTTCGTCTCCGTGAATATTAGCGCGAACTTAATGGTCGCATTATATGTTATTGCCATTTTTTTTTAAAGTGGATGTCATCCATTTCGCTGCCTTTATTAAAACACT
>JAGLBA010000388.1 GCA_018260475.1 Chryseobacterium sp. | reverse complement strand
AAACGACTCGAGAACCTCATTAAACTTAATAATATCGACACCTATCAATATATTGTCAATATTATCGACCCATAGGGGGAAGAGGATGAGGTAAGGGTCGTTAGAATATTTTTATTGAAACATCCCGAAAAAGCAACGATTATTACTGTTCATTTAGTTGTAAAAAAATTTTTGAAAAAGGAAGAAAAATGCAGAGATCTTCCTTTGATTCTTTGCAGATTTGATTCGAGCAACAGTTTTTTTTGGAAGCGATCGCGATCAATGGCTAGTCTCACGGTATTTTTTTTTTAAAATAAATTTCTTATCTTTTTACCAAAAAATATTTTTGCATAAAAATTTTTTCTTTATTTATATTAAAATTTATTAATAAATTGCTTTATTGTTTATTTGATTTTTATTATAAATTTCAGTTGGTGAAATAAAAACTGGTACATTTCGTGGTTGCAAGCACAATTTCAAGGGTTTATTTCAATGATTTGGATGTTGAAAAGAAAGAGAATAACTGTAGAATTTT
>JAGLBA010000387.1 GCA_018260475.1 Chryseobacterium sp. | reverse complement strand
TTTCGGCCATCTATAGACCACGTGACTTAGACAATTTTTTTCTAATCTATTATTCCTTTATCTTCATGCTAGGTTCCTGCTTTGGTTCTTCTGTCCGCTTTGCATCTGTCTTATTGGTTTGTCTGTGTTTCTTCTTTTCTTTCTTTTTGGTTTGTCTATTTGGTTTCTATTTCGTTTTTTCTTTTCTTTCTATTTGGTTTGTCTGTGTTTCTTCTTTCCTTCCTATTTGGCTTGTCTGTGTTTCTTCTTTCCTTTCTATTTGGTTTGTCTGTGTTTTTTCTTTCCTTTCTATTTGGTTTGTCTGTGTTTTTTCTTTCCTTTCTATTTGGTTTGTCTGTGTTTCTTCTTTTCTTTCTTTTTGGTTTGTTTGCGTTTCTTCTTTTCTTTCTTTTTAGTTTGTCTTCGTTTATTCTTTTATTTCATTTTAATTTGTCTGTAAAACAAGGGTTTCTGCTTTTTTCTTGGCCCCTTTTTGAAGGCCCCTTTTTTGAAATCTTCTTTGCTTAACCCCCCT
>JAGLBA010000386.1 GCA_018260475.1 Chryseobacterium sp. | reverse complement strand
TCAGTGGTAGAATGAGAGCATTTCGATCGAGATGAATTTAATTTTGGTTTTTTCTCAAAGAATTCGACTTCCGATCCGAAAGGAAAATGAAATTCAACGGACGTTTAATTATTGGTTCGTCAATTTCTATTTTATTTAAATAAAAAAAAATTTTTAATTAAAATTTTTTAAAAAAATTTTTTTTAATTAAAATTTTTTTTGTGAAGAATTCGAAACATGGGGGAGAAGAGGGCGAGAAGAGAAAATCAAATTTTTCTGTGAATCAATTCGAAATTATTTTTTTCTGATTTTTTAAAGAACCAAGAAAATAATGCGAATTCAAGTCTTTACTTATGAAGAAATTTACCCAATTGCGAGATAAAATAAGAGATGTTTGGCGATTTTTTTGCAGATGGAAGAAGACTCTCACGACGCAATGACCGCTTTAAAAAGCGAATTAGCCGCTCTCCAGTACAAGAGAGACAAGCTCTTGTCGGAATTGAACGAAATGAGAGCCCAGATACGACGCAAAGAGG
>JAGLBA010000385.1 GCA_018260475.1 Chryseobacterium sp. | reverse complement strand
CCGGTGTTGCGAATGATTCGGCATCGATTTTTCGTTTTTGCGGCCAAAATCCCGTTAGGATCAAATTTTGTCTTTCAAAAATCAAAATCCTCATCGATTTTCTTTCGAGGTGCCAATTTTTTTTATTTTTTATTTTTTTAAAATTTATTTTGAGTGCCTAAAATGTTTCGTTTTCTCGGTTCCACCCGACAACACTCTTGCTCCTCTTATATGATTTTTTAACGATTCCATTTAAATTGTTAATGGATTTTTTTTTTTTTTTTTTTAGTCTCCTCAAATCGAGTTAATTGAAAACCGAGAGAGAGAGAGAGAGAAAATGTTTTTTTTTTGGAACCACAATTAATTTTAGAGGTGATTTGCCTTCCAACATTTTTATTTTTTATTTTTTAGTGCTAGTGAAATTGTTTACGAATTCCATGTGAGCCAAAAGAAAAAAAAAACAAATTAAATTTAATCACCCTTTTAAGTACTGCGCATTTAACTAAATTTAATTAGTTAAATTAAATTTAATCTGAA
>JAGLBA010000384.1 GCA_018260475.1 Chryseobacterium sp. | reverse complement strand
AAAAAAATTTTTTTATCGTTTTCTAAATCAAAATTAACGAAAAACTAATTAAACTTAATTTTTGTCTTTCTTAATGCCTTTCTTATAAGATCCATAAAAGTAATTTTTGTTTCGAGAGAAATTTTTAATTGATTTTTAACGGAAATCACGGGATTACCCAGCGACTCTCACGAAAGTCGCTTTTTTTACATATACTGATGTTCATTCAGTGTAAATAATAGTATTATATTTATTATAATATAATATATTAAATATTATAATTAATTTTATAATCATAATAATGTAATCATAATAATAAAATTACAATTTTAATTTTTATATAATTAAAAATTCAATTTTTTTTAAATAGGCCTATGTAAATATTCCTAATTTTTTTATTTTTTTATTCAATGTTGTTTTTAGTAGTGAATACGGGTAAAAAAACCACAATCCCTCAGTATTCAGAATGGTAAATTTTACTCTATCATGTTTAAGTAATGTGATAATGTAATAATGATGTAAAATCATCGCGTTATAT
>JAGLBA010000383.1 GCA_018260475.1 Chryseobacterium sp. | reverse complement strand
TTCGATTTTTCGTTTTGTTTTGTTTTTAGTTTTATAATAAAAGAAAAAGGAAATTTGTTAAATTTAAAGAAAAAAAAAGATAAAACGAGAGAAATTCATCCCTTTTCTCGTTTTTTTTTTCTCCAAAAATTTTTAATTAAAAATTTAAAAAAAAATTAATTGAAAATTTTTAAATTAAATTTAAAAAAAAAATTAACTGAAAAAATTTTATTTAAATTTAAAAAAAAAAAATTAATTGAAAAGTTTTAAATTAAATTTAAAAAAAAAATTAACCGAAAAATTTTATTTAAATTAAAAAAAAAAAATTAATTGAAAAGTTTTTTAATTAAATTTAAAAAAAAAATTAATTGAAAAATTTTTTAATTAAATTTAAAAAAAAAATTAATTGAAAATTTTTAATTCCCTTATTAATTTTTATTCTTTTAAATAAATCAGAGAAGAACCTGAAACGAACGGTTTTAAATTAAAAACAATAAATTTTAAAGCTGAAAACTATTCTCTTTTCTGCGTCTCAATT
>JAGLBA010000382.1 GCA_018260475.1 Chryseobacterium sp. | reverse complement strand
CGAAAAAATTTAATTGAAAAATAATTTAATTGACTCCCGAGTAAAGTTAAAAAAAAGTGAGAGAGAAAGAGGAGGAAAAGTTGGAGGAGAAAGTCGAATTTGAGAAGGAAAAAGTCAGGAGGGAAGAAAGAAAGAAAAGAAGAAGAAAAGGACCACGGAAGAAGACAAAGAGAGAAAAGGAAGTTCAAATTAAAGAAGAAAGAAGAGGAGAAAGAAAAAACGTACCGTAGAAGAAGACAAAGAGAGAGAGAGAGAGAGAGAATTAAGTCGAATTCGATAAGATAAGAAAGAAGAAAGAAAAGAGAAGAAATGTACTGCAGAAGACAAAGAGATAGAAGGAAGTCAAATTGAAGAAAAAAGAAGGAAAGAAAGAAAGAAAAGAAGAAGAAACGCATCAAGAAAAAGACAAAGAGAGAGAGAGAGAGAAAAGGAAGTCGAATTCGATAAGAAAGTAGGGAAGAAAGAAAGAAAAGAAGGAGAAATGCATCAAAGAAGAGAGAGAAGGATGTCGAATTTGC
>JAGLBA010000381.1 GCA_018260475.1 Chryseobacterium sp. | reverse complement strand
AAAAAAATCTTATTAGGAATTTCAAAAATTAAGGCCATCGATAGGAGAAGAAAACTATGGTTGGTTGAAAAACTAAAAAAAAATTAACTAAATATAAGAGGAGAGGGGGTCAATCATCATACAAAATGAAAAAAATAATAATAATATTAAGAATTACCAATAATGCAGCAGATTTTCTTCAAGTTCATTTCAATTCATGTACAATTTAAATAAGCATTTAATTTTCTTTAAGTCAATTAGAGAAATTTATTTGACTCTACAAATTTGCTTTTAAAAGTATAAAACAAATACTTCTGTTCCACGACCGAAATTCAAGTCTGAAAATTTTTTTTTTCAATACAGATTTTAAATTTTGCCCATCTCTTTCTTTTTCATTGTATTTTTTTTACATTGATGAAAAATGTAAAACATTCGGGAGCAGTTCCTTTGTAAGATTGCATTGATCCTGGAGTCAAGTCCTAAAGCGTTCTTCTGTTTTTCGCGATTCAAAATTTTTTTTATATATGTGAAAACAACCTT
>JAGLBA010000380.1 GCA_018260475.1 Chryseobacterium sp. | reverse complement strand
AACATAATAATAAAAAAGAAACCTAAAATTATCTTTATCCCTCATTCTTCTTCATAATATTTCCCCTAAGAAAAATTTTTTTTTAGCCTTCTATTTATAATTATTGCCGAAGATTTTGCCAAAGGTTGCCAAAAAAATATATAAATATTCGATTCAAATTAAAAATAATTCCTTATAAAAATTTCTCTTGGGTATTTTATCGTTACTCAAAAAGTATTCATTATTTTACAAGAATTCAATTGAAATTTGAATTTTTTTTTCAAGCAAGTTTTGAGATTTTTCAAGGCGAATTTTGAATTTTTTTTTATTTCCAAAGCAAATTTTGAAATTTTTATGATAGTAAATGTAAATTTACTATTTTATTTTGTTAATTATGAGTATTTTGTTTAATTATGAGATTTATTTCAGGGAAAATTTTTAAATGGTGTATTCCAAATACTTTAAGTGAATTTCCTTTCTTTTAGATGTGTATTTTTTAAAAATAAATTAAAAATTCATTGCGGATTTATGTATATCTGG
>JAGLBA010000379.1 GCA_018260475.1 Chryseobacterium sp. | reverse complement strand
GACCTTTGGGGTAATTTGAAGAGTAGGAGAATGAAGAAGGAATCGAAATCGAATTAAAAAAATTAATCAAACCTCAAGGCAGTAGAAAAAAGGTTTGCCGAAGGGAGGATCCGAATTGTTGGCAATAAAATTTCGGGCTTCCTCAAATGGATGAATAATTATTTAAATCGAGAAATCAAATAGCTCCAGTTATCAATGATAACTCTAACGATCTAACGATAACTATAAATCTAACTATAACTCGCCTTCAAAAAAAAGTTATATTAATTCCGCAGTTCCAAAATCATTTTTTCGACATAAATTTTGCCACTTTAAAGCACCTTCATGCGGCATGTGAAATGGCCTAAAAAAAAGCAAAGAATCGTGCATTTTGAATTAAATTAAATTAAGCAACAATTGAAAGTCGAAAATTGAAAATTATAAAATTCGGATTGGCTCTTTTTAATGTGGAAAAAAAACAAAAGACCAGGATGTTGCCACGGTAGACGCCGAAAAAAGCAGAAATTAAATCGTTTTGAA
>JAGLBA010000378.1 GCA_018260475.1 Chryseobacterium sp. | reverse complement strand
AAAAAAGGATAAACCATTAAATTTTGATCACGTTGACATTGATTTAAGCTTGAGTGATTTTCGGTAAATATCAGACACGTATACAAATTCATGTTAAAGATGAGCAGCGACCTTATGAATTCCATCATTGTTTTAATGTTTTAATAATAGGTAGAGTCTCAGTTTAATCCAGTTCAATTTATATTAAAAATAATTTCCGTAATAAACGAACGAAAAAGCCAAATAAATGATTTAGAAGGACGAGGCGCGAGGTTACTTCTAAGTTATCGATTTCAAACTTTCGCGACTTCGTAAGGACTTTTGTAAAAAAAAGTCGCGTCCAGTCGTAGTATACTTTAATCAATATTCGGTGTAATATTTATTAAATCAAAAAAAATAAAAAATAAAAATAGCATTGCAGTATAAAGAATAGTTTATTTATGTAAAAAAATACAATATAAAATTGTATAAAATAATTTTTATACAATATATATATATTGCATATAACGTACAATTATATTTCTAATTATATTATACA
>JAGLBA010000377.1 GCA_018260475.1 Chryseobacterium sp. | reverse complement strand
GAATAATCTGTATATATATATATATATATATATATATATATATATATATATAAAACCGAGCTTCTAGAATAATTTTAAGGTTAGAAAATAAGGTATGATTCTATTTTCGACTTATGAATTGGCTTGTAATCTATTTAAAATAATTAAATAGAATTTTAAACATTCATTCAAGTAAATTAATTAAATAAATAATTGAAAAATATTAATTTTAGTTATTTTAAATGGATTTTAGACTTTTTCGCCCTTGTTAGCGCTTGCGAATACGTCAAATAAGGACATAAGAGACTTGCGCCGTTTCTCAGCCGTTTAGGCAATTTCTACACTCCTGGCATCTTACTGGATATATATATATATATATATATATATATAGCGAAACACAGAGATTTTTTTTAGATTTTAAAAAAAGCTTGAAAATCTCTTTGTAAAAAGAAAAAAGCTTTTTCTTTTTACATTCCTTCATTTGGGATCGGATAGTGTTGAAACTACCGACTAAATATTTGCTCTTAATTTTTCCTGTTTG
>JAGLBA010000376.1 GCA_018260475.1 Chryseobacterium sp. | reverse complement strand
CAACATTATTTGTATCTTCAATTGTCAGGTTTTTCATGAAAACCTGGTCTACATTCTATTCGATTCGTATGGCGCCGATATCCCGAACCTGGTGATGGCATCAAGGTTACTAGACTTGTACTATTTATTATTATTCATTATTTAATTTATTATATTTCATTACATTATTTTGAATATATTTTATTATTGAATTTTATTATTTTTATTCAATTTATATTGTATTGCATAATATTATTTTATAGGCATTATATTATTATTTTTATTATTAATAATTCTTATTATTATTAATTATTTTATTACCTTGCTAAACCTAACGTGCTAACCTTAAACGTCATCTGCCCTTTCTCTAATTTCTTTTTTTGCGCACACGAGCATTCATTATTTAATTTATTATATTATTTTACATACGTTTTATTATTAAACCTTTTGGTGTTTATTTAATTTATTGTATTGAATCACATTATATTGTTTGAGTTCATTTCGGCCATCTTAGACCGTGCTTTGGCAAAATAACATTTTA
>JAGLBA010000375.1 GCA_018260475.1 Chryseobacterium sp. | reverse complement strand
ATATTATAGTCTGCATTTAAAGTACAAGATGTACTTAAATAAATTGTGTAAATGAGACTCATAAAAAAAATTAATCCCCTTCAGTATTGACTCAAAATTATATTTATCAAAAATATTTATATTTTAATAAATTTTAATTAAAATTAAAATTTTAAACTAAAATTTTGACAATGGAAAAAATTTTAAAGCTTTGATTTGGTATTTAAAAAAAATTCAAATGCCTTTGTATTTTATAAATGAAAAATTAATTTTATTATTATTATTTAATTTATTTTTTTCATTTAATAAATTTTACTTTATTAAAAATTATTATTATATTATGTAAATAAATAATATAAATAAATAACTTAATACCTTAATATTATTACAAGATTACTGTAGTACAAAGTAATCTTTTAATAATACTAAAATATTGAATGTATATTTTTGGGTTATTCAGTACATCGGGATGGTGAAAACGGTATGTGGCCATCGTCGGTTTTCAATGCAACGAGTAAGTGTTTCTGCGGACATTGAAAATT
>JAGLBA010000374.1 GCA_018260475.1 Chryseobacterium sp. | reverse complement strand
AATCCTTTGAATTTTTACATGTTTATGCATTTACCGAAACAGTTAGCGTATGTTCTTATTGATTAAGAAATTGTTCGGTTTTTGTCCGAAATTTTATTTATTTTTTCTTTTTTTAAACAGTTTAATTTAAATGCTTTTTTAATTTTTTAATTAAAAAATTTTTCAATTGGTCAGGTTTTATTTTAAAACTTTTTTTTGTTTTTAACTTTTTAAATTAAAAAATAAAATTTATTCAATGGAAAGCACCAGTTTCGAGGGTTGCATAAGGATGTCTGGGCTTATTATTTTAATGTAAAAATTAAATCGAAACTTAATTTTTGACTCTTTTTAATTTCGAGTTTGGTGTTTGCAACGTTAGACAATTAGATCTTTAGGGATGGATATTCTAAAGATAAATCGACAGGAGGAGAAAAAAAATTAAGCGTAATAAATTTCTCACTCTTCCTGTAAATTTTAATAAAACAAGATTTATGAATAGTACTAAGAAATCAAACATAATTGGATAAGCTGTTTTGGTGGAA
>JAGLBA010000373.1 GCA_018260475.1 Chryseobacterium sp. | reverse complement strand
CAGCATCTTATACGAAGCAAGTAACGCATAACATCACTCTGTTTTTTTCTATAAAGTTCTTGAATGTACTTATAAGCCCCCATTTTGAATGGTAAAAGAGGGCTGTCTGAAACAAAAAGAATTAGATTTAAATTTTAATTCGACTAATTAAACAAATCTTTACACAACGGACTAAACATTGATTCAGTAAAACATAATCCGCAAATGGAATTAAAACCATTGGAGTGGTGCATGGTTATTTCATCATAAAAAAAATTATTCTGAAAATTTTAAAAATGATGAAGCGTTCAGGTATTAAACTGAATGAACTTTGACCACAGTTTTTCAAATAATTTGAAAATACTATATTTGAAACTTAATTTCGAATAATTTGAAAATTTTAATAAAAAACATGGCAAAAACTAAGAAAAATAAGAATTGCAAAACTGACAGGCTAAATTTAGACCCGTATAAATAAGGCGGAAAAAGAAAAGGATAAATTTTAAACGGTAACGAGAATGAAATGCTATACAATAAAATAC
>JAGLBA010000372.1 GCA_018260475.1 Chryseobacterium sp. | reverse complement strand
GGGAGAGAGGCAGATTGAAGGCATTTGTCAAACAAGGCTCCATTGTTGAACAAAGGAAATCAGGAAGATTGAATCCGAATTCAGGCATTCAATCCACAGATATTGAATTACGATGAATCGATGGGAATCCAATTATTATTTTTTTTCTTTTTTACAATGAACGGAAACATCGCAAGATGGGAAACCGTTAACGCGTTGATTATTCTATGGAGAAAAAAAATCATTGCCGTGGCTGATTTGAGAGGGAAGGAGCAGTGAGAGAGGTAAGGGGAAATGCCAAAATCAACGACTTGAGAGGAGAACGTTCAATAATGAACGTTCGAATTCATTATTGAAATTTCTTACCTAAAAATCACTTTTGATTTTATTAAATTGATTTTAAATTCAATGGATAAAACGAAAGCTCATCTCCATCGTCGAAATTTCGTTGGAAACCGAAAAAAATTGACAACGCTGCAAGCTGTTCGAGTGGGAAAATTGGCAACGCCGAAAGTCATAGAGAACAAAATTTGTAAGTCAGA
>JAGLBA010000371.1 GCA_018260475.1 Chryseobacterium sp. | reverse complement strand
ATATTGATGACAATGATAATAATAATGTTGTAGATGGTAATAGGAATGATAATGATGATAAGAATTATAATGACGATGACTGTAATGAATATAAGAATGATAATGATGATAATAACAATGAAATTAATGATAATAATGATAAAGATAACGATGATGATGATAAGAATTTAATAATAAGGATATTGATGATGATGGTAATGAAAATAATGATGATAATGATAATTATGGTAATGAATTAATGATAATAATGATGATGATAAGAGTATAATAATAATGATATTGATGATGATGATGCGGTTAATGATAATAATGATGTTATAATAATAATAAAAATAATAATTATGATGGTGATAATGATAATGATGGTAATGAATTAATAATAATAATGATAAAGATAACGATGTTGATGATAAGAATATAATAATATTGATATTGATGATGATGTTAATGATAATAATGATGTTAATAATAATAAAAATAATAATTATGATGGTGATAATGATAATGATGGTAATGAA
>JAGLBA010000370.1 GCA_018260475.1 Chryseobacterium sp. | reverse complement strand
CCCCGAGAAAACGGGAAATGAGAAAAACTGCTTTTTTTCCATTGCGGCAATTACGAAAGAAAAACCCCTCACAAAGCTCGGAAAAACAATCGTCGAAGAAAAAAATGAAAAAAAATATTAAAAAAAAGAAATTATTATCCTTGTTTTAACTTGAAAATGCGCTCCAGAGAAAGAGATGGATTGTGTGCGAGAGAGAGAGAGAGAGACAAAAAAGAAAAGGAGGGATTTCGAGGCGTTAATGACAGGCTGGAAAAATTAAAATTAATTGATTAAAAAAAAAAAAAAGTCATGCTTGTGAGACTGCTTGCGATGCATGCATAGTAGATCGATTGATGATTAGCGTTTGAATTGCTCGAATGGAGAATGAAAAATTTTTAAAAATGAACTTACCATCGACACGAATTGATTAATAATCATCAAGATTTCCAACTTGATTTGATGGAGCATAATTTGTTCGTTCTAATATTTTCTTCGATTGCATAAAAAACACAAAATTCAAAAAGAATGTTTTTCTGGCTTTCG
>JAGLBA010000036.1 GCA_018260475.1 Chryseobacterium sp. | reverse complement strand
CCGTTTCGGTTGGCGGGTACAAATTTCAATTGAAAAAACTATATTTACAAACTGTCAAAAAAGTAGACCACTTACCAATTGATTAAATATCGATGTTAACATACCACCTACATCATCATTTCCATTTTTTGAAGTGCGGTAATCATCATAACTCAAATGCATTTTTCCTTTTGACACCGCATTATGTACTATATCGCTCAATGCGCTTAATTCTCTTCTTGAAAAAGTACTGTTTGTTATAGGATTTTTACTCCCGAATGCGTCAGCAGTAATGGTTCTAAATTGAGCGGGAATTATTTCTCTTAATACAGCATCATCCCTAATAAATCCTGCGGCGGTTCCTCTAATACTTTTTAAACCATTATTTAAGTAATTTGCGGCGTAAGAAATATTTCTCAATACTTTTTCACTGTCTGTAACCTCTCTATTATTAGAATCAACCCCATCTATATTTTTAATATAGCCCATCACTTTATCTTTATACAGTTTTAATCCTTTTTCTTTTTTACCTGTATATTTTGATATAAGTTCTTCGTCACTAATGTTAGGATTTTTTTTCATTTCCCAAGCTAATGTTGATACAACTGGAGCTGCTGATGATTCTCTCCAAAAAAATTTATCAGAAAATCCTGCTGCTAAAACAACGATTGGCACACCAAAGGGGATTGCGGGAATCCTTGTACTGGAGGATGATAATAAAGCAATGATTTTACCTTTAGTCGATAAGTACAGCGCCGTGCAAAACCCTTCCGCGGGAATGATGGTCTATGATTTAGCGAACAACATGCTTTGCCTTTTTAATGGTACTGTTTGGTCTTTCTGGAAACCATAAAAATCTTCCAAATTTAAAAAATGATAACTATCCAATTTTTGGGTAGTTTTTTATTTATCTTTGTGGGAATAAGGAATTTTCAATATTATAATCATAACCGAAGGCATGAGTTGGTTCAAGAAAATATTTAACAAAGAAGAAAAGGAATCGCTAGATCAAGGTCTGGAAAAATCCAGCCAAGGATTTTTTGAAAAAATGACCAAAGCCGTGGTTGGTAAAAGCAAAGTAGATGATGAGGTACTGGATGATTTGGAGGAAATCCTCATCGCATCGGATGTAGGCGCATACACCACGATCAAAATCATCGAGCGCATAGAGGCCAGAGCCGCAAGGGATAAATACATCAACACAGATGAACTCGATAGAATCCTGCGCGAAGAAATCACAGCACTTCTTCTTGAAAATCCGCATTCCACATCCGGAAATATCGACGAAAGCAAAAAACCTTTCGTCATCATGGTAGTAGGCGTAAACGGCGTGGGCAAGACAACGACCATAGGCAAACTGGCGCACCTATACCACTCCGCTGGGAAAAAAGTAGTTCTCGGCGCCGGAGACACCTTCCGCGCTGCGGCGGTGGATCAGCTCACCATCTGGAGCGAGCGCGTAGGCGTGCCTATCGTAAAACAAAACATGGGCTCCGATCCTGCATCTGTAGCATTTGATACCGTACAAAGTGCCGTAGCCAACGATGCAGATGTGGTCATCATAGACACCGCAGGAAGACTTCATAACAAAATAAACCTGATGAACGAGCTTTCAAAAATCAAGCGCGTAATGCAGAAAGTAATCCCAAACGCACCGCACGAAGTGCTTTTGGTTTTGGATGGATCTACGGGCCAGAATGCTTTTGAACAGGCAAAACAGTTCACCGCAGCCACGGAAGTCACGGCTTTGGCGATTACAAAATTAGATGGCACGGCAAAAGGCGGCGTAGTCATCGGAATTTCCGATCAGTTCCAAATACCCGTAAAATACATAGGCGTTGGCGAGAAAATGACTGACTTACAAATCTTTAACGGAAAAGAATTCGTGGATTCCTTCTTCAAGCGCCGCCTGTAGCTTTTTCAAAATATTGTGAGAAATTTACATCATTTCAATAATTTAAAATTTCTTAAAAAGCGGTATGATTTTCGTATATCCGTTGGCAACTATTAACAATTTAAATTTTAAAACTATGAGTATTTTATCTTGGATCATCTTCGGTGCAATCGCTGGAGCAATCGCAAAATTCATTATGCCAGGTAACCAAGGTATGGGTTGGCTAATGACAATCATTCTTGGTATTGTAGGTGCCTTCGTAGGTGGTGCAATCGGTGAGTATGTCCTTGGATGGGTGGGACCTAAAGGTTTCGATTTCAGAAGCATAGCTCTTGCAGTTTTAGGTGCACTTTTGGTACTTTGGTTGTACGGAATGGCTACAAAAAGAGGAGCTTAAATTATTAAACTTAAAACAGGAAAGCCGGTTGATTTTTTCAACCGGCTTTTTTGTTATATAATTGCTCCTTTATACTTTATCACAGCAATGCTAATCAGTTACTTAGTAAGTTTTTTTTAAATCATTTTTTCATTCCGGCTATTCATTTTATTCAATAATATGGAGCGGAGAATTTCCAGCCAGAGAAAAAATCTGCTCGTTGATTTGGATGAATCTCATTTACAAGTTGTATCCAATCCCTGCCAGAAGGTTATTGATGATGTCTCCAACCACTCCTTGCAGAAAGTTAATCCTAAAGAGTGGTTTCTTTTTAAATGGGAGATGCAGGATTTGATCGCTGCCCTTGCCCGTAATCTTAACCGGGGCGACCTGCTGTCCGTACTTTGTTACCTTATTTTTTGTGGGAAGAAGGATTTGCGTTCCACCCACTTGTTTTATTCCTTTGAATCCTCGGTCCGTATTGGCTTTTTTCGGTCTTGTCTCGCCGAGATTAATTTGCGATTGCGCT
>JAGLBA010000369.1 GCA_018260475.1 Chryseobacterium sp. | reverse complement strand
TCAAATACGAATGGCAATCACTCAAAACAAAGCGATCTCTTTGACATTTTCGGCCTTTTATCTTCCAAAAAGTTTTCTCCCCTTAAGCTTTTTCTCCACAATTGAAAAAAAATGAAAACTGATATTTTAATGTAATAATCTTTTAATAACACAAACATCATTATAGTTTACAGGCTTTCACGAAAGAGACTCTTCCGGCGGACCTTTTATAAAGCCAACAGCTGAAGGAGATGGCGAAACGTCTGGTAGTGAACGAGATGTCGTTGTTTAACGCGCAGTCATAGTGGCCTGAAGTGTAGTGCAAACAGTTTGAACATCTACTTCGGGTTTCTTCAGGACATTAAGATGGTGAAAAACGGGATTTGGTCATCGTCGGTTTTCAAGGCATTGGGATCGACTCGTAGGTGTTTGTGCGGACATTGAAAGTTTCTTCGGCCTACATATCATCTAGTCAGTTTGTTTTCCCACAAGCAAACGGAAAATGGTGAAAAACGGTTCATCGGTTCAACAATCCGATAACCC
>JAGLBA010000368.1 GCA_018260475.1 Chryseobacterium sp. | reverse complement strand
GAAAAAACTCCTCCGGAGAAAATGAAAAAAAGGCCAAAAAATATAAATTTCTATTCACTTTCAAAGGTAATTTAAAAGTAAACGTATCTATAAAAAAAATTCTTGGATCGTTAAAATAATTTTTTGCTTTTTTGAGCGAAATTAAAATTTAAATCAAAAAGTTTTTATCACAGTCCAAAAAAATGATTTAGAGGAAAAGAAGACTACGGAAACTTTTTCAATCTAAGGCAAACAATTTTTTTTTGTTAATTTCATTCAATTATCGATTATCGTTTGAATTCGTTTTCCTTTCTGATATTGGCGCGGAAATCGAGCCGCTATTTTTAAATTCGCCGGGAAACCATTTTAATTGAAAAAAACGGAAGTGAAATTCTCAAAGGACCCGGAAGGAGAATTAAAAAAAGAATTTCCGGTTTTTCGGACGCCTTTTTTCGGGAGGAGCGAAGAAGGTGACTCCACCCCCTTCTATCCTCCACCAAATGGCTTCCTTTTCATTCCCCTTCCCTCCTTCTCTCGTGCTCCT
>JAGLBA010000367.1 GCA_018260475.1 Chryseobacterium sp. | reverse complement strand
CCCTATTTATATAGTGCTTTTGGGTTATGACTTAGCCGCGTTGATGATTGTTGAATCGATGAATCGTTTTTAACCATTTTCCGCTTGCTTGTGGGGAATGTCTACTGAAGCAGATGATGTGTTGCCCGAAGAACTATAAATGTTCGCACAAACACTCACGAGTCGAACCCGAAAAACGTTGAAAAACGCGTTGAAAAACGACGGCGACGACCACATCCCGTATTTTTTATTTGAATATTTAAGTTGATATATTGATTTTGAGTATTCATTAAAAGGCAACTCCGGATTTTTCTACAATAACAAAGGAATTGTAACGTGAAAGAGCCAAAAGCCTTGATAAGAAAACTATTAATGACGATTAACAAATTCAAGTATTTCAATTTGCATTATTTAATTTATTTTTCTCAATAATTTTAAAAATCTTTTTCTCAACATCTCTCCCTTTCTCTCTCTCTCGCTCTCTCTGATCGTGCTTTTAACAAAAAAAAATTAAATTAGTTCAATTGGTTTTGGAAAAAAATAT
>JAGLBA010000366.1 GCA_018260475.1 Chryseobacterium sp. | reverse complement strand
GGCATCCGGGTCACTACCAGATGGTTTGCCAACTGTTTATGCAGGTGTTGGCTTTACCAACGGTCCGCCGAAAGATACCAACGAGAAGTCGTTTTTAACGCACTCTCACAATTCACAAAAAGAAGAGGAAGAAGAAGCGGGGCAAAAATGATTAAATAACGGGAAGAATATTCGCAATATAAGCAATGAAAGGCAAACCGAAGAAGGAAACAAAAGAAATTAAAATGCTGAGAAAAAAAAATCTTGAAGGAAAAGTTAGGGAAATTAAGACGAGAAAACAAAAAACGAAAAATTAGAACTAAACTTTAATTCAGAACTCTAATCATACGAAATAAAAAAAAAAAAAAGTTCAGAAATTTCTCACGTTTAATTCAAAAATAAAAAAAATAAATTTATTTTAAATTAAATTTAAATAGTTTTTAATGAATTACCCATTCGATAAAATTATTTTTAATAAGAAATTGTTTCTGACCGGTTTGAACCTAAAGAAAAAATTTTTTTTTACATGATTTGTGTTTTTTCC
>JAGLBA010000365.1 GCA_018260475.1 Chryseobacterium sp. | reverse complement strand
CACCTTCATTTCCTTTAACCCCCTTCCACTGAATTGTTTCCTTTGATTCTCTTCCATTGATCCTCCTTTTTCCTTTGATCCGCGGGAAAAAAAAATTTCCGGAAATTTTCCCTCGACGGCCTTTCCTCCATTCTGCCCCGATGATTCTTCCAGGTGCGGAAACCTGAAACGAACCTGAAATGTGTTTTAGGCAGATTGAATCGTTGAATTCGGCGGGGGGAGCAAGCTCTGGAAGAGTTATTACTCACCTTCATTTCCTTTGACCCCCTTCCACTGAATTGTTTCCTTTGATTCTCTTCCATTGATCCTCCTTTTTTTTTCCTTTGATCCACCGAAAAATAAATTTCCGGGAATTTGATGGCCTTTCCCCCATTCTGCCCCGATGATTCTTCCAGGTGCGGAAACCTGAAACCTGAAACGAACCAGAAATGTGTTTAGGCAGATTGAATTAGGCGGGGGCACATTTAATAATCAATTGAATTAAATTGACGTGAGGTTTTAATTGCAGTCGAAATTGATTTTG
>JAGLBA010000364.1 GCA_018260475.1 Chryseobacterium sp. | reverse complement strand
ACAACAATAATAAAATAATGGCAGTAAACCTAGACAAGAATACCATCGAGTTACAGGGGAAAAAACAATGCAAACCAAATTAGATGTACAATAAATGAAACTTAATTACCTATTAATTTCTCAATAAATTATTATTAACTCTTTGTTTACTGGAAGCTTCGAAGTTTTACTTCAAAGCTTTTACTACATTTTTACCATCACGCCTAATATTTTAATTTAATGACCACCCGCGTTCGACCACATTCATTTCCCCTGAGAGAAAGCGTAAATAATTATTGTAAATAATTAATAATAATAGCATTTTGTATTTATCCACCAGATATTCTATTAGATACTAAGGGGGAACGGATCAAACTTCTGGATGTTCTATCTACTCACTTTTTAATTAATAAATTTTAATTAATAAACTCTCGCGAATGAAAGTTTTTTTCTTCTTATTATCGTAAATCGATTAATCCAAATGTTACGAAGACTCATGTATTTGGCCTCGACTCATCTTCGACATCACTCACCAGATTAATAAT
>JAGLBA010000363.1 GCA_018260475.1 Chryseobacterium sp. | reverse complement strand
TATAGATAACTCATTATGAAAACTGATAAGTAAAGGTAGTGGTAGTTCTGAACAATAATTCAACTTTGCGTTGCA
The DNA here is from genome assembly GCA_018260475.1 of Chryseobacterium sp. Taxonomy (GTDB): domain Bacteria; phylum Bacteroidota; class Bacteroidia; order Flavobacteriales; family Weeksellaceae; genus JAGLBA01. Next base: position 449 of record JAGLBA010000363.1, on the reverse strand, counting down.
ATGGAAAAATTATTTTTATTATTAAAAAAAGACGTAAACCTTCATTAAATTTTTCGAAATTACTTCAAGGGTAATTAATAAAGAGATTAATTGTGCAATAAAAAAAATTACATTCTCAGATGCAATTCAGCTTTTAATAAATTTTTAAATGCAAATCAGGTTTAATTAAAAAAAAACAAGGTTTAAAATAAAAGGACGAAGAGGAATCTTGGGTCGGTTGTTAAATGGCTAACAATTTCAAAATTTTTGTAATTCCAATGCCGCATTCCACTAAAAAAATTACCTCGAAATTTCCTTATAAGAAAGAATAGGCGAATTGGTTGACTTTACTTTAGTATTCTGAATTCTTGTTACATTTCATATATGCGTAAATTTAAATGATTTGGATGTGACGTTTTTTATAATTTTAAAGGCGTTGACTAAAACGTGAAATTTAAATTAAAATCAAA
>JAGLBA010000362.1 GCA_018260475.1 Chryseobacterium sp. | reverse complement strand
ATTGGATTTCTAACCTCTAAAAATTTCGGTCTTGTAATAATAATAACGACGAATAAAAAGCGTGGAAATTCATCCGCGAAGCTCTGATCTCTCCATCGTCGTCCCACAGTTGTAATTATCAAGAATATAAAAATACAAAAAAAAAAAAGAGAAAAAAAGGAGAAAAATTCTTTCTCAATTTCGAAGGCAAACATCGAAGGCGAAGGTATGAGAGCAAAGACGGCCGAGGAAATAATATAATAATAACAATAAAAATAAAAAAAAATAAAAAATAAAAAAATAAATAAATAAATAACCGGTTGAGAACGGACCGTTACAAACGTAAAAAGCCGCCGTTTTAAATACCGCGTAAAAACACTTAGAATTTTTGGGTTATAATGTCATGTTGAGAATCTGGCAGAAGAATTTTTGTTGAAATACATTTGTTAAAAAACTTTAAAAAGTTTTGAAAGACAATAATAAGAAAACCTCAATGGGGACGTTAATTTCAAAATTTGGACTTAATACCTTAATGAAATTGAGTG
>JAGLBA010000361.1 GCA_018260475.1 Chryseobacterium sp. | reverse complement strand
TCACTAATAGAAACATTTTTCAATGCATTTGGATAATTATTAATCTTTGAGACCTGTAAAAATTAATTTTTTTTATTAATGTTTATTTTAAAATTAATTTTTATTCATTTTTTAGTGCAATTTAATTTTTTACTAATTTTTACAGTGTAATTTAATTTTTTATTAATTTCTACAGTAAAATTTAATTTTTTATTAATTTCTACAGTAAAATTTAATTTTTTACTAATTTTTACAGTGTAATTTAATTTTTTATTAATTTTTACAGTAAAATTTAATTTTTTATTAATTTTTACAGTAAAATTTCATTTTTTATTAATATTTACAGTAAAATTTCATTTTTTATTAATTTTTACAGTGTAATTTAATTTTTTATTAATTTTTACAGTAAAATTAACAGTGCAGACCTGTAAAATTAATTATTTTTTTATTTTGCTTTTATTAAAAACAGTTTAAATAGATCATCTAGCTTTTCAGACTTTATCTAAAATGTTATTTATTTTTTCGTTCAGTAGCCCAACATTCCA
>JAGLBA010000360.1 GCA_018260475.1 Chryseobacterium sp. | reverse complement strand
CCCCTTGGTAAAATCTTTGGAGAAGAGGTTTGCTTCTGCCACGTTCAGTTCGACAACTCGCAGACGGAAAACTTTTCTGCTTCCACGTTCGTTCGGGAAAATCCGAAAAGAAAAATTTCAAAAAGCGGAATTTGAAATAATTTTTTTTCTTAATAAGGTCGATTTCCGGTTGGCAATTTGAAGACGTTTTCGCTGTAGAAAATTCTATTCCCCATCTTTCTGATTCAACCAGCTTGGTCTCCACGTGCTCTTCATTTTCTACATTTTTTCTATTCCTATTTTGCTTCTGCCACGTTTAGTTCGACAACTCGCAGACGGAAGGCTTTTCTGCTTCCACGTTCGTTCGGGAAAAACCTAAAAGAAAAATTTCAAAAAGCGGAATTTGAAATAATTTTTTTTCTTAATAAGGTCGATTTCCGGTTGGCAATTTCAAGACGTTTTTGCTGTAGGAAATTCTATTCCCCATCTTTCTGATTCAACCAGCTTGGTCTCCGCCTGTTCTTTATTTTCTACATTTTTTCTAT
>JAGLBA010000035.1 GCA_018260475.1 Chryseobacterium sp. | reverse complement strand
GTTTTATTCCTTTGAATCCTCGGTCCGTATTGGCTTTTTTCGGTCTTGTCTCGCCGAGATTAATTTGCGATTGCGCTCGCTTTGTGCCAGTGATTCCTCAAAGGTCTTAATGTAGTGCGGATTGCCCAAAAATTGTTTTGCATATGTGATGTCCCCTGTCTTTCTGCCTCTTACAACCACCACCTTCGACCCAAACTCGTAGTTTTTTCCAGATTTGCCTTTCGCGATGCAGGCAACCTGCGGCTCGTGGGGGCTGTAGATTTGGTCTTTAGTGTCCTTCTCTTGCGTGAGGGTTTAAGATAGACGGTAAATAGGCCCTGATAGTCTTTTAAAACATTTTCGGTAAGTTTCCTCTCCAACTCCGGAAGCAATCTTCTTCCAATCGTCCTGAGCTTCTTCCTTGCCATTCTGGCCTTTTTCTGCTCTCTCGGGTGGTGCACGAAATAGCCGTCCCGCAAGTTGTCTGCCTACCCTTTTGTAGCTCTATCGCTGTACTACGCCTTCTTCTCAGCTATTCTCGCGCAGTTGTCAATCACCTTTCTTTGCCAGCTTGGCATTGGTAAGAAAGATGATGTTCTTCTACTGAACCGTGGTATCTATCTGTACCTCGTCCTCGGTCCTGGCTTTAGGATGAAGGGAGACGCTTTGCCTCATACGAAATTCCAATCCTTTTTTTCCGATTCTTTTTCTAAAGTGTACAAAGTTGCTCGGGTCGAACGGCTGCTCGGTTTGGAAAAAGGTCTCCCCGGTAAAATTTTGCCAATAGGCGTCCTCAATCCATCTTTCTACAATGTTCTCGTCGTTTTCCTCAAACATTTCTTTGAGAAGGAGCATTCCCGCTATTTTGCGAATGGCAGCCGAGGGCCTTCTTTTCTCTGGAAACAGTCTCCCGCACTCTTCCTCCATTTTATCCCAAGAAATCTCATCTGCCAATTTCACAAGTGGATGGCTCCATATTGATGAGCTCCGTAAGCCTTGTTTTGATTAATTCTGCCGTAATTCTGGAGTTGTTTTACTTAACACTTTACCGCTTTTTATAACCTAAAAATACGGTTTTCTGCATTTTTATACATGCATTTCAAGCACAAAATGTAACCTATTTACACATTGACAATAGGTTAAAAAATTTTTTTAGGAACGACTATGAAGGTTTCATTCGTTAAATAACTACAGTCCCATAAATAGAACAATCTCGTCGCTTTTTTCATCCACGAAATCTTCGCGGTTGAAGTAGACCCCTGTTTGCACATCTGAAACATCGCAATGGTTTTATGAGATTTACCTCAAAAAGTTTGCAAAAAGTTGAACCAAGTTTGGCTAATCATCTTTAGAACACTACATACGAAAAGAGCTGTCATTTTGGTACACTTTTTAGATTTTAAAAAAATAATAATTCAATAAATAAAAAATCCGTCTCACTTTTTAGTCGTGAAACGGAATATTTATGCGAAAATATAATTAGTTTACTGTATCCTAGTTAGAGCAAACATAGTTCCAATACCTACACCTGTGTTACCAGTCGGATTGGCAACTATTACACCTGTTTGCGAAGTTGGAGCTGCTACCCCAAAATAATATTGCTTTCCTGCAGTAAGCTTAACCACTCCTTTTGCAAAAAATGAGCGATCGTCAGTATTCCCACTAAAATTAAAGCGACTAATCCACGAACCCGTGCTTGCATCTGCAAATCCAAGTATACCCCTATTTGATCCACCTGAAGGTGGCTCAGTTGTATTGTAGGTGATTTCTGCTTCGAAAAAATAAGATCCTGTTTCCGAGCAGGTATATACACCAGTAGAATTGTCATATTCATTTAGTAAATCCAGAACTTCCGTGTCGACGCTGATTTTTGTAATCGATGCCGAAAAATTTCTATTTGTTGTTATATAACCCGCAAATTTTGTCCGACCGAAGTTTGACCTCTTTAAGACGCCATTTGCATCTGTCACGATGGGTGCGTCTGTAGGGATCGTACTTTGCTGTAAACCTTCAAATCGTACGGGATCCGAGGTAGATTTCACATGGAAGGTGTTGGTTGGTTTTGCAGTGTTCACCCCTACATTACCATTGTAGGTTTGGGCTGTCGCTAGACCCGAAAGTCCCATTAGAATCATGTAAATGTTTTTTTTCATCATTTGTGTGTGTTTTGATAGATTTAATACTAATTTTATGTGGTCACAAAAGTAATGTGATTGATCATACTACAGAAATTATAACATATTCTTAAAATATCCATAACACAAACACATAATTTTTCTATAGCTGGACTCGCCGCTTGAGGCCATATGTATCAGGATTGTTATTGACCAACTGAATGCTAAAAACACTTTAACAGCTAGTCTTTTAGGTAACGCAGGTAAGAAGTGTATTAATTTAAGTTACTAAATTCCAATTTGATGAAATGTTATAAATATACTTAAATATCAGATCTAGATTATAAAAAATAAGCCGGCTAAGATTTGTGGAAGCCGGCTGTATACATTTTTTATGACATCAAGTTTTAGAGAGCGATTTTAGTGTACAATTCCCAACCCCAATCATTAATTTATAAAATTATGTTGTATAATTTTTGAAATTTCACTATTGTATTCTAGTGAGAGCAAACATTGTCCGAATACCAGAACCTGTACTACCCGATGGATCGGCAAGTAATACACCCGTCGTTGTAAACGGAGCTACTACCCCAAAATAATATGACTGTCCAGCGGTTAAGTTAACCACACCTTTTGCAAAAAATGAGTGATCATCAGTATTCCCAGTGAAATTGTAGCGACTAATCCATTTATCCGTAGTTGCATCTACAAAACCTACTACACCTCTGTTTTTTTGAGTTGGATCTGGTGCAGTCGTATTGTAAGTAATCTCCGCTTCAAAAAAATAGGTTCCAGTCTCCGAGCAAGTATATACACCG
>JAGLBA010000359.1 GCA_018260475.1 Chryseobacterium sp. | reverse complement strand
ATGTAAAATAAAATAATATTACAATACTGTAATAGTATAAAATACTCTGAAACAATAAAAACTATGACCTTAATAATAATAATAATAATAATAATAATAATTTTTTTTTTTAAAGAAAATATTCTTCGAATTTTTTTCTATAACTTTGATTTTTTTCTTTTTATTTTTCTTTTTTTTTAAATTCAAATATTTTTCTTTTTTAATTTAAAAAATTGAAATGTTTCCATTTTCACCCGTGAAAATATTACTCGAAAGTTGGCAAAAAAAAGTAATAAAAAAAAAAAGAAAAGTTTTTCTCTGGAAAAAATAAAATAAATTTCAACTTCCTATACCGAAAAGCTTAATTCCGCTTAAGCTCGATTTTTTATCCAATATCATTTTCTAAAAAAAAAAAAAGTCTTGGGAGTTTAAAATTTTTTAAATCTAGAGAGAGAGAGAGAGAGAGAGAGAAAAATATAGAGAGGAGTAGAAATAGAGAGAGAGTGGTAGAAATAGAAAGAGAGAGAGAGAGAGAGAGAGATTAAGAGGGGC
>JAGLBA010000358.1 GCA_018260475.1 Chryseobacterium sp. | reverse complement strand
CATCTTGATTGCGGCCGCGATTAACGGTTACTTATTTGATAGATTTTCTTCAGTTATGTGATCATCCGGATGACTTTGGCATTGCTTTCAAATTTTGCATTCAAGCACAATCGTTTAGAGAAGTATCTGATAAATATTTTTTTTCACGGTGAAAGGCAAGAATTTGGTTTCTTTAAGAAGTTTTTAAGCGATTTGCTTATGTTCTGTCATTGCATAAATCCCGCAATAAAACATTCAGAATTTATTTTGATTACTAACGTTTTGGTATTTTATGGTACCCTCATCTCTTGATATTTATGGTACTCTTACTCATCTCACCTCTCAGACTTTTGCTAAATTCTTTTGTCTTTTTACATCAAATAAAAAATAAATAAATAAACAAATTAATTAATTAATTAATTAAAGAAAAAAGAATTTTTCAGATGGATTCGAATCTGCCCAGCGAGAGAAAAACTTGCGAATGGCGAACGCCTTAAAAATGGCGATTATGCAACGACGGTGTGAAAACCAAAAACCCCCGGGACG
>JAGLBA010000356.1 GCA_018260475.1 Chryseobacterium sp. | reverse complement strand
AACTCACGCAACGACGACGTTTCCCAGAAATTTCATCGATAGCCATACTAATTATTTATAATTTTCCCGGATGGTCGCAAGCTATTTCGCTCCATTATTTTGTTTTTACTTGCACGATTTTTTTTTACAATCAAAACCGCAAAAGACAAAAAATGAGAACGAGAGAAAGAGGAAAAAAGAAATAAAGAAGGAGTAGAAAACAAGAGAGAAAGTAGAGAATGAAAAAAGTAGAGAGAGAGAGAGAAACGAAGCGAAAAATGTAAGAAATTAATTTTAGTCAATGTTGCAAAAGATTTTTTCTAACAATATTTTTTTTGCTTTTCGAATATTAATTTTTTCGAAAAAAACGTTAAATTTGATTTGATGTTCGAGAAACAAATTTAATTCCATTAAATTCGATTTAATGTTTAATTAAATTTGATTCCAGTTCATTCCGGAAATGGCGAAATCCAACGTTTTCGTTAATAATGCCGGAATAATGTTTATTTTTTCTGAATGCTTTGTTTTTCATCTTCAAAATGCCATA
>JAGLBA010000354.1 GCA_018260475.1 Chryseobacterium sp. | reverse complement strand
ACGAATACATAATTATTATTAAAAAAAACTTCCAATTTATTTAATTTAATTTAATAATAATAAAACAATGAATAATATTAATAAATGAATGACAATTTATTAAATCTAATTATTGGGCAATTATTAAAAATTTGTTTTAAATAAAAAACTGTCGGTGTCCTCGAGGATTTCCTCGCTTTACCTGCTTTAAAAATAATAATAAATAAATAAAATGGGATGGTGGAGTGGTAGAGCGCTTGCCTTCCAACAACCCGGTGGGTCTGCGTTCAAATCCCAAATCAACTGGTTCGTTTTTTTTTGTCTCCTGCAAGACGCACTGCTTTGATAGTGCAAAATTCAGTAACCAGACGGATACCTAAACTCGCGAACACTAATTTTTCGATAATCAAATGATTGTCGGAACCATGTGGTCGAAACGATGGCCGGAACGATAATTTGCGACGACTAAGAATCGACTTTTACATAAATTAGAAAATTTTTTTATATAAAAGACGGTATAAAAGGCCTTCAACTTTTATAAATAATA
>JAGLBA010000353.1 GCA_018260475.1 Chryseobacterium sp. | reverse complement strand
TTTTTCCTACGTTTCCCCTGACCCGGATGAAATCGATCAATTTAAAATTTCAATTCGATTAATTGAATTGAATTTAAAATTGTAACGGTTCGAAACGCGAAATTCAATTCGAAAAAAAAATAAAAATAAAAAATAAAAAATAAAAAAAGAAAATTACAAATTAATGTCGATTTCTGACGACTCAATTAAAAATTTTCATTTTGAAAAAAAAAAAAAAATATGGCGCGCAAACAAAATATGAAATAAATGTGACAATTATTTAAAATTAAAATAGGAATTTTTTTTTTTATTATTATCGCCATCTTGTCGTGGAGTTAATTTATAATTATTCGAAATTATACGTTCGAAACGCGAAATTCAATTCAAAAAAAAAAAAATTAAAATTAAAAATAAAAAATAAAATTACAAATTAATATCGATTTCTGAGGACTCAATTAAAAATTTTTATCATTTTGAATAAAAAAAATATGGCGCGCAAACAAAATATAAAATGAATATGACAATTATTTAAAATTAAAATATAATC
>JAGLBA010000352.1 GCA_018260475.1 Chryseobacterium sp. | reverse complement strand
ATTTTCAAATCGTTTTTCGAATTCGTCTGAAACAAATGAATGAAATTTTCCACGTCGGTCACCGGTCGTCCGAGCAATAATTCCGTCCTCAATTTTTGTTCTAAAATGTTCGCCTGAAAAGGGAAAAGAAAATTTAGAAAAAGTAAAAACCAAAATTCCATGTTTTTCTCCGTTAGAAATTAATCTAAAATTATGAATTCTATTACGATTAGAATCTGATCAGAGACACGCCCAATTTCAATAGAGGAAACCAAAAAAAACAAAAAAAAAAATAGTTTCACAAGCGTTTGTAAATTATTAGGAACCTATTTTTTTTATAATCATTTTATGTTTTAATTATCATTATTATTAAATAACTAAATAATAAAAAAAAAGCAAATAACGAAAATAATTTTTTGTACCACAAAAAGTAATATTGCAATATAAGTATATACAAAAGTACATGTATATATATGTGGCATGTACACACACATATATATGTAAATATACATGCACACAAATAATCGTATATGCTAAATTAATGGTT
>JAGLBA010000351.1 GCA_018260475.1 Chryseobacterium sp. | reverse complement strand
CATGTCATCCATACAACACCCGTCTTTCAACAACTTCAACACGGCATCTTCACTCAAAAACAATAAGAAGAAATGGAATCAAACTAAGCCGTGAAAACTTAAAACATAAATGTTAAAAATGTAATTTTTATTATTTGTTTTTATACTTTATTGATTTATTTATTTTTCCGGTTCAATTAATGGGCTCTCTTGATTTTGTTTTTTTTTTGATGTTTCAGGTTTCTCGGAGGCTACCCTATTCGAGTTGGACATTTTTTTTCCTGCTTTGGGTGAACGTCATTTGCACTTTTAATTGGAATTACTTAGATTTCTTTCTCATATCACTGAGCCTGCAAATTTCTACCAGATTCGCTCTGATAAATAAAAGATTGACGACCAACTCTATCCAAGTTAGTTTTTGTTTATTTCTTTTTATGTCTTCGTTTCGGTCGTCAATGAACCACGTGATTTCGACAATATTCTTCTAATTTCAGTATATTCCTTCACCTTTACGCTATGTTTTTTCTTTCGTTCTTCTGTCCAATTTG
>JAGLBA010000350.1 GCA_018260475.1 Chryseobacterium sp. | reverse complement strand
AAAATTCGATCGATCCTCACGGACCGATGGAATCCGGGCAAAGGCCAAGGAGGCCGCATGGAAAAATTTCTTCTTCTTCGGAGGAGGAGGAGGAGGAGGAAAAGGATAAAATCTAAATTCTAAATTCTAAAATCTAAAATATAAAAAAGAAAATGGGAAAATTCGATCGATCCTCACGGACCGATGGAATCCGGGCAAAGGCCAAGGAGGTCGCATGGAAAAATTTCTTCTTCTTCTTCTTCGGAGAAGGAGGAAAAGGATAAAGTCTAAATTCTAAAATCTAAAATCTAAAAAAGAAAATGGAAAAATCGATCGATCCTCACGGACCGATGGAATCCGGGCAAAGGCCAAGGCGACCGCATGGAAAAATTTCTTATTCTTCTTCTTCGGAGAAAGAGGAAAAGGATAAAGTCTAAATTCTAAAATCTAAAATCTAAATAAGAAAATGGGAAAATTCGATCGATCCTCACGGACCGATGGAATCCGGGCAAAGGCCAAGGAGGCCGCATGGAAAAATTTCTTCTTCT
>JAGLBA010000034.1 GCA_018260475.1 Chryseobacterium sp. | reverse complement strand
GACCTCAATCCGTCGGTATTTAATGTAATTACTTTTCAGCCTGTTGCTGTATTGGGCTGAAGTAATTACATAGTCTTGTTAGTAGATTATAATTATAGGGACGGATTGTAATATGGTGATCGCAATCCGTCATGTATGATATAGGGTATAATTACTACTCTTAATTTAGTGAGTGTATCGTAGTAATTATACGATACGTTATATCGTAATTACTCTCCAGCCTGTGTCTATATTGGGCTGGAGTAATTACGTAAGCTTGTATAGAGTATGTTAAATAGGATGACGGATTGTTATGCTTGATGTAGGTATTCAATCCGTCATATTGAATATTAACGTAATTACTACTTTATGAATTGGATGTTACGTAGTAATTACGTAGTCTAGTTAGTATATTTAATAGGATACCGGATTGAGTGTATGTAATGTAAGGACTGTATTCAATCCGGTATATAGGGTATAATTACTACTCTTAATTTAGTGAGTGTATCGTAGTAATTATACGATACGTTATAACGTAATTACTTTTCAGCCTGTGTCTATATTGGGCTGAAGTAATTCCGTAATCTAGTTAGTATATTATTTATATTTAATTTGTTTACTATATTTAATTAAATATTAATTTGTTTTAACCCCCTTACCCTTTGGTCTAAGGGGTAAGTAATAGACCTTTGGGTCTAAGGGGGTTGGATTTGGGGCTAGTGCCCTTTTCTTAAGCAAATTTAGCTTTGCTTAAGTGGTGTTCATGTCGCAGACACCGTCTGCTTACACCACTTCATCGAATTGGAGATCTAATTTTAGCTAATTTATCATTAGCTGGCAAATTCCGCAGGTAAGGTCATGTTTTCCTGCAGGAGGAATTTGTGATTTAGATCTCTGTTCGATTTTGTGGTTTCACTTCCTAAGTAGAAACCGCAGTAGTTAAGCAAATCCCTGCAGTAGTGATTTGTTAACTCAACTCTCTCTTGAGGGTTGACCCCCCCTCACCTGCCTGTCTAACTTAATAGCTAGTTTGGCAGGGTTTTGGGGGGGGTATCTAGTATTGAGCATCTATCGTAGATAGATTAGCTCGGATACACGGGGGCTATGCCCCCATGTATGGTCATATTCTATGAATATGATATTCTAAATATAGGGACGGATTGTAATATAGAGATCTCAATCCGTCATATATGATGTAATTACTTTTCAGCCTGTTGCTGTATTGGGCTGAAGTAATTACATAGTCTAGTATAGTATGTTAATTAGGATGACGGATTGTTATGCTTGATGTAGGTATTCAATCCGTCATATTGAATATAACGTAATTACTACTTTATGAATTAGATGTTACGTAGTAATTACGTAATCTTGTATAGTATATTGGATACAATTTAACAATTGTATACGAGGATATAACGGATTGTAAATTACTGGTATAGTTACGTAGTAACGCAATCCGTTATATACATTTTAATGTATTTAGGGACGGATTGTAATATGGTGGTCGCAATCCGTCAGTATATGATGTAATTACTACTTTATGATGTGTGTCTTCGTAGTAATTACATAATCTAGTATATTAATGATAATAGGATACCGGATTGTTGTATTTATAATGTACGGACTGTTTACAATCCGGTATATAAGGTATAACGTAATTACTACTTTATGTATTAGATGTTACGTAGTAATTACGTAATCTAGTATAGTATATTGATAATAGAGACGGATTGTAATATGGTGATCGCAATCCGTCATGTATGTAGGGTATAATTACTACTCTTAAGTTAGTGAGTGTATCGTAGTAATTATACGATGTATTATAACGTAATTACTTTTCAGCCTGTGTCTATATTGGGCTGAAGTAATTCCGTAACCTAGTCTATATTAGATAATTTATTATGTAATATGTTAAGAAGTACTATGAAATAGTAGTTGTTAACTGTTACATATCCACTATAGGTCCTATACTGGCCCTATATGTGGAGGGTCTACACTCGTGATAATTTCATCCTCACTCGAGTGACCCTATAATAGGGGGCAAGCCCCCTATTATTATAATCCTCTATATTATGTATATAGGGGTATTCACCCCTATCCTCTATATATCTATACTATATTATAGTATGGATATCCTTATTCTTCTGATAGGGCATTCTCACTCTATCTATTGGTGGTATGCCCTATATTCTAGTCTAGGCTGGGATATCCATACTATGGGGTGGATATTCATATATACACCCCCCCCTACCCCCCCCAAACAAAAGACATAAAGTCTATGTTTGGAGGAGGTAGGACCCAATTACCCAAAGGGTAAATTGGATCCAATTATCTACGGAAAAATCATCGTAGATTTTTCATTAAAGAAATATAAATTAGACCTTCATGGTCATTATCCCCTTTGAACGGGGATGGCTTGAAATAAGCCTATAATTATATAGGATAATAAACTTTAGTAGTTTATTGAAAATTCTAATCTTGTAAATTAGAGATAGATTACTCTCTAAAGTAATAATAAATATACACTTGTTTAATGTAACTAGCACTATCGTTAACTCTCTGTGCCTTCTTTTAAGAGTTGCTTATTTCTCACTATTTGAGCGCAACATATTGGGTTTAATCCAAGCTCGGCTAGGGCCTAATAAAGTAGGTACAAAAGGTGTACTTCAACCATTTAGAGACGCTGTCAAACTCCTAGGTAAGGAGTCTAGATTTCCTTTCTCAAGGAACATATTCATGTATCTGGCTTGCCCAATATTTATACTGTGATTATCACTAGTAGTGTGAGCTGTATTTCCATATTCTTGGAGTTCATTTTACTCTATAATAAGAGGAGTTTTACTAATATTAATTCTCAGAGTATCTGTATACAGAGTTATTTTATCTGGATGATTTTCTAACTCTAAGTTTACTTTAATTGGGAGAGTTCGAGCTATTACTCAGTCGATTTCATTTGAAATCCCTCAATCAATT
>JAGLBA010000348.1 GCA_018260475.1 Chryseobacterium sp. | reverse complement strand
AAATTACATTTGAATCGAGAAAAAAAAACCGAAACAAAACAAAAATTACCGTCGTTTGCATTTTTTTAACTAAAACTAATAATTTCTAAAATTTTGGTGAAATCCTCGTTAAAAACTTAACAGATCCTTTTTTTTATTTTTTATTTTTTTTATTTTTTTTTAAGTCGAAACTTTTTTTTTAACCAAAACTTGTTAATCAAACTGCCAGCTCATACTGCCGTGAACCACTTTGCCACCGCCTTCTGGAAAACTCATCCTTTAAATCATCGTTATTGATGAATCCAAACATTTTTTCTCTCTCTCTCCAAATAATGTCAACATTTGGAAGAAAAAAAAAACATTTTCATCCACATATCAAGAGCATTAGTTCGCGAAAGTGAGAATTTATTTCTCTTTTTTATTTTTTATTTTTTTCAATAGATTTTCCCTCGATGAAATGGACAGAACCGAATGAGGGAATGTGAATCGAAGTGTTGTTCGCTTTTCATTTACAATTTCTCCTCCCGATTATTCATTATTCTAAAATCAG
>JAGLBA010000347.1 GCA_018260475.1 Chryseobacterium sp. | reverse complement strand
GAAGAAGTGAAGAAGACTTTCAAGAGAAGGGCGAAATTTCATTCTGTTAAAAAAAAGAGAGAAAGTAGAAGAGGAAAAGAAGAGACGAAAAGAAAGAAGAAACAAGAGCAAGAAACAAAAAAGAAAAAAAAAGAAACAAAAAAAAGAAACAAAAAAGGGAAAAAAAGAAGAAAAAAAGAAAAAACAAAAAAGAAGAAGAAACAAAAAAGAAAAAACCAAAAAGAAACAATAAAAAGAAGAAACAAAAAAGAAACAATAAAAAGAAGAAACAAAAAAAGAAGAAACAAAAAAGAAACAAAAAAGAAAAAAAAGAACAAACAAAAAAAGAAATGAAAAATATAAATAAATAATAAACGGAGAAAAATGAAAAAATGAAAATTTAAAATAAAAATTTAAAAAAAAGAAATAAATAGAAAAAGAAAAAAAATAAATAAAAGTAAAAAACAAATAGATATAAAGTAGAAAAATAGAAAAGAGATAAAAAATAAGTGTAAAAAAATATAAATGAAAAGCAAAATGAAAAAGTATAA
>JAGLBA010000346.1:285-530 GCA_018260475.1 Chryseobacterium sp. | reverse complement strand
TGTGTCCATTTCCTTCAATGCTAAGTTGGGGCATTATTGCACGGTCATCAGACCAGAACCCGGCATAATGTCTCACCTTAAACAGAAAGAATCTGGTTGAAAAGTTAGCCCTAAAAGAAAGAAAAATTATGATAAAAATTATGGGTCCCATAAGAGAGAACATTGATTGCTGAAGGCGTTATATCAAAGAACTGCACGTCCTAATTTAAAAACTGAAAGATGTCAAATGCAAAAGAAAGCGTGCC
>JAGLBA010000346.1:0-257 GCA_018260475.1 Chryseobacterium sp. | reverse complement strand
AAAATTAAGCAGGTTAAGACGTTTGAGGGTCTCATAATATTCGGTTATAAAGAACAAAAAAAAACAAACATTAACATTGAACAAATCAATTTTATCACAAATTGCGTGATATAAAAATTATGATAAAAATTACCCTCCATTATTAATATCATACACTAACACCACTAATAAAACAATTCATCGTGAATACTAAAATTTATGGGTTAATAAAATAATTGTATACAAATTGCGCGTGCTGAGTTTCAAATGATAAAATT
>JAGLBA010000345.1 GCA_018260475.1 Chryseobacterium sp. | reverse complement strand
CAATCTTATCGATTTACCCTAGATTCAGTCAATTCGAATTCCGTTAACTCAATTAACCGAATGCATTCGATTGAATATAAATATAATAAATATTTAAAAATTAATATAATCCACGCTTAATATTAATAAATATTGATGAAAATAAAAATAACGCGGTAATAAAATATTGGAGAAATTTAAGCGAGATGTCACCCTCCCTCCCCCGTAATTGAAACAGGAATTTTTAAATAAATTGAAGACATTCAATGAAAAAATGAAAGAAAAGAAAAAAGAAAGAAAGATATACAGAAAACCAAGTTGAAAAAAAATAGAAATAGAAAAAAAATAGAAAAATAAATAAATAGAATATCAATGCGAACAATTGCCGGGTTCGAAGTTGGAAAGCATTGTTAAACGTTACCGTCTGTGTACGTAATTTAAAAGTAATTATAATAGCCGAGCATTCGCTGAATAATGAATGATCTTATAAGAAATAAATCAGCGGGTGGTAAATAAAGAAGAAATAATAATAACGGTTTGAATTCTTCTCC
>JAGLBA010000344.1 GCA_018260475.1 Chryseobacterium sp. | reverse complement strand
GGCTCCTGCGAAAAATCCAGACAATCATTTTAAATTGAAAAAAAAAGAAAATAATAATTAAATGTCACAACATTATGTATTAAAAAGTCGTCACAAGTACAATTAATTATGAATAAATAAATAAATAAATAAGAATTTAACAAAAACAACAAAAAACCTGAATTCGAAGTCAGTATTATTATTATTAATATTATCATTTAATTTAGTTTTTAAAGACAATAGTTTACAATATTCTGTAAAAACCTCGATGGGGAAGGTAATTTCAAATTTCGACGATAATTTCAAAATTTGGACTTAACATCTTAATAAAATTGAGTGCTTCGACGAAGAAAATACTAAACGTTCCGCCTGACGTAAAATCTTGCAAGATTAAAGACAAATAAATAAGAATTTAACAAAAACAACAAAAAACCTGAATTCGAAGTCCGTATTATTATTATTATTATTATTATTATTTTAGAGCTTGGTTTCAAACAACAGAACTGAAATGACAAAACAGCCAGCCCCAAGAAGGAGGTTTAACAGACACT
>JAGLBA010000343.1 GCA_018260475.1 Chryseobacterium sp. | reverse complement strand
TGAATAACACTGAATGTTAATAATATACTTGCGCATAATATACATAATATTAATAATAAAATATGAATATGCTACGATAAATAATACGGAGAGAAATAAATAAATAAAATAAATAAGAAATGATAATATAATGTAATTTAAATAATTAAAGTTTAAAAGTCAAAAGCCAATTAAAAGTCAATTAACAGTTTAACTTAATTCAATTTAATTTAATTTCAATTTTGATTTGTCAATTAAAACTAAAAGTCAAAAGTACATAAATAATACAAAGAAAAATAATGTAATTAAAATAATTAAAATTTAAGAATAATTACAAGACTAAAAGTCAAATGTGCAATAAATAATGCAATGGAAAATAAATAAATAACATTAAATAAATAAGAAATGGTATTATAATGTAATTTAAATAATTAAAATTTAAAAATAATTACAAGACTAAAGGTCAAAAAACGGTTTTGCCATTTTTTAATGATTGCCACAATGATTGCCAACTAGGGGAATTAATAAAATCTGAAAAAAATAATTAAGTCT
>JAGLBA010000342.1 GCA_018260475.1 Chryseobacterium sp. | reverse complement strand
GAGGGCCGGACAACGGGGCGAAAATTACAAGACGAAAAGTCGAGGGGCTGACAAGAGAGATCCGCCCCGACGGTTACGAACGAATTCGCACATGTCCTCCATCCGATCCGATCCGATTCGATTCTTTTATTTTTTATTTTTTTTATTTTTTATTTTTTATTTTTTTTGTCGTTTTTGGCCCGTTCGCGAACGCCTTTCCCGTAGCCCGCCCGACGTCCTCTTTTCCCACCAACTTCTCTTCCCTTTTCCTCCCACTCGAATCGAATAAATAAAACAAATAAAGGGTATTAATTTTAAATTTAATTTAGAGAATTTCTAATAGTGGTAAAAATAGTAAAAAATCAAATTTCCCTCCGGAGGTTTTCATTTTTTTTTAATTCAAGCATTTAAAAAAGGAAAAAGAAAAGTAGGCGAGGTCTTTTTTTCTGAAATAAAGAACCGGATGAAGTCTTAACGCTTCGTTGACATCTTGATAAAGACACGAAACCAAGAGAACCTTGTGACATCGAAAGTTTATACATATATACATAT
>JAGLBA010000341.1 GCA_018260475.1 Chryseobacterium sp. | reverse complement strand
ATGAGACACAGCAGGAGGGTGACGGTGAGTTGAGTGTAGCAAAAAAATATTATGTACAAAAGATCCGGGTTGGCTGGCTTTTGAAGGAAGAGCCTGCGAGACAAAATGAAAGTATGAAAAAATGAAAAAAATGAAAAATGAAAGTACCTACACGACATTATAGCCCAAAAACGTAAGTGTGTTTTCTCACACAATATTTAAAATGTGATTTAAAAAGTCGTGAAAATATCAAAAACTTGAAAGAGTTTTAAAGACAAGGTTTATATACTTTAAAAACAAATTAAAAAAAATAATAAGAATTTGCAATATTTAAATAACAATATTACTAAAATGTACAAAAAATACATAATAAAAATTATTAATTTATTTATATCAATAATGAACAAATAAAAAAAAATAATAAAATAATAAAAAAATGCTAATTTTCTAATAAAAAAAATTTAATTCTTTATTTATCTATATTTTTATTAAATAATCATTTTCTAATATTTAATAAACAACAACACAATTTTTTTAATAAATTACTTTCAAC
>JAGLBA010000340.1 GCA_018260475.1 Chryseobacterium sp. | reverse complement strand
TGACTAGAATTCAGAAATATATTTTCCAATGTAATTTAAATCTAACAAAGTTTTTTTTCTTTCTTCGTCTATTTTTGATTTAATATTTTTTCAGAATTTAATTCTTGTTTTTCATCGATGCATTATTAAATTATGAGTAAATTGACTGTAATGTAAATTTATAAAAAAAATACTTAATACAAAAGAGGTCTTTTTTTTCAATGCAAACAAATTATTTTTAAAACAAAATTAAAAGCTTAAATTACCTTGAACAAACAATTATTATGAAACAAGTAATGAAAACTAATTATGAAGAATGGGTTTTAGCAATCCAATAAATATTAAAAACTTTAATATTATTATAAGATTACATTTAGGTTGCTTTTGAAATAAAATGATGTTTTTGTAAAAAAAAATTTATTTTTTTAAATACCTGAGATATTTATTAAAATTTAATAAGTTTTTGAACTGCTCTTGTAAAGTAGAAAATTTTTTTTATTGATTAGCTACCTATTATCATGATGAAATTTAGAATGTAATTTTGTATTTATGG
>JAGLBA010000033.1 GCA_018260475.1 Chryseobacterium sp. | reverse complement strand
AGGATGCTTCATTAAATCGGCAGACCTGATGAGAAGCATTTGGCTTTCATCATAAATTTTCCGTTTATGTTCGTCGCTCAGCGTTTCATAGGCTTCATATATTTTGAAAAATTTCTCGCCGTCGTAGTTGGGATTATTCATGTTTTTATCCGGGTGGTATTCTATCGCCAATCTCCTGAAAGCATCCCGAATTTCTTCCGATCCTGCATTGAATTCTATTCCGAGCAGTTCATAATAAGATTGCTCTTTATTGTCATTTTCGTATTCGGCATACAGGTCTTCTTCATAAATATTGTATTTTCTTAGATATAGGATGAGTTCGTCCGTGCTTTTATTCTCATACCAGGAAGTCCCATTATTGAAATAGCCGTGGTAATACGACATCAGCGCATTGTCCAAAATGGATTTTTGTGCCGCCGTCATCACAGCATCCGGCCCCTGCCAGATCAGGAATATCAGATTGGTTAAAAATTCTATTTTTTCAATATTGAACTCTTTTTTGTCCATTAAAAAGGGATTCATCGTAATGGGTTTCTCTTCGGTGTACTGGATATATCGCCCGCCTTTGTATTGGCAGGTTCCGGAATACGAATCTCCCGTATCCACAATCACGACATCGTAATTGTAGGTGAGATACTGTTCCACAATATTGTTCATCAGGAAGGATTTTCCCGAACCAGAAGGCCCCAGCACAAATTTGTTCCTGTTATTGATTCTTCCTGTCTTCATCGGTAAATCTGACGGGTCTATCTTGAGCGGTACGCCCTGCCGGTCGGTAAACCGCAGGTAAAAGTTGGATTCCTCATTCACGGGGTAGCTTTCTTTAAAAAAAAAACAAAGTGCAGCTTCACTCGTGGTCATAAATAAATCGTATTCTCTCAGTTCTGTCGCATTGCCGGGCAATGCCGAACGGAAGAGTTCCAACTGGTTGTAAGCATTTTTAGACACGATAATTCCTTTTGTAAAGAGTTTATTCTCTATTGCCGACTGGAGACTTTCCATTTTTTCTAAATTGTTTGCGGAAAACAACAGAGAAAAATGGGCATTCACTACCAGCTGCCCGTCTATGGCGATGTTGTGGAGCAAGGTCTGGATTTCTTCTGCTATAATGGCATTGGATGGTGAGTTAGCGGCTGCGCCTTCGTGCTTCTTTTTTTTCTTGTCGAGTTCCCGTTGCTGGGCTGCCTGTAATGGTATACTGATGACCTGATTGTAGATGATGGTTTCATAATCTTCAAGTTCATTAATAAAAGTAAAGTTATCAACAGCGGTTTCTGATGCGGCTCCTCCGCCTCCCAACTGAGAATAGGGCTCTATTTCCGAGGGCAGGTCTATATTTTCTACATCGACAAAAGATATATTTTTCACATAGCGATTTCCCATCTGCAGATATTCATTGCCACTCTTGATATTATCGTAAACTGGAATTTCCGATTTACGCATCGTTAGGACTATCGACAAGTAAGCTTCAAAGTCTTTCTCAAATAAAAATTGGGGCTCACATCCGCTTTGCTGTAACAGCATCCATACTTTCTGGCACTTGTCGCGGAGCTCTTTATAGCGCTTTTCTGAAAAATCATACTGCTTGGGCTTCATTTTTAGTTTGTCGTCGATAATGTCTGTAAAGAGAAGTAGCGTGTCGATGGTTTTAAACATCCTGCCGTCAAAATGCTCGGAGTATTTCTGCTGTAAAAACTGAGAAGATGGCTCTGCTACATATTTCTTCTTAGAAAAAATATCTAATTTTTGAATGATTCTTCCTTCTCCAATAATGGAAACGACTTGGTTGAGAACGCTATGAAAGTTCAGATAATTGTCCGGATCTGCGGAATACTGTTCAACCGGGTTTTTGATTTTTATGCCTATAATGGGATTGCCGTATTGCCCAAAGAGAACATCAAAGTCCCACCCGTGGTCTTTGGCATAATCATAGCCGATATAGGCTAAGTCAAAGCTTTGTTTTTTAGTCTTCATTTGGATGTGTTTTTGGTTGTCGGTTATTAGTTATTCGTTGTCGGACGGTATGATGGTTGAGGATTGAGGTGTTGATGCGTTTACCTGGTGGTTTTTCTTTGGCTTATTTTTTTAGGGAATATGTAAATCTGGTTTTCATTCCTGGTTTTATCGTACAGCCCGCGCTTATCCTGTCTTTTAAAGATCAGATAGACGCCTCCTGCGGTAATGCCCAGTCCTAATAGGGATCCTATAAGCCCTATTTTGGATAAGGCGAGTGATGTTACGACGCCGACACCGATAACTCCAACGGCGTAAAAGATGTACTTTCCCTTTAATCCGAAAAACACAAGGGGTTTTTTAAGCCCCTTGTATAGGTAGAACCCCATTAGTTAAAGAATGCGGTTACAAATTCCGGAACGACTATCAGAAATACCATTGCTCCTCCATAACCGAGGATTTCTTTGTTGACATCCTGATCGCCATTCGTCCACTTGTTATACACCCTAAGACCTCCAATAAAGCCTACCAAACCTCCAACGGCTTTCAGGATAAGCTTAATGGGATCCCAATATTCTTTTATATCACCCGCGGCATTGGTGATTGCCGTTGCACCTCCCTGTGCAAAGGCCGGGCTTACCGCCATCAGTAGTAATACTACGGCCATCACTTTCTTTATCTGAAAGTGCTTTTTGAAATACTTTTTCATCATTTGTGGTTTTTAAACTGTTTTTAAACTTGTGCTAATTGTGTTTTTGTGTTTTTGTGTTTTTGTTTCTTTGTTCTTTCGCCGTTTTCTAAATTGTTTCTTCCATCTTACTGTTGTTTTTAAGGTTTTACATTAATGAGTGATATACTTTGTGTCCATCATAATTAGCTACCATCTCAATGGAAGATTCTGACAGATATCTGTATTCCTGCCATTGGCGTTCTTTTTCCGCTACTTCGTTGCGGAGGATTTCTTCCATTGGATTGGGATGTTTCTCCGGTTCCGGCTCTTGGGATGTTTCTTCTATTTGAGCATCC
>JAGLBA010000339.1 GCA_018260475.1 Chryseobacterium sp. | reverse complement strand
CGATCCAGGCACCTCTCTTTATCTCTCTGTGCTAGAAAGCGTTAGGCAAACAATGAAAAAAAAAGGAATAGAAATTAGCATTTGAATCATAAAAATCTTCAAACTTTTGTTTTTCTTTGTCTTTTAATAAGCTTCCAAGATAAGAATTGGAGGTTTACCAAATTCGGTCGGAAAAATTGAACGCTCACATCAACCGTTAATAATCCGTAGCAGCTTCCCACAATGAAAACAATAAAAATCATTCGATTCGAACGACCAAACAGCCCATTTCGAATCGGAATCAAAAATCCAATAAAAAATAAATAAATAATTCATTAGATATAAAATTATTTTCCGTGATGTAGTACTCGGTTTATTTCAAACATTTTGCTTTCTTACAAGTATTTAATTCTTTAAAAAATAATTTTTGCCTGTGAAATTATTTCTTAATTCATTCAATAATTTGTATATGAATACTCTAATTTTTGCTAATAATATAATTTTGCTAAGAATACTCTAATTTCATTGTTTTATAAAATAATTGCTATTCACTA
>JAGLBA010000338.1 GCA_018260475.1 Chryseobacterium sp. | reverse complement strand
AATTCAAAAAATTGAAAACGGTATATAAATATCTACTTGGGCTTGAAACTGAGAAGCCAGCCCCTGTTAAGCTGGCAAAACTTTTGGTGATTTTTTTGCCATTCTTCGGCCAATGTCTTCTTCTGCGCGGAATTACAGCCCAGAAAATGGTAAGTGCTTTAATCACGGTTAAAAATTGTACCTAATTCTTGAATTAAAACGAAAGCCGTGAAAGTATATATTGTTTAAATGTAAATATATTCAAAAATCCCATTTTTAAAATAAATAAAACTTTATTATTATTTATAATTAATTAAATTATTTCTAAATTATAATAAATTATATTGAATAAAATTGTTTATAAAAAATAATTTTTGACCTTCTTTCACGAGTAAATGAGTCAAACTTTTTCAAATTTTATTTTCAGAGGTATGCACACACGAGGTATTAAAATTAAATATAAATATATTATTATTTTACTAGTAATTAAATAATGTGCATATAGCGTGTATTTAATAATAATGAGAGAATCAAATTAATTGATTTAAAAATAA
>JAGLBA010000337.1 GCA_018260475.1 Chryseobacterium sp. | reverse complement strand
CGTGAGAACGGAGAGTTTTAGGTAATGGCCAATCCCGTGAAGATTTCTCAATTCTCCAGCGACAAGTCCGAAATTAATAAAAATCCGGTAAAATTTCGCCCGAATCAGAATCAATTTGAACTAATTTATTTCAATGAACATTTGATTTGACCCATTAATAATAATGTGATTTAAAATAATAAAAATTGAAGCAGTGTCTTCAAACTCACAATTTGGGTGCTTGAAAAGTAGAAATTTTTAATTTAATAATAAATTAAATTTATTAATAAATTTTAAGCATAATTTTAAAACTTGTGCTTAAAATTATGCTTAAAATCTGGATTGCTTAAAAACTGCAGTTTGAAGAGTGGTCAAATTTTATTAACGCTTGAAAACTAAGCTTTCAAATGAAATTAATAAAAAAAACTAATTTTATTAATTTAAAACTAAAAAAAGAATCATGAATGTAAATTGAAAATAATTTTTTAAAAAAAGTTACTTAATTGAAACAGAACCTTTAACAGACTTCTCTAATAAATTCAAACTAAGCTCATT
>JAGLBA010000336.1 GCA_018260475.1 Chryseobacterium sp. | reverse complement strand
AACGACTTGTCATCAAATTTAAACAAAAACTATTAATAAATTAAATACAGTTTTAAGCCTGATGTCTGATTAATTTACGCAAGAAAAATTATCATTAAATTAATTGTCTTTTTTATGAGTGGCTCTTAAAATTATTTTTAATTCAAAAAACAGGACGCATTGGCATTTAATGAATAAATTGTTGGCCTTAACATTTAAAAAATAATATATTCGATTATCTAATTAAATTCTAATTTATTAGAATTCTATTTAGAATATTTAGAATTTTTAATTTTTTAATTTTAATTTTAATCATTGATTTTTAATATTTTAAACCAGGATTACCTTTTCTCCCGGATTTCAGGCCGAAAAAAGAAAAGGCTTTGGAAAAAGGTGAAATCAAGAGAGAAAAAGAGCGAATGAAGAAATCATCCGCCGCCACAGGAACGGGAATCGGAACCGCTTGGCCCGGAAATGCTCTGGCTTGGGAACAAACCTGGGACCCTCAAAAACATGCACTCGAGCCTACAAGTCCAACGAGCATAGAGAAGAGGG
>JAGLBA010000335.1 GCA_018260475.1 Chryseobacterium sp. | reverse complement strand
AGGAGAAAGAAGAATTTGAATGAGAAAATTATAAGAAAAAGCAAAAGAAAAAGTAGAAGAAAGAAGAATGGAAATCAGAAGAATTAGAAGAAAAGGCATGAGAAAAAGCAAAAAAGCAGAAGAAAGCCGAAGAAAAAGCAAAAGAAAAAGCAGAAGAAAAAAAATAAAATTAGAGGAATTAGAAGAAAAAGCAGAAGAAAAAGCAAAAGAAAAAGCAAAAAAACAGAAAAATTAGAAGCAGAAGAAGAAGAAGAAGAAGAAGAAGAAGAAGGAGGAGGAGAGAATCGAAAAAATCGGGCCGAAGATGAATTGAATCGGATTTCATCGATCCTCGACTTCCTCTTCCTTCCGAAAGCTAAACGCGATCCGATCGGAAACCGGAAGTCATTTTTGAATCCTCCCTTAATTTAATTTTATTTTTTTTTGAATTCGAGAAAATGGCGCGAATCGAGTTCACCGCCATCGCTACTGAAATTCCTTCCGAGGGAAATTGTTCCTTTTGCCTTTCCGTCGGAAGCGCGGTAAATTCAAACC
>JAGLBA010000334.1 GCA_018260475.1 Chryseobacterium sp. | reverse complement strand
TTTTTAAAAAACCTGATTCTTTTAGTCTAGTCTGATCAGACTAACAGTTGTAATTTAATTTTTTTTTTTTTTTTTTTTATCAGACTTCCAACAATTTAGTCTAATTAGAACAGTTCTAAAGTTCTTAAAAAATAAAAAATTAAAAAATTAGAACGGTTCTAAGTTCTAAAATTAGAACGGTTAAAAGTTCTTAAACTGTTCTAGAATTAGAACGGTCTAATAGTTACCCAATAACTTACAAAAGAAAAGGAGTTAGAAACAAAAGCCGTGAAAGACTAAAAACTATAGTCTAATATTATTAATTTAATTATTTTTTTTTTTTTTTTTAATCAGACTTCCAACGATTTAGTCTAATCAGAACGGTTCTAAAGTTCTTAAAAAATAAAAAATTAGAACGGTTCTAAGTTATGAAATTAAAAGTTCTAAAATTAGAACGGTTAACAGTTCTTAAACTGGTCTAGAATTAGAACGGTCTAATAGTTACCCAATAACTTACAAAAGAAAAGGAGTTAGAAACAAAAGTTAGAAAAGACT
>JAGLBA010000333.1 GCA_018260475.1 Chryseobacterium sp. | reverse complement strand
GAAGAATGAGTTTGCCTTCGGTCGAATTCGAGCAAGATGACCTTTCCAGTAAATAATTTGGACTTTATCTTTGGAATTATCTACCCAATAGAAAACAAAAATCGCAATTTTTATTTTTTATTTTTTTAATTTCCAGTCGATGAGTTTGAATCGACCACTTCGGTGATTTTTCCACCTCAGGCGACGGATGCAAAAACTTTGGAGAGGTTATCAGAAAGAAGCTATGTAAGAGATTGGCAACGATTGGGGCTGACGAACGATTCTTCTTTCAATACTAAATCTCAAAAGCAAGATTTATTTAGAATTACTTCCGTCAATGCGGGTTACCTCACTTGCAGAAGGTATTGGAAGAAGTTCTTAATTTAAATTATAATTGTTATATTTTACGTAAAAACGGAGTAAAAACAATTTATCTTTTAATCAATAGTTACCCTGCACTGTTGGTAGTTCCCGCTGCAATAGAAGACAATTCGTTAAGGAAAATTTGCCAGTGCTACAGACATAATAGATTTCCTGTGGTCACGTGGAGGCATCC
>JAGLBA010000332.1:262-535 GCA_018260475.1 Chryseobacterium sp. | reverse complement strand
ACTTTAGGGTAACAGAGTCCAATAATAATAATAATAGTAGTGACGCACAGTAGAATGATAATAATAAATAAATAATAAAAATAGTATTAATAATAATGATAATAAACGATAATAAAAAATAATAAATAAAAGAAAAATGAAAATGATGACTATAATAATAATAATAATAATAATAATGACAGTGATGACGATAAATAAGCATAGCGAATGATAATGATAATGATAATAATCTTAAGGACGTTGATGATGATGATGATGATGATGATGATTATG
>JAGLBA010000332.1:0-252 GCA_018260475.1 Chryseobacterium sp. | reverse complement strand
AATCGTAGTGACGATAATAATAAAGAATAATAAAAAAGAATGATAATAATAAAGAATAATAAAAAAATAAATCAATAAATAATAAAAATAGTAACAATAATGATAATAAACGATAATAAAAAAATAATAAATAAAAGAAAAATGAAAATGATGACGATAATAATAATAATGATGACAGTGATGACGATAAATAAGGATGGGGATTGATAATGATAATAATCTTAACGAAGATGATGATGATGATGATGATAA
>JAGLBA010000331.1 GCA_018260475.1 Chryseobacterium sp. | reverse complement strand
AGAACAGGAGAGAGAGAGAGAGAAGCGAAGAAAGAGAAAGAGAAAAAAGAGAACAGGAGAGAGAAAGAGAAGCAAAGAGAAAAAAACAGAACAAGAGAGAGAGAGAGATAGAGTACCAAAGAAAGTGAAAGACAAAAAAGAGAATAGGAGAGAGAGAGAAAGAGAAGCGAAGAAAGAGAAAGAGAAAAAAGAGAACAGGAGAGAGAAATAGAAGCAAAGAGAACAAGAGAGAGAGATAGAGTACCAAAGAAAGTGAAAGACAAAAAAGAGAATAGGAGAGAGAGAGAGAGAAGCGAAGAAGAAGAAAGAGAAAAAGAGAGAACAGAAGAGAGAAAGAGAAGAATAGAAATAGAAAAAAAAGAGAACAAGAGAGAGAGAGATAGAGTACCAAAGAAAGTGAAAGACAAAAAAGAGAATCGGAGAGAGAGAGAGAGAGAGAAAGAGAAGCAAAGAAAGAGAAAAAAAAAGAGAACAAGAGAGAGAGAGATAGAGTACCAAAGAAAGAGAAGAACAAAAAAGAGAACAGAAGAGAGAG
>JAGLBA010000330.1 GCA_018260475.1 Chryseobacterium sp. | reverse complement strand
TTCCTCTAAATTTCATTCTTTTGGTTTTTATTCTTTTGATTTTACCTATTTCAATGGTACTTTTGTTTTAGATTTTTATAATTTTTCACCCAAGTTCTTCATTTTGAAATGATTTTTATGTTTTCAATTTATAGTTTTTTATATTCTTTATTTTTTTCACTAGTTTTTTTAAAAATTTTTCATTCGATTTTTTTTCCTTTCCTGTCTAAGAATTAATTTTAAGACTTTATTTAATTTTAAATTTAATTAATTTAATTTTTGTCTCGGTGATGTCAATGTTTTTATATTTTTTTTTGTTTTTAATTTTCGAGATTTATTTGGAAGGGCTCTTATTGAATTAACGGCTTTCTTGTTTCAATTTTCTTCACTCGTGTTTTGAATTAATTTTTAAAAAATTATTTTATTTTCATCAAACAGCGTCTCTCTCTCTTTCTCTCTCGTCCTCTCCCTTCCTTTCTCTCTTTCTCTCTACATCTTTCTTTCTTTCCATCTCTCTCTATTTCTCTCTGTAAATCTCTCTTATTTTACATCTCTCT
>JAGLBA010000032.1 GCA_018260475.1 Chryseobacterium sp. | reverse complement strand
CAGGAAATGGGCATCAATCCATTTCCGGCAAACGAATATAAAATCTCATACACCACCAAAACCATTAAGGAAAACTTTGAGGAAGGCAAGGCCGTAACCATCGCAGGGCGCCTCATGTCACGTAGAATCCTGTCCCTCAAACAGATAAACCTTCGGGCGATATTCCAGATAATAGGAGCGCATATCCGGCAATAAACTTTCCGGCAGTATTACGATGCGGTCTTTTTTGCCTTTGCCCTGTTCTATGCGCACCGTTTTTTCGGCAGTTTGGATATCGCTAAGTTTTAGTGCTGCTACTTCGCTTACCCGCAAACCCATACCATAGCAAAGTTGAAGCATCAACTTGTGCTTCGGTTTATCCACCGCGTTTATAATTTTCCTCACTTCTCCTTTGGTTAGCATTTTAGGTAATGTTTGCTTCTTTTTCGGTCTTGGGATATCTATAAACATTTTTGGGCGGTGCAATACCTGCTCGTAGTAAAACTTAATGGCGTTCATCCTGCTGTGGATTTCGCTTTCCGACAATTTCAGTTTTTCATGGCAATAGAGAAAGTAGGAGCGAAGCCTGTCCGGAGAAAGATCCTGGACCGGGAAGTTTTTCAGCACATACAGCAATTGGGCGAACTCTACACTATAAGTTCGCATTGTATTTTGGCTGTATCTCTTTAGGATAAGATGCTCCTGAAACCGGTTAAATTCAGGCAGATTAATGAGATGAATTTTTGAAAGCACTGTTTTGCCTGTTATTTCTTCCGGAAGACCAAAAAGAGCTCTGTAATACCTATTATTCGGTACATGCCATTTTTTCTGAGAAGCCGACCACCGCGCTTTTGTGTGTTCCCTAAGATGGGCAATGAGTTCATTATTCTTTTCAAACTCCACCCAAATAACCTCTGCTTCTTTATGCGTACCGGTAGTAAAATGATATCTTTGATCTGAAAAATCCATAAATAAAGGTGCGTTTATCGTATATGTTAAAATAAGTTAAATACAGGTAGATTCTCTACCTTAGCATTATAAATAACTTGTTTTGCGCAACACAAAAATAGGTATAAACTTTTAATAAATAACCACTTACATGTTTTTTTATATTTTTTTAAACTAAAATTTTATATTTCGTATAATATATATATATTTGAGCGTTATCGGTAACCGTTTTAGAACTACAGTCAAAAATAAAAATTGTATACTTGGAGGAATAAACAAAATAAATATGAAAAAAATTCTTGTCGGAATATTTTTAATGATTTTTACCATTAGTTTTTCGCAGAAAAAGCCTATGCAGGATACTGCAGTCATTACTAATAAGACTTTGCCAGTAGTTAACGATCCTCTAGGTGTTACCTATGTAGAAGTAACACCAAACTTTAAAATGCGAAAAATGGATCAAACAAGTTTTCCTAGGTTTACCCAGATAGTTAAAAATTTAAAGTCGTATGTTCAAAATACTCCGAACATACTTCCAAAATTGAGAACTATTTCAGGTTTAACGGATGCACAAATTTTAGATAAATTAACTTTTGGGAAAGGACCAAACATTGAATTGGTTCAAAATCTCGTTCATGAAAACCAACCAGTTTACGGTAAATTTAAGCACAACCAGCCAGAAATCCTTTATATAAATCAGAATTTTGCTCAAGGTCTTGAACAGGCTAGTTTATCAACAACAATAGAAGCAACAAGTTTTTTGCTTACGGTTGTAGTTTTACATGAATTTGTTCATTATGGTAATTTTGTTAGCGGTTTTAAACCAACAGGAAATGAAGCGGGCGAACTCTTTGAAAACGCTGTTTACGGTATAGTAGTAACTAAATATAATGCATATGATGTCTATGTTTCACTTAAAAACAAGTAACTTCTTTTTTTTATTGTTTTTTCCACTTTTGATAATATCTTGTAAGAATGATAATCAAAATAATAGGATTAATAAAACATTAGATGAAGCAGGCCTAAATAAGGTAGTGATTTATCAAGATAAATTTAATGATAAAATATTGGATGGATCGAGATATTCATTCATGAATGGACAAGAAATATTGAAAAGAATGGATGAGAATTTTTTTCTTCTGACTGATAAGAAAATTGGAGAGAAAAAATATAGAGTTAGTATTTACTCTTTTAAAAGTGGGGAAAGCACTTCATGTATTTTTGAAAATGATAAGTTTCTATCAAAAGAGGTTGTAGATATTAAACCAATGGAAAGTAAGCCTTATTATATATATTACGAAATTTTAAAAAGAAAATATCCGCAACTTATGGATTGGTCAAAATTTCCTATTCCTAAAGATAGCCTTAAGTAAAAATACGGCTACCGATAACATGGGTTTTATGCAATGCGGGGTGAACGAATAATAGAAAGTTTCTGCACATTCAGCCACAAAAAAACTTTTCCACCTCATTTTTTTTGTAATTTGGAGGCGGAAAAAGTTTTTTTATTTAAGAGATGGTCAAAGTAGAAAGTTCGGTCATATTTTGCCCCGCACTTCATAAAGCCCCTTCCCGTTACCAGCAATTTCAAAAAAAATGCTTGAAATAGGTTATGGAATTTCACCAAATTAAATTTTATATACAATAAAATGAAAAAAATATTAATTCTAGTAATTCTATTTTTAGGTTTTCAACTTAACTACTCTCAAAAATCTAAACTAAACATTTACACAAGCGATATAGACAATTTTTGGTCTGCATATGACAGCATTAAAAAAACTAATGACGAACAGAAAAAAATAGACATAATTCAAAAATTATATTTAGAAAAAGCAACAATCGGTCTAAAAGAATTTATGGCTTCTCGCAATCATAGCGCAAAATTACATTTAGAGAACATTGAGGATTATCCAAAATTTTGGACTTCAATAAGACCTAAAACTAAAGAAATAAAAGCAAATGGTCCGAAAATTGAAAAAGTATTCAGAAAATATCACAAAATATATCACGATTTCAAAGAACCGGAAATTTATTTTATGGTAGGAGTTCTAAATTCAGGAGGTACGACCAGTCCAAACAGAATATTAATAGGTTCTGAAATTGCTTGTGCTGACGAAAAAACTGACGCTTCGGAATTAAACAATTGGCTTAAAAAAGTTTTTAAACTTAACAAAGGGGTAGTTGCAATGGTTGCTCACGAAATTGGACATACACAACAAAAAGGCGGAGACAGTGAAGATGATGGGAAATCCAATTTATTAGGATATTGCATAAGAGAGGG
The DNA here is from genome assembly GCA_018260475.1 of Chryseobacterium sp. Classification (GTDB taxonomy): domain Bacteria; phylum Bacteroidota; class Bacteroidia; order Flavobacteriales; family Weeksellaceae; genus JAGLBA01. Next base: position 442 of record JAGLBA010000032.1, on the reverse strand, counting down.
GATGTGTGATTTTTTGGCGGAATTAACTTATCAAAAATTTTCTTCAACTTATATGAATTATGGAAAAGAGCATCGAAAAGAACTTTGGGAAAAATTTAAAAAGGAAATGCTGACTCAAGAAACAAAGAATTGGCTTTATAATGGGAATGATGCTCCAAATGGCGTTGCAGATTTAGGCTATTTTATTGGCTACGAAATATGTAAATCTTATTATAAGAATGCCAAAAATAAGAAAAATGCAATTGATGAAATGCTTAAATTAAATTACAGCCCAGAAAATGTTATGAAATTTCTAATAAAATCAAAGTATAGTGGCTAAAGAAACTGCAGGTAATAACTAAGCTTTCGTCTTGTCCGCAGGACACAAGATGAAAGCCCGTTGAACGGAAGCTCCGGTGGCTTTTCAGCAGCATTTTGGTCCTCTTATGGGGATGTCGTTTTC
>JAGLBA010000329.1 GCA_018260475.1 Chryseobacterium sp. | reverse complement strand
ACTCGCACCGGAGGAAGAAAAAAAGAGTAAAAAAAGAATAATAAATAAAAAATAAAAAAAATAAAAATGCATGTAACTCGCACCGTAGTAAGAAAAAAGAGTAAAAAAAAAAAATAAAAAAAAAAATAAAAAATAAAAATGCATGTAACTCGTACCGGAGGAAGAAAAAAGAATAATAAAATAAATAATAATAAAAAATAAAAATGCATGTAACTCGCACCGGTGGAAAAAAAGAGTAAAAAAAAGAATAATAAATAAAAAATAAAAATGCATGTAACTCGCACCGGAGTAAGAAAAAAGAAAAAAAAATAATAAATAAAAAATAAAAAAAATAAAAATGCATGTAACTCGCACCGGAGTAAGAAAAAAGAAAAAAAAAAGAATAATAAAAAAAATAAAAAATAAAAATGCATGTAACTCGTACCGGAGGAAGAAAAAAGAATAATAAAAAAATAATAATAAAAAATAAAAATGCATGTAAATCGCACCGGAGGAAGAAAAAAGAGTAAAAAGAAGAATAATAAATAAAACATGAA
>JAGLBA010000328.1 GCA_018260475.1 Chryseobacterium sp. | reverse complement strand
CTCTGTTCCACTTTCTCCTTGTCTCTCTCTCTCTCTTTCTGTGCTTGTCTCTCTCTCTGCATTCAACCCTTTTCCTGATTTCGTTTTCAAAAATTCCTCCGTTAATTAGTTTCTCCCTTGATTAATTTTGTTAAAATTTAATTTAATTTTTATTGCTTGATTTGCTTTTTTCATTTCTTGTTTTTACAACTTTTTTTTCTCCTCCTACTCCTCTCTCTTTCTTTTCTCTCTCTCCGATTTGCCCCACTCTCTTCCTTTTGAATATTATTTATTCTCTCTAAATTAATTTGTTATTTTCGTGGAATTCATTCTGATCTTCTCTCCGAATTCAATAAATTTGAAAAAAATTTTCGAGTTTATTATCAAGCGACATTATTGATTGATTCCGTTTTCTCTTTTTTTTTAATCCAATAATGAGAAATGCGAATTAATGAAAAATTGCGCGTCTAAGCATGAGCATTTTATTAATTTTTACCTCCTCCATCCTTGGCGGCCTAACGTCTTTTAATCTTTTCTTTCTTTCCATATTTTACAAT
>JAGLBA010000327.1 GCA_018260475.1 Chryseobacterium sp. | reverse complement strand
ATTACTTTAACTTAGAAGTGCAACAATGAACCTACAACGAAGCTATTCTTATAAAAATATTCTTTATATTTTTAGGTTCCGAAATTTTATGTTCGATTTCCCATTCGATAGATTTAGTATTTAGACTTATTTTTATTAAAAAATTATAATTATAGTAATAGTAATAGTAATAATTCGTTTTCACAGAATGTATACTTTAATGTTTGATGGAGAATTTAGGGAAACTTAATTTTTCAATAAAAAATAAAAAAATACTCCATTTCGATGGACGCCTGCAATCGAAACTTATGAATTCCACTGACGATGGTAATGATTTTTTGACTGATGCATTTTTGTTTGCATCTGGTGAAAAGCACCCAATCGAAATTTAATTAGATTTAAACAGAACTGAAATAGAAAAAGAAAGAAAAAAGGAGAGAAACTCTTTGAATTCTGAATTGAGCACTTATAACTTGGTTGTTTCAATGCATTCGAGAAAAAAAATTATTCACTTGCATTTAATAATAATTTTTAAATTGTTTGAAGTCAATTTTTTTA
>JAGLBA010000326.1 GCA_018260475.1 Chryseobacterium sp. | reverse complement strand
TAGATTTAATAACACTTTTACACTTATTTTTTGAGGGATAACGTCACGTAGAAAAACTGTAAACATGTACCAAACGATTTGCCAGCTATAATTGCTGCTGCGGGCATTGTCAAACCGAATTTTAAAGAAACTTTAAAGAAACTTCTGGTAAAGATGTTTACGGTTTTTCTATGCGACGGGATCACCCAAAAAGTAAGTGTAAAAGTATCAGTGAATTTAACGGAAATCGCAAAAATTTCAAATCAATAATAAAAAAGCTAGTGTTAAATAAATTCAGGTTCAGGTTTTTTTGGGTTAAAAAAATGAGTGAAAATTAAAAATTAGCTTGAGAACCAATCAAATTAGCGCTTGAATACTTAAAAAGTTTTGTCAATTTAATATACAATTTAACTAAAATTAAATTAAAAATGAATTCAAGTAAAAAAAGTGTTAAAAATAGTTTTCAGAAATAAAATAAAAAATATGTCGAATGCTTCATAAAAATCAACTTCACAGAAAGGAGGGAGAAAGTGTGAGAGGCGTTGGAAGAGAATGTAAA
>JAGLBA010000325.1 GCA_018260475.1 Chryseobacterium sp. | reverse complement strand
AGGATAAATAAACATAAACATAAAAACCAAAACCGACAAAAACAGAAATAAAAAACAAAATAAAAATAAAAAACAAAAAATAAATATAAAAAAAAACAAAAATTAAAGTTAATATATAAAATAAAAATAAAAAAACAAAACAAAAATAAAAAACAAAAAACAAAAAAAAATAAATATAAAAAAAAAACAAAAATTAAAGTTAATATATAAAATAAAAAACAAAATTAAAAACAAAAATAAAAATAAAAATAAAAAAATAAAATAGGAAAATAAAATAAAAAACAAAAATTAAAATAAAAATAAAAAAATAAAGTAGGAAAATAAAATAAAAAACAAATAAAAACAAAAAAAACAAAAATAGAAAAATAATAATAAAAACAAAAATAGAAAAATAAAACAAAAAACAAAAAAAATAAATACAAAAGAAACAAAAATTGCAAAATAAAATAAAATAAATAGGAAAATAAAATAAAAAACAAAAATAAAAAGCAAAAAAAATAAATACAAAAAAAAATAAAAATAAAAAACTAAAATAGGA
>JAGLBA010000324.1 GCA_018260475.1 Chryseobacterium sp. | reverse complement strand
AAAATAAATAAACATAAAATGAAAAAGAACTAAAATACGAAAAAAACCGAAAAAATAAAAAACAATGAAAAAAAATTTTTAATAAAAAATACCATGAAAAAAGTGAAAACTGAAAAAAATGAAAAAAGTAGGGAAAAAACAAAAAAATGAAAAATAAAAAAGCAATAAAAAAATAAAAAAATGAAAAAATAAAAAAAAAACAAAAAAACAATGAAAAATGAAAAAATGAAACAAAATGAAAAAATGAAAAAAAAAAAAAAATAAAAAAATAAAATAAATTCAAAAAAATAAATTATTATAATTTAACCGAGTTTGATTTTGAAGTCGGAAATAAATTATTGAAAAGCGAAAAGATTTGTCTGTGCTAATGCACAGACCGTTTACAAGCCACTTGCAGACGCAAAATTCTAATTAAAGTTTAAATTTTAAGAATTGCTTATTAATCTATTTAATTTTATTTAAAAATTGGATTAATGATCTGCGCGCGTGAATTTCAAGTTTTTCGCGCATTTATTCTTCAGTTATGCATGTAGTTTTT
>JAGLBA010000323.1 GCA_018260475.1 Chryseobacterium sp. | reverse complement strand
AAATCATCCTCAGGAATCGATTTCTGGCATTCGGAAAGGAAGAATCTCTTTCGATTTCGAGATGGTTCCTTCTAAAGAATTCAAATATTATTTCATTCGAGAATTGATTATTTCAGTAATAAATTTATTTAATTTCAATTTATTTGAAATTAAATAAATTTAATTTATTTATTATTAAATAAATTTAATTTAAACTCTACAATTTATTTCATTCAAATTTTATTTTAATAAAGAGTTCAAATATTATTTCAATCAAGTTTCATTTATTTATTTATTTCTCTAATAAATTTATTTAATTTTAATTTATTTCACTCAAAACTTATTTTAATAGAGTTTACATATTATTTCAATCGAGAATTATTTATTTCATTTATTTATTTATTTCACTAATAAATTTATTTAATTTCAATTTATTTCACTAATGAATTTATTTCATTCCAATGTTATTTCAATAAAGAATTCAAATGTTATTTCAATCGAAAATTATTTATTTCATCAATTTATTTATCTCACTAATAAATTTATTTGATTTCACTTT
>JAGLBA010000322.1 GCA_018260475.1 Chryseobacterium sp. | reverse complement strand
ACGTGACAATTGGAACGTTGTGATTTGTTAAGTGATTGATTGAAACGATTCCATCATAGAAACGAAATACACATGTGGGGTAATAAAATACACGAAAGGGTATAAAAAACAAAATAATATATGAATCAGAAAAAATAAAAAATAAAAAATGTTTTTTTTTTTTATTTTTTCGGTTTGATTTTTCTTACTTTCTGCTGATTACGTGCAATGTATGAAAATTCTACTCTCAAGTTTTATTTCTAAATTTAATTCTTTTCTTTTCTTTTCATGCAAGTCTTGCGTGTTTCAGAAACGATTTCTGCAAAATAATAACGATTGCAGCAACAATCAAAAATCGGCAGTTGGAATCGGGTCAGTCTGGTTTGGAAAAAATTAAACGTTTAACGAAATTTAAAAAATAAAAAAATAAAAAATAAAATAAAATTGAAACTACTTCTAATACCTAGGAGAACTATAACTTCATGATTAAACTCTATGATTGAGATTAAAATTACGTTTCTGGTTAAACAGTTTCTATAGCACTTCTCGATGAAAGAAAA
>JAGLBA010000321.1 GCA_018260475.1 Chryseobacterium sp. | reverse complement strand
CCGTTAAGAGGTCAATTTGAAAGTCAATTTTCTTTTTTTTATACGTGAAAAACTCGTTTCTCTCTCAACTGAAAAAAAATATTAGAAAACGTCCAATGCTTTAATGGAAGAAAAATTTTAATTTTCAATTTCTTTTTAATTTAAATAATTTTATTTTTGAAGAAAAAAAAATTTTTTTTTCTTTAAATTTTGTATAGAATTTGATTTTTTTTTTATTTTTGAATTTTATATTCTTTTTCATTTTAAAAAAAAATTTTTTTCTTTTTAATTGCTTAATTTAATTTAAATTTAAATTTTTTAAATTTTATTTTATTTTTTTTTAATTTTTGATGGTTTGGTTTTTTTCTTCCGAAATAGTACATTCGTTCAAATACTATTCCTATATAGTACATTGGAGATCGTTCAAAATTTTGTTAATTATTATTTTTATTAGGGGTTAGTCTTATTGTAGGTAAATTACATATTTATTCAATTACCTTTTTCAAATTATAATTTAATTGCGTAATAATAACATTTAATTGCATAATAATAACAATAATA
>JAGLBA010000320.1 GCA_018260475.1 Chryseobacterium sp. | reverse complement strand
AAAAAAGGAAACAGTTTGATTTTGGAGAGATGGGAAGAGAGGAAAAGATGGAGAGAGAGAGAGAGAGAGAAAGATGCAGAAAGAGAGAGGTAAAGAGAGGGAAAGACGCAGAAAGAGAGAAAAATGCAGAAAAAGAGAAAAATGCAGAAAAAGAGAAAAATGCAGAGAAGGAGAGAGAAAGATGCAGAGAGAGAAGTGACCAGAAAGAGAGAGATAAAGAGAGAGAAAAATGCAGAAAGAAAGAGATAAAGTGGGAGAAAGATGCAGAAAAAGAAAAAAAATGCAGAGAAGGAGAGAGAAAGATGCAGAAAAGGAGGAAAACGCAGAAAGAGAGATAGATGCAGAGAGAGAGAGAAATGCAGAAAGAGAGAAAAAGAGAGAGGGAAAGATGCAGAAAAAAGAGAAAAATGCAGAGAAGGAGAGAGAAAAATGCAGAAAGAGAAAGAGAGAGAGAGAGAGAGAGAGAGAGTGAGAGAGAAAGAGAAAAGAAAAGATGCAGAAAAAGAGAGAAAAATGCAGAGAAGGAGCCATTCCTACTTT
>JAGLBA010000031.1 GCA_018260475.1 Chryseobacterium sp. | reverse complement strand
GGATATGGATTTTTCGGACCAAATGTATCAAGCGACTTCGTTTTTAATATTCGAATCTATGATGAAAAAGGAAATATAATAAAACAATTGAATGAAATCCCGACTAACTCGAAAGAAGGAAAATTGAGATTGTCATGTATGAACAATATGTTTTTAGACAAGCTTGACAAAATTGATGAGAGACATGACCGGTATTTGGATATCGTAATGAAACAGGTGGCGATAAAAATTAAAAAAGACCACCCGAAAAGCAGTAAGGTAGAACTGAAAATGTCTCTGTTTGATTATCCATCGATCAAAAATTTCAATAAGCAATCTGCACCGCGAATAGCAATGATAAAAAAATATGAGGTATGATAGCACTAACCCATAAATTACAAAACTTCTTTTTTCAAGAATTAAAAAATCAGAGGTGGGTCACCTTTTTTAGACAATCTATAGGAGTATTATTAATACTACATTTAATCTCTATACTTCCAGATTTTAATAACCTATATTCAACCAAGGGTTTTGTTCCTAGCGATATAATGGATGTATTTGTCCCTAACTATCTGTTAACGCTACCTAAGATAATTACCTATTTAAAGACTTTTGATATTCAGGAGGATCAAGTTCTTATAGGATTCAAAATGCTATATATTTTATTAGGAGTACTGTTAGTGGCGGGAGTAAGAACAAGGATAGTAGCCTTTATATTACTTGTAATGCAAATCGCAATGGTGAAAGGTAGTGGATTTTATACCTATGGGATAGATTTTTTTATGAGTATGTCACTATTCTATCTGGTTTTAATTCCTTCTAACAATAAGGAGAAAACCCCATATAGGAGGCTGTTTCAAATCCATTTAAGTATTTTATATTTTTTGTCCGGATTAGGAAAAGTAACAGGGTTTAACTGGTGGAATGGGGAAAGTATTTGGAAGGCGATACACCTTCCATTTGCTAACCAAGATTTCCAATTTGATTTTTCCTTTTTAGGAAGTAATCCAACACTGCTGATAATTATAGGTTGGGCAACTATAGTGATAGAAATGGCATATCCACTTTTTATATGGATAAAACAAACAAGAAATATATGGCTGTTTCTAACGATATCAATGCACTTAGGCATAGCGATATTTTTGAACCTATATTTCTTTTCTGCAATGATGATAATTTGGAATTTAACCAATTTTTACAACTTTAATAAAACAATAAAACAATAAAAATTATGAGACATTTATTAGTATTTGTATTCGTTACAATGTTCAGTGCATTTGGTTTTGCACAATCACAACAAGCGTTAGGGAGAGAGTGTATCTATAATCTATACCAAAAGAAAGATTATAATAAAGTCACCACCTATTTTAGTGATAATCTTAAAAAGGATCTTACAGCAAGCAAACTTTCGCAAACGGATTTGCTATTACAGAAACTAGGTGACTACAAAGGTATTGTAGAAACAAACAAAGATGAAAAAGGAATTTATTACTACTATGTAAGGTTTGAAAACCAGCCAATGGATGTAATCATGAAATTTGATGATAAAAATAAGATTACAGGATTGACTATGAGTTCGGTTCATAAGGAATTTAAATCCTCCAAAAAATAGAATTAATTTAAAAAAGAAAAGCCATGAAGAGAAATATCATATTTACCCTACTTATACTAACAGGCACTCTCGCTTTCGGACAGTCTAATCAAAAAGAAAAGACAATAGAAGAGGTTGTAATAAAGTCGGAAAAGGCGACAAAAATTGTAAAAAAAGAGGGTAAATATGAAGTTTCTGTTGTAGGGAAAGACTTCCAGGATACACCAAGTGTCTGGGAGGGGATGAAGCAAATTCCATTATTAAGCATATCTGATGGATCACCTATAAAAGTTCAGGGAAAGGTCGCTATCTTGGAAGTAAATGGAATACAGATGCAGATGGATGCTGCAGACTTAGAAAGTTATCTGAAGACACTAGATCCTAAAAGTATTAGAAAAATAACTATTGATACCACGCCCGACTCCTCTTATGGGTCAGAAGTATATGCCGTAATCAATATTCAACTTACTCAAAGAGAGGGAAGTTACCAAATGGGCATTAATACAACCAATGGGATAAAAACTAAATTTTATAATTCAACGGGGGTAAACTATGGGCTTAGCGGAACAAAATTCAGATTCTATACTAGTTATAATTTTGGATATACACCTACAAATAATAAGGCAGAGATTCAACAGGTTATAGATGTAAATCCGTTAATATCAGTAGGGTATAAAGACAAAAACATCTCTAGAAGTCATCGATTTTTCATCAATGGGACTTTAAATCTAGGAGAGAAGAGTATAATAGATTTTTCAGGAACCTATGCCCTCTCTAATTCTGATAAAATAGGAATAAGTAAAAATGAAAATTTCAGCAGAGGGATAGAAATAGGTTCAAGGAGTAATTTTTTTCAATTTTCGGAAACACTCAAACATAATTTTAATGATAACAACACTCTTAAAATAGGCAGTCATCAAGTTTTTAGTAAAGGAAAGTCTGATATTTTGGGAACATTTAATGGATTGGAAACAGATCAGCAACAAGTGGACACGAAGACCCCGATAATAATTGTTTTTGCAGATTATAAGAACAAGAATAGGCTTGGAGAAACAAGTGCAGGTATAAAACTACATAATATAAATGTTGAAAATAATAACCAGGCTATATTTTCAACCTCTATACTGGATGCCCCATTCAAATATAATGAAAAAGTGCTAGCATCCTACATCAGTCAATCTTTTTCATTTTCTAATAATCGTTCATTAAGAGTAGGCCTTCGTTCAGAATCTTCCTATATCAATTATTCTTTCAAAGAGGGAATAAAAGAATATCAAAATAAGAAGGATTACACAAATTTGCTATATGATGTAAGCTATAACTGGACGTCTTCTGGCAAATGGGATAATAATATTACTTTTAGAAAGCAAATATTTCGCCCTAACTATAATTATATGAACCCTTTTCAAAGGGTGAGTAGTGATATCACCTATGAGTCGGGAGACTCGGATATTAACCCTACGAAGTTTTTTGCATTAGGCTATCAAACAATGAAAAATAAATGGTCATTATTTTCATTGGCGGGATATATGAAAGATTTTACAAGCTCTTTCTATGATTTGGAGAATGGGAGGATAAACTCAACCTACAAAAATTTTGAAAATTTATATGTAGCCCAAGTCGGAACAGAGTATAATAACGCTTTCTTCAATAGGAAATGGGTAATAAAAGCATCTGCAATATTACAATATGTGAAGATAGATGATAAACAATACAATCATATGCTTTCCAAAAGCACCCCATCTTTAATTTTTGAAACCAATAATATAATCAATCTAGGAAGAGATTTTAAATTAAATGTGAATTATGAGGTTAATCCTACGAATAAAGATGGATTAATAAAACATTATACAAATCAAAAACTAGATATAACTCTGTCAAAAAAGATAAATTCAAATCTAAACATTATGTTTTTTGCTTATGATATTTTCAAAACAAATAGGACATGGGAGGAAACTACGGTTCCAAACTACTTTTATGGGACTAAAAAATATGCAGATGTAAGAAGTTTCGGAATAATTTTAAAATGGAATGTTACAGGAAAATCTTACAAGCCGGGTAACCAAGAGAAAACCAATGATGACACCATAGATAGACTGAAATAATATGAATATAATATATGATGACAAGTGTGGTTTCTGCACTAAATTTTCAGAATGGTGTGTAAGGAGTAATAACAAATTTATTACTCTTCCTGTAAGGAGTAAGGAGGCTCGCCAAATTCTTAGAGCGCAGGGGATTCAATTTATAGACTTACAGACCATATATTTTGTAAACGGTGGTGAAGTTTTTAACAAATCACGGGCGGTTTTTAATATTTTTAAAAACTTTAAATATCCCTACTATTTTATAAGCTTTGGTTCGGTGCTACCTAGATTTATAACTGACTTTTTATATAAAATTGTTGCGAAAAATAGATATGTTCTATCATCTAAACTCTTTAATTAAAATATTCTTTATCAATGGCGGTATTAATAAGCGCCTTCAAAGATGTTTTTCTGTCTGCGGCCAACTTTTTTAGCGCAATCAGTTTGTGTTCTTCAATATAAATAAAGGTTCCCTTAGTGACTGGTTTGACAGTTCCATTTATTTCTTCCTGAAGAGGAGTATTAACCGGCTGCTTTGCCTTATCAATCAGTTCAAATAAACTGGTGTTATTATTTTTTTTCATAATGCTATATTACTATAAATATATTATTATATTATTTACTTAAAAGGGTTAGAACTTCGACTAATAGAGAGTTAATTTGATTTTTAGCCTTATCTTCATCAAGCCCGCCGGTCGCAAAGGAGCGAGTATAAGCGACTAAATCGGACAGTTTTGTTTCAGCCAATGGCACATTTACTTTTGCAAGGCTACTCTGCATCTCGGTCGTAAGCGTTGTGTTTGGCTTTACCATGTTAAGGACGATTAAGGTCTTATCTGTCTTCCCGGACTCTCCGACCATCTCAAGAGTTTTTGAAATGGCCATAAAATCTGCCAAACCTACTTTTGTGGGAACAAGTATAGCGTCCATAAACTTTAAAAGATCAGGGAGTGAGCTGGTGAGATATGGTGGCGAATCTACAAACACAAAATCATAATCTGAAGATTTCAACTTTTCTAGTTCTGATATTCCAGAATAAATAGGAACTTCCGATATCCCCCGAATTTCAGCAAGAGTTCCCTGGGCATCCAGATCACAAATTGCCACCTTTGCGTTTCTATTGAGTGCACAGGCTAAATTATAAGTGATGGTAGATTTTCCCACTCCTCCCTTTTGGTGTGTAGAAAGTATAAATTTCGGCATTGATATAAAAATATATTTATATTATTATAGCAAAGATAGTTTTTTTGCTTTTATGTTTTTTGAATAAAATTTAACGGCTGAGATTTAGTAAAATATTTTGTTGAAATATGGAAAACTTAATCCATCCCAGTCTACCAAGTTTCCCACATTTCAATAAAAGTCAGCAACAACAAAAACTATAATAATATATTTATAGTATTATAGTATAAATTATTTTGCTTTCCATTGTTCCAACTGATTCTTTATAATGCTTATAATGTATCCTGGTCCGACTTTCTCTCTTTTCTTTCCCAAGGCAGATCTAATCTCTTGGAATAAGAAAAAGGAATAATTTTCCGGAAGAGACTGCTTACATTCCAAAAATAATTCGTAATTATTTTTTAATCCCTGTTCAGTAAAACCAAACTCATCAATATAAGTTTTATATTCATTTTCGGTCAGCACTTTGGAAAGGTCTATTTTCTTTTCCTTCGCCTTAGTAAACTTCGCGCTTGCAAACTGCGGTTGGTATATAGGGACGATAGTTAAAACTTGGTAGTCTTTAGAAAATTTGTAATTAAATGTATATGGGGATATCTTATCCAGCTCATCCTGAGCCTTTTTAATAACATATTTTTCAATATTTTTATAAATATAGCCAACCACAATACCGTCTTTTTTTCGGGTATATTTATCCTCAATACCAAACATTTTTATTAAATCGATGGTTTTATATTCAATAGGCTTGTCTTTATTGGCAATAAGTTCATAGAACCTCATGGCATATCGACTTTGCAAATTAAAAGCTATCTTCAGTTCATATGCCCGCCAGCCTTTAGAGAAATCCATAATCATTTCAATTAACTTACTGTCAGCCTTCCAAGTAACAAACCTTTCACCAGCAACAAATTCAAGACTTGAAATAAGATTTATTTCCCAATAATCATTTTTCCCATCAGGAACCCCTTTATTAATCGTTTTATTTTTTAAGTCTTTCAATGCCTTAATGATGCGGACATTATTTTTCGATTTGCTTGTTTCATCAGTCTCCGAGTCTATATCCTGCGTCGAAAGCAAATATTGAACAGGGAAGGTATACTTACGATCGCCCCACAGGTTTGTTTCTACCTTATGAGGGCTTTTTATAATTTTTTCCTGATCAAGCATTTTCTGCTCAATTTCAATCATTCTATAAATGACACGCTTTTCATAGACTGAAAAATTATACCTCGCAGATGTGAAGATATAAGACTGTAGTTGGAAATCGCTGATACTGTCCGACATAGCAAAGGTTGTAAGTTTATGAATACAAAATTAGTAAATTGTAAGTTATATAGGCACCAACTTACAAAAGGTATTCAAAAACTTACACAAAAGGTATTCAAAAACTTACATTTTGTATGTCGTCAAAAGAAAGTGTACTATTTCTTAGGTAGTGTTTTCGGTTTCAAATATAAAAATTAAAGATCAGTTTTTTGCTTTTGAAAAGAAAAAAATCAGGTTTCGATTAATTTCCATCTGTAATATTCCTTTTTTCGTCTTTTCAGTGTTTCGGATTTTATCTGCCGTCTGATTTTCAGCACTTCATCGGCTCTTCCAAAATAGACATCGGCAGGCGTTAAATTTTTGAGGGATTCGTGGTAGCGCTCGTTGTTGTAGCGGTTTACAAACTCCTCCAAGGCCGCCTCCAATTCTCCGGGACTGTAGTAATGGTGGAGTTTCACCACGTTTTTCATGGTTCTGTGATAGCGCTCGATCTTGCCCTGCGTCTGCGGATGCGCGGGCTTTCCGTGGACCTGCTTCATTTCGTAGGCGTCCCTCAGGTAGCTTCCCAGCTCCCCGGCGACATAGCAGGAACCGTTGTCGGACAGCAGCCTGGGGACCTGCCCCTTTTTCAGGCCTGCCTTTTTTATCGCGGCATCCACCGTGCTTTGAACATCCTTGACCTTCATATTCTTACACAGCTCCCAATGCACGATATAGCGGCTAAAATCATCTATCACCGTGCTCAGGTAGTACCAGCCCCATCCCACGATTTTGAAGTAGGTAAAGTCCGTCTGCCACATCTCGTGGACAAAGTTGGTCTTGTCCTTGAACTCATTCGATGCCGAGATGAGGATGTGCGATGGCGCGGTGATGAGTCCTCTATTCTTTAAAATCCGATACACGCTGGATTCCGATATGAAGACGCCCCTCTCGTCGGTAATCTTGTGCGCCAGCTCGCGGCTGGAGAGTGCGGGATGCTCCAGGGCGACCTCCACCACCATGTTCTTTTCCCGTTCCGGGATG
>JAGLBA010000319.1:280-540 GCA_018260475.1 Chryseobacterium sp. | reverse complement strand
TTTCGCCGCCATGTTTGAAAATTGAATTTTTGCCGCGTCCGCCATTTCGATTGCGGGTTTCGTCGTCGGTGTTTTCCGGGCAATTTCATTCACGAGTAATTTATTTTAATTTATTTTATTTCATTTTTTTTATTTTTTATTTTTTTTTTTTTGCGGACGATTCGAGCAGCAACCTCGGATGATGGGGATGACGGGCAGAACCGGCAAAGGGATTAAAGATGGTGGCAACGACAACAAAGAATAACAACGATTGTAATGAG
>JAGLBA010000319.1:0-270 GCA_018260475.1 Chryseobacterium sp. | reverse complement strand
CCTTCAGGGGGGAGGGGGAGGGGCGTTAAATAACAATTATTAATAATGATGATAATTTAATTATTAATGTTATTGATGTCCGGATCCATGAAAACTCCGGAGATGCTCTGCCATCCTCCCTCCAAAAAAAAAAAAATAAAAAATAAAACGAAGAGAGAGAGAGAGAGAGAGAGAAAAGGAGAGAGAGAGAGAGAAAAGGAGAGAGAGAGAGAGACTTCTTCATTGAGAAATGTAAGGGCTGGGAAGCTCAACCCCAACATATCGAAATTT
>JAGLBA010000318.1 GCA_018260475.1 Chryseobacterium sp. | reverse complement strand
ACTTGAAATACGCTATATTTATAGCGTATATATTTTATAATGATACTATATAATGTTAGTACATAAATAATAATAATGATTAAAATACAATAATAAAGATATTTATTATATATAATAATGATTTCATTATAATTATTAAAAATAGTTTAAATTTTTAGGTCGCATTCGGTTAAGGCGGCTGTAATAATTCCGTAAGGCATTTAAACAAAAAAAAAAACGTGGCAGAGGCTGATTACCGCGCCGGATTTTCGAGTCCTGTTTTTCTCTGGCGAATCTTAAAAAAAAATTTCAATAAAAAAAAAAAAATTTTTTTGAATTCACCCAAAACAAATTTTTTAAATTGAATTTATGGCTTGCGAATCTGCGCCGCACCGATTAAAAAAAGTCTCAATAACCGATTCAAAAGAAAACAAATCAAATTTTACCTCAAATTAAAAAAAATCATTATTATTGAGATTATATGGCACCCTAAAAAATTGATGGTTAACACTTTATTTACAAAAAATTATTTTTTTTTGAAAAGCTATCAAAGAAACATGTC
>JAGLBA010000317.1 GCA_018260475.1 Chryseobacterium sp. | reverse complement strand
CTGCATCACAATTGATTAAATTCAATATTATGAAAGTCACGAAAAGACCTCGTGGCAGTAAAACTACGACAACAACCTTCCTCCTTCTATGAGAAACACAGAGGTTAAAAAAATTTTACATTGTATAGAACTACAAATTGTATAGAATTATACTATGATTTAAAGTTTTGGTAAATTCTCTAGCGATCAGTTAATTGAAGCAATTTAAAAACAATAAAAGTAAAATAAATCGCAAGAACGATTTGTGAAAGAGAATTTAAGTTTAAGGATCGACGGTTTATGTGGCTGGCTGTTGACACAGGCAGACAGACATAGGTAGAGAGAGAGGGGGGGAGGGGGAAGAAAGAGAAAGACAAAGTTATAGAGAGAAAGAGAGACCGGATATTGCGAAGAAAAGGAAAATTCAAAATTTTCGACGTGGAAATTTTAATATTTTCCTGAAGAAAACCACTTAAATCAATTAAATCAGTCTTGTGAGAAGGTCGTGGCGACACACTGGAAAGCTCGAAAGCTTGCCTTTGGAAATCCGGAAGTCACACTG
>JAGLBA010000316.1 GCA_018260475.1 Chryseobacterium sp. | reverse complement strand
AAAGGAAAGGTAAAGAAGGCAAAAGCAAAGAAAGCAAAGGAAAGGCAAAGAAGGCAAAGGAAAGGTAAAAAGGGCAAGGAAAGGCAAAGGCAAAGGAAAGGTAAAGAAGGCAAAGGAAAGGAAAGGCAAAGGTGAGGAAAGGGATAGAAAAAGCAAAGGCGAGGGAGAGAAAGGAAAGGCAAAGGCGAGAAAGAGGAAAGGAAAGGCAAAGGCGAGGAAGGCAAAGAAAAAGCAAAGGCGAGGAAGGAAATGGAAAGACAAAGGCGAGGGAGAAAAAGAAAAGGCAAAGGCGAGAGAGAGAAAGGAAAGGCAAAAGCGAGGAAGGCAAAGAAAAGGCAAAAGCAGGAGAGGGAAAGGAAAGGCAAAGGCGGAGAAGGGATAGGAAAGGCAAAGGTGAGGAAGGCAAAGAAAAGGCAAAGGCGAGGAAGGAAAAGGAAGAACAAAGGCGAGGGAGGGGAAAGGAAAGGCAAAGGCGAGGAAGGCAAAGAAAAGGCAAAGGCGAGGGAGGGGAAAGGAAAGGCAAAGGCGAGGAAGGCAAAGA
>JAGLBA010000315.1 GCA_018260475.1 Chryseobacterium sp. | reverse complement strand
TTATAATTTTACATTTTGTCATTCTATACAGAAAGCAAGCTTTAAAAAAAATGATTTCTCTTCGAGATAGGCAAATAGGTTTGTTTCAGAAGATTTTGAAATTAAATAAATTCCCCAATTCTGGTTCAATTTGGTTAAACATTTCATAATAACCACATACACACACATATACACACACATTTTTATAATTATTATAAATATGATAGATGCAATTATAATTAATAAGTAGATACAATTGCTATTTTATTTTATTAAGGGTTGTGTTGAAAGTTTTATTAAAGTTTTATTGACGCCCAATTTATATATATATTTATTATTTTCGGAACATTTTCCTAAGTATTATGGAATGAACGAATTCTCATAATCTTCTTATACCCCCCCCGCCCTGCCTCATATATTTTTTCTCTTTCTCTCTTTTTTATTATCATGTTTCATCTTCTTTTTCTTCTTTATTTTCGCTTTTGGCTAATATTCAACGTGGCATCGCTCTCGATTCTGATTTATCGACCGTAAATTTCTCCCACGACTGGAATTCTTCATAT
>JAGLBA010000314.1 GCA_018260475.1 Chryseobacterium sp. | reverse complement strand
AAAGGCCATTTATTTTTATTTTTATTAATTATTTAATTATGTAATTAATGAAAACAAATCTTGGCAATAATATTTGTATATTTATATTCAGGACGTACGCACACAATAAATATATGTACATTAAAAATTTTATTTTTTATTTTTAAATTGTATAAAAAGCTTGAAACTTATAATTTACACACATATTCTATACCTGTCAAAACTGTCAATTTTTAAATGCCAATTTTAAAAAAATTGATCAATTAAGAATTTACGATGTACGTTTCCTTTTATAAAATTTGTATGATATTTAAAGTGAATGAAATAAAAATAAATGGCATGCGCATCTTCCTTGAAGTATTTAATTTTAATTAAAATTAAATGTTATTAATTAATTTTTTAAAAATTTAATTAAATTAATTAATTTTAATTAAATAAAATTTTAATTACAGAAAGTATTTTTCATTGATTCCTCAAGGTAATTTACACTTTGCCAATCTGAAAGGTGAACCAACCGAGAAATTTGTGAAAAATACAGAAACGTACCTTCTGCCAACAACAATT
>JAGLBA010000313.1 GCA_018260475.1 Chryseobacterium sp. | reverse complement strand
GCGTGTTCCTCGAACAGCTTCACCGGCAGCAGGATCAGGTCGTCGAAGTCCACCGCGTTGAACGCCTTGAGCGTGCGCTGGTAGTGGGTGTAGACGATGGCGGCGGTCTGTTCCTTGGGGTTGCGCGCGTTTTCCAGGGCCTGGGGCGGCAGGATCAGGTCGTTTTTCCAGGCGCCGATCATGTTCTTGATCTCATCCACGCCGTCGTCGCCTGCGTATTCCTTTTGCATGATGTCGGTCATCAGCGACTTCACATCGGTTTCGTCGAAGATCGAGAAACCTGGCTTGTAGCCCAGCCGCGCATGCTCCTTGCGGATGATGTTCAAACCCAGGTTGTGGAAGGTGCACACCGTGAGGCCGCGGCCTTCGCCGCCCTTGAGCAGCGTGCCGACACGTTCTTTCATTTCGCGCGCGGCCTTGTTGGTAAAGGTCATGGCGACGATGTACTGGGCACGGATGCCGCAGTTCTGGATCAGGTGCGCGATCTTGCGGGTGATCACGCTGGTCTTGCCGGAGCCAGCACCGGCGAGCACCAATAGAGGG
>JAGLBA010000312.1 GCA_018260475.1 Chryseobacterium sp. | reverse complement strand
ATGCAAATTCTAATAAAGAACAAATTACAATGAAAATGCTAATTAAAAATCTAGTATAAAAGTAAATTCTAAAATTCTCAAAAAAGAGTCTTTTAAAATAATGTTTGACTTTAGAATGCTTTGGACCAATTTTAATA
Organism: Chryseobacterium sp.; assembly: GCA_018260475.1. Lineage (GTDB taxonomy): Bacteria > Bacteroidota > Bacteroidia > Flavobacteriales > Weeksellaceae > JAGLBA01. Next base: position 407 of record JAGLBA010000312.1, on the reverse strand, counting down.
AAATTTTATTATTGGTAATTTCCTTTCAGTTTTTAAAATCACATTTTTGGTTATTTTTGGTTATTCATCCGTGGGTATTCATTTGAAAGTATGCATGATTTTTATATGAGTACGGTTATGTTTATTTTTATGTTTTATGTGTGCGTTCATTAATTATTTTTTTTAATTTACATATTTTTCTCAGGTTCCTATTGCATTATTGTCAGTTTTTACAAATTTTTGGCCATTTCTGTAGCTGTTGAACAATTTCATTTAATTGATTTATTTTTTGGTTTTTATTTTGAGGTCAAATTTGCTTAAACCTTTTGACCAATTCAAAATTTAAACTTGGGTTCGAAAAATTATTTCAAACGAATCTGCTTGCTTGATTGCAATCGCAAAAAAAATTATTTTTATTTTTTAATAAA
>JAGLBA010000311.1 GCA_018260475.1 Chryseobacterium sp. | reverse complement strand
ATCAATCAATCAATCAATCCGGGAAAATTATTGATTAAAAATAAAAATTTTCTATTCTCTCAACGAATCAATTAATCAATCAATCCGGAAAAATTATTGATTAAATTTTTTATTTTTATATTCTCTTAAGGAATCAATCGATCGATCAATCAATCAATCCGGAAAAATTATTGATTATATTTTAAATTTTCTATTCTTTTAACGAGAATAGACTCGATCAATCAATGAATCAATCCTGGGAAACTATTGATTAATTTTTAATTTTCTATTCTCATAACGAATCAATCGATCGATCAATCAATCAATCAATCCGGGAAAATTATTGATTAAATTTTAAATTTTCTATTTATTAGAAATAAATTTTTTTTTTTAACGAGAATAGATTCAATCAATTCTGAAAAATTATTGATTATTTTTAAGTTTCTATTTTATTAACGAATCAATCGATCGATCGATCAATCAATCAATCAATCAATCCGAGAAAATTATTGATTAAATTTTAATTTTATATTCTCTTAAGGAATCAATCGATCGACCGATCGAT
>JAGLBA010000310.1 GCA_018260475.1 Chryseobacterium sp. | reverse complement strand
TTTTTCACGACTTTAATTTATTCACCTTTTAAATACTGAGTAAAAAAACTAACGATTTTTGGCTTATAATGTCGTTCTGAGTATCTGGCAGAAGAATTTTTGTTGAAATTCACCATATGTTTGGCCAGCTTAACAGCTGCTGGCTTCTTCAGCAGTGGTCCTCTTTCGACTGTGAGTGTCTCAGGCCTTGCAGGATTGAAAGTTAACCCGAACATGAAGAAACTTATAGTTAAAAAGTTTTAAATATATAACTTTTAAATTATTTTAAAACTTTTAATTAATATATAAATTAATATATAAATTAATTTTATTTAATTTATAATTTAATTTATAATTTTTTTTATTTCATTTATAAATTCATCTCAATTTTTTTTGAATCTTAAAAATAAGTTGAAGAAAACAATCAGAAAATCAAAAGGAAGAAAAAAGTCATTCCTCATTCAATATTTTATTGGAAAAAACATATCATTTCAATTATAAATTAAATAAAGTTAAAAATTATAGATGATATTATAAATGAAATGAAGTTAACAGAATTATATGAA
>JAGLBA010000030.1 GCA_018260475.1 Chryseobacterium sp. | reverse complement strand
TCTGCCCGCAGGGCTTCCATCACGATCAGTATTTTCTGTTCTGCAGTGAAGATCCTCCTGGTCTTTCTACGGATGTCCTTCAGGTAGTTTTCTGGGGACGGTTTCTGGTTTGCTTTCATAATATCAAATTTAAGGGTTTAGATTATTATGAAAACACTATCTTAGTCTTAGCTTAAATCAGTACACTTTTTGCTGACGATTTACAACCTACTTATTAAAGTAGGTTTTTATTTTATTATAAATAACAGGTGATAAGTTAAATAAGAGTATTGATAGAAATAGTATTATAAATAAAAATAGATTTATACCTACATACCCCATTTCTGTTAACTCCCCCATGTTTTTTAAATCTTTATATGCTTTAATACATGCTTCATCAATCCCTATTGTCCAATAATCCGCTATAATTATTAACAACACATTCAAATGTATTATAAAGCTTATTATGAAGATTGATAATACAAGCAATCTGATGAAACTTAATTTTTTTAAATTTTTTCTAAGTATTATATATAATCCTATAATACATGTAGCCATAAGTATGATGGGCTCAGTATATAGAAACAAATATGTATTTGCGGCTTCGTATGAAATTCCAAAAATTATTGAAATTAAAGTCATTATCCCGCAGCATATTTGAAATAGTATTCCCATTTTTAATTATTTTAGTAGATAATCTGAAAAAATCAGATTATATGGTTATTTTTGTACATATTCTATGATTTCATGAGCTTATAGTTTCTGACCGTCTACAAGGTGAACTGAACCATCTTCATATATTTCGGATACCTTTTGTATTAAAGGTCTATAAAGTCCTTGGAATCGTACCCAAAGACCTTCAGTTGATTTATTTTGTGACTTGGGCATCTCTAAGATTTAAATTATATATTCTAAGATTATTATATCCAATAATACCTGCTATTTGAGTTCCAGTTTGATTCTGTACATTTTTGACTATATTAGAGATAGATCGAACCATTCATTAGATGCAGTACCTTCATTATGCTTGAGGTACTTTACTTTTTTGTCTGACAGATCATAAATCATGGTTCCAGGCACTGCATCAGTAACCTCATTTTTAGAACTAGTCCAAGGCAGTAGTATTCCTTTCTGCGTACTTGTATTTCCTGCTTCGTTCCCAAATTCCAATGATACGGAAGTATTTGTTATACCTACTTTGCCTATAGCCACTTGGGAAAAAGCTAATGTTCCGTAGATAGCTAAACTAAATATGATTATTTTTTTCATTTCTTTTAATTAATAGTTGGGCAGGTTTGAGTTTTAAAACATTTCCACGATGTACCATCGAAGATTTTCAGACAGTTGTTAGTAGTATCATAAATCATCATACCCTTTGCAGAATTTGCAATGGCGGGTACTTGTCCGTCACCGGCTGGCGCCTCGTAATTTGCCGGAACCCTATTTAACACAAACCCTTTTGTTTTCGCTTCTAAAGCAGTCCATGCACCTGTGCGCACCATCGGCCAGTTACCATTATTTGCGCCCGCTCTGCCTAGGCTTGTAATACCGTGGTTGGTAGGCAGGCCTCCAGTAGTTGATAATGTTGCTTTGTAACAGAGGTTAAAATAGAGACCAAAATTTGCGTTTGTGATATTAGCGTTATTAATTGTGAAGGTAGTCTTTCCGTCTAATGGCGTACTATCAGTTGAGGAAACATTTTGATAGTTTGTTGGCGCTATAACTTCTACGGTATAGTTCCCAGTAGCTAAACCTGAGAAAATATATTGTCCTTCGTAATTAGAAGTGGTAGTAGCTACCAAAGTTCCTGAACTGTTATAAAGATTAACAGTTGATCCATTCATACCGATACCGTCAGGTGTCCCAGAGTTATTATCCTGATAAATATAGCCGAGGATATTATATGAAGTATTTGTTACACCAATTAGATAATCTTCCACCTCTCCATCTGGAGCATATCCGGTAGGGGCTAGGTTATTTGCCGAACTATAACGAATACGGGTATAGTAGTTTCCTGTGGAAAGACCAAGGGATGAAATATTGAAAATTGCATTCCCGCTTTTATTAGCAGGGATAGTTTTGCTGAGTCTTTCAGTGACATCAAAAATGCCGTTTCTATCTTTATCAATCCAAATGGTCATATAGGATAATAGCGGAGATATGTTTACATAAGCTACACTCATATAGCCATTTACTGAATTTGTTTGTATATTTAGCGCATCCTCGTCGTCTGTACCATTAGTATCATCCCAGTTAGGCAAAGGTGTCCCAGCGTTGGTAGCAGGTAGTGACGACTGAGGATTGTCTTCAGAATCTATATCAGCACCAAGACGAAGTGTAGGGTCGAAAAATTTTGCAATCTGCCCGGTAGCAGATACAAGATCGGGAGTGTTCGAATCTTTATTAAGGTTTGTATTTCCATCCGTAAATGTTCCACCGGAAAATTTATTCTCCAAAAGATGAAAAGCCATTCCGTAGCTTAGTGGTGCATCAGAATAATCGAGTTCTTCTAAAAAACCAATGGCGATACTTTGACCATTGGCGCCTCTTACTTCTGCATCTATATAAGGTACATCTTCTGCAAACAGCATCGCATCTCCACGGCTGTCTCCGCCGCCCGCGTTGGTCACTTTAATAGTTTTCCCCGCGTTTGAAACTTGTAACTGCACAGAATATCTCGCCCAATTATTTCCCGTGATATACTTATCAATATATCTAATCCTTCCTTGCGGAGCGGTAAGGGTATACCATTCCTGTGGGCCATTTATGGATTCAGATCCCGCTAGTACAATACCAGTTGCGTTGCCTGCTACTCCAATAGGATCAATAGCTGTTACAGTGAGACGGTAGGTCACACGATTACCAGCGCCGTTTGAGCCAAAAATGTTATCGGTGGTTATAATGGGGGTGTCGACCGTTGTCGGTGTGGAAGTAAAATCCTTAAATGTATCATAAGCTGCAGGAAAGTTATTACCGCTCCAGCTTTTTGGTGTGTTAGAAGCCAAAATGTAGTCTGGTCCAGAAGTAAAAAAACTACCCATAATGTAGGATAGTTTATATTATTATCTTCAAAAGTAATATTATTTTTTCAAATAATCATTCACTTCGTCTGCGTTCATTACTTTTTCATCAAAAATATAAGCACCACTTTTTTCGGATCTTACCATTTTGATCACTTTGGTCATTTTTTTAGACCCTGCGCCGCCTTGTAGCGTCGCTACTACTTTCTTTGCCATTTTTTATAAATTTAAAAAATTACTTGATTTCTTTGTGAAGTGTATATTTCTTCAAAACTGGATTGAATTTTTTCAACTCCAATCTATCGGTAGTATTCTTCTTGTTTTTGGTAGTAATGTATCTGGACATTCCTGCCATGCCGGTTTCTTTATGCTCTGTACATTCCAGGATCACCTGTACTCTGTTACCTTTCTTTGCCATTACTTGTTCTTTTTAATAAATCCGTTTCTAACTGCTCTTTCCAATGCTTCTTCGATACCAATCTTGTTGATAACTCTCAATCCGTGCGCAGAAACTTTCAAAGTGACAGACTTTTCCTGCTCCGGAAGGTAAAATTTCTTCTCCAATAAGTTAATTTCAAAACGACGCTTCGTTTTGTTATTAGCGTGAGAAACATTGTTTCCTACCATTGCACGCTTTCCTGTTATTTGGCAAATTCTTGACATATCTCGATGTTCTTATATAGCTTGTGAATATTTGAGAGTGCAAAATAACGAATTATTTTTCAGGTAGACAAATATTTACTAAGATTTGTTTGATTATTTTTTAAATCTTTTTTCCATCATTAAGCCTCCGGCGTTGCTTCTTGCCAAGCGAAAACCATTTAAATTCAGATGGTGACATTACCTCTTGTCGTTTAACCTTTTCTCAACTTTTTTAATTAAAGGATAGAATACCAAAAATCCGAGTGCAAAAATGCAGATCCTTGATAGGAAATCCCCAGCACGACTGTAAAAAGTTCTGCCTTCGTAGAGTTTTATTTTGGCAAAAAGTGCGGTGCGGTCCCCATAGAGCGTGTCTTCTTCGATCTCTCCCAAAGCGTTGATATGCGCTGAAATTCCGCTGTTGGCAGATCTAGCAATTTCCCGGCGGCACTCAATAGCGCGGAGACGCGCGTAGGAGAGGAGCTGGCGATGTCCTTCGGTAACGCCCCACCAGGAATCATTGGTCATAATAGCTAAAAAGTTGGCTCCTTTTTTCACATAATCTGTCACAAATTCTCCATAAATGCTTTCATAACATATCACAGGCGCCATTTTTCCTTTGTTAAATGGGTTTGCAAAAGCCTTTCTTTCCTCGTCCGTTCCAAGGGAAGCCACTGTGCCACCGAGATTCAGCATCGCATTGCCAAGAATTGGTTTCAGAGCGCCCATATACGGGAAAATCTCCACGCCTGGGACGAGTTTACCTTTGTGATACACATCAATTCTTTGACCGGGAACCACCTGTATGGCGGTGTTGTAACTTTCAACCCAAAGATTTGGCGAATATTTATACGCATTTTGCGGAATTTTTTCTCCAAGTTTAAAAAATTGGTGAGAAGAGATTCCCGATGCGAAAACAGATTGAGGATGTTGTGTCGTGAAGTTTTTAAAATTATTGATAATCAAACTACTTTCAAATGCTTTTTCGGAAATCGAACCTAATCCCGGCAATGCTGTTTCCGGGGCGATGTAGTAATCTATTTTCCCTTTCGAGTGTTCGGCCGCCAGTTTTAGCAGGTCGTTTTGTATCGTCAGGCTGTCTTTGGTATATTTCTCACTGTAAGGATCTAGATCTGGTTGCAGCATAAGCGCGGCGACTTCACCAATAGGTTTTTCATTAAAATTGTAATATTTAATTAAAGAAACCACCATAGGCAAAACAATCACTGCTGCGGTAATGACTGAATTTTTAATCAAATCGTTTCTTTTTCTACCAGCCTGCCAAGTTCTCAGGGTGTAGAAAACTAATAAATTAATCCCTAAAATCCAAAAGCTACCGCCGGTAGCACCCAAAGTGTCGTACCATTGGATCAGTTTCGGGTATTCAGAAAAGGCGTTGCCGAGATTCAGCCATGGCCAGGTGAGTTCCCAACTGAGGTGTAGTTTTTCAAACGCCATCCAGGCGGCGATCAGAAATGCAAATCCCCAATAAGTGCCTTGTGATTTTTTATATTGATGATAAAAAAGAAATAATAGTGCATAAAATAAGGCGTTAAAAACTACCGGAATAACCACCGCCAAAAGCGCATGACTGCCGTCCGGATTTTTAGAGCCGTACAGCCAGCCGGTGGTTACAATATTCCAAATGAGGAATGCGAAATAACTAAGCCCAAAAACTGTAAGTGCCTTGTTTTTTATGTTGCTAAATTTTGCGATTTCGTGCTCCATCATCAGCAAGGGAACCAGCGCAAAAAAGATGAAAAAAGGGATGCCGTATGTGGGCCATGCTATGCTGAGGAGTGCCGCTGAAATCAGCGAAAGGATGATATATTTCATTTAGAATATAGGGATTAGAATATAGGATTAGAAGTGATGTATATTGGCCATCAACCATCATTAATAACGAACAACCAAACTACCTGCTGAGTTCTCGCGAGCGGTTTTCTGCTGCCAAGATACCTTTTTTTAGTATTTCTTTGAGTTTGTTTTCGTCGAAAGTTTTTAAAGCAGCTTCGGTCGTTCCGCCCTTGGAAGCCACATCTTTTATCAAATCTTCCAAAGATTTTTCTGAATTATTGATAAGATGATACGCACCCAGCATTGTCTGTTGCACGAAGAGTTTCGAAAGGTTTTCATCAATGCCCATTTCGGTCCCGGCATTTATCATCGCATCCACGATGTAGTAAAAATACGCCGGACCGCTTCCGGATAATGCCGTGACACCGTCCAGAAAGTGCTCGTCTTCCAAATAAACCGAGCGCCCCGTGGCGTTCAAAAATCTCTCAATTTGTATTAAATCTGAAAAGGAGATTCCCTCTGCAGATGTGTAACCCGTGATGCCCATTCCCAATAATGATGGAGCATTTGGCATGGCGCGCACGACTTTTTTGTGATCAAAAACCTGCTGTATTTTTTCTATTTTGATGCCCGCCATGATGGAGAGAAGCATTTGTTTTTCATTAAATTTAAAGGGCAGGTTTTCTGCTACGAATTGGAAATCTTGCGGCTTCACAGCGATGATCACGAGGTCGGAATCTATGTTTTTCACTTCGTCAAAGGAAAGTACCTGTGAAGCGGGAAATTCTTTTTTCGCTAATTCCACTTTTTCTGCATTTCTTGTGATGAGTTGCAGGTTTTCAGGTTTGATGAGGTCGTATTTCAAAAAAGATTTTGAGAAGGAAAGCCCCATTTTTCCGGCTCCGAGAACGGTTATTTTCATGTGTAGGAATTAGGTTTTAGGGATTATGTTTCGGGGAACAAATTTAGGGTTTCGAGGCTCAAGTTATAATTAAAAATTAATCAATACCATTCGTCACACAATATTGACTTCTCTCTCCAGTTCTACGCCGAATTTTTCTCGCACTGAATCAATGATTTTTGTTGAAAATTCATAGATTTCTTTACCAGTCGCCTCACCGGTCTTGTTGATGATTACCAATGTCTGTTTGTCGTGGCAAGCGACATTCCCGATTTGTTTGCCCTTCCAGCCGCACTGTTCTATCATCCAGCCAGCGGGGATTTTCACGCTCTCGCCGTTGCCGTAACCGGGAATTTCTGGGTGAACGTGTTTCAATGCTTCAAATTTCGTGTTTGGAACTACCGGATTTTTGAAAAAACTACCGGCGTTGCCCACCTGTTTGGGATCTGGAAGTTTGCTTTGGCGTATCGCGATTACCGTTTCCGCAATGTTTTGAATGGTAGGCTGAGTGATATTTCTTGCCTCCAATTCAGACTTTATAGCGCCGTATTCCGTATGAATTTTATGATTTTTGGTTGTGAGTTTAAAAACCACCTCCAAGATGACATATTTGCCTTTCTGTTGTTTAAAAATAGATTCGCGGTAGCCAAATTTGCATTCTGCATTAGTAAATTCCTCTACCTCCATCGTTTCCAAATTGAGCGCCCTGCATTCCTCCAAACTATCTTTTATTTCCACGCCATACGCCCCAATGTTCTGGATCGGTGAAGTTCCTGCATTTCCCGGAATTAGCGAGAGATTTTCCAGGCCGCCGTAGTTTTTGGACAAACAATATTGCACGAAGTTATGCCAGTTTTCACCGGCCTTTGCACTTACCAGAACTTCATTTTCACCGATTACCATTTCAGAAATTCCTTTGAAATCCATGAGTATGACGAGGCCATCGAAATCATTTGTAAAGAGGATATTGCTACCGCCGCCCAAAAATAATACTTGTTGGCTATCGGTAGCGGGTCGGTTTTTTAAGACATCAATTAATTCTTCAATAGAAGTCACTTTTGCAAAAAATTTCGCAGTCGCCTCCGCTCCGAAGGTGTTGTATGGTTTTAGGGAGATGTTTTCCTGAATGTTCATTTCTGTATAAAAAATTTAGAGCCTGTTTGGGATTGTATTTTTTTACATTAAGAAATTTAGACTTACGGGCTAAATGCGCTTAATTCTAAATCAATTTAATTGATTCTTAATATTTAATATACGGTAGTAATTAGTGTTATATTTAAGTATATACTTCGTCTATTTTTGTTTAAAGAATAGAAAAGTTCGCCAATTAAATAATCAAGCCTAAGCTTAGTTTAAAACGGCTTCTTAACAATAAAAAGCGAACCCGAAAGCCCGCTATATTTTACTTAAAGTTTAAATTCAAGTTTGTATTTCTGTAAAGCGTCTGCGAGGAGTTCCACACTTCGTTTCAGGTCGTCTTCTTTCAAAACATAGGCGATTCTAACTTGCTTTTTTCCGAGGTCTGGATTGCTGTAGAAGCCTCCCATCGGCGCAACCATCACAGTCTCATTGTTGTTGGAATAATGTTCCAGCAACCATTGTGCAAATTTTTCGGTATCGTCCACAGGCAGTTCCGCCACGCAGTAGAATGCGCCTTTCGGTTTTGGGCAAATCACCCCAGGAATACCATTCAGTAGGGATACCAGAAGATTTCGTCGCTTTGTATATTCTGCACGCACATCCATGATGTATTTGCTGTCGTTTTGGTGGGCAGCTGTAGCCGCAATTTGTCCTAAAAGCACTGGGCTAAGTCTTGCTTGGGCGAAAAGCATCGCCGCATCGCGGATTTGTTTGGAACGGGTCACCAAAAATCCAATTCTTGCGCCACACATACTGTATCTTTTTGATTCAGAATCTATTACGACAGCGTGGTCTTTTAGTTCCGGAAAAGAAAGGATGGATACCTGTTGCTTGCCGTCGTACACATATTCTCTGTAAACTTCATCGGAAATAATCACAATGTCGTGTTTCAGCGCAATTTCGGCAAGTTTTTGAAGTTCCTCGCGGGTGTAGAGGTAGCCAGTGGGATTGCCCGGGTTGCAGATAAGGATGGCTCGCGTTTTATCGGTAATTTTGTTCTCAAAATCTTCTACAGGAGGGAGTGCGAAGCCGCTATCTATGGTAGATGGGACTGCAACAATTTTCACATTGGTTGCGGAAGTGAATCCGTTATAATTAGCATAAAAAGGTTCTGGGATAATGATTTCATCACCATCATCACAAATCGTTGAAATGGCAAAATGAAGCGCTTCGGAGCCGCCATTGGTCACGATGAAATTATTTGTCGTGAGGTCGGTATGGCCCAGTGTGTGGTAGTATCTCTCCAGCGCCGTGCGGTAATCTTGACTGCCTTCGGAGAGGGTGTATTCCAATACTTTTAGGTTGATGTTTTTCACAGCGTTTATGGCTGTTTCCGGTGTTTCTATGTCCGGTTGCCCGATGTTCAGGTGAAAGACTTTGATGCCTTTCTGTTTGGCCAAAAGGGCATAAGGAACCAGTTTTCTTACGGGCGATGCGGGCATGCGCTGCGCTCTTTCTGAAATTTTAGGCATAATCGACTTGGTTTTTATATTTAGACAAAAATAGCATTTATTTTATCGATTTTCTACATTGTTTGTTTGTTAAATTTTATCTTTGGTTTGAACATTATGAGCACTGTTTTTTTGTATATCGTTCCCAGCATTATGTTTTACTGCAGAGAGCAAAAAATAATGTTATTATGATCGATGCCAACGAAAAAAACCCTGAGATCCAAATTGATATTGTTGCAATACGCATTGCTTTTTCAGATTGTCTTTTACTTTCTAATAAATTGTCTATTTGAAGTAAATCAAAATATCCATTTGGCTTCAAGAAATATCTTGTCTGTTCAGTTGGTCGTCTATCATCTTTGTAAGAAAGATAATTTCGAAAATATAAATCTATGAAGTTTGTTTGTTTTTAACCGAATACCCATCATGTATCAAATAATCCCTTAACTCTTTTTGAGTAAAGCCATTAGATAAGTGCATCTTTCCAAATCTTAAAATTTTTATTACTATTTCTTCCATTTTTCTATGTTTAATATTATTAGTCTTGCCCCTTAGGCCAAGAGATATATTTAATTGTAAATCGTCAGCACCACGTGGACGCAATATACTAAAAACTTAAGGAGTGTTTTCAAAAAACTAATTAGATTTAATTAAGGAAACACCTAAGAGTAAAAACACAGAAAAGTCTGTAAAAGACATCCGTAAAAACACACGCAGAATCTTTATTGCCGAACAAAAGATTTTATTTGTGATGGAGGGGCTTCGTGCAGAAACATCCGTAGCAGAACTATGCAGGAAACACAGCATTGCGCAGTCCCAGTTCTATTCCTGGAACGAGGAGTTTATGGAAGCCGGCAAGAAAAGGCTTAACGGAGGTGTTACCAGAGAAGCCGCCAGCGACCAAGCGGCAGAGCTTAAAAAAGAAAATGTCCGCCTGAAAGAAATGGTTGCCGACTTGGTTTTACGCTACGACATTGTAAAAAAAGTTTGGACATGCTGGATTAATCCATAAATACCAAAAATATATGAGACTGACAGCAGACGAAAAATACGAAATCCTTTCAGAAGTTACCCGAAGCGAGATTGGTGTGAAGCGAACTTTGGAAGCTTTCGGAATCCCAAGAAGCACCTTTTACGGATGGTATCAGAGTTATCTTGAAAACGGTTACGACGGATTAAAACCAAGTCAAAGAACCGCCAGAAGACAGTGGAACAGCATCCCGGATCAGCAGAAAGAGATGCTTGTGGAAATTGCCTTGGAGCATACGGAAATCTCGCCCAGAGAACTTGCGCCCAAAATTACCGACGAACAGTGCGTTTTCATCTCGGAATCCAGCGTCTACTGTATCCTGAAACAACCAGATTTAATTCCTTCACCGAATCATTTTCTTCTTTCTGCAACAAATGAATTTAAGGATAGAACCCAATTTGTGCACGAGATGTGGCAGACGGATTTTACCTACTTCAAAACCGCGGGCTGGGGATGGTACTACCTGAGCACGGTGATAGACGACTTCAGCCGCTACATCGTCCATTGGGAGCTCTGCGAGAGTATGAAGGTGAAGGATGTTAAGAGCACTGTGGACGCCGCCATACGGAAGGCGGGATTGCGCAAAGGGCAGGTTCCCAGACTCCTCTCGGACAACGGCTCCTGCTATGTCGCCGGCGAGCTCCGGAGCTACCTGAGGAATGCCTACGAAATGAAGCA
>JAGLBA010000309.1 GCA_018260475.1 Chryseobacterium sp. | reverse complement strand
TTGAATTTTGAAAGCAAAACCAAATCGTTTTCTTCTTCTATTAAAGCCAGCTGGTCTTGTATTTCTTTGTTGATCTTCAGCGGAAGTAACTCCTGCAAAATCTTGGTTTTCTTTTGGACCTGAATATAATGATGGATGATTTCCGCGCGGTCGGCGATGAGTTTTTCCAAAATTTCATCGATAAGATGTTCCTTTGATTTCCCAGCTTTTGACGCGCCATTTCGGTAGTATTCTACTTTTTTGGCTTCCGATTCGGAAGATTCCATCAGTTTCGGTTCTTTTTTATCGAGGAAACTGTCGAAAAAATAATTAATGCACTTGTTGCTGCCACCGTGGAAGTCTGCGTTTTCCAAGGCGCGATCTTTCATCATTTTTGTGGCTTCTTCTGCAATTTTTATCGCCTCTTTTTTATGCTGGCCTATTTCGGTGCGCAATTTCTTGGTCGTATTTTCGTAGGCTTCCCAATTAAAGTTTTCATTGTTTTTCAGGTCTTCATAATGTACATCACTGATGAATTTTTTCGCCTTGCTGTAAAGGGCTTTGTT
>JAGLBA010000308.1 GCA_018260475.1 Chryseobacterium sp. | reverse complement strand
TGCATACACTCCGATGCATCAAGTCTATACAACCTCATGCAGTAAGTTGTTACGTTCTACCCAGAAAAACTTAGCTGTCTAAACATTTATTTTTTTTAAACCTCTGGTTTACGTTGTTTTACGTGAAAAGTGTTGATTGAAGCACAAGGATGCTCTCTAAATCCAATATATAATGAAGGATATTGAACGTTTTATTATCATTATTATTTATTATATTATTACTATTCCCATTCTCATTACTATCTTCATCTTTATTATTATTATTAAATTCATATTACTCTATTATTATTATTAACTTTAAATTACTTTATTATTATTAATATTTTCAAAATGAAAGTTATTAATTGTTAGAATTATAATAAAAACTCAACTTGTGTTTTGTTAATGCTCTTAATTTATGCATTTAAAATTTCTAAAAATTTTTCAGTAAAGTCTGGCAGCTTTATTTATGATGCTTCTTTAAATTTGATGAATTGGGAACCCACCTCAGCTGAGTTAAAAGTATTATCTGCAGAGTTTCTCACTTTTGTGCAGCAAAATCATAAA
>JAGLBA010000307.1 GCA_018260475.1 Chryseobacterium sp. | reverse complement strand
CCTTTCCCACTTAGCACACGCTTAGGGGCCTTAGTTGGTGGTCTGGGCTGTTTCCCTCTCGACTATGAAGCTTATCCCCCACAGTCTCACTGCTGCGCTCTCACTTACCGGCATTCGGAGTTTGGCTGACGTCAGTAACCTTGTAGGGCCCATTAGCCATCCAGTAGCTCTACCTCCGGTAAGAAACACGCAACGCTGCACCTAAATGCATTTCGGGGAGAACCAGCTATCACGAAGTTTGATTGGCCTTTCACCCCTACCCACAGCTCATCCCCTCCATTTTCAACTGAAGTGGGTTCGGTCCTCCACGACGTCTTACCGTCGCTTCAACCTGGCCATGGGTAGATCACTTCGCTTCGGGTCTAGACCGTGCCACTCAAACGCCCTATTCAGACTCGCTTTCGCTACGGCTTCCCCACACGGGTTAACCTCGCGACACAGCACTAACTCGCAGGCTCATTCTTCAAAAGGCACGCCATCACCCCTACAAAGGAGGCTTTGACGGATTGTAAGCACACGGTTTCAGGTACTATTTCACTCCCCTCC
>JAGLBA010000306.1 GCA_018260475.1 Chryseobacterium sp. | reverse complement strand
TGATGGCCGACTCTGTTCAAGCGGAAGTGTCGAAAAAATGCATTAACATTATTTACGTAAATAACTTCTGACTCTCTCCTGGGGATAGAGTCTTTATGGCGAACTCGATGTAATTCGAGCGATGAAAAACATTTTTTTTTTGATTTTAAACGGATAAAAAAGAGAAATCTCGTTTCGCCATTGAGGTCCTAAATGAGTTGAAAAGCTTCGCTTTTCATGCGAAACGAATTGAAATCGCCGCCCGTTTCGAAGATTGAGGATAAAAATTTTACAGCATAAAGATGAGGGACAGCATAATGGTGAAGAAATTATCGAAATCACGAGGTTTGTAGTTGGCCGAAATGAACGCAAAAAAAACAATAGTATGACAAAATTGAGGCGACGGCCTCAGTCCCTTAATAATAGAAAATTCAAAATAAATTTTCGTTATAAGCAAAACTGAATTAGAAAATTCGAATGATTATGATAGTAATGTCGGGTAGAAGTTAAACGAGGGCAAAACAGAAAGAAAAAAAAAATTAAACTGAAGTTGCATTTTGTATTATT
>JAGLBA010000305.1 GCA_018260475.1 Chryseobacterium sp. | reverse complement strand
TGACCACATCTATTGACCGTCTATGATGACCACATCTACTGACCGTCTATGATTACCACATGTACTGACCGTTTATGTTGACCACATCTACTGACCGTCTACGATGACACGTCTACTGACCGTTTATATTGACCATGTCTACTGACCGTCTATGATGACCACATCTACTGACCGTCTATGTTGACCACATCTATTGACCGTCTATAATGACCACATCTGCTGACCGTCTACGATGACCACATCTATGGACCGTCTATGATGACCACATCTGCTGACCGTCTATGGTGACCAAATCTACTGACCGTCTATGTTGACCGCATCTATTGACCGTCTATAATGACCACATCTACTGACCGTCTATGTTGACCACATCTATTGACCGTCTATAATGACCACATCTACTGACCGTCTATTGACCACATCCTCTACTGACCGTCTATGATGACCACGTCTACTGACCGTCTATGATGACCACATCTATTGACCGTCTATGATGACCACATCTACTGACCGTCTATGATTACCACATGTACTGACCGTTTATG
>JAGLBA010000304.1 GCA_018260475.1 Chryseobacterium sp. | reverse complement strand
GCAAAAAATTGAGAAAACAAATTTAATTCAATTAAAAAAAAATGTAAAATAAATTGAAAATAAATCAAAAAAAAAATAATTAAAATAAATATAAAAAATGCAAATGAATTTGAAATTAAAGCAAAAAAATAAAAAATAAAATCATATAAAAAGCAAAAGAAAATTGAAAATAAAGAAAAAAATATGAAAAAATAAATAAAAAAACAAAAAAATTCAATAGAAATTGAAAATGAAAGCCAAAAATAATCCAAAAAAAAAATGAAAAAATGCAAAAGAAATTGAAAAGAAAGCTAAAAACATGAAAAAAATTAAAAATAAAAATAAAAAAATCATAAGAAATTGAAAAAATTCAAAAGAAATTAAAAATAAAAGCAAAAAATAATAAAAAAAAAATGAAAAAATGCAAAAGAAATTGAAAAGAAAGCAAAAAAATATGAAAAAAAAATCATAAGAAATTGAAAAAATTCAAAAGAAATTAAAAATAAAAGCAAAAAAAATAAAAAGTAAAAAAAAATGAGAAAACGCAAAATAAATTGAAAATAAAGAA
>JAGLBA010000303.1 GCA_018260475.1 Chryseobacterium sp. | reverse complement strand
GTTTAGTTCCACGAGCAAAAAGGTAAAAAAGTTGAAAACGGATCTTCCGCTAGGCAGTCTACAGCGCGGTTTCAAAACCCAAAATCTTACAAAAGAAAAGGAGTCGGAAACACTTTGTCGAATTCAAATCTTTTGGCTTTTTTTTCTCCTCCCGCGAAAGAAAATTTCCAGAATCAAAAGATTCACTTTGCGGAAAAGCGCGCCAAAAAAACAAACGTGTCACGAGACAAAATTCAAAAAAAAAATTTTGCCCACGAAAACTATTTCCCCCCTCTCTTCCTAAGCTAAATAAATAATTTAAATCAAAGCAAGAAACTGAAAGCAGTCAAAAGCAGAAAAATCTAAATTTATTTTGAATAAAATTAATTATAAATTAAATTATTACCAATTTCCGAAGTTTACTGGAAGAATAATGTTAAAATTTATCTTTGAAATGAATAAATAATTAAATCAATTTCAAAACTTACGGATGTCATGGTAAAAAAAAAACAAAAAAACTGGCCTTTTACGGACATGTATTGCGAATGAACTGACAGGTTGACCAGCAC
>JAGLBA010000302.1 GCA_018260475.1 Chryseobacterium sp. | reverse complement strand
ATTTCAACGTTATTTACCAGGGAATGGCTTTTCAAATTTCTCAAAATTACTTTTAAATTAAAAAAAAAAAAAAAACGTAACTTCAATGGTGTATAGTTTATAGTTCTATTTTTTTCAACGTAAAATATATTTGTTTAATAAATATAATTAGCTCACGTCTGAAATTCATTAAATAATCTAATATTATTTAATATTATATTTAATATTATTATAAAATATTGTGATATTTTTTTTAAGGAAAAAAATTTTTTTCCTCACTGTTAATTAACATCGATTAAAATAACTTCATTAACGCCGGTATTTAATAATAGCTCAATAATATTTATTAAAATTTATTTCCACAAACCAGTAGAATAAAAAAACGAAAAACTCATTGAATAAAAAAAAAATTTTTTTAAATTTTTAAAAAATTTTAAATTTATTAGGATATAAATCAAACAAATTTTATTTCACAATAAACCAAGTCGTTTAAAATCCGTTTTATTTAATGCAATTTTAAAGAATTAAAATTGCATTTATTCTGTTAGAAAATATTAATTTATTCTAAG
>JAGLBA010000301.1 GCA_018260475.1 Chryseobacterium sp. | reverse complement strand
CTAATTGCTAACGCATTGTTTTTCACTAATAAATAATCAATCTCATTGAAGATTGGTGCGTGGTTCAGGTCTTTTTCTTTTCTTTTTTTTACCTATGCTTGAACTAAAATTCTCTGGCATAATTTTTTTAAATTTAATTTTTAGACCTCAAGTTTATTTGTTACGGTCTACGAATTCTTTTTCTGAACATTCTAATCGGGGAAAAATGGAAATAAATTAACATGCCGTTGAATTTTTTTAAATTTTTATTCTTCGTCTGCTGTTTCTTTTTGTGAAGGAACCCAAAAAGTCTGTTGCTTTCGAAACAATATTTCCCCATTTTTGTTACTGTTGCTTTTTTAAGGTTATTTTTCTTTTTCTTTTTAAAGAGAGACAAATAAGTTAGAAATTTTTTTGCAGAAAAAATAATTTTTTTTATTGTTAATTTTCTCATTGAAAGTGAAATATTTTAAAATTAAATTTAAATATAATTTCATAACAAATTTCTATTGCATTTTCGGTGTACGAACAAAATAAAGAAGTGGAAAAAAATTGTATTTACTCCATTTA
>JAGLBA010000300.1 GCA_018260475.1 Chryseobacterium sp. | reverse complement strand
GCGCTTTCGCTCAAAACATAAGTGATTTAAAAATTAATTTAAATAGTGATTTAGTGGAATTCATTTGGGAAAAAAAATACATTTTAAATCAGAGCTTCGTCTGGAATTCTTGATAGGGAAATAAAAAAAACTATTTTTGCACTATTCTGCATTCATTGTCAATGTTCGTAACTTAAAATATTTTTTAACATTTCTTTTAACTTAATTTCAAAATTTGAATTTCGGCATGAAGCGAATGATTTATCTTTTAAAGTTGATGCTACGCTTCAAATTAGCATCAAAATGGAATTCGCAAAAAGTTTACTTTATTTTTTTTTCCGAGTAAAACTTCTTAAAACTTTTTTCTTTTTAAGCTCGAGTAAACTGGAATAAAATATTTCGAAGTGAATATTTTTTTTCTAATTAAAATTTATTATTTCATTAAAAATAATTTTGCATTTTCGAAGAAAAAAAAATAAAATGTAAAACTTAAATGGATTCAAAAAAAGGCAGGAGAGGAGGGGTGTAGAAGCGCTTAAATTAAAAATTTAATTGGAAAAGATTTTAAAT
>JAGLBA010000002.1 GCA_018260475.1 Chryseobacterium sp. | reverse complement strand
TTTTGTTCTTTTAACAATATTTTCGTTTATATGGTTTGTACGTTCAATATATCGACTTATAAAAAATTGGGGAAAAGATGATTTAAGCAAAATTATCGCACAAATAAAATTGAAAAACGAAAATAACACGTCAAATAATAGCACAAACGGCTAACATATTCTATGACAAAAAACAAATAAAAAGCAAGTTTTTTTAGCTATAATATTGGTGAGTTTTTACAAATGGAGTGCCTCTTTTGATGACAGCAAAAATACGGCTTACCAATTTGCATTTTACATTATTCAGTGCCAAAAGGCTATGTTTACCTTCTTCTTTTTTTCTGTTGTAATAAATTTTCAGTTCTTCATCATATTTTATTGTGGTTAGTGAGAGCAGGTGCAGAAGAGCTTTCATCTTTTTATCGGCTAATGGATTTACCCTATTTCTGCCTCGTATACTGCTTCCGGAGCTGTATTCAAATGGTGCAATTCCGCAATAGCAGACAAACTTTCGCCAGTTTTTAAAACGCGTAAAACCTTTGGTGGTCAGTAGCAAATATATTGAACCGATTTCTCCAATTCCGGGAATACTTTTTAGTAGTTCCTGTTTTTGGCTTAAATCCTCGTTGCTGCGGATAAGACAAGCAATCTTATTATCCAGAATTGAAATTGTTCTTGATCCCTTTTTATGTGTTACCTATGTGTTACCCAATAAAAAATAAAGACTTACAATTTCTTGTAAGTCTTTGATTATCAATGTGAGCGCGACAGGATTCGAACCTGTGACCGTCTGCTTAGAAGGCAGATACTCTTACTATCAACCAACAACCAACAAAATGTACCTAAACTGTCATTCCTACCACAGTCTGCGCTACGGAACTATTTCCGTGGAAGACTTGGTGCGAGGTGCCGCGGCGGCAGGAATTTCCGCATTGGCACTTACGGATATCAACACCATTACAGGAATTTATGATTTTTATAAACTGTGTAAAGAATTTGGAATAAAACCCATTGTCGGGGTAGATGTTCGACTGGATAATGAATCATATTTTATTGCCTTAGCTAAAAATAACCAAGGTATTGCTGAAATCTGCCGTATGTTGACTGAACATAACTGCGATGGGGAAACTTTACCAAAACAACATCCAGATTTGCCTAATTGCTTCATTATTTATCCTTTGAAAAATAGTCCCCAGTTTTTTAATGATAATGAATTCATTGGCATTCGTGCGGAGGAACTGAATGTTTTAATCCAAAAAAAGTGGCAGATATTTTTGGACAAAATGGTGGTGTTGCAACCCGTTACTTTCCGCACGAAAAGGGAATACAACCTTCATCGGGTTCTGCGTGCTATAGATCGCAACACTTTGCTCTCCAAATTGGACGAGGAGGATGTCTGCCGGCCTTTGGAAACTTTAAAACCGCCCTCGGAAGTTTTAAATAATTTTAAAGACCATCCGCAGATTGTCATTAACACGAAACAAATCATTGACGGATGTGGTTTTGAGTTCGAGTTCGGAGTGCCGCGGAATAAAAAACACTTCACCGATAGCAAAGAGAACGACGAGAAACTATTGCGCAAACTCGCTTACGAAGGTTTGAAATTCCGCTATTCCGAAAACGACGAGGCTGCTAAAAAAAGGGTGGAAAAAGAGTTGAAAGTCATTGACCAATTAAATTTCAGCGGCTATTTCCTGATGACCTGGGATATTGTGGAATACAGTCGCCGCCGTGGCTTCATGCATGTGGGGCGTGGTTCGGGTGCTAATTCCATCGTGAGTTACTGTCTGGGAATCACCGATATTTGTCCTATCGAGCTGGATCTTTATTTTGAAAGGTTTCTAAATTTAAACCGAAAATCGCCGCCGGATTTCGACATCGACTGGAGTTGGCGGGAGCGCGATGAAATTCTGAAATACATCTTCCAAAAATACGGCAGAGACCATGTGGCGTTCTGCGGGACGAATGTGGAGTTTAAATACCGCTCGATTTTCCGCGAGGTAGGCAAGGCTTTCGGTTTGCCGAAGGAAGAACTGGATGTTTTGGCTAAAAATCCCATGGCGCTGCACGATGATAATTCCGTGGTGAAAATGGTGCAGAAATACGGGATGCTTCTGGAGAAATTCCCCAACCAGCGCAGCATGCACTCCTGCGGGATATTGATTTCGGAAGAGCCGATTACCAATTTTACCGCTTTGGAAATGCCACCAAAAGGTTTCCCTATTGTTCAGTTTGATATGCATGTAGCAGAATCCGTGGGTTTTGAGAAGTTCGACATCCTTTCCCAGCGCGGATTGGGGACGATAGACGATGCCGTGAAACTCATCAAGCAAAACCGGGGAATAGAGGTGGATATTCGCAACACTCGACTTTTCAAAAATGAAAAAGCAGCCAACGAATTTTTGGCAAAGGGAAAGACCATCGGTTGTTTTTATATCGAGAGCCCTGCCATGCGCGGACTGCTACGGCGGCTGAAGTGCGATAATTATAAAACCTTGGTGGCGGCCTCGTCCATCATCCGTCCCGGTGTGGCGCAGAGTGGCATGATGCGGGAGTATATTTTCCGGCACAACAATCCCGGGCAATATGAATATTTCCATCCCGTTTTCGAACAGCAACTCGGCGAAACCTACGGCATCATGGTTTATCAGGAAGATGTGATTAAAATTGCACTTCACTACGGCGGTCTGGCTGCCGCAGACGGCGATATATTGCGCCGTGCGATGAGCGGGAAAGGCAGGTCGCTTTCGGCCTTGCAAAAGGTGAAGGATCATTTCTTTGAATCGTGTAAACAATTGGGGCATCCCGAACAACTGTCGCAGGAGGTGTACCGCCAGATTGAAAGTTTTGCCGGATACTCCTTTTGCAAGGCCCATTCCGCGAGTTATGCCGTGGAAAGCTACCAAAGCCTTTATTTGAAAGTGTATTATCCCGTGGAGTTTATGGTGGCGGCCATCAATAACGGCGGCGGATTTTACAGAACCGAGGTGTATGTCCACGAATGCAGGATGGGCGGCGGAAAAATCCATAACCCATGTGTAAACCGCAGTGTTTTTGACACCACCGTTTATGGCGAGGATGTCTATTTAGGTCTGATGCACATCGAAAAACTTGAGGCAAGACTGGCACAGTTTATACCAGAGGAACGGAAGAAGAACGGCGACTACCGTTCTTTGGAAGACTTTGTAAAGCGAGTTCCGATCGGCGTGGAAACCTTGCAGATTTTAATTTTTTGCGGTGCGTTTCGGTTTACCGGAAAACAGAAAAACGAGCTACTGATTGCGGCACGGCTAATTATGGTGAATTTCAAACCCGAGAGCCGCCATCTTTCGTTTTTCGAGGAACCTGTGAAGGATTACCAATTGCCGCAGCTGGAGAGAAACCGTTTCGAGGATGCTTTTGATGAAATAGAAATTCTGGGTTTTCCCGTTTCCTGCAGTCCTTTTGATTTGTTGCAGACGAAATTTCGGGGTGATGTGATGGCGAAAGACCTTATAAAATTCCACAAAAAACAAGTTCGAATGCTGGCTTATTTGATTTCTCGAAAACATGTACCTACCAAAAAAGGCACGATGTATTTTGGAACTTGGATAGATGCCGAGGGCGAATATTTTGATACGGCGCACTTCCCGGACAACCTGAAAAATTATCCGTTTCAGGGAGGCGGTTGCTACCTTTTGCTCGGTTTGGTGGAGGTGGATTTTCATTTCCCGACGATCACCATTTTAAAGATGGCTAAAATGCCATTTATCCCAGATCCGCGCTATTCCGTGGACAGCGGAAAATCCTACGAAGTTCATCAGAAAATCAACGAGGATGTGAGCATGACCTGGCGAAAACCTTATCCGCAGGAGCATGAGATTGGACTGCCGAGAGGGAGGATGGTTACTATTTAAAAATATCAAACTTCTCTCTATTTACAAAGGAGAATTTATTTTCTAATAGGTTTCCGCATTGAAGCGGTTAAAAAATATGTGAATCGAACCCTTATTTGTTGAATTTTAATAAAAAAAATGTAAATTTGATGTTTAAGACAAGCTAAATTAATAAAATGACAAGCATAATACAAAGATCTACACTACAAAATCAAATTCGGAAAATAGCTAATGAAGTAAGAGGTTCTGTTGCTGGATGGGCTTCTGGTTGGGCAAGTATGTCAGCTTTTTGTGCAATATTATCTGGTATCTATTAATAATTATACTCATGGAAATTTTGTTTTTAATAATTTTTGTAGCCTTCATTGTAAATCGTCAGCAAAGAGTGTACTGATTAAGACAGGAACTAAGATAGTGTTTTCGTAATAATTAAACACTCAAATTTGGATATTACGAAGACAACACAGAGACCCACACCGGAACACTACCTAAAAGAGATCCGCAGAAAAACAAGAAGGGTTTTCACGGCAAAGCAGAAAATCCTTATCGTGATGGAGGCACTAAGGGCCGAGACCTCCATTGCGGAACTCTGCCGCAAGCACGCCATCCAGGAATCCACCTTCTACAAATGGAACAAGAAGTTCATAGAGGCCGGCAAGAAGCAACTCTCGGGCGACACCGTCCGCCAGGTGACCTCCGAGGAGGTCTCCCAGCTGCGTGAGGAAAACCGCAGGCTGAAGGAGACAGTCGCGGATCCAAATATAATATTCAAAGTGAAAAACTTGCTTTTTAAGGAGTGACTAATCAAATGAAACTGATATTGAATAAGATTTTTCGGTAAGTGCAACGCATTTTCTTATATTTGCCTTATGGTATTAGTCACCGGTGCGACTGGCATTTTGGGTAGGGTAATCGTTTTGGAACTTCTAAAACGCGGCAAATCCGTTCGTGCTGCAAAAAGGGCGACCAGCAATTTGCAAGAAGTGCGTGATTCTTTGCGGTTTTACACCAATAATCCTGATGTTTTTTTTGATCAAATCCATTGGGTAGATGTGGATTTTGAGGATATTTTTTCTTTGAAGAAAGCCTTAGAAGATATTGATGAAGTCTATCACTGTGCGGCTTTTGTGAGTTTTAATCCTAAGGATTGCCGAAAGATTTTCCAAACAAACATCGAAGGTACAAAGCAGTTGCTTTATGCCTGCGAAAATTCGGTCAAAAAGTTTCTTTTTGTTAGTTCCATAGCCGTTTTAGATGGCCTTAATGAGCAAGGCGTGACTGATGAAACCTGTGATTACAACCCTAAAACAGAACATTCTGAATATGCATCTTCCAAACATTTTTCCGAAATGGAAGTCTGGCGCGCATCCGCGGAGGGGATGAATGTTGCCATTGTGAATCCGGGCCTCATCATCGGCAGTGGAAATTGGGGTGCAAGTAGCGGTACGATTTTCAAAAAATATTTAGATAATTCGTACAGTTTCAGTGGCTCTACGGCTTATGTGGATGTTAGGGATGTGGCAAAAATTTCGGTAGATTTAATGGAAAAAAATATTTTCGGCGAGCGGTTTATCCTCACTTCCGAGAATGTGAAATATTACGAAATGGCCAATTTGATTCGCCGAAAAGCGCAAATTAAAGATGTCAAATTAGCACCTCTATATGCTTTGAAAGCAGGAATTGTACTCAATAGATTATTCGGCTGGCTAATTCCTCCGCTGCGAATGGCCACCAAAACCAATATCGAAGCCATTACCACAGACTCTAAAATTTCAAATCAAAAAATTGTTAACCGACTTGATTACGATTTTATTCCGATAGAAGAAAGCGTAGATTTTCATTTGAAAAATTACTTATCCAAATAATTTTGTAGCCAATGCGACTGATTGGTTTTAACTTATTAATATTCCATCGCATTCTTTGCTAAGCGACACGCCGTTGGGACCTGAAAAAGTCTTAAAAATGAATCGTAATGATAAATCTTTGCAAATTTTATGTTTGATCACAAGATATTAAACTAGAAAGACATAGAGAGATAATTGAGATAATAAAAATATGGAAGAATTTATAGGAAACGAATCGTACACTGTTCAAAACCAATCCGTTTCGGCGTCTTGTCCTAGCAATATTGCGCTGATAAAATATTGGGGAAAATACGCCAATCAAATTCCAGCTAATCCAAGTATCAGTTATACTTTAAATCATTGTAAAACAAATACTTCCATTGATTTTACTGCTAACGAGCCATTTTCTGTTCAGACCTTTTTAGCCGGTAAAAAAGAGCCAAAATTTGCCGAGAAAATCGAGAAATATTTCCGCACGATAGAGCCGTATTTACCTTGGATTTTGCAGGGAAATTATACCATTAAAACAGAAAACACCTTTCCACACAGTTCCGGGATTGCCAGTTCGGCCTCCGGTTTTGGGGCGATTGCAAAATGTTTGATGGCGTTGGACGAAAAATTTAGATCCAAAAACCAAGAGCTAAGAATCGAGAGACAAGAAGCGGATAGCGAATGTCCAACAACCAATAACCAACCACCAACTATCACCCAAAAAGCCAGTTTCCTTGCGCGTCTTGGCAGTGGCAGTGCGTGCCGCAGCCTTTACAGCGGCTTGGTCGTTTGGGGCGAAACCGTGGAAGTAGAGGGCAGTTCAGACCTTTTTGCGGTGAAATATCCCGATGAGGAAGTGCACGAAATTTTCCGAAATTTCAATGATTGGGTTTTGCTCATCCACGAAGGCGAAAAATCTGTAAGTTCCACAGTTGGGCATGGCCTAATGAATACGAATCCGTATGCGGAACGTCGTTTCCAGGAGGCTCGCGAGAATTTTGCACCGTTGAAAAGCATCCTGAAAATAGGGGATTTAGACGCATTTATCAAACTTGTGGAGCACGAGGCGCTTACACTCCACGCGATGATGATGATGAGCGATCCCGCGTTTATCCTCATGAAATCCGGTACCATGGAAGTCATCAACAAAATTTGGAAATTCCGCGCCGTGACCGGTCTGCCGCTATTTTTCACGCTGGATGCCGGCGCGAATGTGCATTTGCTCTTTCCAAGTGCAGGCGGGAAGCTGGAGGCGGGAAGCCATCCACCCATTACCATCCACCCACAACCAATCGAAGATTTCATTGAAAAAGAACTTCTTCAGCACACTCAGAACGGCGGCGTGGTAAAGGATAAGATGATTTTTTAGGAGCCGGGAACCTGCTGTCCACTGTATCTTTTCTGCGGATGTATCGCCGCCTCCCTTCGGTCGGCGCCGCTCCACCCACAGAAAAGGATGCCGTTCCCATCAGGGCTAACCAGTCCGGCGAATAATTTTTGAATTATTAATTTATAATTTTGAATTCAGAATTTATCATTAAAAATCCCAACTTTCATCAAGGTTAAAATTTCTTTAAAATATAGTACTGCGTACGGAAGTCTGCGTAAAATTTGGTATTTTTGTCCAAAATCCAATGTATGCCTGAGATCAAGCAGTTTTTAACGCCAAAGCAAAAAGCATTAACGGTAAATCTTAATCCTCATATCTACGGTACCTTCGCCGAGATTGGTGCAGGGCAGGAGACTGTGCGGCATTTCTTTCGTGCTGGCGGGGCTTCCGGTACCATTGCCAAAGCCATGTCTGCTTACGATAAAGACTATAGTGATGCCATCTACGGCAATGAGGAGAAAAACCGCTATGTTACGCGGAACCGCCTTCACAAAATGCTCCGCCACGAGGTGCAACTCATAGAGGAACGATTAGATAACGACGAAACTCCGAACAGAAAATTTTTTTCCTACGCTAATACCGTAACCACCATTAATTACGAAAAAACCAATAAAGGCCATGGCTGGGTGGGAATTATGTTTCAGGACAAACCCGGCGAGGAGTACAGCGAAGTCACGCTACACATTCGTTTCAAAGAGAATGATGCCACTCTTCAACAGGAAACTTTGGGAAGTCTGGGCGTAAACCTCATCTATGGCGCATTTTACTTCTCCGATAATCCCCGAACCCTCATCAAAAGCCTATATGACGATATTTCCGTAGATAAGATTGAGATCAATATGATTGATTTCCGCGGGCCGGCTTTTAAATATGTGGATAACCGGCTAATGAGTTTGCAATTGGTGAAGTTAGGGATGACCGAGGCCGTTATCTTTAGTTCTAATGGCGAAAACCTGCTTCCGGCTGATATTATTTACAAGAAAAATATTTTTGCCGTGCGTGGTAGCTTCCGTCCGGTAACCCTCGTGAATGTGGATATGTTTGAGAACGGATTGAAGATGTTTTTAAATGATACCAGCGCTACACCGGAGGATACCAAAGTACTTTTCGAAATCACGATTGCCAACCTCAAATCGGGCGGTGATATAGATGAACGCGACTTCCTGGATAGGGTGGATGTACTAGGGAAATTGGGCTATACTGTTATGATTTCCAACTTCTCGGAATATTACAGACTGGTGGATTATTTCTCTAATTACAACATCAAAAATATTGGAATTGGTATGGGTGTGAACAATCTTCTTTTGGTTTTTGATGAAGAATATTACCAGCATCTTTCAGGCGGAATTTTGGAGGCTTTCGGAAAGTTCTTCCGCAAAGACCTCCGCGTCTACCTTTACCCTTACAAAGATCCGGCAACTGGGGAGGTTCTGACTTCCGAAAACTTGAAGGTAGCAGACAGCTTGAAAGAACTTTATAAATATTTCAAACTCAACCATCGCATCATCGATATAAAGGATTACAATGCGAATTTTTCCGAAATCTATTCGCGCGAAATTTTGCGAAAAATCGCCAACCAAGAGAGCGGTTGGGAAAAACAACTGCCTTATGGCGTAGCGGATTTGATAAAGGAACGCGGTATGTTTGGATACAAAGAACCCATTGAAATTGAAACCTATGACTAATCTAAAAAGACGACTTACGGTAATTTTACAAAGCCCAAAAGACGACCGCAATGAAAAACTGAAAAAAGTATGTATGCTTTTGGACCAGGAAATTCCTTACTTCAATTGGACAGGGTTTTATTTCAAAAATGGAGATAAGGATGAACTCGTACTAGGGCCTTATGTTGGCGCGGAAACCGATCACACGGTGATTCCTTATGGCAAAGGCATTTGCGGGCAGGTAGCGGTTTCGGGAGAAACATTTGTGGTTCCAGATGTTGCTGCGCAAGACAACTATCTTAGTTGCTCCATCGAAACAAAAGCTGAAATCGTGGTACCTATCTTTAAGGATGGAAAAAACATTGGGCAAATTGATATTGACAGTCATGTCGCCGATCCATTCACCGCCGAAGACCGCGAACTTCTGGAATGGCTTTCCACGGAGGTCGCTACCATTCTCTAAGGCTTTTAAAATAGCCTTCAAATTTCGTGATATGCGTGCCGTACCAAGAAAAGGCTTCGCCATCAACCATGATTACTTTTGCAGCAGGAAATTTTTGTTGTAGGTCCTCCAAATGCTTTTCCGAAAAAGGATAAGGCTCGGATGAGAGCAAAATATATTCGCAATTATGCAAATCATCCTCCGTGATTTGCGGGTATCGCGTGTGTTGGTCAAATTTATTTTTGAAACCGATTTTCACTAAAATATCGTGGATAAAAGTGTCCGAACCTACCGTCATGTAAGGGTTTTTCCAAATAAGATAGATAACTTCTTTTTCTATTGACGGCTTATTTTTGGTGAAAATCTTATTGGTTTTGGCGATATATTCCTGCGCTATTTGCGTTTTATCCAACAACCCGCCAAGTTCTTCCAAGAAATTATTATGGTCTTTTAGATTTGTAATATCCGTCACCCAGACCTTGTGCGTTTTCATCAGTTCTTCCACTTGTTCCTTCACATTTTCCTCTTTTGAAGCGATGATCAGGTCGGGATTTAATAGTCGAATTTTTTCAATATTAATGTTCTTCGTGCCTCCGATAATTGGAACTTTTTTGACCAAATCTTTAGGATGAATACAAAATTTAGTTCGGCCAATGATTTCGTCGTCTTTTAAACCGAAGTCAAAAAGTGTAGCGGTGATGGAGGGCACTAGTGAAACGATTCGCATTATTTCAAATGATATTCGAAGAGATAATAACCTTTGTCCATCGGATATATTCGCGAGGGTTTTTTACTTTTCAATTGCATACAATCGAATATTATCCTTTGCCCTGGATTAATAGGAACACACTCTGTGGAATTGATGGAAGGCATAGCAAATATGTTTATTTCCTTTTTTTCTATATAGTTACGGTATGCGTTGCAATCGTGATTTTTTCTTGCCATAAGTAATGTGGCATCGTTGAGTCCAAGCCCGTCGTAGACCTTAGCCTTGCTATGATAGGCCGTGTAACCAGCATCAATGACTATCACATTGTCAGTTGGTTTTAAGGATTGGCTGAATAAATAATAACTCGTTTGCAATCCCGCACTATCTCTTTCTACACCCTTCTTACTTTGATGTAAATTTCCGCTAATATCTGCCATACGGATCAGTGCCATAACCATAAAAATTTTAAAAATTGCTTTTTCTTCTATTTTAAAGACTATATAATAAGCCATCAGCGGGAAAAGATACCGCACATAAATTCCTGATGAATAGCTTTGAATATTAAAAGTATAATAATAAACCAGAAAAATCAAAGGAAATAATAAGAAGAACTTTTTTTGTGAAAATAACTGAAAAAGTAATGGCGAAAATAGGACTAAGTAGCCAATATATACTTTCACGGCTGCAAAACTAAAAACCGACGCACTTTTGTGTAGCAAAGAAAGGGGGATATAAAAATCAAAAGAGACAAGATAAAATAGTGCAAATGCTAATACACCAAGTCCTGTAATTGCCGATTTTTTTGAAATGACTTTAAATTTCTTTTTAGAATCGAAAATCCAAAATATAGCAAAAATAAAAAATTCCGGGCGAACTAGTGGAAGTAGAATGACCCAGTAATTCTGTGTTTTATCCCAATTTTTAAGAAATAAATAAAGCACAACTGCTGCCAATACACTTTCCAAACCGTGGCTGGCATTTAGGGATAGCCAATAAGTGAAAAAAGTACAAAGACCTAAACTAAAAACCGACCGAACTATTTTAGTTAATTTAAAATCTTGATTGATAACCAGTTGGTAAATCAAGTAAAAACCAAAAAATAAATTGATGGTGTAAAAAGAATACTCCGGACGGAAGCCCAACCATTTGAAAAAAGTGAGGGTCCACAGCCACAAAAGGCTCGTTTGCCCATTCCCTTGATACTCGGGATCCAGATTATACCAAGGTCGGAAATGCTCGGAAAAATTCTTGACATATTGAAAGGTGATATAACTATCATCTATAATATGATCCAGTAGGTTAGAAAGAAATATAGTAAATCCTGCACAAAAAAGGAAAACAGCGATTAAATGTACGAAGGGTTGGGATTTGAAATGATCTTTCAAAGTATCTGGATAAGGGGTTAGTTTATAAACCTTCCACGGCGGTGCCGGATTTTCGAATTTCTTTGATGATGTCCTTTATGGCACCTCTCACCCCTATTTTAATAGAGTTTTCGGCAGATCCCAGCAGCCTCACATTTCTTCTGTAGGTGTCGTAGTTGCTTTCAGAGATGAAATTTCCATTTGCGTCATACAGTTTCATGCTTACTACCACTTGGTTAGAAAACACATACTTTCCAAGACCGATTTTGAAATACTTAACCTTCGGTACTACAGCGAAATCAGCATCATTATTTTTGCAATAATCTTGTAGAGTAGCAGTATCTATGCTGTCAAAAACCATCGCATTTTCCACGCGGATCATTTTACTGTTATTCATGTGGCTCACACGATCGGACACGGCGGAGAAAAAAGCCGTGTTGGTAGGCTCTTTTATTTCGTCTAAATCAGGGTAAACCTCCGGTGCGAAATACAGTACCTTTTTTACATTTCCATTAGGGTTTCCTTCTTCATTACCCGCACGGGCAGTACAACTTACAGCAACTATGGAGATGATAATGAGGGAGCAAAATAAAGTTTTTTTCATTAAATTTTCTTATAGCAAAAGTAATTCCAATTTTGATTAATTCAATGCTTTATTTTAAATAATTTTAAAGCAAAATCGGGTGTATAAATGTGTTTTAAAATTTTAATTATCAATGTTTTAATACTTATATTAATTTAATGGTTGATAATAGTAAAAGCTTATTTCATAGTGTGATTATAATGAAATTATTAAAAAATCAATTTCCTTAATGCTACTTTATATTTTATTTGCAGTGTAACTATTTTTTTGTACTTTTGCACCTCGTTACATAATAATCATTAAATAATATTTGCATGTACTTAACTACAGAGAAAAAGACCGAAATCTTCGCAAAACACGGAAAAAGTGGGCAAGATACCGGCAGTGCAGAGGGGCAGATTGCTCTTTTCACTTTCAGAATTAATCACCTTTCTGGTCACCTGAAAAGAAACCACAAAGATTTCGCAACTGAGAAATCACTTGTAAAACTGGTAGGTAAAAGAAAAAGATTGCTGGATTATCTTAAAAACAAAGATATCGAAAGATACAGAGCGATTATCGCTGAATTAGGATTAAGAAAATAATCAGATTGAAACGAAAAAGCAACCCCGAAAGAGGTTGCTTTTGTTTGTTTATTTCTCTTCCAAAATCGGTCGGATCCGATTGGCATTGCGGATGAGTTCCTCCAAGAAATCATAATTTTCTTTTTCTAATGCTGATTTGAATTTCAAAAGTTGTGAGATATGCTCATTGAGGACATCCAAAACATTTTCGCGATTTTGTTGAAAGATAGGCACCCACATTTCAGGATGGGATTTTGCGAGTCTTACCATGCTGGAGAATCCCGAACTCGCCAGTTGAAAAATGGTGTCTTCCTCTTTTTCTTTTTCCAAAACCGTGTTTGCAAGCGCGTAGGAAGTGATGTGAGAGATGTGGGAAATGTAGGCGGTATGGAGGTCGTGCGCGGCGGAATCCATATACAAAAGGTTCATTTCCAAATTTTTCGCAAGGCGTTCAACTATTTCCAAGGCATCTGAATCAGAAAACTCTCTGTCGCAAATCACGCCTGCTCTGCCGGCAAAACTGATGGCTGTGGCGGCCGCCGGTCCGCAGTTTTCGGTTCCCCACATCGGGTGGAATGCAACAAAACGACTTCTGTTTTCGTGTGTTTTCACTGCCTCAGCGATACCGCTTTTAGTAGAGCCCACATCCATCACGGTCTGCCTGCTGCTGATCATCTTCAAAATTTTTGGAAGCAGCAGGGAAGCCGCATCTACAGGAACGGCCAAAATAATCAACTCCGCATCGGCAATCCCATTGTCTAGATCAGCTGCTTTGTCTATAATGTTAAGTTTTACCGCCGTTTCTAAATGCGCACTATCACGGTCTATCCCTACCACGAGTGAAGCAAATCCCGTGGCTTTAGCCTTTAGCGCAATGGATCCACCAATAAGTCCAGTACCGATAATGGCCAGTTTCATGCGAAGTTTACTTTAATTTTTTAAAAGAAGTAAAGGTCGCCGTTTCTTTACATTTTTCGAAACCTATTTCGTATTTAGGATGGTCCTTAGGATATACCAAAATATAATCCGGACAAGGCTGTTTTTGCGCATGGCTGCGGTCAAAAATTATGCTGCCCGTGGTGAGGATGCTGTCTTTCAATATTTTTTCCGTGATGCCGTTAGCAGCCATCGCATTTTGAAAATTGGCAGAGTATTGGAAATCTTTGGTTAAAGTTTCCGCGGCTACACGGCTATCCGGCAAATACCCGCTACAACTCACGCCTTTTTGGTTAAGGATAAAGAACACGAATAGCAACCCAGGAATCAGGCCGATAAGGTAGAATTTGAGTTTGCGCACTTTTTTAGAAAATCAAGAGGTTAATGTCGTGGTAGGTCAGCCCGAAGCGGTCGCAGATGATTTTTTTCGTATGGCGACCTTTGTATATGTAGAGACTTTGCTTCATCTCGTTTTTGCGTACCAGCATGTTTTCAAAACCGCCTTCCTCGTCATAGTTCAGAATATAGGATAGGAAGAAATTGGAAATAGCCTTTGTGGCAGTGCGTGGCACGCGCGAAGTCAGGTTTGGCAGACCGCAGTGGATCACGCCATGTTTCACGATGTAGGGATTGTCCAGCGTAGTCAGTTCAGAAGTTTCCACGCAGCGCCCGTTATCCACGGCAACATCTATGATCACGCTGCCCTTCTTCATATTCATTACCATTTCCTCGGTTACAATCGGGGAGGCGCCTTGGCGGGACATACACCCGATGACCACATCCGCACGGCGAAGTCTTTTTCCAAGTTCTTTCGGATCTATGATGGACGTCGGCACACGGCTATCCACCAAAGTATGAAGTCGGCGCAGTTTAGAAAGTGAATTATCAAAAATCTTTACACTTGCCCCGAGGCCTATCGCCGCTTTAGTGGCAAATTCTCCCACGATTCCTGCGCCTATGATCACCACTTCCGTAGGCCTTACG
This sequence comes from Chryseobacterium sp., assembly GCA_018260475.1. Classification (GTDB taxonomy): domain Bacteria; phylum Bacteroidota; class Bacteroidia; order Flavobacteriales; family Weeksellaceae; genus JAGLBA01. The sequence continues at coordinate 170,635 of JAGLBA010000002.1, read as the reverse complement.
CCAGTCGTGCCGCTTAGCATCAATCCGTTGGAGAGGGCGAGCAGTTCAGAGGCATAAAGGATGGCAGCCGTACCCGCAATTTCACCAATCAGGCGAACCAAAGTCAGTTGCTTATACTCATCCATGATGAACTCAAAAGCCACCGCGTTGATTTTCTTCTCCGCTAATTTTTGGAAATATTCTTTCCCCCTCAAATTGATTTGCAATGCAGAAACCAGGTAAGTATTAGGATTGAAATATTCAATTTCATCCTCAGTCGGAGGGTTTACTTTCAAAACCAGCTCTTGCGCAAAGGCCTCCTTCGGATCGTGTGTGATTCGCGCCCCGGCATCGGCGTACTGCAAATCTGTAAAAAACGAGCCTTTCCCGGCATTGGATTCTATCACGATTTCGTGGCCATGATCAGTAAGTACCTGCACCGCATCGGGCGTCACACAGGCGCGGCGCTCATTCAGGCAGCTTTCCTTCGGAATTCCTATGCTGAATTTCTTACTTTTTTTTACCACTTCCAGTTTTTCTTCTTGCGGCAGCAAATCCGTTTCAGAGAATGGCGTAAAGATGTTCGTATGGCTCATCGTTTTTTTGTTAATAGATATTTGAGGTGCAAATTTAGTTTTTTAAATGAAATCCACGCACCTATTGCCTTCCACATTTTCAATTTTAATTTCGTGGTGAGGCAGCCCCTCCAGTTCAGGCTCGTAGATTTCCGGCCATTCGATGATGCAGAGGCGCGCATGGTCCAGATATTCCTCCATCCCGATATCGAAAACCTCCTCAATCGTTTTCAGCCGGTACAGGTCGAAATGGTAAATAATGCCCTGCGGTGTATAGTATTCATTCACAATGGTGTAGGTCGGCGAGGACACCTCGTCTTTGCTGTCCAGTTTCGCCACCAAAACCTGTGTGAAGGTCGTTTTCCCCGCCCCCAGATTCCCTTTTAGCAGGAGGATATTGTGTTTTATTTCGGGGATAATTTTATCGGCAACCGTTTGCCAGTCCTCTATTTTGTCTATTTCAAAATGCATAATATGCAAAAATACTTTGTTTTTTTTAATTATTTGGGCGCCATTTCCGGCTCTCCGCTATTACTCCTCGCGCCAGCGCTTAGATTCATGCCGCATCACTTTCCCTACGCTTGCTGTGGGGTAGCCGCTGCGATCCGGGGCGCGCGGGATTCGCCGCCCAACAGGGGTCAAAGTTAAATGCACATTATTAGCAGCGGATTGCAAATCCGCGCCATCGGGAAAGAGAATGGACAGTAAAAAATAAACCGCGGCCAACTGCTGTAGATTATGACAACTTAGTCATTTGCCGTTTCACAATTTTTCGGGTCGTGACTATAGATGTCATCAAAAGACAGCGTATTTTTTCTTAGATATTGTTTTCAGATATAGTCGCAAAAACATTTTGTTCCTTTAAAAGAGTGAAAACCACCATCATCCAACCACCATCATTTACTTATAAATCCCGATCTCTACCTGCCCATCTTGAGTGATGGCGCCGCGGTACATCCCAGCCGTATTGAAGGGCATCGCGATATTTCCGTCTTTATCCAAAGCGATTACACCGCCATCGCCACCCATTTTACCAATTTCGGAGATGACTTCCTGCGTAGCTGTGGCGATGTCTTTATTTTGATATTCCATCTTTGCGGCCACGGTGCGTGCTGCCGTGGCACGGATGAAGAACTCTCCCCAGCCCGTTCCGGATACGCCCACTTGCCCGTTCGCATAGGTGCCGGCACCTATCACGGGAGAATCTCCGATGCGCCCGAATTTCTTGTTGGTCATACCGCCCGTAGAAGTGCCTGCGGCGATGTTTCCTTCTTTGTCCAAGGCTACGGCACCCACGGTTCCGAATTTTTGATCCACGGTAATATAATCCGGTAAGTGGCTTATTTTTTTTGACTTTTCAAGTTCTTTTTGTTTTAGTTTTTGCAGTCCGTCCCAGCGGTCTTTCGTCCAGAAGTATTTAGGATCCACTATATCCAAACCGGATTGTTGGGCAAATTTTTCTGCGCCTGCCCCGGCAAGCATTACATGACCGGAATTTTGCATTACAGCGATAGCGGCTTTTATCGGGTTTTTAATTGTGTGTACCCCGGCGACCGCCCCGGCGGAAAGGTCTTTGCCGTACATGATGGAGGCGTCCATTTCGTTTTTGCCATCGTTGGTAAATACCGCACCTTTCCCGGCATTGAATAGCGGAGAATCTTCCAGAATCACTATCGCCGACTGTACTGCGGCAATGGAGGTATTTCCTTTTTGGAGTTCTGCGTAGCCTGCTTTTAGTGCTTCGGTAAGTTTTTCCGTGTAGGCTTTTTCTTTTGCCGGCGTCATGTTTTCTTTGGTGATGGTTCCTGCGCCGCCGTGGATCACGAGGCTATATTTTTTCTGTGCAAATGCCACGGTACTGGCGGAAAGCAATAGGCTAAAGACTAATTTTTTCATGTCGTGCTGGATTTACGGCTAAAGTAAGAATTTTTTTCAGAAGAGGCCGGAAGCTGGAGGTTGGAGGCAGGCGGCTGAAGGCAGGGAGCGGAAAGTAAAAAAAACAAAGCAAAACAACGCTGATTATAACAATATAGACATAGGGATTACACGGAGAAAACAACGGTGAATATTTGGAACTATTTGGACAGTAGGATATAGCGTATTATGCTTCTTTTATTATATATCAGTCAGATATCAGTCATTAGTGATCATCTCGAATCCATCGCCTAAAAACGAACATCCAACAAGCAAACTCATTCTGCGTGCGCATGCGTAAGGGATGCTGTGGGTGCGCCCCGTAAGGGGTGCAGTCTTATGGTTGGGCTTTTCTAAAAAAGCCCAACCATAAGACCGAAGCCTGACAGCAAGCCCGACCGCCGCCGCGGGCCCCAGAGCCCGCTGGCGGGGGATACGCCAAAAAAAATCAGCCCCAAATATTTGAGGCTGCAGGATTTTATTTGTGAAATCTTAGGCTTTCTTTTTCCCGAAAAAGAATTTGAGAATCACGGGAAGGGTGGTGATAAGCACGATGACTAAAATGATCATTTCCAGATGCGCCTTTAAATCTATACCGAACTGATCCAAAAATAATCTATAAAGATAGTGGCCAGCGAAAATTAGGATGAAAGACCAAAGGAAGGCTCCTATGACGTTATCTGTAAAGAATCTCTTCTTATCCATACCCACAATTCCTGCTACGATAGGCACAAATGTACGGATGATAGGGAGGAAACGCGCGACGATGACCGCCGTGGCGCCATTCTCCTCAAAGAAATCGTGTGCCTGATGCAGATATTTTTTCTTGAAGAAGAAAGAATCTTCGCGCTTGTATAATGCAGGCCCTGTCTTGCGCCCAAACCAATAACCCACTTCGTTCCCCAGTATTGCGGCAATCGCGATGCAGAGTGCCAGAAGAGAGGTGTCTACGAAATCGCTTACGGTGCTTCCGAATGTATTGGCTATCAATTCTTTTGCATAGATTCCGGAAACAAATAAGAGGCTGTCTCCCGGTAAAAAGAAGCCTACAAAAAGGCCGGTTTCTGCAAAAATGATAAACAAAATCATCCAAAATCCGCCGAGTTTAATGTAAAATTCGGGGTTTAGGAGGTCTTTCCAACTTTCAAAATTATCCATAAAATTTCATATTTTACAAAAGTAGGCTTTTAATATTTTTTGTAAAAATTATTATGATTATTTAACAAAATCATAATCCGAAGTCATCCATCTCTGCGGCGGCGGTGCCGTCTGCCATAAGGTAGGCTTTCAGGAATGGGGTGATGTCGCCATTCATCACGCCATCCACATCCGAAGTTTCATGGCCGCTGCGGACATCCTTTACGAGTTTGTATGGGTGCATCACATAGTTTCGGATTTGGCTTCCCCATTCAATTTTCATTTTCCCGGCCTCGATTTCGGTTCGTGCCTTCATCCTTTCCTCGAGTTCCATTTCGTAAAGTCGGGAGCGCAGAAGTTGCATGGCTTTTTCCTTATTTTGAAGTTGCGAGCGGCTCTCGGAATTTTCTATGATGATGCCGCTAGGGGCGTGGCGGAGGCGTACCGCAGTCTCTACCTTGTTTACATTCTGACCACCCGCCCCGGAGGAACGCATGGTTTCAAATGATATATCTGCCGGATTGATGTTGATTTCGATAGTATCATCCACCAGCGGATAAACATACACGGAAACGAAACTGGTATGGCGCTTGGCATTGGAATCGAAAGGCGAGATGCGCACCAAACGGTGCACGCCGTTTTCCCCCTTCAAATATCCGAACGCAAACTCGCCGTCTATTTCCAAGGTGACGGTTTTCACACCTGCCACATCGCCTTCCTGAAAGTTCAGTTCGGTGATTTTATAGCCTTGTTTTTCGGCCCACATCATGTACATCCGCATGAGCATGCCCGCCCAGTCGCAACTTTCGGTACCGCCGGCTCCTGCCGTGATTTGGATTACGGCAGAGAGTTCATCACCTTCACTGGAGAGCATATTCTTAAACTCAAGATTTTCAATTTTTTCCATGAGTTGCGGGTACTGCTCATCCAGCTCTAGCTCGCTGTCGGGGTCTTCTTTGGCAAATTCTAAAAGGACTTGGAGGTCTTCGTATCGGGTTTGGATTTCGTCATAGCTATCCACCCATTTTTTCTTAGAACGCAGTTGGCGCAGGAAAATTTCTGCTTGTTTTGGGTTGTCCCAAAAGTCGGGCGCAACGGTTTTTTCGTCATCGTTGGAAATTTCGATGCGTTTCTTCTCAATTTGAAGGTATTTATACAGTTCTTCGATGCGTTTTTGCGCATCTTTCATTTGGTCGGAATTAATCATAGCGCAAATTTAAGCATTATGTTGAAAACCGATCGGCGATGCAGGTTTGTCTGTCGCGCGATAGGAATCGAGTTCTGTTTTTAAGGTTGAGATTCTACCAGGAAAATCTTCGGCGTTATTCTTCGTGACATCGTAGAGGAATCGGGAAACCTGATCCAGATACTCGCTAGTCATCTTTGCCGATGCATCCCGTAAGGCGCCATCAATCATAGTTTTTTCTATTTTAAGATCCGCAGAAGGAGATTTCTGGTAAAGTGTTTTGATTCGCTTTTTCAGAATTTGTGTAAAATCAATGAGCATCGTATTGCTATACGCTTTCATTTTTTCGGCAACAGGCTGCCAAAAGGCGAGTTGGTAGGCGTTGTTTAGTTTTAATATTTTGGAAAGGGTAGAAGTTTTTGAAATCTTGTCCGTCATAAAATGCAGCAGCATATCAGCGCGTTCGGCTGGAGACGGCGGGAAAATAGGGATGAGAACATCGAACCTGGCGGGTGCGAAAATTTCGTCGTCAATGTTCGTTAATGAATTTGCAGAACCTACCATCAGCAGGCCTTCTTCGGGAAATTTAGAAATGTTGTGCAAGATGATTTCCTTGGTCTCTTCATTTTCGGCTGTGGCACTTTTCTCAGCCATTATTTCATCAAAATCTTCCATGAAAAGCAGGGTCTTGTCGCCTTTCATCATAATTAAGAGAAATGCGTTGAAATCAGATTTATTTTTTGCGACTGAGGGGCTCCCCAAATAATGTTTTCGTAATTCTCTAAATTCATATCCCGTAATTTCCGCTATTTTATTTGCCCAAAAAATCTTCCCACTTCCCGGTGGGCCATATAGGATCGCCCCGGCAGGTTTTACGATGCCCCAGTTTTCCGTAGAAGTTTTATCTATAAACGGTTCTAATTCAGAAGTGATATAATTAAAAAGGTCTTGGTAGCCGATGAAATCTTTGTTTGTTATCATTTTAAAATTTTGTAAAAATAAAGGTAGAATATTTTGCAGAATTTCAAACCTTTACTATTTTATTTAAATGTGAGTTTATGCGGAAAAAATAATTGTACGAAAAATTAATTCATTAAATTTGCAATTCAGTGCTTTTAGCCTAATGCTTTCAGCCTTTAGCCAACTATGACTTCACAACAGATCAGACAGCAATATTTAGATTTTTTTAAAGAAAAAGGCCACCAGATCGTGCCTTCTGCACCCATCGTTTTGAAAGATGATCCTACACTGATGTTCTCCAACTCCGGAATGACGCAGTTTAAGGATTATTTCCTCGGCTATCGTGAGCCATCGAGCCTTCGCATCGCCGATACGCAAAAATGTTTGCGCGTGTCCGGGAAGCACAATGACTTGGACGATGTGGGTCGCGATACCTATCACCATACGATGTTTGAGATGCTGGGGAACTGGTCTTTTGGAGATTATTTTAAAAAAGAGGCTATTGATTGGGCGTGGGAACTGCTTACCGGAGTCTATAAAATTCCGAAAGAAAATCTATATGTTACTATTTTTGAAGGCGATGCCACTGAAAATTTGGATAGAGATAGTGATGCCTACAACTTTTGGAAGGCACATGTTTCGGAAGATAGAATTCTGAATGGAAACAAGAAAGACAATTTCTGGGAAATGGGCGAATCCGGTCCGTGCGGTCCGTGTTCGGAAATTCATGTGGATCTAAGAACAGACGCTGAAAAAGCGCAGATTTCGGGAGCGGATTTGGTCAATAATGACCATCCGCAAGTTGTAGAAATCTGGAACCTCGTGTTTATGGAATTTCTGCGCAAAGCCGATGGCTCGCTGGAAAGATTACCGAAGAAAAATGTAGATACGGGGATGGGATTCGAGCGCCTTTGCATGGCACTTCAGGGCAAGTCTTCCAACTACGATACCGATGTTTTCACCCCGCTGATTGCAAGGGTAGAGGAACTTTCTGGTAAAAAATACACAGGAATTTTAGCGGACGAAAAAGACATTGCAATTCGCGTGGTGGTGGATCATATTCGCGCCGTAGCGTTTGCCATTGCAGATGGACAGTTGCCGGCCAATGGTGGTGCAGGCTATGTGATTCGCCGGATTTTGCGCCGTGCGATTTCCTATTCCTACCGGTTTTTAGGGATGAATGAAGCCTTCCTATTCGAGTTGATTCCTGTTTTAAAAAACCAAATGGGCGAGTTCTTCCCAGAAATCATCAGACAAGAAAAACTGGTGACCGAAGTCATAAAAGAAGAAGAAACTTCCTTCCTGAAAACCATCGAACACGGATTGGTGCGTCTGGATCATATCATCAATGAATCCATTGGCAAAAATGAAAAAACATTGCCGGGTGCGGAGGTTTTTGAGCTGTACGACACTTTCGGGTTCCCTGCCGATCTTTCGAGAATCATCGCTGAGGAAAAAGGCTTGACGGTAGATGAAAAAGGTTTTGATGAAGAAATGGAGAAGCAAAAGCAGCGTTCCAAAAAATCATCAGCTTCCAAAGTTCACGATTGGGTAATATTAGAAGAGAAGCCGGAAACCTTTGTTGGTTACGACCAAACCGAGGTTGAAACCGTCATCACGCGATACCGCAAAATTGAAAATAAGGATGGACAATTTTACCAAATTGTGCTTTCAAAATCGCCATTCTACCCAGAAGGCGGTGGCCAAGTGGGCGACAAAGGCGTCCTGATACCAAGTTACGCCAAAGGTTTTGACATTAATAAGCCCGATACTTTTGATTTAAGTTTAGTTAAAAAAGAAGGCATTGAGGTTTCCGATGTTTTGGATGAAGATGTAGTAGAAGTTTTGGAAACGAAGAAAGAAAATAATCTGATTGTTTCTTTAATTAAAACTTTGCCAAAAGATGTCAGCGCCGTTTTTTATGCTAAAGTAAACACGAAAAACCGCAAAAACACCCAAGCCAACCACTCGGCGACACACCTTTTGCATGAGGCACTTCGTGAGGTTTTGGGAACGCATGTGGAGCAAAAAGGATCCTTCGTAAGTCCGGACTACCTGCGTTTCGATTTCTCGCATTTTGCAAAAATGACCGACGAAGAATTGGCTTTGGTAGAACAAAAAGTGAATGCTAAAATCAAGGAAAATATTGCTCTTCAAGAATACCGTGATTTACCGATTCAGGAAGCGATGGAAAAAGGCGCGATGGCACTTTTCGGGGAGAAATATGGCGATAAAGTTCGCATGATTGAGTTCGGATCTTCTAAAGAACTTTGTGGCGGTACCCATGTAAAAAATACGGGCGAGATCGGGCATTTCCGCATTCTGGCTGAAAATTCTGCCGCAGCGGGAATCCGTAGAATAGAAGCTATTTCCGGTGATAAATCTTCGGAATATTTCAAAGAACTGGAGAAACAATCCCAGCAGTTGGCTCAACTTTTAAAATCAAAAGATCTTTTAAAATCAATTGAAAAACTAATCGAGGAAAACAATATACTGAAAGCTGAAGTTGAATCTCTGAAAAGGGAAAAAGCGAAAGGAGAAACCCAAAACTGGAAAAATGATTTCGTACAAAGTGGCGACAAAAAACTTTTGGTTAAAAAAACATCTTTGGATGCGGCTTCTGTGAAAGATATTGTTTTTCAACTGAAAAAAGACGTTCCAAATTCAATAATCATCATCATTTCCGATGCGGGCGAAAAACCAATGCTTACGGTGGGCGTTTCCCAGGACATTGAAAATACTTACAACGCAGGAACTATTGTGAAAGAATTGGCAAAAGAAATCCAAGGCGGTGGCGGCGGAAATCCGGGCTTCGCAACGGCAGGCGGTAAAAATCTCGACGGAATCGAAAATGCTTATCAGAAAGCGCTGGAGATATAATCCATTAATGAAAGAAAAAATTTCTTAAACCAAAACCTTCCGTACGGGAGGTTTTTTTATTTTAAAATAATATCACCGAAATATTCAGATAATATCAGGATACAATTTGGTTTATTGTAATGAATTAAGGATAGATAGAGTGCCTAAAAATCGTCACTTTTACTTATTTTTGCATAAATTTTTAATATGGCTTCAGGATTTTTTGCAATTTTAGATGACATCGCTGCGCTTATGGATGATGTTGCTTTGGCAAGTAAAATTGCGACCCAGAAAACCGCCGGAATCCTTGGCGATGATTTGGCTGTAAACGCTGAAAAAGCGACCGGCTTTATGGCCTCCCGAGAAATCCCTGTGCTCTGGGCGATTACTAAAGGTTCTTTTGTAAACAAACTGATTATTGTCCCTATCGCATTGTTACTGAGTTATTTTCTACCTGTTGCGGTGCCTATCGTTTTGGTTTTGGGTGGGTTTTATCTCGCCTATGAAGCGGTGGAAAAAGTATTCCACGCCATTACGACTAAAGAAAACGAAGTGGATGAAGAAATCGATACACCTGCGGAATTCGAGGAAGCGGAAAAAGACAAAGTGCGTGCGGCCATTGCTACGGATTTTATCTTATCGGTAGAAATCGTGATTATTGCGCTTGGAACTGTGGTAAATGAGCCTTTGGCAACGAAAATCCTTACCGTTTCCATCGTGTCTATCATCGCTACCATCGGCGTTTATGGGATTGTAGCGCTTATCGTTCGTATGGACGACATTGGGTACAGCATCATTCGCAAGTCCGGCGACAAGGGCATCGGAGCGAAAATGGGAAATTTTTTGGTCAGTGCGCTTCCTATAGTGATTCGTATTTTGAGCTATGTGGGAACGGCGGCGCTAATCTTGGTAGCTGGCGGAATTTTCGCCCATCAGATTCCTTATTTCCATCATTTTTTAGAAAATATTCCTACGCTACTGAAAGAGATTATCCTCGGAATCGGCGGTGGTATTGCGACATTTATTGTGATTACCATTTTCCAAAAAATTTTTATGAAAGGAAAAGCAGCTCACTAATTATTTTTCAAAAAAATAAAAGGCATCCGAAAATTTTTGGATGCCTTTTTTTTATTAAAGTTTTAGTCTAAAATTAAACCCGATCGATACAGCCCATTACTTTTTTGGCGAAACCATTCAGTGCGTCTTTTTCCGCCATACCTGTCGCTACATTGGCATGCACTTCCAGCGCTCCGCATATGTTGGTAATCATCTCGCCCACCACATTCAGGTCTTCTTCGGTTGTTCCCCGGAACTCGCTGTAACTTTCCAATACTTCCAAAGTTTTTTCAAGGTTTTCTGGAGATTGATTTTGGAAAAGTTGTCTTATGATTGGTAATTTCATTTTGTTAAGTTTAAAAAAAGCCTGTCTAAACGGACAGGCTTTTGTGGGTTATTTCAATTCATTCAAGAGGTTGGTCAAACTTTCTGCCTGGTTGGTTTGTACTTGATTTACAAGTTCGCCATTTTTGAAGATTGCGAAGGTCGGCAGGTTATCCACCGTAGCCAATTTTCTGCTTTCCGGAAGTTTCTCCGCATCTACATAATAGAAAGGAGTATCTTCATTTTCGGAAGCCAGTTTTTTGAATTTCGGCTTCATGATTCGGCAGTTTCCACACCAAGAGGCACCGTATTGCACAACCACCTTTTCATTTTCCTTTACAATATTTTGCAAATTGTCTTCGGTAAGTTCTGTAAACATTTTTTATAAGGTTTTAGGTGGAAGGGATTTGGGGTTAGGTCTAAAGTTTTCGGCTTAAATTTAAAAGTTTAAAGTTTCTCAACCCTAAGCCCTTTTCCCTAAACCCAAAACTCTAAATTCTAAAACTCCAATCCCTAAAAATTAATGTGTTGAAAGATATTCCGCGGTAGAATTTCTATCTGCTTTCATGGCTTCTTTGCCTTCTTCCCAGTTTGCGGGGCAAACTTCGCCGTGCTTTTGTACATGGGTATAAGCATCTATCAGGCGGATGAAATCATGAACATTTCTTCCCAAAGGCATATCGTTTACAGCCTCGTGAAAGATTTTTCCAGTCTCATCAATCAGGTAAGTCGCTCTGTAAGTGACATTTGAACCGCTCAAAAGTTCGTTTCCTTCTTCATCAAAATCAAGATCCTGATCCACGATGCCCAAAGCATTCGCTAATTGTCTGTGCGTATCGGCAAGTATTGGGTATGTTACACCCTCGATTCCGCCGTTATCTTTAGAAGTTTGTAGCCAAGCAAAGTGTACTTCGCTGGTATCGCAAGATGCACCTATAACTTTGGTATTTCTTTTTTCAAATTCCGGCAAAGCCTCTTGGAACGCGTGAAGCTCGGTAGGGCACACAAAAGTGAAATCTTTCGGATACCAGAACAAAAGCACTTTTTGTTGATTTTTGATTGCTTCTTCGAACACATTGATCCTTAGGTTGTCGCCCATTTCGGACATCGCTTCTACGCTTACATTTGGGAACGGTTTTCCTACTAGTGACATAATTTTATTTTTTTTTGGTTAAATATTCTTGTTAAAAGATAAACATTTGTTTAATTTTTCGGATTCAAATTTACAAAAATGTATCGACAGGTAGCTGGAGATTTCTTGGGTTTAACAGAATTTTAACATCTTTAATTATGTATATTTTTCTAAAGTTTCTTTTATGCGTTTCATTGCCTCGCGCAGATTCACTTCGGACGCCGCATATGAAAAACGGATACATTCCGGACTCCCGAAAGACACACCACCTACGGATCCCACATGCGCCTCATCCAGAAGGAACATCGCGAAATCATCAGAATCCTTGATCTCCTTGCCGTTTAAGGTTTTACCGATGTAAAAAGAAATATCTGGATAGAAATAAAAGGCCGATTTTGGTAGCAACACTTTGAAACCCGGGATTTCTTTCATCAAATCATAAACGATGTCCCTTCTTTTTTTGAACTCGTCTATCATGTATCGGTATTCTGCCGGATCGGTAGTAAGCGCGGTGATGGCCGCGCGCTGAGCCACCGTGTTTGCGCCACTCGTCATTTGCCCCTGCACCTTGTCGCATGCTTTGGCGAGCCACTCCGGACACGCCGAATAGCCCATGCGCCAGCCCGTCATCGCATAACCTTTGGAAAGCCCGTTGATAACGGCCACTTGCTCATAAATCTCAGGGAAAGCTGCGATAGAGCGGTGTTTAGTTTCGTAATTGATGTATTCATAAATCTCATCCGAAATAACAGTTATGTGCGGATATTTCGAAATGACTTTTGCCAAAGATTTCAACTCGTCATAAGTGTAATAACTTCCGGATGGGTTGCATGGCGAACTGTACAGCAGCACCTTGGTTTTCGGGGTGATGGCTTCCTCTAACTGCTCGGCGGTGATTTTAAAATCATTCACATAAGAGGTTTTTATGAAGACAGATCTACCGCCCACCATTTTCACCATTTCATCATAACTTACCCAGTAGGGCACAGGCAAAATCACCTCGTCACCATCATTTACTAGCGCCATCAGTACATTGATGATGGCTTGCTTTGCACCATTGGCTACGCAGATTTGCGATGGTTTATAGTCCAGCTCGTTATCTCTTTTCAATTTTGCTGCGATGGCTTGTCTGAGGTCCAGAAATCCCGGAACAGGGGAGTAGTGGCTATAGTTTTCGTTAATAGCATCTATCGCGGCTTGTTTGATGTTCGCCGGCACATCAAAATCCGGTTCGCCGAGGGTAAGGCTGATGACATCTACACCGGAAGCCTTCATATCCCGTGCTTTGTTGCTCATTACAAATGTTTGCGAGTATCTTAGCCGAAGCAGTCTCTCTGATAATTTTTCCATTTTATTAGATTAATGATATATTAACAAAGATAAAAAATTTCGCGAACGAAACAGATTAAACCCACTTATCCTTGTTTTAAAATGGAATTATCCTTGCTTCCAAGCATATACCAATAAAGTTTATAAATTAACTTGCGCTTTGCAGAATTCAATTTAAATTTGCACTATTCGCAAAATAATATGCACCATCCGTTTTCAAAACTTTTGCGCCCGGAGGCTCAGGATTTTATAAATACAAATAAAAATGCCGATCTCCAAAAGATATTGCTGAAAACTTCGCCTTTTTCGGATGTGACGATTCAGGAACTCGTGCAGCAAATCAAAGGGCTACAAGTGGCAGAGAAAAAATTTTCATTTTTGTTGAAGGAAAACATCGTTTTTCCGCCTGGTCTAAATCTGGAACAGGCTAGTTCTGAGCCTACAGGCAACTATAAAAAAAACTTGATTAAAGGTAAAACTTTCGCCGACCTTACTTGCGGGTTTGGGATAGATGCGTGGTTTTTATCTCAAAATTTCAGCGATACTACTTTGATAGAACAAAATACGGACTTAATAAAAATAGTTGCGCATAACTGGAAGGTTCTGGGTAAAAAGGCTACTTTTTTAAACCAAAAACTTGAAGATTTTCTTAACCAAAACAAAGACAAGTTTGATGCCATCTACCTCGATCCTGCGCGGCGTGATGAACAAAAAAACAAGGTCTTTTTATTGCAAGACCTTTCACCGAACTTATTGGAAATTCAAGAGCAGTTAATGAGAATTTCTGAAACGGTGATGGTCAAATTATCGCCGCTGGTAGATTTGAAATATTTGGTTTCAGTGGTGCATCATTTATCGGAAATCCACATCGTCGCCGTGAAAAACGATGTAAAGGAACTCTTGCTCATCATAAATCACTCCGAAAAGGAAGTCCTTTGCCGTTGCGTAAATTTAGAAAGTGACCATCATGATTTTGAATTTTATTTTGGTGATGAAGAGCATGTTACGCCTGCATTTTCTCAACCTTTAAAATACCTTTATATTGCTAATAATGCCGTGCTGAAATCGGGTGCTTTTAATTTAATTTCAGAAGAATTCAACCTAAAAAAACTACACCAAAACACGCAACTGTTTACCTCGGAAGATTTGGTTAAGGATTTTCCCGGGCGCATTCTCGAGATCCGTCCCATCGAACCAAAAAAAATAAAAAAGGGTAGCCAGTTTAATATTATATCAAAAAATTATCCGCTAAAGCCAGACGAAATAAAGACGAAATACGGCATAAAAGACGGCGGTAAAAATTACCTTATCTTCACACAATCCATTTCTGGAAAAGTGGTTTTGGAAGGGCAAATTTATAATTAAAATGAATCAACTCATTAAGATATTCGGGGACAAAACCGAAGAAGCAAAAACATCCGTAGCTGCAGATATTGCGCTGAAAATGAAGCGGATGGAGAAACTTAAAAAAGAACGGGCGAATTTGGAGGAACACTTGCGAAATATTCGTTCGCTTGTGAAATCCCGTACCGCCCCAATCCGAAATGAAATCGTAGGAGCAAAGGAAAATCGTCTGTTAATTTTATTAAAAAGCGTGGATTCAAAAGGCTTTACGAAATGGCAGCGCGAGGTGATGCACGCCATGATTAATGAGGAATATAATATTTTGAGAAACATTTCGCACACTATTTCGCCGGAAGTGGAAGAAAAATATGACCAGTTACAAAAGAAACAGTTTGAAAACCTTAGCGATGAAGAAAAGGAGACGATCACCCGTCATATGAAGAAAATGTTTCGCGATTTTTCGGGAAAGGATGAGGTAATAGATTTCGAATTTGAAAACTTTTGGGATTATGATAAATTCGAGCAGAGGATGCGCGAGGAACAATTCCGCCAAGATGCCCACGCGAAAGACCGCGAACAAAAACTAAAGGTGAGCAATACCGATTTGGATTTTCAAAAAATCTATAAAAAATTAGCTAAGAAAGTGCACCCCGATATTTTTCGGGACGAAGAGGAACGCGCGAGGAAGGAAGAGCAGATGAAAACTCTCACCACGGCATGGGAAAGCCGCGACTACTATGCACTTCTGATGTTCGCGTTGGAAGTGGATCCCGAAATTTTTGAGGAAGTACAACTAGCGGAAGCCAACCAGAAAAAACTCATTGACCAAATGAACGACAAAATCTCCGAGATGAATTATGAAATTTCAGCGCTAAAAAACAACTCCGAATATTCCTACTATTACCGCATCATCGGTTTAGCGAAAACTGAAAAAACGGTGGAGAAAAAAATCAGTGCGCACGAACTCGAACTTCGGCATATCGCGGAAACCGCAAAATGGGAATTGGAACAAGTGAGTTCCATGAATAAACTCAAGAAAATCCTTGCCAAAAAATACGACCAAATGATGGTGGAGGACGAACTTTTTGGTGATTTCGGTGGCAAAATCTTTTAGCAAAGGCCATTATATAAAAACTTATTGAATTTTTTTGCTAAAAACTGCGATATTTCTTACATTTGAGCCATCAAAAAATTTCAGAATGAGAAAAATCGTGATATGCCTCGCGCTAGCCTCTATGGCAGCAAGCTGTAAAAAAATACCGCAAGGCGGCAATAAAAATGCACTGAAAATGGAAGAGGGTACCGCTAGATACAGCGACGCCACTGAGCACCGCACCGTGATTGCACCAGTGATAGACACTTCCAAACCTGCTGCTAACACGGCGGTAACCATTAATGGAACCGACACGACCGCTACGGCTGTTTCCGCGAGTCCTGCGCCGCACGGCACTGTAGAATCTACTGTGAACACCACCAGCGCACCTGTAAATAACTCCACCGCAGAACACAAATAATACTGTCCTGGTAAAATATAAATGGTCTTGCTTCGGCAAGGCTTTTTTTTAATATTTAAACTATACTAAAATGCAAGAAACCCTAAATTATATTCAGGAAAACAAGCAGCGTTTCGTGGATGAATTGTTTGATCTGCTAAGGATTCCGTCCATTTCGGCCGATCCTGCCTATAAAGATGATGTCCTAAAATGTGCAGAAAAAGTAGCCGACCTCTTGAAAAATGCCGGCGCGGATAATGTTGAAATCTGCCAAACAGCAGGATACCCGATTGTGTACGGAGATAAAATCACAGATAGCAGCCTGCCTACGGTTTTGGTGTACGGCCATTACGATGTGCAGCCTGCCGACCCGATTGAACTTTGGAGAAAGCCGCCTTTCGAGCCTTATATCGAGAAAACCGAACTTCACCCGGATGGTGCCATATTTGCGCGCGGGTCCGCGGATGACAAGGGTCAATTTTTCATGCACATCAAGGCGTTCGAGGCTATGATGAAAACGGGTGTCGTTCCTTGTAATGTTAAATTTATTTTGGAAGGGGAGGAAGAAGTAGGTTCTGTCAACCTCGGCGTTTTTGTAAATGAAAACAAAGAAAAACTCGCTTGCGACTGCATCCTCATTTCCGATACGCATATCTATTCCAACGAGCAGCCTACCGTAACCACGGGGCTTCGTGGATTGAGTTATGTGGAGGTGGAAGTGGAAGGGCCAAACCGCGACCTGCACTCTGGGCTTTATGGTGGTGCTGTACCGAACCCTATTCATGTTTTGTCCAGAATGATTTCAAATTTAATTGATGAAAATGGAAGAATTCAAATCGATGGTTTTTATGATAATGTAGATCAAGTTTCGTTGGAAGAACGCGCCGAAATGAACAAGTTGAAAGACGATCAGGAAGCGTTCAAAAACGCCATCGGACTGAGCGGTTTGGAAGGCGAGAAAGGTTTCACAACTCTGGAAAGAACCTCCATCAGGCCGACTTTGGATTGCAATGGTATTTGGGGTGGCTACACCGGTGAAGGTGCAAAAACAGTAATACCAAGTAAGGCATTTGCAAAAATCTCGATGCGCTTAGTGCCTTTTCAAACTCCGGAAGAGATTACTGAAAAATTTACCAAATATTTTGAAAAAATTGCTCCTGAAAATGTAAAAGTAAAAGTTACACCACACCACGGCGGAATGCCTTATGTATTACAAAGTGACACCAAAGAATTTCGTGCTGCGAAACAAGCTATGGAAACTGCATTCGGAAGAGAAGTGTTGCCATACCGCAGTGGGGGCAGCATCCCTATCACGGCAATGTTCGAGCAGGTTCTGGGCGCAAAATCTGTATTGATGGGCTTCGGTTTAGATTCCGATGCCATTCATTCACCAAATGAGCATTATGGCCTCTTCAATTTTTACAAAGGCATAGAAAGTATTCCATTGTTTTTTAAGAATTATGCCAAGTAGGAATCTCAAACCAAATAAATATGTTCTTCCCGTCTATAGACGGGATTTTTTATATTATAAAACTTAGACTTTTTTCTTTGTGTTAAGATTATGATATAATTTTTGCATTATTTTTGTTAAATTATTTGCATGTACGTTAAAATTATATTAATTTTACAACACAGAAAAACATAGTAAACATAATTGGCTTTAATACTTTAAGTTTTAACCATAAAATCTTCCTTATGAAAAAAACTCTACTATTATCATCAGTACTTTTAGCTTCACTAATGAATGCGCAAGTTTTAGAAAGTGATACTTATGATTCCTATCCAGTAGGAAATGTTTCTACAGCTATGACTGCACCGGGAGTGGGCGGCATAAATCTATTTGGCGGGTCTGTTACCGACTACCAAATAGTGAAGGTAGATGCAGCGCACGGAAACTCTTTGCAACTTATAGGTGGAGCAGGAGTTACTGCAGGCGATGTACGATATGCCTTTAAAACGACTTTGGGCGCAGCTTGGATCGAACGCGATGCAGGAAATGAAATCATTACAGGAAGCTTGGAAATTTATACAGGGACAGCTACTGGCGCACATAGATTTGGATCTGTCATTTATGATAATACCGGAATTGGAATTGTAGGAATTATGTATAATAGCTCTACAAAGGCGATTAATGGCCTAGCTCGTCTCACTAATAACAGCACCGCAACAGTCAATACTTACGCAATTTCGGGGCTTAGTGCGACTGTGTTTCCTGCTAATACCTGGGTAAAAGTAGGCTATAGTTATGATACTGTAAACGGTGTAATCACTTTTACTATAAATGGTACAACCAGTACTTTGAACATATCCGGATATACTGTTGTGGCGGGCTTGACTCCGGATGAACACGATATAAATATGCCTTACCTTCAAGGAAATACGGATACTATGACTGCCTCTGTAGATAATGTTACGATTTCGGCGGTGAAAACTACTCAACTTGGAACAAGAAATGTAGGCGCGGTAGAAGTTGATAGCGATTTCAAAATTTATCCTAACCCTGTGACTGATGTTTTACTTATCGATTCAAAATTGAAGTTTAAAAACGCACAGATATTTGATATGACCGGAAAGGTTATTAACAAGAAACTTGACGGTAATAAGTTAAATGTAAAAGATTTGCCTAAAGGAATTTATATTCTGAAATTGGAAAACGATGGAGGGGTAGTTACCAAGAAATTTATTAAGAAGTAAAAAAATAATGTTTTAAGAGAAATATAAAACCTAAAAAAAATTATCATGAAAAAATCTCTATTCTCAATTCTTCTTTACGGAGGTCTTTGTCTTACAAATGCTCAGGTTCTTCAAGAAGATAATTTTGAAGCGCTAAATGTAGGTACTGCAGTTGGTCAAAATGCTTATCAAAAATACAATGGTACCAATAATGACTATATGATTGAAGCTGGACACGGCGGGAAAGTTTTGAAGATCGTGGGTTCCGCTACAACTGGCCAAGGAGCATCCAGATTCTTTTGGAAAGATGGTTTAGATGCCGCATGGGCAGGCCGCACGGCTGGAAACAATATCATCCAGGTCGAGTATGACTATTTTACAGGGCCTACAACGACTAATACGCAAGGTGGAGGCCTTGAGATATATGATGTAGATTTTAACTATCTTGGGGGGATTGTGATGGAGCAATCTAGTAAAATTGTAATAGGTTTATATTCTGTTGCTAAAACTACCACCGTCGAAAGTTTAGGCGTAGGGAATGCGAATATTACTCTACCTGCTAATACTTGGGTAAGATTGGGATTTGCTTACAATGTTGCACAGGGAACCATCACTTTTAAAGGGCCAGGCTTCAATAAAACCATCACAGGTGTGGATAAGGCTGATCCTTTTGAAATGGATTATGCAATAGAGAACTTGAGTAGTTCAAATAATGCCAGTGCAAATAACTTCTTCGATAATGTAGTTGTACAGGCAGTTCCCGCACAAAATCTATTAGGTGCTAATGATGTAGTAATCAATGGGGAAGATTTATCTATCTTCCCGAATCCAGCACAAGATTTTGTTAAAATTAATACCAGAAGTAAAATTTTAAGCATATATATTTATGATATGGCTGGAATTCGCAGTAATGCTACCATGGTTGATGGTAAGGTGAATGTCAAAAACCTGCAGCCGGGCGTTTATCTTTTAGGTATCAAAACTGATAAAGGCTTAGTGACCAAAAAATTCATCAAGAAATAATATTAACAAACTTTTATCATTAGAAAACGCCTTCTTTCGAGGGCGTTTTTGTATTTTTATCCAAAAATTATAATGAGTAAAAAAGTAGCATACATTACGGGTGGAACCAAGGGAATTGGTTTTGGAATCGCAAAAATTTTAACTGAAAATGGAATCGCCGTTGCGATCTCCGGACGAAATGAAAACGAAGTAAAAAAAGCATCAGAAGCACTATCTCTAGAAGATGCTCCGGCATTGGGGATTGTTTCTAATGTAAGAAATGCTAAAGATGAAGAACATGCGGTTGCAGAAATTTTGAATCAATTCGGCCGACTGGATTATGTGATTGCTAATGCCGGAATGGGCATTTTCAAACCTGTGGACCAACTTTCTTCGGGAGAGTGGAGCGACATGATAGATACCAATCTTACCGGATGCTTCCATACTTTAAAGGCTTCTGTAGAGGAACTAAAGAAATCCGAGGGCTATTACATTACCATTTCCAGCCTCGCAGGAACCAATTTTTTTGAAAAAGGAGCAGGATACAATGCTTCCAAATTTGGGGTTGTCGGATTTACTCAAGCCGTGATGCTGGATTTAAGAAAATATAATATCAAAGTTTCTACGATAATGCCAGGCTCGGTTTCCACATTTTTCAACGGCCATGTGCCTACTGAAGCCGATGAGTGGAAGATTCAACCAGAAGATATCGGCGAGTTGGTATTAGATATTATAAAGATGAATCCGCGCACCCTGCCAAGCAAAATTGAGGTGAGACCCTCGCAGCCTGGCAAATAATATGTAAACAATATAAATTTTCAAAATGTATTATGCATGCATAATACATTTTTTATTATCTTAGCAAAGTATAAGGTTCCCCTAAAGCGGCGAGCGCGTTTCAATTAAAATAAATTTAAAAAGAAAATGAAAATATTAGTTTGCATCAGTAGTGTTCCGGATACTACTTCAAAAATTAATTTCACGGCAGACCGTTCTGCCTTCGACAAAAACGGGATTCAGTGGGTTATTAATCCTTTTGATGAATTTGGTTTGACAAAGGCGATCCAACTTCAAGCATCACAAGGCGCCACCGTTACGGTTCTGAATGTTGGCGACGCCACTACCGAGCCTGTGATAAGAAAGGCGCTTGCAATCGGTGCAAACGATGCCGTGCGCGTGAATACCGATCCAAAAGACAGTTACCAAACGGCAAAAGAAATAGTAGCCGTAGCACAAAACGGAAATTACGACCTGATTATTTGCGGCAAGGAATCCAGCGATTATAATGGCGGTTCCGTTCCTGGAATGGTGGCGCAACTTATGAACCTTCCGTTCGTGAACGCTGCAGTAGGTTTAGAGATAAATGGATCTGAGGCCACTGCCGTTCGAGAAATAGAGGGTGGTAAGGAAACCATTTCCATAAAACTTCCTGCCGTGATTGCCGGACAAAAAGGATTGGTGGAAGAAAAAGATTTGATCATCCCGAATATGCGCGGCATCATGTCCGCCCGTACGAAGCCACTGCAGGTGACCGAGCCAACATCTTCTGAGGTGCGTGTTCAGCCGGTTTCTTTTGAGAGTGTACCACCAAGAGCGGCCGTGAAAATGGTATCTCCTGATAACTTGGACGAACTTGTAAGACTGCTTCACGAAGAAGCCAAAGTAATTTAATTTTTAAAAAATTATTACTCTCAAAATTCAAAATCTAACTCAAAATTCAATCAAAATGGCAGTATTTGTTTACGCAGAAAATATAAACGGGGTGTACAAAAAAGCGGCATTCGAGGCCGTTTCTTATGCCAAAACTATCGCGGCACAGTCCGGTGACAGCGTGACGGCGGTGAGCATCAACCCAACCGATTCCTCCGACCTATTGTATAAGTATGGTGCGGAAAAAGTCATTAACATAAAAGACGAAGGTCTGAAAAACTTCAGCGCAAAGGCTTACGCACAAGCTATGAACGAGGTAGCGGCTGATGGAAACATCGTCGTATTCCCCCACACTACGGATGCGTCCTCTGTTGCGCCAATGCTTGCGGTGATGAAAGATTTCTCTTTGATTACCAATGTTTTAGAAGCTCCAGAAAGCGTTTCTCCATTTCAAGTTAAAAGAAGAGCGTTCTCCGGAAAAGGCTATATGCACGCAAAAGCAGAGAGCAACGGCGTAATCGTTACAGTTTCCCAAAACGCATTTGGTGTTAAAGAAAATCCGGCATCAGGATCAGAAGAGGTGAGAAATCTTACTGTGGCCAATGAGGATACTAAAGTTCTTTCCCACGAGCAATCTTCCGGCAAACTGGATTTGAAGGAAGCCGAAATCGTTGTTTCCGCCGGCCGCGGTATGAAAGGCCCGGAAAACTGGGGCATGATCGAAGATTTGGCTGCCACTTTGGGCGCTGCTACAGCTTGTTCAAAACCTGTCTCCGACATCGGCTGGCGGCCTCACAGCGAGCATGTGGGACAGACTGGGAAAGCAATTTCCCCGAACCTGTACATCGCTGTAGGGATTTCCGGCGCAATCCAGCATTTGGCTGGTGTGAACTCGTCTAAGACCATTGTAGTGATTAATAGCGATCCGGAAGCACCTTTCTTCAAATCTGCCGATTACGGTGTGGTGGGAGACGCCTTCCAAGTCGTTCCGGCATTGAACGAGAAAATCAAAGCATTGAAAGGATAATCCTTTTTAGACCCTTTCAAAAAAATCGATACAGTTTATTAATCAAAATTAATTAAGCACTAGCGAAAAAATCTAGCTAGTGTTTTTTCTTTTAAAGGTTCTGATTTTGATTTTATTTTCTCTGTGCATTGACTTGGATTGACTAATTAGCAGATAAATAGGTTTAAAATAATTTCAAATAAAAGTTGCTAGGCTTAAAATTTATTAATAATTTTGCAGACTGTTAACCAACCTCTGACGAAGGCCGTGTATGTTGCTTAGCTCGACAAAACATTTTATTATAAAAAAAATGGATTTATTACAGTACGTACAAGACAAGTACATTGCTAAAAAAGAATTCCCAGAATTCAAAGCCGGTGACACCATCACTGTGTATTACGAAATTAAGGAAGGCCAGAAAACAAGAACACAGTTCTTCAAAGGAACAGTGATCCAGTTGAGAGGTACAGGCCTTACAAAAACATTTACCATCAGAAAAATGAGTGGTGATGTAGGTGTAGAAAGGGTATTCCCTATCAACATGCCTGCTCTCCAAAAAATCGAGGTGGATAGAAGAGGTAAAGTTAGAAGATCAAGAATCTACTACTTCAGAGACCTTCGCGGTAAGAAAGCAAGGATCAAAGATGCGGCTTACAAAAAGTAAGACCATATTCATTTATAAAAGCCATCCGCTTGCGGGTGGCTTTTTTCATTGCTATCATTTAACAAATCAATAACAGACGCAACGCACCATTTTCATCTGGAGCGCGGTGGATACACGACAAAGAGGATTGCTGAGGATGATCTACTGCCAATTTCCAAAGATGTCCGGTTCCTAAATTGAGAATCTCCGCGCCCGCTTTAGCTTCGTAATGTAAATCGAAAAAATTTTCGGTGAGGAATTCCTCAAAACCATCATCAATGCCTGTGTAAAGCTGCTTTAATTTCTCCCTGACTTCCGGAATCAATATTTTTTTATCAGCCTGGTCGTTGCGCACAATTTCACTAGACGCGCCGTGGTAAGTACACAGAAAAGTTTCCATGCCAACGGGCGACCGGTCGATATGGAAAGAATAAACATCCGTAGAGATAAAATCGAACTCCGTATCCCGCTCATAACATTTCAACAGATTAATGATTGGCGTGGCTCCGGCATCCGAAAGCAACTTTAAATCTGACAAAATCACATCTTTTGCGGCCTGACCGGCCTCGGATAATTGCAGTGCCATCAGTTCTTGCGGAGAAATTTCGGTGATTTTATCCCTCAACTTTAATTTTGAAACAATTTCTTTGAAATCCCCGCGCAAATCCCTTTTCCAACAAGCCGCATTCCTAAAACCGGTGAAAGGCTCTGCCATCAGCTCTTCAAAAGAAGATACAAATTTCGCTTGGCGGTGGTGAGCATCGGTATCCATGGTTGAGGTAAGTTTATTTTTACAAATTTAAAAAAGAAAATAGGATCCTTGCGGGCATTATAACAATTTTGCCTCTAATGATTCTCGTAACTTTCCGTAAATTTGCCAACTTGTGATTTTCAAAACAAATAAAATGGCACCAAACTATAAAACAGAGACCCATACCGATAAAAACGGGTACACCTATCAATCCATTATCAACGATCCGCACGGCGTAAGAATTTACACGCTAAAAAATGGATTAAAAGTTTTTCTTGCTCAAAATTTTGATGCCCCAAAAATCCAGACTTATATTCCTGTACGCACGGGCAGCAACAATGATCCCGCTGATAACACAGGGCTTTCGCATTACTTGGAACACATGATGTTCAAAGGAACTTCAAAATTGGGAACTTTGGATTGGGATAAAGAAAAGTCTTTGTTAAATGAAATTTCAGAACTTTTTGAAAAGCATAAAGCAGAGGAAAACCCTGAAAAGAAAAAAGAAATCTACCGCCAAATAGATGAAATTTCCCAAGAAACCTCCAAATATGCCCTTGCCAACGAATACGACAAGGCGATTTCTTCCCTGGGTGCTACAGGAACAAACGCCCACACCTGGCTGGATGAAACGGTTTATAAAAATAACATCCCTGCAAATGAACTGGAAAAATGGCTGAAAATAGAAAGCGAACGCTTCTCTAACCTCGTTCTTCGTCTATTCCACACGGAATTGGAATCCGTATATGAGGAATTCAACCGGGCGCAAGATAACGATGCGCGGTTGGTAAATAATGAACTGATGGACGCCCTTTTCCCAACGCATCCGAACGGGCAACAGACCACTCTCGGGAAGGCAGAGCACCTGAAAAACCCAAGCATGAAGGCGATTCATAAATATTTCGAGGAATATTATGTTCCGAACAATTATGCGATGGTATTGGTGGGGGATTTGGATTTTGAAAAGACCATTCAGTTGGTAGATCAGTATTTCGGACCATTTGAATACCGCGAACTTCCTCAAAAAATTAAAATTTTAGAACAGCCACAGACTGAAATCGTAAAAAGAACGGTAAAAAGTCCTACCATTGCACGCGTGCAAATTGCTTGGCGCACAGATGGTTACGGCACCCGCGAAGCCATGCTGGCCGATGTGGCCGCCAATATTCTCAGCAACCGCGGAGAGGCCGGACTTTTGGATTTAAATATCAACCAAAAACAATCTGCGCTATGGGCTCAGGCTTTTGCGATAGGCTTCCGCGAGTACGGCTATGTTTCGGCAGTGATTGTCCCAAAAGAAGAGCAGACGCTGGATGAAGGAATGCAAATGCTCCTCGAGCAAATCAATTTAATAAAAAAAGGCGAATTCCCAGAATGGCTGATTCCTGCGATCATCAATGATTTCCGAGTACAACAGCTCAAAACATTGGAAACTGCCGACGGGCTGGCATCCAACCTGTATGATGTCTATATAAAAGGTAGAACTTGGGAACAGGAACTCCGCGAGATGGACGACTATTCCACGATTACGAAAACCGAAGTAGTGGATTTTGCAAATGCCTTCTTCAAAGAAAATTTTGTGGCAATTTTCAAAGAAAATGGCGAAAATGACAAGTTACTTCGCGTAGAAAATCCGGGAATCACCCCTTTAAAAATTAATAGGGAAGGGCAATCTGAATATTTAAAAAACATTTTGGCAATGCCAGCAGGAGAAATTTCTGCTGAATTTGTGAATTATGGTGATGAAATAAAAACAGAAACCATTAGCGGTAAAAAACTCAGTTTCGTGCGCAACAAATCCAATGATCTGGCACAAGTACATTTCATTTTCCCATTTGGCGGTGACCACGATAACAAGCTGGCACTTTCCACACAACTTCTACAGTATTTAGGAACCGAAAAATTCTCCCCGCAAGAGTTGAAAGAAGAGTTTTTCAAAATTGGGGTTGCCCATGATTTTAAAACTTTGCCAGATCAACTGGACATTTCCATCACGGGATTGGAAAAAAATATTCGCCGCGGAATAGAATTGCTCCAACACTGGATTACCGATGCCAAACCTGAGCAAGCGGTGTATGATAACTTTGTAAAAACCATTTTGGAAGGACGGGATGCCGCGAAAAAGGATAAAAACCGAATCATGAACGCATTGGTAAACTATGCGAAATTCGGTGCATTCTCCCGAACTACGGATGTTTTGACCACCAAGGAATTGCAGTCTATCAATGCGAAAGACCTTACCGATAGGCTTTGCCAACTCTTTACTTCGCCTTATGAAGTGTTTTATTTCGGAAATGATTATGATAAGTTGAAAACCACTTTGGAAGAAACTACACTGCCTGAGACATTGCCCGTTCCTCCAAAGAAAATCTACCCTGAACCAGAAACAGGCGGAAATGTTTATTTTGTGAATTACGACATGGTGCAAATGGAAATGAGCCGCGTGGCAAAAGGGCAAAATGTGAACACGGCGAATTTTGGTAAAATCAATGTGTTTAATGAATATTTTGGGCGCGGGCTCTCCTCTATCGTTTTTCAGGAAATCCGCGAGAGCAAGAGTTTGGCGTACTCGGCGTATGTGACCTATGGTGCAAGTGGCGAGTTGGGGCACCCAGATTATGTGACGGCCTACATCGGCACCCAGCCTGATAAACTTGGAGTAGCGGCAGACACCATGAACAGCCTGATGACCCACCTTCCCGAAGCAGAAAAGCAGTTTCAAAACGCTCGAAAAAATGCGATGAAACAGATTTTAGCCGGAAGGATTACGCGTACAAATATGTTTTTCAATTATAAAAAACTCCAAAAATTAGGCATCTCTCACGATTTCCGCGAAGATATTTTCAAGGAAATTGAAGCATTGGATTTTGAGAGTTTGAAGAAGTTTTATGAAAACTATTTGGGCGATTTAAAATATAACACAGCGATTATCGGGAAACGAGAAAATTTGGACATGGCCGCAGTGGAAAAACTGGGGACATTCCGAGAGCTTTCGTTAGAAGAAGTTTTTGGATATTAAGTAAAACCGCCAGCCTTGATTGGCTGACGGTTCTTTTTTACTTCAATAAAATTTTCCAAGCACTTTCTACATCATTTTCAGATAAATATATTTGCGCTCTTTTATGCGTTTCTTCATCATCAGAAAATTCAGCTTCAGCTAATTCTTCTACATTAGCCAGCATTCCGAGGTCGTTACCTGTAAAAATTTTGGAATATCGGATACTAGCTGGTAATTTATCAAAACCTATTCCTTTGGTTGCCAATGGCTTTGGCACTTCAAATAAATTTTCTGCATTATTGCGGGAATAGATATTACCACCCAGTCGTGCCACCATATCCAGTTTTACCTGGTCTAAATTTCCATTTTTGTCCAAATATTCTTCACGAATATGGATTTTTATAATCTCGCAAATCACCAAATTCCCGGAGCCGCCATCATTCCCCAAAGACTTGACTTCTATCACTTTACATTCAAAATTTACAGGACATTCTTCTATAAGTTTTGGCTGAATTAAATCCGCGTCTTTCATTGTCAGGCCAGATTTAACAAACTCATTGACTCCTAAATCATATTCCGTGGAGGAAAGCGAAATCTGTTGCACTATAGGGAAATTCACAGTTCCGATGACCACTTCTGGTACTACCAATACATTTTCCAATGTATGTTTCGTGGTATTATCGCGCACCCGGCGGGATGGTGAAAATATCAAAATCGGTGGTACCGTGCTGAACATATTAAAAAAACTGAACGGTGAAAGATTGGGATTTCCCTCTTTATCAATAGTCGAAGCTAGAGCTATCGGGCGTGGCGAAATGGCAGTTTGCATAATCATCTGCAACTGTACCGCAGTAATATCTTTAGGGATTACGGTCTTCATGTGATATCTATATTAAGCTTATTTCGCTGGCAATATCTTACCAGAAACCTCCCCAAAACCTACACGCACGCCGTCTTTTTGGGCATACCCACGCATGATGACTGTATCATTATCCTTGATGAATTTTCTCTCCTCGCCATTGCTCAGCGTGAAAGGCTTTGTACCTCTCCAAGTGAGTTCCAGCATGGAGCCATAGGATTGCTCATCCTTCCCGGAAATAGTACCGGAAGCATACATATCGCCCACTTCCACATTACAACCATTCACGGTGTGGTGCGCCAATTGCTGCGCCATATTCCAGTACATATATTTGAAATTGCTGTTGCAAATCACATTTTCATCACCATTTTCAGGCTTTAATGAAACTTCGAGGTTAATGTCAAAGTTTTTATCACCGTCAAATTTAAGATAATCCAAAACCTCAGGATCCTGCTTAGGAGAAGCGGTTCGGAATGGTTCCAATGCCTCCAGCGTCACAACCCACGGCGAAACGGAACTTCCGAAATTCTTTGCCAAAAACGGTCCGAGCGGAACATATTCCCAACTTTGAATGTCGCGCGCGCTCCAGTCATTGAACAAAACCATCCCGAAAATGGCATCCTCTGCCTCGGCAGTGGAGATACTTTCTCCCATCTCCGTATTTCTATTCACGATGAACGCCATTTCTAATTCGAAATCCAATTGTTTACAAGGTCCAAACACCGGCTTATCGGCATCGGCAGGCTTCATTTGACCTTTCGGACGGTGAATTTCCGTACCAGAAACCACGATGGAAGAAGCGCGCCCGTGGTAGCCTACCGGAAGATGTTTCCAATTGGGCAACAGTGCGTTCGCAGGGTCACGGAACATAATGCCGACATTGGTGGCGTGCTCTATGCTGCTATAAAAATCGGTATAATTTGGAACATGAACAGGCATCAGCATTTTCACTTGATCGAGTTCAAAGAAGCAATCAGCAATAGATTTTTCATCATTGGACAACAAAGACCCTTCCAAAAAAAGTTCTTGAATTTTAGTCCTAACCGCCGTAGTAACCGGTTTTCCCAACTCAATAAATTCATTCAAGGTATAAGCCTCGAAAACATTTTCAACAAGGCCTTCGATTCCATCCAAAAAACCATAATCATAAAGCGTAGCCAAATCCACGACCATATTGCCAATCCGCGTGCATACTGCTATGTACTCTTTGTTAAAAACCGCTACCCCAAAAGGAATATTGTGAATTGAGAAGTCTGAATTTTCGTTATAATCTACAAATGATATCATACTTTTTGTTTTATTTTAAATTTATAAAAAAAGTCCGGATTGAGCCGAACTATTATGTTTGTTACTTTGCTTTGCCGTAAGATATTTCATCTATCCAGCGGTCGTTGTTATTGATATCCAATAGATAAAGAATATCCTTTTGCTTGGTTAGCAGTAGGTTTTTGGATAGTGGAATCGCGATTTTTTGATTTTCCAGTTTATCAAAATAGAAAGAAAGAATGTTGCGTTTCGTCCTCAACAAATTTCCTGTAAATAGGTTGGTGGAAGTTTGCCCGGTCTTTTTATCATCAAACATTTCGACATAGGTTGCATTATTTCCTTTAATGACGATGAAATCTCTTTCCGTATGGTCATCGAAATCCTTAACCAAAACAAATTTCTTGTCGTATAGATTGACTTCCTTCAAGTCTTGATTAATGCCACGGCGTTCCTCCAATCGATCCAAAACAGCGTTTATCGTGCCGTATTGGGCTTTTGCAGTTAATGAAAGCAAAACCAAAGTTGCTGTAAAAAATATTTTTTTCATTTTTGTGTTTAATATTAAAATAAACGGCGAAACAGGGCGCTTCGCCGTTGTAATTGATTTTTAGAGGTTTCCTCTCTTCGCCTGCTCTTTTTCCAAGGCTTCGAAAAGTGCCTTAAAGTTTCCCGCACCGAAACTTTGCGCGCCATGTCTTTCGATGATTTCAAAGAATAGGGTTGGGCGGTCTTCTACCGGTTTGGTAAAAATTTGTAGCAAATATCCCTCTTCATCATGATCAATAAGGATTCCCAAATCCTGAAGTCTTTTCAGGTCTTCGTCAATATGTCCCACTCTTTCCGGCACCATTTCGTAGTAAGCTTCTGGCGGCGCAGAAAGGAATTCGATACCCCTTGCTTTTAGGTCGGTTACAGTTTTAACGATGTCTTTCGTCGCCAAGGCGATGTGCTGCACGCCCTCACCTTCGTAAAAATCCAAATATTCCTCTACTTGGGATTTTCTCTTGCCTTCTGCAGGCTCATTTATTGGGAATTTGGCGAAGCCGTTTCCATTGCTCATTACTTTAGACATCAGCGCAGAATATTCTGTGTTGATTTGCTTGTCATCAAAAGTAAGGATATTTACAAAACCCATCACATCTTCATACCATTTCACAACAGGCAACATTCTGTTCCAGCCCACATTACCTACGCAATGATCCACATAAAGCAATCCGCAATCGGTTGGTTTATAGTCACTTTCCCATTTTTGGTAACCCGGTATGAAAGGTCCATTATAGTTTTTTCTCTCCACGAACAAATGCACAGTTTCGCCATAGGTGTAGATTCCGGACATGCGTACTTCTCCGTGTTCGTCGGTCAAAGTCATCGGTTCCATATAGGATTTTGCGCCGCGTTTTGTGGTTTCTTCGTAGGCACTGTATGCATCATCTACCCAAAGAGCCAGGACCTTCACACCGTCGCCATGCTTGTTGACATGATGACAAACTGCGGAATCCGACTTTAAACCAGAGGTGAGTACCAAACGGATTTTCCCTTGTTGGAGGACATAAGAAGCGCGATCCCTAACGCCAGTTTCAGGACCTGCATAAGCTACAGACTGAAACCCAAAGGCAGTTTTGTAAAAATGAGCCGCCTGCTTGGCATTTCCCACATAGAATTCGATATGGTCGGTTCCGTTGATAGGCAAAAAATTGTCTGCCTGTGCGATTTTCTCGGCAAAAGTAAGTGTTGACATTTGATTTTTTAAAGTAAAAATTTATATTTGCCAAATTACGATATTTTTTAGTTGTGAGGAAATGAAATCCATGGATTTTGGAATTATAGAAAGCGGCTAAACAGCCAGCGATTAGAACAGAGGTTTCTGTTAAATTTAAATTTACTATCTTTGCGGCACATTCGCGGCATTACTCAGCCATTTCAGTAATTTATTACTCCAAAAAATTTCGATGAAATTTTTTCGAAGTGCAAGAACAATGAAGAAGCAAAACGCATCGACCGCACTAATTTTAACAACTTAAATATCTTGTTATTTACAGACTTACAACTAATTGAGCCCATATTGAAGGCGCTCGAAAAAGAAGGTTATGAAAAACCTACACCTATCCAACAACAAGCAATTCCACCGGCTTTAGAGGGCAAAGACCTCCTCGGAACGGCACAAACCGGAACTGGTAAAACGGCAGCATTCGCCATCCCGATTCTTCAAAATTTAACCAAAAAGAAATCCGAAGGCAAACCGCACATCCGTGCGCTAATACTTACGCCAACTCGCGAACTTGCGATTCAGATTGAGGAAAGTTTTCATGCTTACGGGCACAATTTACCATTAAAAACACTCGTGGTTTTCGGTGGTGTGAAACAAGGCGCACAGGAAAATGCGCTGCGCAAAGGCGTGGACATACTTGTTGCAACACCGGGACGACTTTTGGATTTTATCAACCAAAGAATTATTTCCCTTAAAGACCTCGAAATCTTCGTATTAGACGAGGCCGACCGTATGCTGGACATGGGCTTTGTACATGATGTAAAGAAAATTGTGAAACTGATTCCGGAAAAAAGACAGACTTTGTTTTTCTCCGCCACCTTCCCGAAGGAAATCAACGAACTATCCAACACCATCCTGAACAATCCCGTAAAAGTAGCCGTCGCGCCTATTTCTGCAACTGCAGATACTATTCAGCAGAAGGTTTATTTTGTGGAGAAAGACGACAAACTTGACCTATTGACGCATATTTTACAGAACGATATTTCCGGCTCCGTTTTGGTTTTTGCAAGAACCAAACACGGCTCCGACAAGATTGCTCGCAAGCTTCAAAGCCATAAAATTTCTGCCGAAGCTATCCACGGTAATAAGTCGCAAAACGCAAGACAAAACGCACTTGCGAACTTTAAATCCGGAAAAACAAGAGTTTTGGTAGCCACCGACATCGCCGCAAGAGGAATTGATATTGATGAACTTAAATATGTCATCAACTTTGAACTTTCAGATGTTTCGGAGACTTATGTTCATCGTATCGGACGAAGCGGAAGAGCCGGCGCAGAGGGCGTTTCCATATCTTTTGTGGACGGTCTAGACCTTTCCAATCTCAAAAATACAGAGAAACTCATCGGTAAAAAAATTCCGGTGGAGAAAAATCACCCGTACCATGCCGACGATTTGAAAGAGGAAATACGCGACAGCAACAATAAGCGATTTGTGCCATCACAAAGACCGCAGCCTCGTGCTACAACGGGTTCTTCAACAAGAAAATCAACTGGTGCCGGACAATATAAACCAAAAAATCAATCACATAACAGATAGAATTTTGAGTTTTGAATGTTGGATTTTGAATTAAAATTTGATTTAATAAATAAAACCTTCGGAAGTTTCCGGAGGTTTTTGTATGTCTTTGATAAATTTATTTAATTTCAAAAATCCGCTCAGCATTTTCCGTTGTCATGCGGTCAATTTCCTCAAAACTTGTACCGTATATGTTTGCGAGTTTACCGGCTACCAGGTCGAGGTAAGAACTTTCATTGCGTTTTCCGCGGAAAGGAACGGGTGCAAGGTAAGGCGAATCAGTTTCTAAAACGATATGTTCCAAAGGAATTTCATTTAAAAACTGGTCTATTTTTCCATTTTTGAAGGTCACTACACCACCAATTCCCAACAAAAAATTCAAATCAATAGCGTGTTTTGCCTGCTCCAAATTTCCGGAAAAGCAGTGGAAAATTCCACGAAGTTTAGGGTGTTTTTTGCGTTCTAAAACTTCAAAAGTTTCATCAAAACTACTTCGGGTATGGATAACGATAGGTAAATCCCGCTCTATCGCCCAATCGATCTGTGTTTCAAAAGCTATGAGCTGAATATCCAGAGTGGACTGGTCCCAATACAAGTCGATACCAATTTCTCCAATCGCACAAAACGGTCTTTGATTAAGATAATTTTCAACGATTTTTAGTTCACTTTTCCAGGTTTCAGGCTTCACATAACACGGATGTAGCCCCATCATAGCTATGATTTTTTTCGGACATTCCGCTTCTAAAGACAACATTTTTTCATGATTTTCAGAATCAATGGCGGGAAGATACATTTTGGATACGCCCTTGTTAAAGGCGCGCTCAATCATTTCTCTTCTATCAGCATCAAATTCTTCGGAATAAAGGTGGGTATGGGTGTCGATCATGGTAGATGGTCGTTAATTAATGGTAATGGAAGGCAGAATAGACTTACGCCTAAATCCTAATCCCTCAAAAAAATATCATGTTTAACTTTAGCTTGCTGTGCAACGATTCGTTCATTTAATTTCGACAAAAATTCCTGATATTTTGGGTTCTTTTCGTCTGTTGTTTGGTGTTCCAAAGCTTGCTGAATTTTAAAATTTTCGGTAACAAATTCTTTCGTTTCTTCCGAAAAATACGCCGCACCGAATTTTTCAAAAATATACTGGACCGCCTGGGCATTAGGATGGATCAGGTCTTCCTTATAAAAGCGATAATCGCGCAAATCATCCATAACCATTTCATAAACAGGAAGATAATGACAATTTTCAAACTCTGGTATAATCTCGTGGATAGCCGCTATTAATTTTGCCTTGCTCAGCGAATTTTCCGCCATGCCGTCTTTTGTGTGGCGTACGGGTGAAACGGTAAACAAAATTTGGACATCCTCATCGCAAATATCATTTAGATTCAATATGGTTTCGTAGATGGAGTCCGTGAGTTCTAAATGTGTAAGAAGGCTTTTCTCAAAATATTTTCCGGGTATTTTATGGCAATTGGCAACAAGTTTTTTCTTTGGCAAAAATTCATAAATAAAAGAAGTTCCGTAAGTAATAAGCACCCATTTTGTTTCTTTTGTAAATGAATTCCCAGCCTCAATATTTTCATTAATGTCGCCTAAAGTCTTGTGTAAATAGCGAGAATCAAACCCTGAATGATGGTCTAAAGAGATAAATTCTTCACCAAAAGTAATTAAATCGTCTTCCTTGTAAAATGCTGCATCGTGCAGTTTTTTCACCGCATATGAAATGGAAAACGGATTATAAAGCGTACCAAATGGATTACTAAAGGTTTGCAACTGCCCCTTGGCAAAAAGCGCCGACATCTCAGACGAAAAACAGGATCCTATTGAAAAAATCCTGTCTTCTGTTCCAATTTTTATATCAGAGTTATTAAAATCTACTTCCGTGCGGAATTTCATTGTTTAAAATAATTAACTTTCGCGTCTTAAAAGATAGTTTGCCAATTCTATAAACGGTCTTTTCTTCTCCTCGGAGAGATTGATAGTATTCAGGAAATCCTGCCCTATTTCGTTGTGTTTTTGGATCAGACGCAGCACCTTCTCGTCAACCTTGGTGCGGCGAAATATTTTTTCAACTCCATAAACTTTATCCACATTATCCGTAGTGCGCGAGTACCAAAAGTGTAATTCGTTCAGTTCCTCCTCGCTTGCATTTTCCAATGCAAGCAGATAAAGCACCGTCTTTTTATTTTCGTAAATATCTCCGGCGTGTTTTTTTCCGAATTGTTTTTGATTCCCAAACACATCCAGATAATCATCCATA
This sequence comes from Chryseobacterium sp., assembly GCA_018260475.1. GTDB lineage: Bacteria > Bacteroidota > Bacteroidia > Flavobacteriales > Weeksellaceae > JAGLBA01. The sequence continues at coordinate 136,950 of JAGLBA010000002.1, read as the reverse complement.
ATTTGGAACGCGATTCCGATATGTTTACCAAAATTGTAAAGCGCATCAGCATCCTTCTCATCAGCACCGGCGATCAGCGCCCCTATTTTAAACGAAGCAGCACTCAAAACACCGGTCTTATTGGTTATCATTTCTATATATTCATCGTAAGTCACATTATCGGATGTTTCAAAATTCATATCTTGTTGCTGTCCTTCGCATAGTACAGCACCCGTTTCAGAAAATATTTTGACACATTTTTTGAACAATTCAGGTTCCAAATCCTCGAAAAATTGATACGCCTTGATGAGCAATCCATCACCGGAAAGTATGCCTACATTCAGTCCGTGGATTGTGTGGATAGTCGGTTTCCCGCGGCGCAGTGGAGCGGCATCCATAATATCATCATGAATTAAAGAAAAATTATGGAAAAACTCAATCGCCAATGCCGGTTTGATGGCCATTTGTAAATCGCCGCCAAACAAATCATTCGCCATTAAAACCATTATCGGGCGCAATCTTTTGCCACCGTGGCTGATGATATAATTCATCGGCTCATACAATTCTGATGGCTTTTGGGTAAATTTATTATCCGCGATGGCTCGGGAAACGATGTCTTGATAATGATCTAAAAACTCCATAATGATTGGTCTTATTTGGCAAAAATACGACTTTCAAAGCGTTTTAAAAAACAAAACTTTGCACCGAAGAGCAAAGCAATGTAATATTTTTGTAGATATTTTTTAAGTAAATAGTGTCATGATTAGATAAACCACGCCACCTATGAAAGCGGAAACAGGAATCGTGAGAATCCATGCCCACAATAAGCTTACCGTAATTCCCCAACGCACCGCAGATACCCTTTTGGTAAGGCCTACGCCGATGATGGAACCCGTGATGGTGTGTGTAGTAGAAACCGGAATACCGAAATGCTCTGTAAGAAAAAGCGTGACAGCACCGGCGGTTTCCGCAGCCACACCTTCCAATGGCGTTACTTTGGTAATCTTTGTTCCCATGGTTTTAATGATCTTCATACCGCCACCCATTGTACCGATGGCCATAGCCGCGAATGAGCAGAAAGGTACCCACATATAATGCTTCACAAAGAAATCAAAACGGTCGGCAGATGGCATATTTACATATACAGGATCATTAATCATCTGAACATGGTAGAAAATAAATGCCGCCCCGATAATCCCCATAACTTTTTGAGAATCATTGGTTCCGTGTCCCAAACTAAAGATGGCGGAAGAAACCAACTGTAATTTTTTGAACATTTTCTCAGCCTTGAAGGGGTTCATCCTTTTACAAAGATTTACAATAATAATGGTAACAATAATGGATATTAGCCCCCCGATAATCGGCGCCAAAAAGATAAATAGGAAGATAGGCAGTACCACATCAAATTTTACAACTTTCAGATGAAATAAATCATTAATTGACGTAGCTATATTTGCAAAAGTACCCGCCTGAGGCGTAAGTCCAGATGCCTGAATATAACTCGAGTACAAAGCATGCATCAGCGCAGCACCGATAAAACCACCAATCAAGGTATGGGATGATGAAGAAGGAATCCCGAACCACCAGGTGATTAGGTTCCATGTTATAGCGGCTACAAGCCCCGCGGCGATGACTTCTAATGTGATAAAATCTTCGGTTACGGCCTTTGCGACGGAGTTACCGATTTTGAAGTGCCCTACGACATACATTGCAACGAAAAACGCAGCAAAATTCCAAAACGCCGCCCAAAGTACCGCCTTAAATGGTGAAAGTACCTTTGTGGAAACGATGGTTGCGATAGAGTTTGCCGCATCGTGAAAGCCGTTGATCAGATCAAAAAGGAACGCAAGGGCAATAATTATGAGTAGAAGTACAGGATAATCCATTCTTATATATTTATATTAACGAATAGATTATGAATACTTTATAATAATATTTTCGATGATATTAGCAACATCCTCTGCCTTATCCGTCACTTCTTCCAAGTAATCCAAAACGGTATTTACTTTGATGATGCGGATGGGGTCATTGGTTTCGAATAATCTCACCAAAGCCTTACTGTGAACATCATCAGCGATGTTTTCGATGGAGTTAATTTTTATACAAGCCTCCTTCACAGCAGGAATATTTTTGAAGCCATCCAAATTTTGGATAGCGATTTGAATTTCCAGACAAGCCTTGTGAATCAGTGTAGAGAATTCCGCATAAGCCTTAGTTTCAGGCGTTTTGTACATATAAATATACTTCGCTGTGGAGAAAATATAATCTGCTATATCATCCAATCCAGAAGCCAGCATAGAAATATCTTCGCGGTCAAGTGGTGTGATGAAATTTTGACCAAGTTCCACATAAAGTTGGTGGGTAAGTTCGTCGTTTTTATGTTCGAAATCGCTGATTTTTTGCATCATAGAATCATCATTTTGATCAAACTCTTCGATGCCTTCGTGGAATGTTCTGGACATTTCTACCAATGTGTCTGCCACCTTGTTGAAAAGAAGGAAAAAGACTTTATCTTTTGGCTGAAACGCTTTCAAAAAACTACTAATACCCATATTAATCTTTTTCTTTTATATTAAATTTTAATCGTGCAAATATCCGTTTTATTAAAGATTTTGCCAATTTTTAATATTAAGTTTGTATTAATATTAAATAATATCTCTTTCTTAATCCGCTACTGGGACATGGCGGTTGTCGTTGAATTTCGACCTGTCAAACTGGAAGTTGAGCCCAAAGTACAAAAAGTGAAGATTGCGGTTACTGCTCGCCGAAAACTCACGCTGCCAAAGATATCCCAAATTGCTCCCTACATTTTCATTAAACTGATAACCAAAACCGCCAAATAATCTGTTTCTTTTAAAATTAGGTTCTTTCGGTGCGAAAAATATTTCCTCGAAAGCATTCACGAAAAACACGCCTGGTTTTACTTTTTCGCCATTCAGTGGGAGTGTGGCGGTTAGCCTGTACCGTGCGCGAATATCCTCGGTTATTTGTCTGGTTTTTATGATTTCAAAGAATCTCTTCTCGAATCTAACCCTATGATCCAACCTCAATTTTGAATAAGAATGCGAGTACACATACTGCAACCAGATTCGGAATTCCTTCTGATAGAAGTCTGAATTTTTGTAATTTCCGTACCTTCCTAATCCCAAAAATGCTTGATTATCTTTACTAATGTTATATCCTACACCACCCTTCAATTCATAATAATCGATATTTGAAAAATCCTCCACGGCGCGAGCCTGAGTTTCCAGATAGACCGACCAATTTCTGTTGTGTTTGTAGGTGAAAGAAGCCATATTGAACCCCGAAATATGTTCTCTAGGATTGGTTTGTGCGAAAATTCCTGTGGATAACAGAAGGTAAAAGAGATTATTTTTTTTTAACATACTAAAATTTGACTGCCGCAAAAGTCAAGGTTTTTAAGACAAATAAAAATTCTCTTGTATTACGAAATTATTAAACATAAAAACCGACTAAAAGCCGGTTTGTATCTTATTAAATCAAAATTACTTTGCTGCAACTTCTGCACGCATTTCTTTTCCTTTAAATTTCATGGATGCAAGATTGCTGACCACCTCGTTTTGATAAGATTTTTCAACCTCAAAGAAGCTGAATTTCTCCAAAATCTCGATGTCGCCGATGTCCGGGCGTTTCTTGGATTTCGCAGTAGCCTTATTGATGATGTCCAACATATCCACCTTTTTCAAATTATCTTTTTTTCCAAGGTTGAAGAAGAAACGCACCATATTTTCGTTACTGCGTCTCGCTCTAGCTGGGCGTTCACCCCTATCACGGTCCCCAAATCTCGGGCGGTCATCGCGGTCACGGTCACGTCCTTTATCATTACGGTCGCGATCTCTGCGGTCACCCCTTCCGTTATCATCACGATCACGGCTAAATGCCTGATCTGCAAGGTCATTTTTATCCTTGTAATACAATGCCATATCCCTCAATTGCACCTGCAACATCTTGTGCATCAGTTCCTCTTTGGTAAATTCCGACAAGTCCGGAATCATTTTATCATCAAACTCGAAGAAATCTTCGTGGATGGTAAATAGTTTCTCGAATACGCCGGCTACTTGCGCCTTGATAATAGCATCTCCGGTAGGAACTTTCTTCTCAACAATATCAATCTTTGTAGATTGTTTGATTTGCTTCAATTTACGGCTTTCCTCTGGCTTGATGAGCGATATGGAAATTCCGTCCTTTCCGGCACGCCCAGTTCTACCGCTACGGTGAACGAAAACTTCAGGATCATCCGGCAAAGAGAAGTGGATCACATGGGTTAGGGAATCTACATCTAACCCTCTGGCTGCCACATCCGTAGCCACCAAAAGATTGATGTTTTTCAGTCTAAATTTTTTCATCACAGTGTCCCTTTGCGCTTGTGAAAGATCGCCATGTAGGGCATCTGCCGCGTAGCCATTCTGCATCAGGAAGTCCGCGATCTCTTGCGTTTCCATACGGGTACGGCAAAAGATGATGGAATATTGGTTCGGATTTGCATCGATGAGTCTTTTCAAAGCCTCTTTCTTGTTGCGGTATCCTACAACATAAAATTCGTGTTTTATGTTTTTCTTCACCTCGTTGATGGATCCTACAGCAATACGGTGCGGGTTCGTGAGGTAGTTTTTAGAAATTCTTTCCACCTCCTTGTTCATCGTCGCAGAGAACAGGAAAGTTTGTTTAGTTTCCGGAGTTTCGCGCATGATGGTTTCCAAATCATCTTTGAAACCCATGGATAGCATTTCATCTGCCTCATCCAATACAAGCCATTGAATTTCAGAGAAGTCCAAAGCTTTACGGTTTATCATATCAATCACACGGCCTGGCGTACCGATGATGATTTGTGGTTTTTCGCGCAAAGAGCGAATTTGGTCCGTAATACTGCTTCCCCCATAAACCGCTGTTGATTTTAGGTTGGGCATATATTTGGAATAGTTTTTAATATCCTTTGCAATTTGAAGGCATAGTTCCCTTGTAGGGCAAAGGACGAGCAGCTGTATTTTGCGGCTTGCCTCATCAATCATATCCAGAATAGGAAGCGAAAACGCTGCTGTTTTGCCTGTTCCCGTCTGCGCAAGTGCGATCATGTCGCGTGTATCTGTGAGGATGAAGGGAATAGTCTGTTTTTGGATTTCTGTTGGGGTTTCAAAACCCAGTTCGCCAACTGCCTTCAGAATATCGGGGCTTAAATTGGACTCGGAGAATAAATTCATTAAGTAATATAAAATTTTTGCAAAGGTAGTCTATTTTAGCGGAATAGAGCCTATCATATCGAATTATTTTTTTGTTAATGAAATACTTATATAACGCTTTTGTGCATTATGCTTTAATAAAAAAAGTTGTTCATTTGAGTAATAAAAAGTCTATAAACTTTTCTGGAGCAGTGTTTCAAAAAACTGTGAGGAAGCATAGTGCCGCCCCATCATAGTTTCTTGTGCTTCCTGGGAAATGCATCTTCCCGGTTATAAACTTCATGCGACCTAGTCTGTAAACGGTGTTTTTTAATGTATAGATTTGAGTTCTGCCTCCATACACGATATCCATAAAACTGTGGGAAATAAAAAAAATGGTTCAGATTGTAAGTCATGCTATTCATATATTTGATTGATTAACAATAAAATGTATAAAATTTAGCACAAAAAACCGCCTCAGTTGGTGAGACGGCTTCGTAAATATTTAAAAATGGTCTGATTGGTTAAATTTTAATTTCCAATAGTCGCCGGAGTTTTATGAGATAATTGTTCGTGAAGAGCGTGTTCGTCTAAACTGTTTTCATATTTTGAAATAATAATGGTCGCAGCGGTATTACCGATTATATTGGTAAGAGATCTCGCTTCACTCATGAAACGGTCAATCCCTAAAATCAGAGCGACAGCTTCCACAGGAACGTGACCAACCACCGGTAATGTAGCAGCAAGCGTCACAAAACCACTACCCGTAACACCAGCGGCACCTTTTGAGGTTAAAAGTAAAACTAAAAGTAAGGTTATCTCCTGCTGCAGGGACATATTTATATTAAGAGCTTGCGCGATAAAAACCGCCGCCATAGTAAGATAAATACATGTACCATCAAGATTAAAAGAATAACCAGTGGGAATAACCAGACCAACGACAGGTTTTGCGCAGCCAGCATTTTCTAACTTCTTCATGATTAATGGTAATGCCGATTCTGAAGATGAAGTGCCTAATACGATTAGCAACTCTTCTTTTATATATCTTAATAGTTTAAAAATACTCACCTTACAATAAAAATGAAGAATCCCTCCGATAACGAAGATTATAAAAATTAAACAGGTTGCATAAAAACTTAGCATCAGCATTCCTAAAGAGGATAATGCCTGAACGCCATATTTTCCAATTGTGAACCCCATGGCTCCGAATGCTCCTATAGGAGCAAACTTCATTATCATATTGATAATGGAAAATAGGGCATCTAAAAATGATTGAAGTACATTGAGAACTGGCTGAGAACGTTTCTCCCCAATTTTGGTAAGCGCTATACCAAAAAACACTGCGAAAAATAACGCCTGCAAGAGATTGTCAGAAGCAATGGAACCGATGACATTATCAGGTATAATATTCATCACCCAGTCTACGAAACCGGGACTTGATTTAGACTTTTCTATATATGTAGAAACCGAGGAAGCATCAAGAGTTGCTGGATCAATATTCATCCCTGCACCTGGTTTGATCCAGTTTACAAAAAATAAACCTATAAAAAGTGCGATGGTAGTCATTATCTCAAAATAGATTAATGAACTAAGACCAATCTTACCGACTTTTTTGGTGTCTTGCATCCCAGAGATCCCAATCACGATTGATGAAAATATCAACGGAGCAATCACCATTTTTATCATTTTGATAAATGCATCTCCTAATGGTTTAAGTTTTGTGGCAAATTCAGGGTACAGTATTCCTAAAACCACCCCGAGAAAGATGCCTACCAAAACCTGAAAATAGAGATTTTTTAAAATTTTCATAGCGTTTTATATATTATAATGTTTTCAATAATCCGAATTCAAATTTAAGGAAAATTTAGGATTCTTTTAATAATTTTTAAATTTTTTTGTTACCGGTTTAGCTTATTAAGAATTGTTGCGAAAGTGATGTTATTCTAATTTATACCTGATGAAGTTCATATTTTTTTTAGAGGTCTCAAGATCATTTCATATCTATAAAGTATACTAAATAAGGGGGAAACTGTCTTATATTGTCGAAGTACATAAATAATGGTAATTAAAAATTTCTGTCCATTTTTCTAACCACACTTTATCATAAACATTATGAAGATGTTATTAAATTAACAATCCCATCATCACCTGCGCAATATTGCGATGCAAAAGCATCCTCAAAGAGTTGCCAATCAATACGATGGCTTAAATGATCAATGGATGATTTTGGTTGAGGTATCTTCAAGAAGGAATTGGATCAAAATTGAAAGAAGCGAAAGAAATTCCCAGTAAAGAGGACCGAAAATGATTCTGGTATGCACTTTTACAAAAAGTGCTTACTGAATCAGATAAATATAAAAATGGACTATAAAAATTAGATTTACTTCTAAAAGCAAATAATTTAGGATAATAAAAGGAAGCGTTTTAAAATGCTTCCCTCTTTATCAAAATTTCATTTCCGGAATTTCGCCTTCTATAATAAGATCTGCTTCCGTGGCCTTTATAATGTCTTCTACGGATACGCCTGGCGCACGTTCCAAAAGTTTGAATCCATTTGGGGTGACATCCATTACGGCGAGTTCTGTCACTACTTTTTTCACGCATCTCACGCCCGTGAGCGGAAGTGTACATTTTTTTAAGATTTTGCTTTCTCCGGCTTTGTTCACATGCATCATCGCCACGATGATGTTTTCTGCCGATGCTACGAGGTCCATGGCGCCCCCCATGCCTTTCACCATCTTTCCAGGGATTTTCCAGTTGGCAATGTCGCCATTTTCAGCAACTTCCATGGCTCCAAGAATTGTGAGATCTACTTTTTGGCTGCGAATCATTCCAAAACTAAAGGCGGAATCGAAAAATGATGCGCCCGGCAGGGTGGTGATGGTTTGTTTTCCGGCGTTGATGAGGTCAGGATCTTCCTCGCCCTCAAATGGGAAAGGTCCCATCCCGAGGACGCCGTTTTCACTTTGAAACTCTACGGAAATGTCCTGCGGAACAAAATTAGCGACCAATGTAGGAATCCCGATTCCGAGGTTTACATAGTATCCGTTCTGCACTTCTTTCGATATGCGTTGTGCGATTTGTTCTTTTGTAAGCATTGTAATTTTAATTTTTTAATTTATTCCTGGAATATGAACAGCTTATTTTATGTTATCAGTAAAATATAATTTATAAAACCACATAAAGATCGAAGTTTCAAAGCAAACCAGTAGTAAGATCAAGATAATATTTATTTTAAGGAATCATATTGTGAATTTTAGTGGAAACATAAAACTATTAGTATTCGAATATCCAATGATATTTCGTAATTCAAATGTGTTAATTTTCCCTCTTCCTCACCGTTCTCTGCTCAATTCTTTTCTCAAATTTTTCACCTTGGAAGATACGCTGCACCATAATTCCTGGAATATGGATTTCGTTTGGATCCAGCTGGCCAGGTTCTACCAATTCTTCCACTTCCGCGATGGTGATCTTTGCTGCTCCTGCCATCGGTGCATTGAAATTGCGTGCAGAACCTTTGAAAATCAGGTTACCGGCGTGGTCGCCTTTCCAGGCTTTTACGATGGAGAAATCTGCTTCGTAGGCGTGTTCCAATATATGCATTTTCCCGTGGAATTCTTTCGTCTCTTTTCCTTCTGCTACTTCGGTTCCGTAGCCGGCAGGAGTGAAAAATGCTGGAATTCCCGCCTGTGCGGCGCGGCATTTTTCGGCTAAAGTTCCTTGTGGCGTTAGTTCAACTTCGAGTTCGCCGGATAGCATTTGACGTTCAAACTCCGCGTTTTCACCTACATAGGAGGAAATCATTTTTTTTATTTGATGTTTCTGCAAAAGCAACCCAAGCCCAAAATCATCCACTCCGGCATTGTTGGAAATACAGGTCAGATCCTTCACATTGCTCTCCACCAGTGCCGCGATGGTGTTTTCCGGAATCCCGCAAAGCCCGAAACCGCCGAGCATGAGGGTCATCCCGTCTTGGATTCCTTCAATCGCCTCGTGTACACTTTTCACTCTTTTATCAATCATAATGATTTATTTTAATGTTAATTGTGCTTAATATTGGACTTGGAAACCATCATAAATTAAGTTTTCTAGCCGATATGTAAAACTAAAGAATTTATGGATATTTCTCCGCAAATGCTGAAAAAAAGTTTGCTTTATGTCAAATTATTATTTGGTTTAAAGGGTTATGTGCTGCTAAATTCGCCATCTTTCCGTGGATAGAAGTTAATTCCCGGCAGCTTGCGGATGTCCTTTATTTTCAATAAAAAGCACTACCTTTGCACCGTTTAAAAATTTCAAATGCAACAAAATATCAGAAACATCGCGATTATCGCACACGTTGACCACGGTAAGACCACTTTGGTGGATAAAATCATCCACGCTACCAATGTCTTTCGTGAAAATCAGGAGTCCGGAGACCTTATTATGGACAACAACGACCTGGAGCGTGAGCGCGGGATTACTATTCTTTCAAAAAACATTTCCGTTACTTATAAAGGAACTAAAATTAATGTAATAGATACCCCTGGTCACGCCGATTTCGGTGGCGAGGTAGAGCGCGTATTGAAAATGGCCGATGGTGTTCTTCTTCTGGTAGATGCCTTCGAAGGCCCGATGCCACAAACGCGTTTCGTGCTTCAAAAAGCTCTTGAATTAGGACTAAAGCCTATCGTGGTCATTAATAAAGTAGATAAAGAAAACTGCCGCCCGGATGAGGTTCATGATAAGGTTTTCGATTTATTCTTCAACCTTGGAGCAACCGAGGCGCAGTTGGACTTCCCAACTTTCTACGGATCGTCTAAACAAGGTTGGTTTAATAAAAGTTTAGAGCAAACTGAAGATATCACGCCACTTTTGGATGGTATTTTGGAATATGTTCCAGCTCCGGCAGTAGGCGACGGAACATTGCAAATGCAAATCTCTTCTTTAGATTTCTCTTCTTTCCTTGGCCGTATCGCGATCGGGAAAATCATGAGAGGTACTATCGCGGAAGGGATGTGGGTAGGCCTGGCGCAGGAGGACGGTAAAATTGTAAAAGCTAAAGTTAAAGAACTTTATGTTTTTGAAGGTCTTGGTAAGAAAAAAGTACAAGAAGTGGTTGCGGGTGACATCTGCGCCGTAGTTGGTTTTGATTCCTTCCAGATTGGGGATTCTTTCGTAGATCTTGAAAATCCTGAACCATTGCCAAGAACTGCTATCGATGAGCCTACGCTAAATATGACTTTCAGTATCAACAACTCTCCTTTCTTTGGTAGAGATGGTAAGTATGTAACATCCAACCACTTGAAAGAGCGTTTGGAAAAAGAATTAGAGAAAAACCTTGCCCTACGCGTAGAGCAAACGGGTGATGCAAATACATTCCTTGTATTTGGTCGTGGTATTCTTCACCTCTCTGTCTTGATTGAAACCATGAGAAGAGAAGGTTATGAAATGACAATCGGACAGCCACAAGTTATTTTAAAAGAAATAGATGGCGTAAAGATGGAGCCTTACGAATCTATGGTGGTAGATGTGCCGGAGGAGTACGCATCCCGCGTGATCGACCTTGCTACACAGCGTAAGGGTGATCTTCACATCATGGAAACCAAAGGCGAAATGCAGCATTTGGAATTTGAAATTCCTTCCAGAGGTTTGATCGGTCTTCGTTCGCAAATGCTTACTGCCACTGCTGGTGAGGCGATTATGGCACACCGTTTTGTAGATTATAAACCTTTCAAGGGTGCGATTCCGGGAAGATTAGTTGGAGTTTTGGTGAGTAAAAGCCAGGGGCCGGCTACAGAATATTCTATTGCGAAATTACAAGATAGAGGTAAATTCTTTGTTGATCCGGGAGAGGAAATCTACGAAGGTATGATCGTGGGGGAACAAAACAAGCCGGGTGATTTGGTTGTAAACATCGTGGAAGCGAAACAATTGAATAACATGCGCGCTTCCGGTAAAGATAAGGATGGCAGCATTGCTCCGAAAATCCAGTTCTCATTGGAAGAATGCATGGAATATATCCAAGCTGATGAGGCCATCGAGGTAACTCCAAACTTCATCAGAATGCGTAAGAAAATTCTTTCTGAAAACGATAGAAAACGTGTAGAAAGAGGTGCTAAGTCTTAGTCTCAAATTTATAAGTACTAAAACCTTCCGATTTCGGGAGGTTTTTTTGTTGAAATAGAAAATGTCTTCCCTAAAATATCTTATTTTTGTCAGTATGAAAGTTAAACACTTAGCATTTTTAAGCATTCTATCGGCGGGCTTATTTTTAGAATCCTGCTCCATGCAGAAGCCGGCGACACAGCCCGTTCGCAGCCAACCTACGCGCACGACGAATGCCACCCCGAAACCTAAGCCTGCGATGCCAGAAATTAAGCTAAATGCCATAGCGAAAGAATTACCGGAGGTCAATCGGGAATTCCGTGCAGCGTGGATTGCTACAGTTGCGAATATCAATTGGCCTTCCAAAAATAACCTTAGCACAGCACAGCAAAAGGCCGAGGCCATCCGCCAGTTGGATATGCTTCAGGACAATAATTTCAATGCCGTTATTTTTCAGGTAAGACCTTCCGGAGATGCTCTCTACAAGAGCGATTTGGAACCGTGGTCGTATTTCCTCAATGGTGAAACCGGCCGCGCGCCTTCGCCGTATTATGATCCTTTGGAATTTTGGATTTCGGAAGCTCACAAGCGGGGGATGGAACTCCATGTTTGGTTAAATCCTTTCCGTGCTCACCATACGGCAGGCGGCACTGTTAGCCCAAATTCTATGGCGAAACGCATGGGAAGCTCGGTGGTGAGATTGCAAAACGGGACTTATTGGTTTGATCCAGCCGACCAAAAAACACAAGATCATGTGTCGGCTGTGGTGAAGGATTTGGTTAAAAGATACGATTTAGACGGTGTTCATTTCGATGATTATTTCTATCCTTACGCAACTTACAATGCCGGAAAAGACTTCCCGGACGACCGTACTTGGAGTGTTTACAAAGCTTCCGGGGGAACGCTCAGTCGCGCAGATTGGCGCCGTGGGAATGTAAATAAATTTGTTAAAAGAATTTACGACGAAATTAAGGCTGAAAAGAAAACTGTAAAATTCGGAATCAGTCCGTTTGGGATTTGGAAACCCGGCTATCCTTCTGATGTAAAAGGTTCTTCACAACACGATGAACTTTTTGCCGATGCTAAATTGTGGCTGAACCAAGGTTGGATAGATTATTTCACGCCTCAACTTTATTGGCCGCTTAATTCGTCCGGACAGAATTTTAGTTCTTTGTTAAAATGGTGGCAGTCCGAAAATACTAAAAATCGCCATCTTTGGCCGGGGCTGAACACTGTGGAAGTAAAAGCCGCAGATAGACCAGCAGAAATAGTGAATGAGATTAATGAGGCGCGCAGGCTCACGCCGTCCAGCAAAGGAGTTGCACACTGGAGCATAGCCGGATTGCTGAATAGTTCTGCAATGCAGTCAGCTTTGAAAAACGGACCTTACAAAGAAAAAGCATTGGTGCCGCGCACCCCGTGGATTTCCGCTGAAAATAGCACGCGTCCGGAAATTAATGCTATAAAGTCGGGAAATATGGTAAATGTAAGTTGGTCTGCAGAATTATCATCTAAAACCTTCCGCTGGATTCTGTTTTCCAAGTACGGAGGTAGTTGGAAAACCGATATTTTGGAGGCAAATACATCGGAAATGTCCCTTCCTGCATCCAAACAAGGCAAGAATTTGGAAGCTGTGGCTATAAAAGAAGTAGATAGGGTAGGGAATGAAAGCCAACCGGCCGTTTTTTATTTAAATTAGGTCGTTGATTTATAGTAGTTTAAATGTTTTTATATATTAATAGTATCAAATAATTGCAAATAAAGTTTGAGAACCGTATTTTATTTGTATATTGCACCCGATTAGAGCAACGGAACGCAACAAAACAATATACGCGTTTTTAAACTTTAGCATACAATTTTTTTTATCTATTATTATGAACATTTTTATTTCAAACCTCAACTACAATACCGTTGAGTCCGAGTTGCAATCTTTATTCGAAAACTACGGTACAGTAGATTCTGCAAAAATCATCATGGACAGAGATACAGGCCGCTCAAGAGGATTCGGTTTTGTTGAAATGCCAAACGATGATGAGGCAAATCAAGCAATCGAAGAACTTAACCAAAAAGAATTCAAACAAAAAGTTTTGAATATCTCTGAAGCAAAACCACGCGAAGACAAACCAAGAGGTTTCGGCGGCGGAGGCGGTGGTTACCAAAAACGCGATAACAACAGAAACAGCGGCTGGTAGTCTTATTCCAACCGATAAAACATATCCCGGACTTTTGTTCGGGATTTTTGTTGTGCTTTATTTCAAGGGTACAATTTTTGCTGCGTCCATTTAATTAAACCTATAATAATGAATACCAAAAGACTTTCCTCAAATATGGAAATTGCGCTGAGCGCGCAGATGAATGTTGAACTTTTGCAATCCCACAACTACCTTTCCTACGGAATCTGGGCTTCCAGTCAGGGCTACGGCGGTGTGGCCAACTTCTTGTTCCGCCACTCTAAGGAAGAGAGCGACCACGCCATCAAATTTATGAACTATGTACTGAACCGTGGCGGGAAACCTACGATAGATTCTACTCCAAAAGCAGATAACGATCCAATATCTCTGACCGATTGCTTTAACAAAGTATTTCAACATGAAGTGGAAAACACCACAGCTATTTACAATCTTGTTGATATGGCCATGGAAGAAAAAGACTGGGCCACTTGGAACTTCCTACAATGGTTTGTGAAAGAGCAAATTGAGGAAGAAACATTGGCAACCAGCCTTATTGATAAATTGAAAATCGCAGGAGGCGATAGAGCTACTGATGAATCTCTGTTCATTTTCGATGCGGCATTGGAAAAAATGCCGGACGATGCGCCCATGGCGAGAGATTCTACTAGTGAAAAACCATAATTCAGATCTATTTTGCATATAGAAATCTGCCTGTATCGGGCAGATTTTTTGTTTTAAAATACTCCGTTTAAATCCTTATCTTTGCACGAATTATTATTTTAAAAGAAAGCAGAAAGCACAAGCCGACTGCACAAAGCATATTATACTGATGAAATGTGGAATCGTAGGCCTTCCGAATGTGGGCAAATCAACGCTTTTTAACTGTCTGAGCAACGCAAAAGCGCAATCAGCCAACTATCCCTTCTGTACCATAGAACCCAATTTGGGAACCGTTTCCGTGCCGGATCCGCGGCTGGTAGAGTTGGAAAAACTTGTGAATCCGGAGCGTGTAATGCCCGCGGTAGTGGAAATTGTGGACATCGCCGGTTTGGTAAAGGGCGCTTCCAAAGGCGAAGGTCTGGGTAACCAATTTCTTGCCAACATCCGCGAGTGCGAAGCCATCATCCATGTTTTGAGATGTTTTGAAAACGGAAACATCGTGCATGTGGAAGGTTCTGTGGACCCGATGCGCGATAAGGAAATCATAGATATCGAACTTCAACTGAAAGACCTTGAAACCCTTGGAAAAGCGGTCGATAAAGCAAAAAAATTCATCAAATCCGGAAAGAAGGATGATGTAATGGCATACGAAACGCTTTTGGGGCTTCAAAAATTTCTGGAGGAGGGAAAGAACGCCCGTGAGTTCCCTGCCGATGATTCCCAAAAAGAGGTGATCGATGAGGTGCACCTTTTGACCAAAAAGCCTGTGTTGTATGTGTGTAATGTGGATGAAAATTCCATTAAAAACGGTAATCCTTGGATTGAAAAAATAGAGGAAATGGCGAAAAAAGAGAATGCCGAAGTGGTGGTTCTCGCAGCCCAAATAGAAGCCGACATCAATGAACTTGAAACTTTCGAGGAACGCCAAATGTTCTTGGAAGAACTTGGTTTGGAAGAACCAGGCGTAAACAGATTGATCCGCAAGGCCTATGAACTTTTGCAATTGCAAGTATATTTTACAGTAGGAGTGAAGGAAGTTCGTGCATGGACCATCGGGAAAGGCTGGACAGCGCCGCAAGCAGCCGGCGTGATCCATACAGATTTCGAGAAAGGATTTATCCGTGCGGAAGTTATCAAGTATGATGACTATATCCACTACGGCTCCGAAGCCAAAATAAAAGAAGCAGGAAAAATGGGCGTAGAAGGGAAAGAATATGTGGTGCAAGACGGCGACATTATGAACTTCCGCTTTAATGTTTAATTCATTTTTTAATATTAGTGTTTTATTAAACTGACCTGTGGTATGATATAGAATGCCTTAAGGCCGTAAACAATATCGCCACAAGAAATCAAAAAATGACATATAGAATTCTTAAATTATTCAAATAGAAATCATGGCAAAGAAAATCGCAGTATTGGTTGGGAGTCTTAGAAAGGAATCCTATAATAGAAAAATAGCAAACGAACTGGCTCGCATTTCTGGAGATGATTTGCAGTTGGAGATTGTTGAAATTGGCAATTTACCTTTTTACAACGAAGATTTGGAGCAAAGTCCGCCACAAGAATGGCTGGATTTCCGCGAGAAAATTAAATATTCCGACGGTATTTTGGTCGTTTCCCCAGAATACAACCGCACGATACCGGCGGCATTGAAAAACGCCATCGATGTTGGGTCCAGACCTTACGGCCAAAGTGTTTGGGACGGCAAACCAGGCGCGGTGGTTACCTCTTCTGTGTCGGCAATGGGCGGGCTTGCTGCAAACCACCATATTCGCCAGGCCTTTGTATTCGTGAATGTGCCTCTGATGCAGCAGCCGGAAGCATACATAGGCTCTGTACACAATATCTTTCAAGAAGACGGCAAAACTTTAGTCGAAAGAACCGAGGCTTATTTGAAGAAGTTTATGGACGCCTATCCGAATTGGGTCAATAAATTCTAAATAATTTTTTAAGACAGACTATCCGCTGCGCTGAAAAGTGCGGCGGATTTTTTAATTGCATATGTTATGGCGAGAAATCGTTGTTTCCTATGAATTGTTACCGTGCCAATGAGGGAAAGGTACAGTGATACGAAATATTTTTTTTTGATAACATGTTAATAAACATTGGTAAAACAAATAGCACAATTGCTTGTTAGTCAGTAAAGTGTCGCGCACGCTGCGTGAGGGATGGTAAGGGTGCGACCGAAAGGGAGCAGTGCAAAGCACCGGAGCGAAGCGGAGCCCTGAACAGCCCGACCCGGAGGGGCACGCCAAAAAAAAAATTGGTAATTTAGTAATTTAGCATTTGTTTATGTTGGATGAAACATGATAAAGTTTTAATAAACAGCACTTCGAACTAAGTAAAGGGTATTTTTTCTTAACAAAATTTCCGTTACAATTCTTTTATCGCTATTTTTGTAGGATGCTGCATTTTTAATATTTATTGGCAGTTTAGAATGTTTTATGAGCGAAATTTTACAGGAACAATATACCGAGGATAACATCAAAACCCTGGAACCCCGCGAGCATGTGCGCCTGCGGCCGGGGATGTATATCGGAAAACTGGGCGATGGATCTTCTGCTGACGACGGAATCTATATCTTGCTAAAGGAGGCGGTGGATAACTCTATCGATGAGTTCCGGATGAGACACGGGAAACGCATAGATGTAAAAATCTCCGACGGAAAAGTGGTGGTGCGGGATTTCGGTCGTGGCATACCGCTCGGAAAGATTGTGGATGTTGTATCCATCATGAATACCGGCGGAAAGTATGATGAAGGCGCCTTCAAAAAATCCATCGGTCTAAACGGTGTGGGTACGAAGGCCGTGAACTTTTTATCAAAGTATTTTCAGGTGAAATCTGTGAGAGAGGGTAGGATGCGCCGCGCCGAATTTGTGGAAGGTCGCCTGAAAACGCTGCACGACGAGGTGGAAACTACCGAGAAAAACGGTACGGAAATTACCTTTGTCCCAGATGATACCATATTTGTAAATTATAAATTCCGTACCGAGTATGTTTCGCGGATGTTGCGGAATTATTCGTACCTGAACCTTGGTCTAAAAATTTATTTCAACGGCGAGGTTTATGAATCTCAAAATGGTTTGAAAGACCTTTTGGAAGAGGAAATTGAGGGTGAAATTGTATATCCGATCATCCATATCAAGGATGAGGATTTGGAAGTGGCGATTACGCATTCCGACAAATCGCAGTCGGAAACTTATTTTTCCTTTGTAAATGGACAATATACTTCGCAGGGCGGTACGCATTTGAACGCCTTCAAGGAGGCTTATGTGAAGACCATTCGCGAGTTTTACAATAAAAATTTTGAGGCGGCGGATATTCGCAAGGCCATTATCGGCGCAATTTACATCAATGTAGGCAACCCTGTTTTTGAATCTCAAACCAAGACCAAACTGGGCTCCGCCACCATGGGGCAGGATAAGGATAAGAATGAGTTGGAAACCATTAAAACCTTCGTCACCAATAACCTGAAAAGCAAACTCGATAATTATCTCCACCAAAATCCTGAAACTGCAGAGGCTATTTTAAGGAAAATCATCATTTCTGAGCGGGAAAGAAAGGAGCTTTCTGGCATACAAAAACTGGCACGCGAAAGGGCGAAAAAAGTATCTCTGCACAATAAAAAACTGCGTGATTGCAGACAACATTACAACGACCAAAAGGCGGCAAGGAAGGCAGAAACCATGATCTTCATTACCGAGGGAGATTCCGCTTCCGGGTCTATCACCAAGAGCCGAGATGTGGAAACGCAGTCGGTGTTTTCGCTTAAGGGAAAGCCGCTGAACTGCTACGGACTTACGAAAAGGGTGGTGTATGAAAACGAGGAATTCAACCTTTTACAAGCGGCTCTGAATATCGAGGATTCTTTGGAAGACCTGCGTTACAACCATGTGATTATCGCCACTGATGCCGATGTGGACGGGATGCACATTCGCCTGCTGATGATTACTTTTTTCCTGCAATTTTTCCCGGATTTAATTAAAAACGGTCACCTTTATATCCTTCAAACGCCTCTGTTCCGGGTGAGAAACAAAAAGGAAACCCGCTATTGCTATTCCGAACCGGAAAGGATAAAGGCGCTGAACGAACTGGGTAAAAACCCAGAAATCACCCGATTCAAAGGTTTGGGAGAGATTTCTCCGGACGAGTTTAAACATTTCATCGGCAAAGATATTCGCCTCCAACCGGTTGTTTTGGGCAAAGACCAAACCATAGAGCAGATTTTGGAATTTTACATGGGAAAAAACACGCCTGACCGACAAACCTTTATCCTCGAAAACCTGGTGGTGGAAGATCCGGATATTGATAAAAAAGAAATTTTGGAGGATGCGGAATTTTAAATTTAACAGTAATGAGATTAAATAACAGAGATAAAGCAGGCCAATACCAATTCCTCAGCACCACAGTGGCCATGAGCGTGGTAATCGGAGTTATTACATTTCTACTTGGGCATAAACTCGGACTTTTTGGAAATATGAAATGGATTTTCCTTATTGTGCCTTTATTTTTTGTCGCGATTTTTTACATGCGTGGGCGACAAATTTTTGAATACGATAGCGATGGCGAAGCGCTCCATTTTAAAAACCGAAATGTCATCTCGATTTTAGACAAACCTCTAAATGATGAATTTCCGAAATATAAGCTCATAAGCTATGAAATTGTAAACCAAAATTTTTTTAAAAGACTTTTCGTGAGGATCTCCAGTAATAAAAGCAAGGAAGTAGTACTGAAATATGACATTTCATATTTGAAAAAACAGGAAATCAACGATTTGAAATTATCTTTAAGCAAAGTCGTGAAAGCCAACAACGAAAGTAGAGGAGACCATGGAAGAACAGAATAACATAACTCAGGAAGATTCGCTGAAAAAAGTTTCCGGGCTGTACCGAGATTGGTTTTTGGATTACGCTTCCTATGTCATTTTGGACCGTGCCATTCCCTCTATTTTTGATGGTTTAAAGCCTGTTCAGCGCCGTATCATGCACTCCATGCGCGAGTTGGAAGACGGGCGCTATAACAAGGTCGCGAATATCGTGGGGAACACCATGAAATACCACCCACATGGCGACGCCTCCATTACCGATGCCATGGTGCAAATCGGGCAGAAGGAGCTCCTGATAGATACGCAGGGGAACTGGGGAAATGTGTTCACCGGGGATTCAGCGGCTGCCGCAAGATACATAGAGGCACGCCTCACACCGTTTGCACTGGAAGTGGTCTTCAACCCAAAAACAACAGAGTGGGCAAAATCCTATGACGGCAGGAATAATGAGCCTATTGATTTGCCGGTTAAATTCCCACTGCTGCTTGCGCAAGGTGTGGAAGGGATTGGCGTAGGGCTTTCGACCAAAATTTTGCCACATAACTTCAATGAACTTATTGATGCTTCCATTGCGCACCTGAAAGGGAAAAAATTTGAACTCTTCCCGGATTTCCTCACGGGCGGTATGCTGGATGTACAGAATTACAACGATGGTGCACGCGGAAGCCGCGTCCGTGCAAGAGCGAGGATCATTCAGAAAGATAAGAATACGCTTTGCATTACCGAGTTACCTTTCGGGAGAACCACGGGCGACCTAATTGAGACTGTCATTAAGGCGAATGAGAAGGGTAAAATCAAAATCAAAAAAATAGAGGATAACACTTCGGACACGGTGGAAATCAACATTCACCTGAACAATGATGTTTCGCCGGACAAAACCATAGATGCGCTGTATGCCTTTACCGACTGCGAAATCTCCATCTCCCCGAATGCCTGCGTGATTGTGGGCGATAAGCCGATGTTCCTTTCCGCCACCGATATTCTGAAACAAAATACAGATCATACGGTGTCTTTGCTCAAAAAAGAACTGGAGATAGAACTGAACGAACTCGAAGAGAAATGGCATTTCGCGAGTTTGGAAAAAATATTTATCGAAAACGAAATTTACCAAGAAATCAAGGGCAGGAATTCCAAAGAAGAAGTTTATGCCGCGATAGATGCCGCACTGAAACCGTTTACCCAAAACCTTGTGCGCGAGGTGACTACGGAAGACATCATCCGCCTGACCGAACTGCCTTTCATGAGGATTTCACGATATGATAGGGACAAAGCGATAGAAAATATTTTGGCATTGGAGGGCAAGATAGAGCAGGTAAAATACCACTTGGCAAATCTAATTACCTATGCCATAGATTATTTTACCAATATCAAAAAGAAATACGGCAAAGGCCGGGAGCGCCGCACGGAATTGAGGATTTTCGATACGATAGACGCGACTAAAGTGGCTGTTGCCAACGAGAAATTCTACGCCAATTTTGAGGAAGGATTCATCGGTACTTCTTTGAAGAAAGACCAATACCTCTTTGATTGCTCGGATATTGATGACATAATCACATTCCAGAAGGACGGTACGATGAAGGTGGTGAAAGTGGAACCTAAAACCTTCATCGGCAAGAACATCCAGCATGTAGGCATTTGGAAAAAGAACGACAAGCGCACGGTTTACAACATGATCTACCGCGAGGGAAAGGAAGGACCGTACTACATGAAACGCTTCTCCGTAACAGCCGTCACGCGAAACACCGAATACAAACTCGCATCCGATACCAAAGGCTCGGAAATGCTGTATTTTTCGGCAAATCCGAATGGCGAAGCCGAGGTGGTGACGATTTTGCTAAAGCCAAGCGCACGGATTCGTAAGAGCAAAATGGAAATCAGTTTCGCTGATCTCGCCATAAAAGGTAGGGATTCCAAAGGAAATCTGGTAACGAAATACGCCGTGAAAAAAGTCGATTTGAAGGAAGAAGGCCACTCTACATTGGCGCCACGGAAGATTTGGTTTGATGACACCGTCCGCCGACTAAACGCCGATGGGCGAGGCACGCTTTTAGGAACCTTCAAAGGTGATGATAAAATACTGACGGTCAGTGCACAAGGCGAAGCCAAGTTGGTATCTTTCGACCTTATGAACCGTTTTGATGATGATTATCTCATTCTTGAAAAATGGCGCCCAGAACAGCCTATCACTTGCATTTATTTCGATGGCGAAAAGGGAATTTATTTCATCAAGAGATTCATGCTGGAACACACCAGCAATGTACAATCCTTTATGCCCAGCGAACATCCGAAATCCTTTATCGAAGCCGTGATTGCCGACGATGGTGCGACTGCCGAAATTATTTTCGCGGGTGAAAAAGGCAAAGAGAAAGAACCTGAAACGGTGGTTTTGGACGAGGTGATTGCCGTGAAGGGCATCAAAGCCATTGGAAATCAGTTTATAAAAGAAAAAATAAAAACACTAAACATCACTATTCCCGAGCGCCCGGAGGTGAATGATGGTTTCGATGTGGTGGAAACCACCCAGGGACACATCAGTTTCATAGACCAAGATGTGAAGGACGAAGACTTCCCCGAAGAAGGCACCATAGGGAATCTTTTCGGCGAAGATTAACCGAAAAATTTTCCATTAACCAATAAAAAATAAAGAATGAGTATCATATTGATCATTATCATGGCTGCCACGGGCATCATCAGTTATTTGGGCTTCTCGAACGGGGCAATTTTCGAGAAATACAAATTCAGCGTGAGCGCCATCCAGCAGCGGAAAGAATATCTGCGACTGCTCTCCTCGGGATTCTTGCATGCCGATTGGATGCACCTGATTTTCAATATGTTGACACTGTATTTCTTCGGACCCATCGTGATTGGGAGTTTCGGCGAAATCGGTTTCGTCATCATATATTTCGGCTCCATATTGTTGGGCAACTTATTTTCGCTGTATCTGTACAAAAATCAGGCGTGGTACTCGGCGATAGGAGCCAGCGGCGGTGTTTCGGGGATTTTGTTTGCCGCCATCGCCATTTTCCCGTTCATTGGGATTTACATGTTTTTCATACCGATTCCCATTCCGGGCTATATTTTCGGGGCGTTGTATTTCGGTTATTCCGTTTACATGATGCTGAATCCCCGACAGCACGATAATATCGGCCATGCCGCGCATTTGGGTGGTGCTTTTTTCGGGTTGGTCTATGCCGTGGCCGTGGCACCTGCCCAGGCGATGGAACATGCTATATACCTCGGCATCATGGCTATTCCGCTGATTTACATGGGCTATATGGTCTTCGTGAAAAAAAGAATCGGGTAAAATTCCCAACAAAATTAAGCAAATGCGTCATAATTGGCGCATTTTTAGTTTCCCCGAATTTCTCGTTTCACGAATTTATTTTTGGCGCCATTTCCGGCTCTTCGCTATTACTCCTCGCGCCCACGCTTACAATCATGCCGCACAATTTTCCCGGCGCTTGCTGCGGGGTAGCCGCTGCGATCCGGGGCGCGCGGGATTCGCCACCCATTTTGGACTTTAAAATTTTGAGCTTAGTTTTTAAATGGATTTATATTCACGCCTTTTTCTCTTATAATGGAATTTCATTTTGAGTATTATGTTTCACGTTAGAAACGGCATTTAACATAGCCATATTTCTAGCAAGAGATTCTTCTTGCTCCTTTTTTTCTATACTTTCAATTTGATTTGCTATAAGAAGGTTATGCCTATTAACTTTAGATGGTATTAAAAATAAATCAATAAATGCCCAGATTCCTACTCCTCCTAAAGTTATCCAATATAAGATTTGCAGTCCCCATTTTCCAAGGTAAGCATAATGACAACCAAGAAATAGCCAACATAAATATGCTATTCCTGTAGATTTCATTTTCGACATTAAGTAATGTTTGTTCATAAATATAGTTGTAAGTAATTAAATAGTTATACGATTATTTTAAAATTTTTTAATACGATTATTTTCACAAAAGTTTTCTCACAACGCAAGCAAAATGCTTTTGCAAGCATTTGAATTTATCAAGGACTAAATATACAAATTATTGGAATTTAAATATGTTTTTTATTTCCCTGCTGCGTGAGGGATGGTAAGGGTGCGACCGAAAGGGAGCAGTGCAAAGCACCGGAGCGAAGCGGAGCCCTGAACAGCCCGACCCGGAGGGGCACGCCCAAAATATAAGTGATAAATGATGTGTGATGGACGATAAAAAATAACGGTTATATGAATCGTATCTTAGGAAATCACTTGCTTCCCACCACGAAACGGTCGTTTCCCGAAATATCCTTTATAAGCGTGGCTTCCGAGAGTCCGCTGAAAAGTTCCAAAGTTTCTGGGCCGAGCTTCTGGTTGATTTCCAGAAATAACATGCCTTTTTCGGAGAGGTGGTTTTTACAGTCTTTTGCTATCTTGCGGTAGAAAATAAGTGGATCATTGGTTGGGGAGAAGAGCGCGTTTTTTGGTTCAAATTCCTTCACGGAATCGGCAATTTCCTGTTCCTCGTTTTGGCCGATGTAGGGCGGGTTGGAAATGATAATGTCGTAGGTGCCGGTGAGCGCCGTATGGAGATAATCCGCCTGAATAAAGTGGATTTCGGTCTGGTGAAAAGCTGCGTTTTTCCGTGCAATTTCCAACGCTTGTTCGGAAATATCCATGCCCGAAACTTCCGCATTTGGAAACTGTTTTTTCATTACAATCGGGATGATGCCGCTTCCCGTTCCTATATCCAATATGGTTGTGGGTTGCTGGTTGTTGGTTGTTTTTCCATTTAATTCTTGGCTCTTGGCTCTCAGCTCTCGGCTCATGGTTAACGCCAATTCCAAAAGTTCCTCCGTTTCGGGGCGTGGAATGAGAACATGCTCATTTACGAAAAACTTTAATCCAAAAAATTCTGCTTCGCCAAAGATTTGTTGGTAAGGTTTGCCCTGTTGCAGCTGCAGAAGTTTGTTGTGAAAATCAGACTGTTTAGAAATATCCGGAGTGGACTGCCCGGAATTTCGGAGTTCAGCTTTATTTAAACTAAAAATCTTTTCACCAAAAATCTGCCACAGAAAATCGGTCTCCGAATCAGAATATCGCTCAGAAATTTGCTTCTTGAAATGTGATTTTAATTCTGAAATCGTCATCGTTATTACCTTGTAAAAACTAGTCTTTTTTCCGTAGAAAGTTCATTATTGAAGAGGTAGCCGTCTTTGCTAAACGATTTTACATCATCCAAAGATTTGGCTTGGATTTCTGCACAATGCCTCACCATAAGCCCTCTTGCGTGCTTGGTGTATACTACAACTGTCTTTGGCTTGCCTGTTTTTAGTTCAAAAAAATCAAAATTTATAATGGAGGCCTTTATTTTTTTGCTGTTTATGGATTTTATATATTCTGAGGAAGCGAGGTTGAGAATCACATCTTTTTTAAGTAATTCCGAGTTGAGCTGAGCAGTGATTTTTTCGCGCCAAAAATCATATAGATTTTCATAATTTTCAAACTCGAATTTTCTGCCCATTTCCAGTCGGTAGAGCATCACACGGTCCGAGGGCCGCAGCAATCCGTACAACCCGGAAAGTATACGGTAATGCTTTCTCAGATAATCCACGGCAGTTTTATCGAGTGTGGCGGCATCTAACCCGCGGTAAACTTCGCCTGTAAATGCATACATGGCGGGAGCCGATTCCTTGGCAGTGGGATTCGCTTTCCATTTTTGGTTGCGTTCCCAATTCTCATCGGCGAGTTTTGGCGAAATTTCCATCAGTTCAGATAAAAATTTCGGAGATTTTTCCTTTAAATAGGAATGAATTTGTGCCGCTTCCTGGATGAATATCGGTTTTGTAGGCTTTAGCAGCGTGGTGCTATTCCCAGTATTCATCAATTTAGCAGGGGAGGTGAGGATCTTCATAGGGGAGATGGGGAGATTAGGATTTACGAGTAGGGCTTAAGGATAAAAGGATAGGATTGCGGTAATCAATCACTAACCAAATATCCCTTTCCCTTGGCGGATAATTTCGGGTTCGCCGGAGGTGAGATCTACAATTGTGGAGGCATTATTGTCGCCATAGCCGCTATCTATAACTAAATCGACCACCTTGTCGTATTTTTCTGCAATTAGTTCAGGATCTGTGGAATATTCCAAAACTTCATCATCATCCTTGATGGAGGTAGAGGCGATGGGATGCCCTAATTTTTCCACAATCATCTGCGGAATGCTGTGATCTGGTACGCGGATTCCCACGGATTTGTGACCCTTGTAGGCAGCTGGTAAACTTTTTCCTGCACCGAGGATAAAGGTGAAAGGTCCCGGAATATGCGCCTTCAGCATTCGGAAAACGGAGGTGTCTATCGGGCGTGTAAAATCTGAAATATGGCTGAGATTATTGCAAATGATCGAAAACTGCGCCTTATCCAAACGGGTTTTCTTTATTTGTGCTAATCTTTCCATGGCTTTCAGGTTGTTGATATCGCAACCCAGCGCGTACACCGTATCGGAGGGATAAATGATGATTCCCCCGCTGTGAAGCACCTTTATAACTTCATCTATTTGC
Source organism: Chryseobacterium sp. (assembly GCA_018260475.1). GTDB lineage: Bacteria > Bacteroidota > Bacteroidia > Flavobacteriales > Weeksellaceae > JAGLBA01. The sequence goes on along the minus strand of JAGLBA010000002.1, from coordinate 111,525 downwards.
TTTTCCTGTGGGTTTTCAGGATGGATTTTTAATAATTTCGCCATAGTACAAATATAAGGAAAAGTGGTTTTGTATTAATAATTTAAATGAATTTGTAGGCTGGCAAAGTTTTTGTATCTTTGCAATCCAATATCGCGGGGTAGAGCAGTAGGTAGCTCGTCGGGCTCATAACCCGGAGGTCGCACGTTCGAGTCGTGTCCCCGCTACTAATGCGCTTCGGTAGCGCAGTACAAAACACCGCGGGATGGAGCAGTAGGTAGCTCGTCGGGCTCATAACCCGAAGGTCATCGGTTCGAGTCCGGTTCCCGCTACTAAGAGCGTTTCAATTAATTTTGAAACGCTTTCTTTATTGTTTTTACTATCAACGATTTAACAACAACCAGCTAATGTTTTTATGGATCTTCCCGGCATAGCAATTTCAGATTTTCACTTTAAAAAGGCTAAAACCAAACTATTTGTGCACGATACTTTCGGACCGAAGGTAGAAATGCCGATTTCCGTATACTTTCGGGAATGGAAGGAGATGCCGGAATTAGAAAAAAAAGCGATAAACCTTTGCTCAGGAAAAGTGCTGGACATAGGTGCAGGTGCAGGATCCCACGCATTGGAATTACAGAAAACAACAGAAGTTACGGCCTTGGAAATTTCGCCAAACGCTTGTGAAGTCATGCGTGACCGAGGTGTTAAAAATGTAATTTGTGAAGATATATTTAAGTTTCAAGGGGAGAAATTTGATACACTTCTTTTGCTGATGAATGGGATAGGCCTCTGTGGCGACATCGTTGGATTGAGGAAATTTCTCCGTCATGCGCGCACACTTTTGGAACCGGGAGGAAGACTTATTTTTGATTCCTGCGACATCATTTATATGTATGAGGAAACACCATTGCCTATTTTTTATTACGGCGAAGTGCAATGTAAATATGAATATGCCGACGAACTAACAAGCTGGTTTAAGTGGCTGTATATAGACAGTCTAATGCTTTCAAAAATTGCTAAGGAAGAAGGTTGGAAATCGGAAGTGGTAGCTACAGATAATCAATTTCAATATTTGGTAGTACTTAAAAGATAATTTTTGTGATTAATTATCTCGTCCTTATAAAATAAAACCATTATCACTATCTATCACTAAACATTTAGTGATATGAAAATCCATCAACTAACCAAATCGGAAGAGGAAGCGATGCAGTATCTTTATGGTTACCAAGAGGTTATACTTCTGAATATGTTCCAGATGCGGTTACAAATTTTTTTCCAACAAAACCTAAATCTTTATTAATTAAAATAACCCGTGGCGCATTATACAAAAGATTTCTCAATTCACTAAGAATCAGTATACTGTATTGATTAACAATTAAATACGATTACAAGCAATCTTGAAACAAGTTACTGAGAAATTTTTGGAGCGGAAAAATTTTAATTTTTAACCGATAAAACCAAGGTAAATATAGAGTTGGAAACTCCTCAAGGAAAAAAGCAAAAGGATTACAAACCACAGATTTATCAGTTCGAAAAATATCGCAGAAGAAATGAGACCTTATTTTCTAAACTTTGTGACCAGTTTATGATTTGAAGAAATTACGCCGAAACTTTCGAAGTTTTTTAATAGGAATCTTTCTAAAATCACAGCACTAACAACTATTCAATTATTGAATAGATTTGCATTTAATAGAAATATAAACAACCTAAAAATACATCTCGTTTGATAATGCACTACGGGTCAATGCTTAATTATTCATGTTTTTTAATCATTTATCAATGACAACCAACATAGAATAAGCAACACCCTGCAACTAAACTTAACAAATAATTGACAAACCCTTTGCGCTAATAATTTTATATTTGCCAAAATTTAATCTAATGTTTAGTAAAAGAATACAAGCCATTGCTTTGGCCGCCCTCACGGCGCTGCCATTGGCCGCTCAGAAAAAAAATTCAACCCCGACTTCCGTTCCGCGCCCGAAATTGGTCGTTGGTTTGGTAGTGGATCAGATGCGTTGGGACTATCTATACCGATTTTATGAAAAATATGGCGATGATGGTTTCAAACGATTTTTGAATCAGGGCTATTCATTAAACAATGTCCACATCAACTATGTGCCAACCGTTACGGCGATTGGACATACCAGTATTTATACCGGATCTGTGCCTGCAATTCATGGGATTGCCGGGAATGATTGGTTTGATAGAACCACGGGAAAAAATGTCTATTGCACCACCGATGAATCTGTAAATCCAGTAGGAACCGATAGCAAGAAAAACGGTAGCCACTCACCGAAAAATCTTTGGTCCACAACAATTACAGATGAACTTCGCATTGCTACCAATTTCCAAGGAAAAGTGGTGGGCGTTTCTCTTAAAGACCGCGCATCCATCTTGCCTGCCGGACACAACCCGAATGGCGCATATTGGTTTGATGACACCAACGGACACTTCATCACGAGTAGTTATTATATGAATGATTTGCCACAGTGGGTGAAAAATTTCAATAGCCAAAACTGGGGCGAAAAATTGGTCGCAAATGGTTGGAATACATTACTACCTATCGAGCAATATACCGAGAGTACCCCGGATAATGTGGCATGGGAGGGGCTGTTGGGTAGTGCTAAAGCGCCGATTTTTCCATATAGCAACCTTGCCGCAGATTATGCTCAGAAAAAAGACAACATCCGCTATACGCCGTTCGGCAATTCACTGACTTTGAAAATGGCGCAGGCTTCTATAGATGGCGAGGCCTTGGGACAAGATAATATCACCGATATTTTGGCCATTAATATCGCTTCTACCGACTACGCCGGGCATAAATTTGGACCGAACGCCATCGAAATGGAAGATGTTTACCTAAGATTAGATAGAGATTTGGCAGAGTTTCTTAAATATTTGGATACGAAAGTAGGCAAGGGGCAGTACACAGTTTTCCTTACTGCGGATCATGGTGGCGCACACGCGGTGGGCTATCTTCAAGAGCATAAAATCCCGACTGGATTCTTTGGTGAAGGCGCTGAAAAAAGCATGAATGCCATCTTTAAAACCAAATACGGCGTGGAAAACTTGTTGACTTCTATTGAAAACTACCAAATATATTTGGACAAAAATGTAGCCGAGAAAAACAAAGTGGATATGACGAATGCGGTGGACTATCTGGTAGATGAAATCAATAAAGATAAAACCGTTCTCTTTGCTGTAAACATGAAAAAATTAGCAGATGCGCCCATTCCAGAACCGCTTAAAACACGTATAATCAATGGTTACAACTGGGAGCGTAGTGGCGATATTCAGTTGGTGTCCCACGATTCTATGTTGCCGCCATATGCTAAAACTGGGACTACGCACAGCGTTTGGAACTCTTACGATTCTCATATTCCTTTGATTTTTATGGGTTGGGGCATAAAGCCTGGCGAGAGTAATGCCGATTATAACATGACGGATATTGCGCCCACAATTTCCGCATTGATAAAAATCCAATTTCCAAGTGGAAACATCGGAAAGCCGATTACGGAAGTTTTAGGCAAATAATATTTCAACCATTTTCAATAAAAACCCGGGCTGTGAAATTTCGCAGCCCGGGTTTTTGAGATATAGAGGAATTATTTTTTTTATTTCTTCGGCGGGTAGTTCGCCATGATTTCTGCTACGATAGCAGGGATTTCTTTTTGTTTTGCAGAAGGCGCATCTACCGAGATGCCTTGTCCCTTGCCCATCCATACGAGTTTTTGGGTTTTCGCATCTATGAGGTCTATCATCAGTCCACCTTGCGTATAGTTATTAGCCCAAGTGCGGGAAACGCCAACTCCGAAACCGCCAAAACCACCGAAGCCATACATCCCGTAAGGTCTTGTGCTTTGTATATCGCGCACTTTGGTGTGATTGGCTTTTACATTTACAATTAAGTCCGGATTTTCGGCTACGGATAAACCTTTGCTTTGCAACTGCCGAGATACCTCATTCAGCACGCGGTCCTTATCTATATCGTTTAGTTTCAGATCGTCGATGCGTAGTTTGTAAGTTTTATAAGTGTTAAAGTTGGCAGTTTCGGCATAATCCGAAGTCACCTGGAACGGTGAGCAGGAAGTAAGCCCAAGGGTAGCCGCCGTGAGCATTAGGATGAAGTATTTTTTCATTTCTTTAGAGCAGTTTTTAGTGTTTTTATAAATGTATCGGTCTTTTTATCATAACCGTAGGGGCAGTGCCGGCATCCACTTTTGCAGCAGTAGCCGCGTTTCAGGTGGTAGTTTTTAGTGAAAACCTTGTAGCCCTGTTCGTTATAATAAAAGTCCTCATGTTCTTTGATGTCGGGAGTGTTCATAAGTTAAAAGTAGATTCTGTAATTTTTTTTATTTTTGTTGAATGATAATAGTGTGCCAATGGCTGCTCAAAAATAGTAAAATAAAAGCGATCACGATTTTTCCATTTATCCTACTGCAGAACCCGCAAGACAGGCAGAACGCCGTACTCATCAACCACGAAAAAATCCACATCCGCCAACAGGTGGAACTTTTGCTCATTATTTTTTATGTATGGTATGTTGTGGAATACTATTGGCATTATTTTAAACTGAAAGACAGTTATTTGGCTTATAAAAGCATCAGTTTCGAGCGCGAGGCCTATGCCATGGAAGACGATTTGAATTATATTAAGAAAAGAAAACCATTCAGTTTTTGGAAATACCTTTCTTAATCTTTACCTTAACATCAACCAAAATCTTCCCCTTATCCTCAATCTAAAAATGTTTATATTTGCATTTATGATTGGATTAAAATGGAAAAGAGAACGATAAAAGACCTATTGGGCAATTATAAGAAGCAACTTCATCACGACATTACAGTACAAGGTTGGGTTCGGGCGTTCCGTTCCAACCGATTTATTGCGTTGAATGACGGTTCTACTATAGACAATCTTCAGATTGTGGTAGATTTCGATAAGTTTGATGAGGAAATTATTAAAAATATTAAAACTGCATCTTCCCTAAAGGTTACCGGAGAATTGGTGGAAAGCCAGGGACAGGGGCAGAGCATCGAAATTATTGCCAAAAAAATCCAGATTTTGGGCGATAATTTTTCTGAGCAACTGGAGAAAACCGTTCTTCAACCTAAAAAACACTCATTGGAAGTGCTTCGGGAGCAGGCGCATTTGCGTTTCCGTACCAATCTTTTTGGAGCGGTTTTCCGTGTGAGAAGTACGGTGAGTTTCGCGATTCATCAGTTTTTTAATCAAAACCATTTCTTCTACATCCATACGCCGCTGATTACCGGTGCCGATGCAGAGGGCGCCGGAGAGATGTTCCGCGTGACGAATTTTGATTTGAACCAAATCCCGCGCGATGAAAATGGTGATATCGATTTCGAACAAGATTTCTTTGGCAAAAAAACATCGCTTACCGTTTCCGGTCAGTTGAATGTGGAAACCGCTATGATGGGGCTTGGCCGGGTTTATACTTTTGGACCAACTTTTCGAGCAGAAAACTCCAATACCACGCGCCACCTTGCCGAATTTTGGATGGTAGAGCCGGAAGTGGCCTTCAATAATTTGGAAGATAATATTGATTTGGCAGAGGATTTCCTAAAATATGTCATTAGCTATGTTCTGGAAAATTGTAAAGAAGATTTAGAATTCTTAGATAAAAGATTTGCCGAGGAGCAAAAGCAGAAACCGGAAAAAGACCGTGCGAAAGAAGGACTGATTGAGAAGTTGCAAAGTGTGGTAAAGAAGCGCTTCAAACGCGTATCTTACACGGAAGCCATCGAAATTTTGCTAAATTCCAAAGAAAATAAAAAAGGTAAATTCCAATTCCCAATAGAGGAGTGGGGTGCAGACTTGCAAAGTGAGCACGAACGATTCTTGGTGGAAAAATATTTTGAAAGTCCGGTAGTTTTGTTTGATTATCCTAAGGAAATAAAGGCCTTCTATATGCGACTAAACGAAGACGGAAAAACCGTATCTGCGATGGATGTACTATTCCCGGGCATCGGCGAAATCATCGGAGGATCCCAAAGGGAGGAACGCTACGATGTTTTGAAGGAAAAAATGAACGCGATGCATGTGGATACAAAGGAACTATGGTGGTATTTGGATACTCGTAAATTTGGATCTGTGCCGCACGCAGGTTTCGGATTGGGATTGGAAAGACTGGTGCTTTTCGTAACGGGTATGACAAACATTCGCGATGTGATTCCTTTCCCAAGATCGCCAAAAACTGCTGAATTTTAATTAATTATAGCCTAAAGAATTTAATCCAAAACTTCCGGCTTTATCTAATGCCGAAAACTTGAATTTATAAATGTTAAAACAAAATCTACAACTCAAATTAGGCCAAAAACTGGCTCCCCAGCAGATTCAATTGATGAAACTGATACAGTTGCATACAATGGAATTTGAGGAAGAGTTGGAACGCGAATTGGAAGAAAACCCTGCACTGGAAAAGGTGGAGGAAGATGCCGACGAGCCATTTGAAGAAACTGCTGCTGAATATGAGGACGAGGGTACGGAAAGCATTGATACAGATTTCGATGTAAATGAATACCTTTTTGATGACGAGCCTAGCTATAAGACGGTTTCTAGTAACTATTCTGCGGATGATGAGGAATTCGATAATGAAAGCCTGCTCACGGAGGGTCAAACGATCTACGACTACCTAATAGAGCAAATTCGCCTTAGCAATATCGATGAAGAAGACCTGACGATTGCCGAATACATCATCGGAAATATGGATAACGACGGCTACTTGCGCCGAGATGTAAAAGCCATTGCAGATGATTTGGCGTTTTCGCAAGGTATATATACCATCCCGGAAAAGGTGACGGATATTCTTGAAAATTACATCCAAAAACTGGATCCGCCAGGCGTGGGTGCTAGGAATTTGCAAGAATGCCTATTGTTGCAAATCGAGAAAAAAGTGAGTTCCGACAAGGCTGTTACTTTGGCAGCAAATATTCTTCGGCACCAGTTTGATGCTTTAACGAACAAGCATTACAACAAAATCATGCAGAAGTACGATGTGGATGAGGAAAATCTAAAGGATGCGCTGGATGTGATTTCTAAACTTTCACCAAAAGTGGGCGGAAATTTCGACACACAGACGATTACCATTAACCAAGAAATCATACCCGATTTTACAATCCAAGTGAAAGACGGCCAGGTCATCCCTTTCCTAAACAGTAAAAATGCTCCATCACTAAGGGTTTCAGACGATTATAAAGATATCCTGAGTACTTATTCGCACGATAAAACTTCGGCAGAACATAAGCAGGCGGCACTTTTCATCAAGCAAAAACTAGATGCCGCGAAATGGTATATAGATGCCATCAACCAGCGCCAGAATACGCTACTGAAAACAATTTCCGCCATTGTAAAACTTCAGAAAAATTACTTCCTCACGGGTGACGAAAAGTCCCTAAAACCAATGATTCTAAAAGATGTGGCAGACATCACGGGCTTTGATATTTCCACCATTTCCCGCGTGGTGAAAAGTAAGTATGCTGATACGCCATTTGGAATTATTTATTTGAAAAATCTTTTCTCAGATTCCCTGACGAACGATGACGGCGAGGAGGTTTCGACAAAAGAAATTAAAATGCACCTGCAAGAAGCAATCAGCAAGGAGAACAAACACAAGCCCTATACCGATGATGCCTTGGTTGCTATTTTAAAGGAAAAAGGGTATAACATTGCGCGCCGTACCATTGCGAAATATCGTGAGCAACTGAATATCCCTGTAGCAAGATTGCGCAAGGAACTTTAAATGCTTTCGATTTCCTTGAGTTGTTCTAAATTTTTCCCGAGTTTTTTCATCATAATGCCGTATACTACACGGTAGTATATCCAAACCAATCCTATGCAAATGGCCGTCACGAGGATGGAGGCAAACACAAAACTGATCATTATTTTGGGATTCATTTGGACTTGCTGCGCGGAAATTTCGTTATAAATAAACCAGCAAATTACCACGGAAAAGAGGATGACCATTGCAAAATTAGCGAGGATAAAACGGTTCACCGTTTGGCGAAAATTTACAATGCGCGAAATAATTTTTTTTAAATTTTCCTCTACGCGGATTTTTCGGTAGTTGCTATAAAATTTCACGGCGAAAATGCCGGTCACCAGAAGGCTCACTATTTTCATCAAAAAATAAAGGTGTGCCAGGTTTTTCTCCATTTCGTAGGTTTTTTTTGCCCCCGCCCTTTCGATAATGTTTATGACACTGTTGTTGTCATCCGTTTGGAAGATGTAAATGATGGTGAGCGAGAGGAATACCAAAAACTCTGCAGCGCTAATCCAAAAAATATATTTCACGATGTTGCGCGATTTTTTGTTGAGCATTTCCAAGATTTCGGAGCATGCGTATTTCGGGCAGATTTTCTGATCCTGCCAGGTTTTTTTCAGTAGGTCTATATCAAAATCAGGCATGGCGTTCCATCAGTTCTTTTAATGTTTTTTTCAGTCGGTTCATTTTCACGCGGGCATTCACTTCGGAAATCCCGAGGTTTGCCGCAATATCTCGGTAGGGCAGGTCGTCCAGATACATCATCACGACCGCCCGTTCCACCTTTGGCAGCATTTTGATCACTTTGTACAGTAGGGTTATTTGCGCTTGTTTTTCTCCGTCGTTATCCGCAGTATTTAGAAAGTGCAGGTCCTTCAGTTCGTCCGTCTGCGGACTTTTTGTTTTTTTTCGGTAGAGGGTTATGGCGGTATTCAGTGCCACGCGGTACATCCAAGTAGTTATTTTACTTTTCCCTTTGAAACTATCATAACTGCGCCAGAGTTGCAACACAATTTCTTGGAAAAGATCTTTTTCATCCTCAGAATCTTGGGTATAGAGCCGCGAAATTTTGATAATTAAACCTTGATTATCATTAATGAGTTTCGCAAATTCCTGTTCCTTCGTTCCCAAAATTTTCCTAAAAAACGAAAGTAAGAATTTATAAGGGATAATTGATAAAATATTTTATATCACATCATTTATTTAATTTAAAACCTTTAAATTAGGATTTAAAACAACTTAGGTCGCTTAAGTTTTGAAATTTTTGAAATTAAAATTTTAATCAAAACCTATGAATTAGATCTAAACCATCTTAAGTCACCTTAGTTTTAGAATTAATCAAAATCTTGGCTTATTACTTTCGTTATAATAACTCATCTTCCACCTCAAGATTTATTTTTTACCTTTGCCTCATGCAGTTTCCGTCCATTGAAATTCCAGTTCAAAAAATATTTACTCAAAATAGCGTAGCGCTTTTCTTAAAACGGGAAGACCTCATTCACCCAGATATTTCAGGTAATAAATATTGGAAATTGTTCTACAATATAAATCATTATCTTGCTGAAAATCCAGCCGCGCCGCTAATCATTACTTTTGGAGGTGCGTTTTCTAACCATATTTCGGCGGTTGCGGCATTAGGGAAATCCGAAGGTATCCCAACGTTAGGCATCATCCGTGGTGATGAACTCAAAGATAACTGGCAGGAGAATTCTACCTTGAAAAAAGCCTTCGAAAACGGGATGGTATTTCGATTTGTGACCAGAGAAAGTTATCGCAATAAAGCGGCATTAACAAATACCTTACAAACAGAATTTCCAAACGCGCTTATAATTCCCGAGGGCGGCACCAATGCATACGCCGTCTGGGGTATTCAGCACATGCTTTCGGAGGGTACCAAAGAATTTGATTACCTTTGTACAGCAGTCGGCACGGGTGGCACTGCCGCCGGTTTGTCGAAATTTGCCAAAGAAAATCAATCGGTTTTAGGATTTAAAATTGTTAAAGATAACTCGTTGGAAGATAGTATTTTAAATTTGTCGAGAAGGAAAAATTTTAAATTGATTGAGGCAGATTTTGGAGGCTATGGAAAAATAAATGCCGAAATTGTGGGTTTTATAAATGAATTTTATAACGCTTATAAAATCCCGCTAGATCCAGTGTACACAGGAAAAATGATGTTCAAACTCATCAATATGATCAAAAGCGGCTATTTCGCGGAAGGAACTAAGATTTTAGCCATGCATACCGGTGGATTACAGGGAATTGCAGGCGCAAATGATTTTTTGAAAAGCAAAAACAGAGAACTTATAAATTTTTAAGTTAAATGAGAAAATATCTTGGCCTAGCGGCATTTTTTTTAGTAAAAACTTTGTCGGCACAAAGTTGGACCACGGAGGAGCAATATGTTCAAAAGTTTGCGCCATACGCAGTAGAAGAAATGGAAAAATATAAAATTCCGGCCTCTATCACTTTGGCTCAGGGGCTTTTAGAAACGGGCGGCGGCCAAAGCCGACTGGCTTTGCAGGGCAATAACCACTTCGGAATCAAATGCAAAGAAGACTGGACGGGGAAAACCATGTCCCATACAGATGACGCCCCCAACGAATGTTTTCGCGTGTACGATGATCCCCGACAATCTTACGAAGACCACTCCAAATTCTTGGCAACCAGAAAGTTTTATGTGAATTTGTTCAAGCTAGCGCCGGACGATTACCGCGGCTGGGCACAGGGACTTAAAAAGGCAGGATACGCAACCAACCCTCGATACGCCTACATTCTTTTAGATAAAATTGAAAAATACAGGCTATACGAGTTTGATAAAACCAATTCCAAGGAAGTCCTTTTTACGGTGCTAAAGCTCTACCCCGAACTACGCAATGATAAGTTGTTTATGGCGATGGTGGATCAAAGCAAAGTGGCTACAAAGCCTACGACCGTAACTGTACCCTATGTGCCGACTTCCTATGCCAAGCAGCAGGAAATAGTTTCTAAAATAAAATCGGATAAGGAGTTACTGAACTCTATTTTGGTGAAAAACCACCCGAATGGCGGCATGAAATTCATTATCGTGCCTGCCGATACGGATCTTGCTTTTATTGCTAAAAAATTCGACATCCGCGAGAGCAAACTTCAAAAATGGAACGATCTGAAAAGTTCCAACCTCAAAAAAAATGACATCCTCTTTTTGGAAAGCAAATCTTCCCAAGGAAATGTGGAAACCTACCGCGCGATGGTCGGCGAAAGCATGCACGATATTGCACAGAAATTTGGCATCAAACTTTCTAAACTCTATTCCAGAAATAGAATGAGCGAAGGCTCTCAACCAGTTGTAAACCAATTGATTTTTCTACAGGGTAAACGCCCAAGAAAGTAGTGATTTTAAATTCTAAATATATAAACTAAGATAAAAATGTTGTATCAAAGAAGCAGCGCGCTCTTCACCGAAGCGCAAAAATATATACCAGGCGGTGTAAATTCGCCGGTTCGAGCATTCAAATCCGTAGGCGGTGTGCCGGTTTTCATCAAATCTGCAAAAGGCGCTTATCTTACCGATGCCGATGACCGAAAATACATCGACTATATTAATTCCTGGGGGCCGGCGATTTTGGGGCATACCCATCCGCAGGTTTTGGAGGATATAAAAATGCAGGCAGAGAAGGGTTTTTCCTTCGGCACACCCACCGAAATAGAAACTGAAATTGCAAAATTTATTATAGAAAATGTACCGAATGTGGATCAAATCCGTATGGTTTCATCCGGGACCGAGGCTTGTATGAGCGCAATTCGGGTGGCGCGTGGCTTTACCGGTCGCGACAAAATCATCAAGTTTGAGGGCTGCTACCACGGGCATTCCGATTCTTTTTTGATTAAAGCGGGCAGTGGTGCAGCCACTTTCGGAAACCCAAATTCCCCGGGCGTTACGGCTGGTACGGCCAAAGATACTCTACTTGCAAGATATAATGATGCCGACCAAGTAGCGGATTTATTTAGGTTGAACGAAGGTGAGATTGCTGCGGTAATTGTAGAACCTGTGGCCGGAAATATGGGCTGCGTGCTTCCGGAAAATGACTTTCTGCAAAAACTAAGGAAACTCTGTGACGAAAATGGCGCAGTTTTGATTTTTGATGAAGTGATGACGGGCTTCCGCCTTGCTTTTGGTGGTGCACAGGAGGCGTATGGCGTGAAAGCCGACCTGGTAACTTATGGAAAAGTCATCGGCGGTGGATTGCCGGTGGGTGCTTTTGCAGGGCGCCAAGAAATAATGGATTGCCTTGCCCCAAAAGGTGCTGTATATCAGGCCGGTACGCTAAGTGGAAACCCGTTGGCAATGCGTGCGGGACTTACCACGCTTCAATTGATAAAAAATGATGCTTCATTTTATGAAAGAATAAACAAAAATACGGAAATGCTAGATTTTGAGATTGGTAAAATTTTAAATGAAAAAGGCATTTCACACTGCATCAATAGAAAAGGATCAATGATGAGCCTATTTTTCCACATAACCTCGGTATCGAATTTCGATGAAGCGGCTAAAGCCAACCATTCTTTGTTCAATAAGTTCTTCCACCAATTATTGGAAAGCGGAATCTATCTGCCGCCTAGCGGCTATGAAACTTGGTTTATTTCAGATGCGATCAAATCTGAGGAAATTGATAGGACTTTGGCTGCAATTAGAAAGTTTGAATATTCTTAAATTTAATATTAAAATGAAGCCGTTCATAGCGAAACGGCTTCTTTTTAGTTATTAGTTTTTATTAAATACTTCGTCCCGTGAGCAAATTAATGATGGCTATAAGCACGATGGAACCCAGCGATTCGGTGAGAATTTGCATAACAACACCACCGCCAAGACTGGTTCCGAATTTTGAAAGAAACAATGATCCGATGAAAGTTCCCATATTTCCCATGATGGTATTTCCGATCATTCCTCAGCTTGTTCCTTTTAATTTGTGGTCCCAACCATTCAGCGACAGCCTCAATAAACAATACATAGAAGATGTCCATAACTGAAAGTTTTCTGTTGTGAAGCGGGTTAGTTGATTTTTTATTCTAAAATTTCGGGATATTGGAATTTTGTGTGGAAAAATGTAAAAAGTTAAATACTCTTAATTATAAACCAGAACGGTTATAAATCATTAAATTTGCTCACAAAATTATTTTAATTAAATACTAACGCTGCCATACGGGTAGCAAAGACGAAACAACTTTATGAACGCTCCACAAGCAATTATTGAAACTATTCAGTTAAAAGATGGAAGAGAAATCACCATCGAAACAGGAAAATTGGCTAAGCAGGCCAATGGTTCCGTAGTCGTAAAGATGGGTGGCACTATGCTGCTCGCGACTGTAGTCGCCAACAAAGACGCTTCTCCGGGGGTAGATTTCCTTCCGCTTACGGTAGATTACCGCGAAAAATTCTACGCAGGTGGGAAAATCCCAGGAAACTTTTTCCGTAGAGAGGCAAGACCTTCCGATGAGGAAATTTTGACAATGAGACTCGTGGACCGCGTATTGCGTCCCCTTTTCCCGGACGATTTCCATGCGGAAGTACAGGTGATGATTTCCCTGATTTCTTATGACGAACAAGTAATGCCGGAAGCATTGGCAGGTTTGGCCGCTTCTGCCGCTATTGCGATTACCGATATCCCTTTCAACGGGCCGATGTCCGAGGTGAGAGTGGTGAGAATCAACGGAGATTTTTCCGTGAACCCAAGCATTGAAAACCTTAAAAAAGCCGACCTCGATATCATGGTAGGTGCTACCAAAGATTCTATTGTAATGGTGGAAGGCGAGATGAAGGAAATTACCGAAAAGGAAATGATAGAGGCGATAAAATTCGCACACGAAGAAATAAAAGTACAGATTGAGGCACAGGAAAGATTGGCCGCGAAAGTAGGCAAAAACTTTCCGAAAAGAGAATACGCCCACGAAACGCACGACGAGGCCATCCGCGAAAAAGTTTGGAAAGAAACCTACGACAAAGTTTATGAAGTAGCAAAATCTCCATCTGCAAAAGAGCAGAGAGGCGACGCCTTCAAGGCCGTTTTGGATGATTTCCTTTCCCAATATTCCGAAGAGGAATTAGAACTGGTAAAACCTTTCGCCAAAGTATATTTCCACGATGTGGAAAAAGAGGCAATGCGCCAAATGGTTCTAAACGAGGGTATTAGATTAGACGGTAGAGATTCCAAAACCATTCGCCCAATCTGGTGCGAGGTAGATTATCTTCCGGGAGCGCACGGTTCCGCCATCTTCACGAGAGGGGAGACGCAGTCGCTTACCGCAGTAACTTTAGGATCGGTAAAAGATGCCAACATGGTAGATTCCGTTGCTGAAAACTTTGATCAAAAATTCTTTCTGCACTACAACTTCCCACCATTTTCCACAGGAGAGGCTAGACCGCTTAGAGGGACTTCCAGAAGAGAAGTTGGGCATGGTAACCTTGCGCAGCGCGCTTTGGCAAATATGATTCCGAGCGAAAATCCTTATACCATCCGTATCGTTTCCGATGTTTTGGAATCCAACGGATCGTCTTCCATGGCGACTGTTTGCGCCGGGACATTGGCATTAATGGATGCCGGTGTACAAATCCAAAAACCCGTTTCTGGTATCGCAATGGGACTGATTACCGATCCTAAATCCGGCAAATTCACCGTACTTTCCGATATTTTGGGAGATGAAGACCACTTGGGCGACATGGATTTCAAAGTAACTGGAACTAAAGACGGGATCACGGCGTGCCAAATGGACATCAAAATCCAAGGACTTTCCATGGATATTATGGAGACCGCATTGGAGCAAGCCAAAGAAGGCCGCCTGCACATCCTAAACGAAATCACGAAAACTCTGGCAAAACCAAGGGAAGATGTGAAACCACACGCTCCGAAAATGGAGATGTTGGAAATCTCCAAAGACTTCATAGGCGCAGTGATCGGACCTGGTGGAAAGGTGATTCAGCAATTGCAAAAAGATACCGATACGACTATTGCGATCGAGGAAATCGGCGAAATTGGCCGTATCGAAATCTCTGGTGTAAGTCGCGAGAAAATTAACCAGGCCATCGCAAAAATTGCCGAAATAACCTTCTTGCCTACTGTGGGCGAAGTTTACAAAGGCAAAGTAGTGAAAGTGATGGATTTTGGGGCATTCGTAGCGATTGCAAAAGGCACCGAAGGCCTGCTTCACATTTCCGAAATCGAGTGGAGCCGTCTGGAAAAAGTTCCTTACAAAGAAGGCGATGAGGTAGAAGTAAAATTCATGGGTTATGACGATCGCAAGAAAATGAAACTCTCCCGCAAAGTTCTGCTTCCGCGTCCGGAGCGTCCTGCGCAGCAGCCGCGCGAAGATAAACCACAGATAGAAGGGAACTAATTCCCACCTTACTTATAATAACGAAACCACCTGAAAAGGTGGTTTTTTATTTTGTGAACGTGCCACTCGGTGTCCTTCTTTTTTTCGGCGAAATACATTGTTTCTTCTCATGGCCCCATCATTAAAGCCTAAAAATTTTGGTTAGATATTTTTTGAAGTTGTTTTTTGGAATAATTTTAATGTTAAATAATGGTTTTAAATTTAAGTTTTATTTAACCAAAGAAAATGTTTTATCGCGATTGAAATTACTAATTTTGTAAAAACTAAAACAAAATATTATGGCAACTATTACTTTAAAAGGAAATGAAATTCACACATACGGCGATTTACCGGAAAAAGGTTTTAATGTAAAGGAATTTGCTTTGGTAAATGAAAAACTGGAAATCAAAACATTGGCAGATTACGCTGGTAAGAAGAAGATTTTCAATATCTTTCCAAGTATAGATACGGGTGTTTGTGCAGCATCAGCGAGAAAGTTTAACGAGAGTGCGTCTGCATTGGTAAACACAATAGTTATTAATGTTTCTAAAGATTTACCATTCGCATTGGGCAGATTTTGCGCTGCAGAAGGGATTGATAATGTGGAAACACTTTCTGATTTTCGTGGTTCTTTCGGAACGGATTATGGCGTTATCATCACTGATGGCCCAATGAAAGGGCTCCTAAGCCGTGCGGTAATCGTAACTGATGAATCGGGAAAAGTCGTTTACACCGAACAAGTTCCCGAAATCACGACTGAACCAAATTATGAGGCGGCTCTGGCTGCTGTGAAGTAGAAATTAGAAATTTTCGAAATTGATTTTCCATTCAAACCTTGCAAATGTGCAAGGTTTTTTAGCAAATGAAATTTATAAAAGATAGTATTTAAAGGATTCGATAAGACTAAGCCTCGCTCAATCCCAGGATTTTACCTTCTTTAATTACAAATTCCCGGGCGGCCTCGTGTTCGTTCGGGATTTCGCCTTCCAAGATTGCCTCCTTTACTTTTTCTTTTAAAATTCCAATTTCTCGACCTGGTTGCAGGTTAAACATCGCCATTATTTCTTCGCCGGAAATTGGCGGCTGGAAATTCCGAACCTGGTCTTTTTCCTCCACTTCCTTTATTTTTTCGGCTACATATTCAAAATTCTTTTTGAATTTCTCCTGTTTGCGAGAATTTTTTGTCGTGATATCTGCCTTGCACAGCGTGAACAAATCTTCCAAATCATCCCCGGCATCAAACAAAAGCCGGCGCAGTGCAGCATCTGAAGTGCCGTCGTCTATCAGCGCGATAGGACGGGAGGAGAGTTTCACCATTTTTTGGACATACTTCATATCGTTTCCGAGCGGAAGTTTTAACCTTAAAAAAAGATTTTTCACCATTTTTGAACCTAAAAATTCATGGCCATGGAAAGTCCAGCCGATTTTTTCAACAAACTTTTTTGTAGGCGCCTTACCCATGTCGTGCAGCAGTGCCGCCCAGCGTAACCAAAGATTTTCGGTGTTTTTAGAGATATTATCCACCACTTCCAGCGTGTGGTAGAAATTATCTTTGTGGGTTTGCCCTTCCACCTCGTCGATGCCTTTCAGGGCGGTAAGTTCAGGGATTATTTTTTCTAAAAGGGTGGTATCGTCCAAAAGTTTTAAACCTATAGATGGCTTTTCAGAGAGCATAATTTTGTTGAATTCCACCATGATGCGCTCCATAGAGACGATTTTGATGCGTTCTGCTTCGGTTTTTATGGCGGTGAGAGAATTTTCTTCAATACTAAAATCCAAAGTCGAGGCAAACCTTATCGCACGCATCATGCGGAGCGGATCATCCGAGTAGGTCTGTGCTGGTTCCAGCGGTGTTCGGAGGATTTTGTTCTGTAAGTCTTCGCGGCCACCGAAAGGATCCATCAATTCACCAAAATTTTCGTTGTTAAGGCTGATCGCCATGGCATTAATGGTAAAATCTCTCCGCTTTTGATCATCTTCCAAGGTACCTTGTTCCACGGCGGGTTTGCGGGAATCTTTGGAATAACTTTCCTTGCGAGCACCCACGAATTCCAATTCCATGTTGTTATACTTAAACATGGCCGTGCCGTAGGTTTTGAAAATAGAAACTTTAAGAGCGGGATTAATTTCTGCGGCGATGTTTTTGGCGAGTTCTATGCCGCTTTGTTCTGTAACGAAATCAATATCTATGTTTTCCTTACGAGACATTAGGAGGTCGCGCACGAAGCCACCCACAATGTAAACCGACTGCCCGTGGCGGTCTGCAACTTCGGAAATGGTTTTGAAAAGTTTGAAATTTTTATTTTGAACGAGATTGATTTTCATAGAATAAAAAATGGATGCCTAAACGGAATTTTCGCAAAGATACAAAACGCGCGCATTCTGCCGCTTTTCTAAAACCAAATCAGTTTTCATGTGACTTTTGGTTTTTAGGCACTGTACTTTAGGCCTAATTATTGTAGATTTGATTACTATTTTTGAAATTGATTCATTTTTCTCATGAAATTATCTTTTCGTTTGTGTGTTGTCTTGCTCTTACTTTGGCTTGTACCAGTGCATTTGGTGGCGCAGGAAAAACCAAAACGGGATTCGATATATGAAAAGATAGAAAATTATTCCAAGAAAGGTAAGGTCCAGCGTTTTCTTTATCATCTTATTTTCAGGAATGTATCTGACGCTGCCATAGTTCCATCCAAAGACGATGTAGTGAAAGCATACGTAGATTATCGTGGAAAATTCATTCGGAACATATACATAACTTCGTATGATCCATTGGGATATAATTCTCAAATGGAAAAGCGGGACTCTCACTGGATCGAGGAAGTGGGAAATCGCATGCATATGCGAACACGGGAATTTGCGGTAAGAGGATATCTTTTGTTTAAAAAAGGAGACGCCTATAACCAACAAAAAATTTATGAATCTGAAAGGATTTTGCGAGACACGCGTTTCATTAATCGTGTGCTTATCACGCCTGTCGAAGGTTCTGTAACAGCAGATTCTTTGGATTTATCGGTAAAAGTTCTTGATTCTTGGAGTTTAGAACCCACTTTCAATTTTTCAGGAAGCAAGATAGGCGGTGGCATGCGTGAAAATAATTTTTTAGGAATGGGACACGAGGTGATAGGCAGTTACCAAACCGATGTAAAAACCAAGCAGAAATCTTTCTTCGGAAGTTACGCAGCAAATAATATTTACGGAACTTACATCAATGCTTTATTGGTGGGTCAAAAGGACATGGCAGAAAATGAAAATGTAGCGTTCCATGCGTACCGCATATTCTTTTCTCCGCTTACCAAATGGGCGGGGGGCGCCAGTTTCAACTACTACCGCCGTCGATTTCAAATTCCAGATACTCTGAATAGTAACCCTGATCGCTACCCCGTTGCAAGCCTAAAAGCGAATGTCACGAATCTGTGGGCAGGCTATCAATTTCCATTGAAAAGAAGCAGTTCTAATGAAATTACGGATAATATCGTAACCGCCGTGAAATTCAATAAAACAGATTTCTTGCAACATCCGGGCGATCAAAACGATCCAGGCCATTTGTTCCGATCTTACAGTTTATATCTGGGTTCTATTGGGTACAACCAGCGCCGATATTTATTAAAGAAAAATGTCTACAATTACGATATACCGGAGGATGTTCCCTATGGGGCACTGCTGTCCGCAACGGTGGGAGGCATGAAGCCCAAAGATGCTGCTTTTAGTCCGTATATTGGTGTTATGGCGGGCTACGGGAGTTACACGAAAATGGGTTATTTTAATTATCGTGCCGAATATGGTACTTTTATTAAAAATGAAAAAGATTTCCGCTCTACTTTCCGTGTAAATGGGTTATATTTTAGTCCGTTGCGGGAGTGGGGATTTGCGCAGGTCAGGCATTTTCTTTCGGAAACCTTGGTTTTGGGGAACGTTCGAAGTAATACTTTGTCAGACCGCATCAATCTCTCCTCGGCGGAAGATTTCCCTGCTTTTACCCCTTTTTTCCTGGGCGAGGATAAGTTGGTAGTACGCTACCAACTGCAATTTTTTATTAAAAAAGCTTGGAAAAATTTTCAGATTAATCCCTATTTTACAACGGCATTTGGATGGCTTTCGCCAGACAATTCTGATGTATTTTCTAGCAAAACACACACGAAATTTGGGGTGGGAGTATTGTTTTATAATCCCTACCTCGCTTTCAATAGGTTCCAGATTTCTTTTATGTATTATCCTCGCATTCCGTTTGATGAGCGCCCTGCGTTCGAGTTTAACCGCTATCGGAACGACCGAATTTCGATGAATGGTTTCGGGATAGGAGAGCCGCAAATAGTGGGTTATTAGTTATTCTCTAATAATTTTTATGCGGTTGTCTTTCCAAATTCTGATGATGGAAGAACCGCCAAATTCAGCAACTTGATCCCTATTTTCTTCGGCGATGTAATCTACTGCGTCTTTTATTTCTTGCGGAATGTCTTGGAAGGTTCTGGGGCTTTTGCTTCCGCTGAAGTTTGCAGAAGTAGAAACCAGCGGCTTATTTAGTTTAGTAATAATTTTCTTTAAAAATAAATCTTTCACGAGCCGAATCCCGATGCTACCATCTTCCGCGAGGAGTTCCTGTGGCAGATTTCTCGGATGATCATAAATAAAGGTGACTGGTTTTTCAGAAAGATCCATGATTTCCCACGCCATTTCAGGAACATCCACCAAATCCTGCAACCGTTTTTCAGATTCCACCAAGATAATCATTGATTTTTGACGGTCTCTTTTTTTGATTTCGAAAATTTTGTTCAGGGCATCCACATTGGTGGCGTCGCAGCCCAGTCCCCAGATTGTATCAGTAGGATAGAGGATGGTACCGCCGGATTTTAGGGTAGAAATGAGTTGATCCATAAGGTCTTTATTAACTACAAAAATATAAAAACATCCCGGTTAATAATCTCGTAATCTCATGATATTTTTTTTAAAAATACTTGTCAATTTTTCGGTTGTCTAGAAAATTCGATGTCGATAATTTTACGAAAAAACAAAATGGATTTTAAAATTATTGCCCTTGATGAAGAGCTGTTCGAACATTTTCAAAAAATGTCAGATGACGAACTGGAAAAACAAAATATTGTGAAACAAATTGCCGACAATAAACCCGGTTTCCCATGTAGAATTTCATTGCAAGATGCCGAAATTGGCGAAGAAGTTTATCTTTTCAATTACGAATTTCATTCTGTCAATTCTCCTTACAAAGCCAGCGGACCGATCTTCACCCGAAAAAATACTTCACAAAAAATCTGTGAAACTAATGAAGTTCCGGAATTATTTTCAGCCAGATTGATTTCGCTTCGCGGTTATAATTCATCGCAAATGTTGATTTCCGCGGATGTTTTTGAGGAAGTAGAATTAAAAGAAAAAATTCAAAGCACCTTTGAAAATCCTGAAATCAGCTACCTTCATATTCATAATGCAAAATTCGGCTGTTATTTCGCGTCTGTAAAAAGAGCGTAAAAAAGGTTGTCAATTTTTCGGTTGCAAACAGATTTTATTTTATATTAAATTTGAATTCTATTACAAATTACTCATTGTCATGAATCTTCCCCCCGAAATTATGTACGAAGCGTCTTTCAACAAAAATCCTGATTTCGAGGGCGTTTTTTGGATGGGTGTGAAGACGACCGGGATTTTCTGTCGCCCAAACTGCACGGCACGCAAACCGAAGTTTGAAAATGTGGAATTTTTCGCCAACACGAAAGACGCCATTCTGAAAGGTTACCGCCCTTGCAAAATCTGCAAACCTTTGGAAAATCCAAATGAAACCCCGCCGGAAATTAAAAATATTCTGGAAGAGCTTTCCCATAATCCTGCTCAGAAGTTGAAGGATTTCGACCTGATCCAGCGTGGTGTGGAGCCCGCTACCGTACGCCGTTGGTTTCAAAAAAATCATGGGATCACTTTTCATGCCTTCCAAAGAATGTTTCGGCTGAATACGGCTTTCAAAAAACTACAACAAGGCGAAAATATTTTGGAAACGGCCTACGATAGCGGCTTCGAGAGCCTTAGTGGTTTCAATGAAAGTTTTAAAAATATCTTCGGCATTTCACCAAAAAATTCAAAAACTCAGCGAATTATTGATTTAAAAAGAATCGAAACGCCGCTCGGAACCATGTACGCCGCCGCCGTGGCAGAGGGGATTTGTATGTTGGAATTCACCGACAGAAAAATGTTGGAAACAGAATTTAAAGATTTGGCGAAATCGCTGAACGCCGTCATCACTCTCGGGGAAAACCCGCATTTTGAGGTATTGGATAAGGAATTAACCGCTTATTTCAAAGGTGAATTACAATCTTTTAGTGTGCCGGTTTTCCCGGTGGGCACGGAATTTCAAAAGTCGGTTTGGAAGGTTTTAACCCAAATTCCATACGGCGAAACCTGGTCTTACAGAAAACAAGCGGAACTTTTGGGTGATGCCAAAAAAGTGCGCGCCGTGGCAAATGCCAATGGTTTGAATAAAATTTCAATTATGATCCCTTGCCACCGCGTGATTGGCAGCAATGGCAAACTCACGGGTTATGGCGGTGGAATCTGGCGCAAACAAAAACTTTTGGAACTGGAGAAGACAATACTTTTGTAATAAATCTCTACGACTGTTTTTTTGCCATAATTCCCTTTATTTCTTTATTTTTGTCAGGTTAAGAACGAGAACTTTAACCTAAATTTTATTTAAAATAAAGGCTTACACAGTTTCTCGCAGGATAACTCATTCAAAAAGGAGCAGCCAATATCGGCAAAATTCTAAACAGAAGACTATTATTGGAGGTGCTATGCTTACCTTATCATTTTAATTAAATCAGAAAATGTTTAAAGTGCTATTGGAATCTGAAAATATTAAACTACAACCTCTGCAAAATTCTGATTTTGAGAGACTATTTGCCGTTGCCTCTGATCCTAAAATATGGGAACAGCATCCGAATAAAGACCGTTGGAAAAGAGATGTTTTTGAAAACTTTTTTGATGGAGCCATGAAGTCGGGCAATGCATTTTTAATCATCGACAAGAAATCAGGAGAAGTGGCAGGCAGCACGAGATTTTATGATTTTAATGAAGAAGAAAATTCCATTTTGATAGGCTATACCTTTTATGGAACGAAATTTTGGGGCAGCGGGATGAATGCAGAAGTTAAAAAACTGATGCTCGACTATATTTTTACTAGGGTTGATCTAGTAAAATTTCATGTAGGAAAAGAAAATTTCCGCTCGAGGAGAGCTATGGAGAAGCTCGGTGCGAAATTTCAACAAGAAATTACGGTAGCCTACTTCGGCGAACCTGATCGGGAAAATGTGGAATATAGAATTTATAAAAAAGATTATTTGGATGCACAGCCTTCCAGCATATCCGCGCCGAAATAAAAAATCGCCAACCACACAAATCCTTTTACGGTAAAAAATATCAAACCGCCGATGCCTACGCGCTTTAGCCACTGTTTCCATCTTTTATCCTGCGGTTCGGGCTGAGTGTGTTCCATGATTATAAATTTTTACAAAATTAATGATTTTAATTTGAAACAGTCATTTCGTATACAGATGTGAATTTTATTAAATTTAATAAAATCTCTATGAAATTTCGTTATATTCTGATAAAAACATATCTTTAAGCCAAAACAAAAAAAGATTTCTATGTCTAAGAAAAATAATGATTTTGGTATCGAAAAATCCCTTAAGAACCTCGGCATTTCTAAAGAAAACAAAGGTGTGTCGTCAGGTGGAAAATATTTTGCACACGGCGAAACTATCGAAAGTTATTCCCCGACCGATGGTCAATTAATTGCAAAGGTGAAAACCGGCGATGCCAAAGATTATCAAAAAATAATGGATGCGGCAAAAGAGGCCTTCAAAGAATTTCGCATGATTCCTTCGCCAAAACGCGGCGAACTGGTGCGCCAATTCGGGAATAAATTGCGCGAGAAGAAAGATGATCTTGGGAAATTGGTGTCCTACGAAATGGGGAAATCCCTACAAGAAGGGCTCGGCGAGGTACAGGAAATGATTGATATATGTGATTTCGCAGTCGGTTTGTCGCGCCAACTTCACGGGTACACCATGCATTCCGAAAGGCCTGGGCACCGTATGTATGAGCAATACCACCCGCTGGGCGTGGTTGGGATTATCTCTGCATTCAACTTTCCGGTGGCGGTTTGGGCGTGGAATACCGCGCTGTCTTGGATCTGCGGTAATGTCACCGTTTGGAAACCGTCTGAGAAAACACCCCTTTGCGCTATTGCCTGCCAAAATATAATTGCCGAAGTTTTAAAAGAAAATAAGATGCCGGAAGGAATCTCCGGGATGATTGTGGGCGATCATAAAATAGGGGACTTGCTTGTAAATGATAAAGATACAGCGCTTATTTCGTTCACCGGATCTACGCGTGTTGGGCGCATTGTAGGCACAAATGTAGCACAGCGATTCGGGAAATCGATCTTGGAATTAGGTGGAAACAACGCTATTATTATTACTGAAAACGCCGATTTAGACATGTCGATTATCGGTGCGGTATTCGGTGCGGTTGGTACGGCGGGGCAGAGATGCACCTCCACAAGAAGGTTGATTATTCAAGAATCTGTATATGACGAAGTGAAAAACCGTTTGGCAAAAGCCTATGGCCAACTGAAAATAGGGAACCCTTTGGACGAGAAAAACCATGTGGGACCGCTCATCGACCAAGATGCCGTGAAGATGTATTTGGATTCTATTGAAAAATGCAAGGCCGAAGGTGGCACTTTTGTCGTGGAAGGTGGTGTTTTGGAAGGAAAAAACTACGAATCAGGTTGCTATGTGAAGCCATGTATTGCCGAAGTTGAGAATCATTTTGAAATCGTTCAACATGAGACTTTCGCTCCGATTCTTTATTTAATGAAATATCAAAACCTGGAAGACGCCATTGCAATGCAAAATGATGTGCCGCAAGGTTTGAGTTCCGCGATTATGACGCAGAATCTCCGCGAGGCAGAATTGTTCCTTTCTCAAGCAGGCTCCGACTGTGGTATCGCGAATGTGAATATAGGAACCTCGGGTGCAGAAATCGGTGGTGCATTTGGGGGTGAAAAAGAAACCGGCGGCGGTAGAGAATCCGGCTCCGATGTTTGGAAGTACTACATGAGACGCCAAACTAATACTATTAACTATACTGCAAGCCTGCCATTAGCGCAGGGAATTAAATTTGATTTGTAATTAATTTAGTATTATAAATCTAAACATTAATAGATCTGGATTTCCAAATTTATTTAATTCAATATTCAAAACTCAACATTATTAATATGAACAACGCAATTGCCTCACAGCCAGTACCAACCAATCATGTAAAGGAAACCCTGTCTCGCCACATCTTGGCGGATGGTTTCGATTTTGTAATGGATATGCAGAAGTCCCACGGATCGTGGATCCACGACCGTATAACCGGCGAGGAATTTTTAGATATGTTTTCCATGTTCGGCTCCGGCGCGATCGGCTACAACCACCCGTATCTGGTGGAAAGAGCGGAATGGCTCGGAAAATTAGCCGTAAACAAACCGACTCTAGCAGATGTTTATACGCAAGAATATGCCGATTTTATGGAAGTATTTTCCCGCGTTGCGATTCCAAAAGAACTACAACATTGTTTCTTTATAGAAGGCGGCGCAATGGGCGTAGAAAATGCTATGAAAGCCTGCTTCGACTGGAAAACGCGTAAAAATCTCGATAAAGGAATCGATCATGAGGCCGGTATTTGCATTCACTTCAAACAGGCATTCCACGGTAGATCCGGATATACTTTGAGCCTTACAAATACTTCAGACCCAAGGAAATACATGTATTTTCCAAAGTTTGATTGGCCAAGAATCATAAATCCACACTTAACTTTCCCTATTACCGAAGAAAACTTAGCGGAAACTATTCGGAATGAGCAGTTTGCATTGCTGCATATCGAAGAGGCGATCCTTACACATCCGAACAGGGTGGCCTGCATCATCATTGAACCAATTCAAGCAGAGGGTGGTGACAACCATTTCCGCGATGAGTTTTTCCAAGGCTTGAGAAAACTTTGCGATGAAAATGAAGTTTTGCTGATTTTTGATGAAGTGCAAACCGGAATCGGAATTACTGGTAAAATGTGGGCTTTCCAGCATTTCAGCATCGTACCGGATATTATTTCTTTTGGTAAAAAAACCCAGGTGTGCGGATGTCTTGCCAGTAAAGAAAAATTCGACCAAGTTCCGAACAATGTATTTTTAGAAAGTTCTAGAATTAACTCCACTTTTGGTGGTAATTTCGTAGATATGCTTCGCTTCCAATTGGTAATGGAAGTCATCGAAAAAGAAAATCTTGTAGAAAATGCCAAAATTGTCGGAGAATATTTACTGAACGGACTTCAACAGTTAGCGAACAAATATCCTGAAAAACTTTCTAACGCCAGAGGCCGCGGTTTGATGTGTGCGATCGACCTTCGTTCCGGGGAGTTGCGCGATATGATTCGTGATATTCTTTATGCTAAGAAAGTCCTTGTATTATCTTGCGGCGAACAGTCGATTCGTTTCCGTCCGCACCTGAATGTGACTAAAGAAGAAATCCAAATCGCTCTCAACAAAATCGAAGAAAGCGTGGCAGAATTATAGATTTAAACTCTATTCTTCAAAAAATAGGCTTCCGAAGTGGAAGCTTTTTTATTTACTATATTTTTAAGTATTTTTAATATTTATTGAATATAAAATAATAATTTAAATGTAAATTTGAAATTAAATTAAGAAATGTCATACTAAGTGAATTAAAAATTATATGAAGAAATTATTATTATTTTTGACTTTATACCTCTATGTAGGCGCAACAGCGCAAATTGGACATTGGCCAAATGATACTGCTGGTAAAGATCATAGCCTTTACGCCTTGAAAAATATCACACTATACCAAGATTTCAAAACAAAGATTGATGATGCCGTTTTGATATTTCAAGACGGTAAAATACTAGCCTCCGGAAAATTAAAAATTCCCGAAAACGCTGTGGTGATAGATGGGAAAGGAAATTGGGTTTATCCTTCTTTTATAGACCCTTATACCAATATAGGTGTAGAAAAATTTACGATTAGAGATGTGGACCCGAAAAGCATCTATCTTCCTCAAAACGCAACAGCGTCTGCTTACAATGACGCCGTGAAGGCTTACAGTCGTGCTATAGAAAACTATACTAATACTGGTGACGAATATAAAGAATATCTTTCACAAGGCTTCGGTACGGCTCTGGTTTATCATCAAGATGGTATCGTGCGCGGGTCCGGCGCTTTGGTGACTCTTGCAAAGGGCCGATCTGCCGACAATGTTTTGAAGGAAGATGCCGCCATGTTGCTTTCTTTTTCAAAAGGAAATTCCAAAATGTCGTATCCAACTTCTCTCGCGGGTGCTATCGCGCTAATTAGGCAAACTTACCTGGACGCTGACTGGTATGAAAAAGTTGGGTTTCAAACTGTTAAGAATACAAATTTGGAAGCTTTCAACAAGATAAAAACTTTACCTACGATTTTGGAAACTGTAGATAAATGGGATGTTATGAGGGGGGATAAAATTGGTGACGAAGCAGCACAACAGTTTGCTTTCATTGGATCAGGAAATGAATACCAGCGTGCCAAGGAGATCAAAAGTACAAACGGAATACTGATTCTGCCACTGGAATACCCGAAACCTTACCAAGCTGAAGATGCGCTCGCTTCCGAAGCCTTGGAAGTTGCTGACCTCAAACATTGGGAATTAGCGCCATATAATGCTCTATTTCTTTCTCGGGAGAAAATTCCTGTGGCATTCACAATGTTTAAATTAAAAGATAAATCAGTTTTCATAGATAAAATTAGGGACCTCCATAAAAAAGGTTTGTCTAAAGAACAGATTTTGCAATCACTAACCGCGATTCCTGCCGCACTATTCAATGCTTCGTTGCTGGTAGGGTCTCTTGCAAAGGGTTCAATAAGCAATTTCATAATCACATCCGGAGATATTTTTAATAAAGATACAGTGATTTATGAAAATTGGGTGCAGGGACAACCCTATATCATCAATAATATGCCGGAAATCGATGTGCGTGGAGTATATAAACTCGTTATCGCAGGGCAAAATTTTGATTTAAAAATTAAAGGTAAGCCTACAAAACCTGGAATTGAAATATCGCAAGGTATTAAAAAAGGAAAGGCGAAATTAGCACTTGCAGATTATAAAATAGCACTAGAAATAATTCCGCCGAATGACAGTGTTCAAAATTATAGATTATCTTACCCAACCACAGATCTCAAAAACTGCACTGGAACTGCCATAGACAAATATGGGAACGGCGTCTCCTATACTATTTCTTTTGTAAAAACACTATCGCCTGAACCTGAAACAAGCGAATTAAAAAAAATGGATGAGCCTGGGAAAATTTGGTATCCATTCAATGCTTTTGGCGAAGAAAAATTACCTGTTTCACAAGATTTTTTAATTAGAAATGCTACCGTTTGGACAAACACAGCCATTGGGATAGTAAAAAATTACGATGTTCAGATTTCCCACGGCAAGATAGTGCGAGTTGGACAAAATCTACCGGCTGGTAATTCCGTTTTAATTGATGGGACTAACTTGCACCTTACGAATGGAATATTAGATGAGCATACCCACATAGGATTAACCCGCGGTGTAAACGAGGCCGGAACTAATAACTCCGCCGAAGTAAGAATGAGCGATGTTATAAATCCAGACGATATAGATTTCTATCGCCAGTTAGCAGGAGGCGTCACCACAGCGCAGCAATTGCATGGATCTGCGAATCCCATTGGCGGTCAATCTTCAATTGTGAAGTTCAGATGGGGATCTAATGCTGAGGAAATGAAATATACAGACTCTCCTAAATTTATAAAATTCGCTTTAGGGGAAAATGTAAAGCAGAGCAACTGGGAAGATAGTCCAAACCGTTTTCCACAATCGCGTGGTGGCGTAGAGCAGGCATTCGATTTTTGGTTCACACGCGCTAAAGAATATGCCGCCGAGAAAAAAACAAACAAGAATTTCCGTAGAGATCTCCGATTGGAAACCTTAGTGGAGATTTTAGATAAAAATCGGAATATTACTTGTCATTCTTATGTTCAAAGCGAAATAAATATGTTGATGAACCTCGCGGACAAAATTGGGTTCAAAGTCAATACCTTCACACATATTTTGGAAGGGTATAAGGTTGCCGATAAAATGGCAGCTCGCGGCATTAATGCTTCCACATTTTCTGATTGGTGGGCCTATAAAGAAGAAGTCCGCGAGGCGATACCTTATAACGCAGCACTGTTATTGCAAGCAGGCGTGAATACTGCCATAAATAGTGACGATGCGGAAATGGCCAGAAGGCTGAACCAAGAAGCCGGAAAACTTGTAAAATATGGGAATGTAACTCAAGAAGAAGCGTGGAAAACGGTAACTTTAAATCCTGCAAAGATACTTCATTTGGATAACCATCTTGGAACTATAGAACCTGGTAAAGACGCCGATTTGGTATTTTGGACAGATAATCCATTAAGTATCTATGCCAAAGTGGATAAAACATTCGTGGACGGAGTCCTATATTTTGATGCTGCCACACAACTTATAAAGGACAAAAAAGTAAAAGACGAAAAGAATAGAATCATTCAAAAAATGTTATTCTCAGAAGATGCAGAAAAAGGCAATACGCAATCTGGAAAAAAAGAAAAACCGGCACATTACCATTGCGATACGCTGGAACAATAACTCTTTATCTTAAAAAATGAAAAATCATAATAATTTTATTTTCGCGGTATTACTTTGCAGCGGGATCTCAGTTTTTGCGCAGCGACCGGTGCCTGCTCCGAAGCAATCTGGTATCACCGCCATTATAGGCGCAACCATCCATACAGCTACAGGAATCGTTCTTCCTAATTCCATCATAGTTTTTGAAAACGGAAAAATAACATCGATTAATCAAGGTATTCCGGTATCGGCAAAAGTCATTGATGCCAGTGGAAAACAATTATATCCTGGATTTATCTTGCTAAATAATACGCTCGGTTTGATAGAAATTTCTGCCACGCGTGCTACTGATGATACCGGCGAGGCTAATTCTATTACTCCAGAAGTACGCACACTTATCGCCTGGAATACAGATAGCCATGTTATTCCGACCATTCGGACTAACGGGATTTTATTGGCACAGCCCGTGATGAAGGGCGGTCTTCTTAGTGGGACTTCCTCTGTGATGAATTTGGACTCATGGAATTGGGAAGATGCCGTAGTGGCTGTAGATAACGGGTTGCATCTTGCTTGGCCTGCTAATAGGATGATTTTAGATGAAAATCGAAATAAAGAATACCAAAAGCAGCGCGACGAAAACTTAAAAACCATTCGTTCATTATTCGCGAGAGCGAAAGCTTATAAAAAGGGTGGCTTCAAAGAGTATAAATTAGAAGCCATAGAACCGGTGTATTCTGGAAAAAAAATACTTTTCATAGAAGTCTCGGGTGCAGACGAAGCTTTGGAAGCTATTAAATTTGTAAAAGATAATGGAATTGGCAAAGCCGTTTTAATCGGAGATAGCAGTCTGTTGCCGGTTTTGGACGACATAAAGTCTAGCGGTTTTCCCCTGATTATAACGAGGGTTCACTCTTTACCGGTAAAAGATTCTGACTCTCCACGGCTTCCCTATGAATTTGCGAAATTGGTTTCATCCAAAGGTATTCTTTACGCACTGGATTATAGTGGCGATATGGAATACCAAGGGTCCCGTAACCTTCCTTTTCTTGCTGGCACCACAGCTGCTTACGGGGTGGATAAGGAGAAAGCCTTGCAAAGTATTTCTATTAATGCTGCAAAAATATTAGGCATTGATAAAGATTATGGCTCGCTTGAGGTTGGTAAGAGCGCAACTTTCTTTATTTCTGATGGCGATGCGCTAGATCCGATTACAAATATGGTAACCGCCGCTTTCATAGACGGTCGCTCGATTGACCTAAGCAATCAGCAGAAGGAACTCTATAGGAGGTACAAGGAAAAATATTCTAAAAAATAATTCTTTGTTGATGAATTAAATAATTTTTTTTTTAAATTTAGACTTCAAAATTTTTAATATGGAAAACAAATTGCGAGTATCCGTTTTTGAGAGTGATAAAGCGGCTGAAGTACAGTTAATAAAGTCTAAACTAAAAGATGCAGGGATTGATAGCGATATCGAAAACGGATATCTTTCCTTTACCACAACGCCAACTGCAACTGCGCTGAAAGTGATGGTGAAGTTAGAAGATGAGCAAAAAGCATTTGAGATTATCGATGCATACTTAAAATCTACTGCGATATAGTTGTGCTTTTTTTAATCTTAAATAAGAACCTGAGTTTCAAGTTTTTTATAGTTTTAATTTTTTACTTGTTTAGAAATCCGGAACCGCATATCTGTTCCTGTTTTTTTAATAATAAAAATTCATCCATGGTAAACCATCAGTTTACGCTTAGAAAAGCAATACAAGAAGATGCCGACAAGATTTGGGAAATTCTTCAATTCGGAATCGAGCAGCGTCGCAAAGATGGCAGTGACCAATGGCAGAACGGATATCCCAATCCCGAAACTGTAGCGAATGATATAGAAAACGGCTATGGCTTTGTTTTGGTTAAAGACGAAAAAGTAGCCGCTTATTGTGCATTAATCGAAAATAATGAGCCTGCTTACGACAAAATAGATGGCAAGTGGCTTTCCGATGGTGATTTTATGGTGGTGCACCGTGTGGCTGTTGCAAAAGATTTTTCCGGCAAAGGGGTAGCCGCAATCTTATTTCAACATATTGAAAATCATACAGTAGCGCAAAACATTTTTAGTATAAAAGTTGATACTAATTTCGACAACACTGTCATGCTCCGCATTTTAGAAAAATTGAGCTATACCAATTGTGGCAAAGTCCAACTAGCCAGTGGCGAAAGATTTGCTTTTGAAAAAATTTTATCTTTTTAAAATGGCGAAATTAGCGTTTAATCAGTCAGTGTATTGCCGGATTTAATGTAAATGGAGTCAGATGCGACTCGTATAGTCATCACTTAAAAGATTTATTTAGATTTTATTAGTTAAACGAACTCATTTTAACCTAAATTCAAAATATTAATTAGCAACCGAATGAATACTACAAAAGTAAAAGCCTACGGTACCGAGGCGAAAGATAAAGATCTACAAGAAATGACGATTCTGCGCCGAGACGTGCAGCCAAACGACATTGAAATAGACATTTTATATTGCGGCGTTTGCCACAGCGACCTACACACCGCGCGAAATGATTGGGGTGGCACCGTTTACCCGGCAGTTCCGGGACACGAGATCGTGGGAAAAGTTACAAAAATAGGCAGCGAAGTCACGAAATATAAAGTCGGAGATACGGTGGCAGTCGGCTGTATGGTGGATTCCTGTCGAACCTGCCCAAGTTGCCAAGAAGGCATGGAACAGTATTGCGATAGCGGCATGACTGGAACCTACAACAGCAAAGACAAGTATTTTGAAACCCAGAGAACCTATGGCGGATATTCGCAGAGTGTGGTGGTGGATGAACATTATGTTTTAAAAGTGCCCGAAAATCTTGATTTGGCAGCCGTGGCACCGCTTCTTTGTGCGGGAATTACCACTTATTCTCCGCTACGCCATTGGAATGTGAACAAAAATTCTAAAGTTGCGGTTGTTGGATTGGGTGGTCTTGGTCACATGGCTTTGAAACTCGCGAAGGGTATGGGCGCGCATGTCTCTTTGTTTTCCAGGACGCCATCTAAAGAACAGGATGCCAAGGAGTTGGGTGCGGATGAAGTCATTATTTCTACCGACGAGGCTCATATGAAATCCGTTGCGGGAAAGTTTGATTTAATTATAGACACCGTTCCGTACGACCATAATGTACAACCTTATATGCAAACCCTGAAAGTGGGTGGTACACATGTTTTGGTTGGATTCATCGGTAACTTTGAAGAGCCTGTTAGTACGAAACCAATGATTTATAAGCGCCGTTCGTTGGCTGGAAGTTTGATTGGCGGTATTGCAGAAACTCAGGAGATGCTTGACTTCTGTGGAGAAAAGAACATCGTTTCGGACATAGAAATTATTAAAATTCAAGATATCAACGATGCCTACGAGAGGATGCTAAAAAGCGATGTGAAATACCGCTTCGTGATTGATATGAAGAGCTTGGAATGATACGGTTAGAGCAGATACTTGGAAAAATAATTGTTTGTGCGTTTATTAAACTTTTCGTAACATTGCAAAACTTTTGCGGGGGATTAGCTCATCTGGCTAGAGCGTTAGACTGGCAGTCTAAAGGTGGTCGGTTCGATCCCGATATCCTCCACAATTTAAATCCGAAAACCATTCTCATTTAGGGAATGGTTTTTTTTAATTAAAAATAAAGGCTCTTAAGATATGCCAAAGTTCAATTTTAATAACGATATTAAATTTCAACGCCGTATTTTTGCAATTCTATAAAGATTTTATATTCTCATGCAAAAACTTCAAAATATCCTTATTTCAACAAGAACCATGGCGGTTTTGCTGCTTGTTTATGCTTTTTCCATGGCATATGCTACCTTTTTGGAGAACGATTATGGCACACCTACTGCAAAAGCCCTCATCTACGAAGCCAAATGGTTCGAGGTTCTTATGCTCCTGCTCATCATGAATTTTGTGGGAAATATTGCGCGCTACCGACTGTTGCGTCGGGAAAAATGGCCCGTCTTGATGTTCCACCTGGCATTTATTTTAATCTTTATCGGCGGTGCAGTCACGCGCTACATCAGTTATGAAGGTCAGATGCCGATCCGTGAAGGCAAAACTTCCAACGAAATCATTACCGATAGGAATTTTTTCAAAATACAAATCGAAGAAAAAGGCGATGTTCTGAATTATAAGGACATCCCTTATATGATGATTCCGGACTTGGCACGGGAAAATACCCTGATCGCCAAGATAATGCCGCACCGTTTCAGCGCTGCGTATGATTTCCATGGTGAGAAGATTTCCGTAAGGCAAGTGGGTTATGTTCAGAGAAAAAAGGACAGTCTGATGGCAGATCGTAATGGTACAGAGTATTTGCACTTTGTTTTTGCGGGTACGAGAGGGCGTGAAAATCATTACCTGAAATCCGGTGAAACTAAAAGCATTAACGGAACATTGATCACTTACAACCGCCCGATCGAGGGCGCAATAGAGTTTAAATCCGAAGGCGGGCAAATCTTCATCAAAACACCGGTAGATGCGACTTATATGACCATGGCAACAAAAGCCACTGGCAATACCGTGAAAAACACCTATCAGCCGCTCGTGCTGCGAAGTCTATATACCATTAATGATTTACGAATTGTAGTGCCACAAGGTTTAGCCAAAGGAAAATTGATGGCGATGGAAGGCGATAAAAAGAAAGATCAGGCATTGCCAGATATGCTCACCATAGAAATTACTGGGCCTAAAACCAAGCAATTGGTAGATCTTTCCGTGGAGAAAGGCAATCCGAATGCCTACAAACAAGTAACGATGGACGGACTCAATATGATGATTGGCTATGGACCAAAAGTTTACAACACACCATTCGCATTGAAACTGAAGGACTTTGTGATGGAAACTTACCCAGGGACCTCTTCTCCAAGTGCGTTCGAAAGTCATGTTTTAATCATCGAGGATGGCAAAGAAACACCATATAAAATTTATATGAATCATGTACTGAATCATAGGGGTTACAAGTTTTTCCAGGCCGGGTTCGATCCGGACAGGCAGGGGACAATCCTCTCTGTGAACCACGATTTCTGGGGCACATTAATTACTTATATCGGTTATGCATTTTTATTTTTAGGAATGTTCATCATCTTTTTCTGGAAAGGAACACACTTCTGGAAACTCAGCAAAATGTTGAAGGATATGAATGCCAAAGGCGCAGCAGCAGTTTTATTTTTATTGTTAAGTTTAAATCTTTCTGCCCAAAAAATTGATACCCACGGTACGGATGGCGCACCTACAAAAGCTGCGCAATCCGATAGCCACGCCGGACACAACCATGCACCGGAGGCCAACGCGGAAACTTCTACACAAGGCTCCGTTTCTGCTTCGCCTTTGACAAAAATGAGACAGATTTCCGCAGAAGAAATCATCGCCAAAAACAAAATATCAAAAGAACATGCCGATAAATTTGGCTATCTGTTGGTTCAAAATGTTGAAGGGCGTATCGTACCGATGAACACTCAGGCGCTGGATGTCCTCCGCAGACTTTATAAAAGTGATAAATTCAAGGATGGCAAAGGAAACAGCCTTACCGCCGATCAGTGGTTTCTTTCCGTAAATACGGACACCCCAAGTTGGGCAATGGTTCCTTTGATTAAAATAAACAACGGTGGCGATTTGCTAAAACAAAAAGTGAAAGCCAACGAGGACGACCTCACTTCGCTGATGAATCTTTTCCCAACCGATGCCAACGGAAATATGCGCTATATTTTGGAGGAGGATTACAATACCGCTTTTAGAAAAAAACCTGCCGACCAAAGCAAATATGACCAGGCCGTGATCGAGTTGAACGACCGCGTACAGGCGTTCAACGGAATTTTCAGTGGAAATTATATGAAAATTGTACCGGTGAAAAACGATCCGAACCACACTTGGCATTCGTGGTTGGATCAAAATTATGAACCAGACCCAGAGTCCCAACAGGTGATGGGACCTTATTTTGCCGAAGTCCTAGCGGCGCAGCAAACCGGCGACTGGACGAAAGCCGATGCCGAACTCAAAAAACTTTCTGATTACCAGCAGACTTGGGGAAAGGCCGTGGTGCCTGCCAAAAGCAAGGTAGATGTGGAGGTCTTCATTAATAAACTTGATCTGAATTTCAAACTATTGATTTTCTACACCCTCATTGGTGGGGCGCTATTGGCGTTAGGATTTATCGCACTTTTCAAGCCGAACCGTTTACTGAATAAGATCATCAAAGTCGTTATTTACATCGGCGTGGTGGGCTATATATTACACTTTTTCGGGTTGGCGTCGCGCTGGTATATCTCCGGCCACGCGCCTTGGAGTAACGGTTATGAGGCGATTGTGTTTATTTCTTGGATCGGAATAACCGCCGGTTTGTCGTTCTTTTTCGCATACAACAAATCCGATAAAACCATAGACGGAAATAGCAACGGCCGCATCGCCAATGCGCTGATTCCCGCGGCGGGCTTCATGGTAGCCGTGATAATGATGGGATTTGCGCATGGCGGTTCCGCGCTAAATCCGCAGATTACGCCGCTGGTTCCGGTACTGAAATCGTACTGGCTGATAGTGCATGTCGCCATCATTACTTCCAGTTATGGGTTCTTCGCTTTGTCGATGATTATAGCCATTATTACGCTGGCATTTTTCATCATTTCTGACAATGACCTTTATAAAAAACATAAGGAAAGTACCTTAAAGGAACTTACAGTAGTTTCCGAAATGTCGCTAACCATAGGGCTTTATGTGCTTACCGTTGGGAATTTCCTTGGTGGGATATGGGCTAATGAATCTTGGGGGCGCTATTGGTCTTGGGACCCAAAGGAAACTTGGGCTTTTATTTCGATTATGGTTTATGCCTTCGTTCTGCATATGCGCTTGGTACCGGGACTGCGCAACCGCTGGGCGTACCATGTGGCTGCCATGTTCGCTTTTTGTTCCATGGTGATGACTTATTTTGGGGTAAACTATTATCTTTCCGGATTACACTCTTATGCAGCGGGCGATCCTGTGCCGATTCCGGCGTGGGTTTATATCGGCTTGGGCACTATGCTAACAATTGCCGTTTTGTCTTATTTTAAATTTAAGAAACTCGATGGTTTCAACAAAAAGAGAATTCCCGATCAGGCTTAATATAAATCATCCTAATCAGTATTCTATTTAAAATAATTCCTTGACAGTTTTTTATAAATTTGAAACAACTACAACAAAGATTCTGATGAAAAAAAATATTTTGATGGGCCTCCTTGCCCTCACGCTGTTCACCGCCTGCAACAAGGATAAAGAAATCCTGAACACCCTCAGTGAGTACAATACCACTATGGAAAGCCAGGGCTACCACTTCGGCGATGCGCTGAAACTGCCGGCCTCCGTGACGGAAAATGCGGAAAGTATCTCCATCAGTTTTGGCGACAAAAGCACGGACAAACTGGTGGTAGATCCCAACTTCTTCACCCTTGGAGATAACGCCGTGACTTTCAACATCAAAAAGAAAGGCGGGGAAACCCTTACGCAGGATGCCACCATCAATGTTTTTGCGAAAACACCGGAACAGAACCTTACCTACGAGTTGGTAAAAGAATATCCGCATGATCCTGCCAATTTCGTGCAAGGCTTCCAGTTGGAAGGCAACACTATCTACGAATCTGATGGGCAAAACGGACAATCTAAAATTATAAAATATCCGCTGGGATCTACCACTGCGATGGCTTCTACCACGCAGCCGGCAGATGTGTTTTCCGAAGGCAGCACTGTAGTGGGCGACAAAATTTACCAATTGACTTGGCAAAACAAAAAAGGATTTTTTTATGATAAAAACTCCTTGAAACTCTTGGGAGAGTTCCCATACCCGAATGTGATCGGGGAGGGTTGGGGCCTTACCTATGATGGTAAAAATTTAATCCTTTCAGATGGCACCAAGAATCTTTATTTCTTGGATCCCGCAAACCCCTCTAAAATGGTGCGCTACATTTCCGTCGCGGGAAATTCCCAAGCCTACGACCAACTGAATGAGTTGGAATACCACAACGGTTTCATCTATGCAAATGTATGGCAAACTGCATCTATACTGAAAATAGATCCTAAAAATGGGGAAGTATTGGGCAAATTTGATTTTTCTGAAATTGCGAAAGCCAACACCAAAGGAACTGATGATGTGCTGAATGGCATCGCCTTTAAGGGTGAAAATATGTTGATTACCGGTAAAAACTGGACGAAAATCTATGAAGTGGCTATAAAATAATGGTACGGCGGTTCTATTTGTCGGCAGCATTATTAGGATTTTGCTATCTCTCTGCACAAATTACTATTGCTGGAGCACAGGATTTTGCGGTGGACGATTATGGTGAAGTATACATTTCCCGAGCGCAAGATTTTTCTTTAACCAAATACGACTCCTTGGGTATGAAGACAGCGGAACAAATGTTTACCCTGCCATTTCGAATTTTATCGGTTCAAAATCCACTAGAAATTTCACTCTTCTCGCAGAATGCACAGGACCTTCGCTATTTTGATAGAAATCTGAACGAAATCCGTAAGATAAGTTTCCGAAACTTGTTCGGGAATATCACTTCCGTATTTCCAGAAAACAGCGAACAAATCTGGCTTATGGAAAGCGCCGGCAAAAGGCTGATGATGTACAGCACTCGCACGGAAACGGTTCAAAAAAGCTTCCCGCTGGAACTTGATTTTGAGAAGATACGAGATTTTCAAGTTTATAAAAATCAAATCTATCTGTTGTTATCAGACCGTTTTATGGTAATGAATTTAGGCGGGCGAAAGATTTTTGAAGAAGAAATTACCAATGGCAGGAAATTACGCCGCGAGAATAAAACTTTCTACATCATCACCAAAACCGAAATCTATAAATACAGTTCGGGCGGTAGCTTTGAAAAAATCTATTTTGTAGAGAAATCTGATTTTGTGGATAAAAATTCCACTTCTTTCATTGCCCTTAAAGAAGGCAGGCTTATCTTTGAGAATTAAATATTAGAAGGTTCGCTTTTTAGAATTAGAGGGTTGGATTTTAGCAGCTAGTTTAGTTAAAATTTAACACTGCAAAATCTATTATCAACCACCAACCACCAACAACAGAAAATATGCATATTGCAGTTACAGGAAATATCGGCGCCGGAAAAACTACCCTCACTACCATGCTGGCAAAGCATTATGGCTGGCAGGCACAGTTCGAAGATGTGGACCACAATCCCTATTTGGAAGATTTCTATGCCGATATGTCGAAGTGGAGTTTCGCATTGCAGATTTACTTTTTAGGAAGTCGCTTTCGTCAGGTAAAGGAAATTCGAGAGAGCGGGAAAAACATTATTCAGGATCGTACGATTTATGAAGATGCCTATATCTTTGCCGAAAACCTGAACGATATGAAATTGCTTTCTGACAGGGATTATAAAAATTATCTTTCCCTATTCAGCCTGATGACGAGTTTTGTCTCCGCCCCGGATTTATTGATTTATTTGAAATCCGATGTCCCGAATTTGGTTAAAAAAATCTACAAGCGTGGCCGCGATTATGAAGCGAGCATAAGCATAGATTATCTTTCTAAACTGAACCAAAAATACGAAAGTTGGATCAAAGGTTATAAGGAGGGCAAACTTTTAATCATCGAGGTAGATGAATTAGATTTTGTTGAACGACCGGAAGATTTTGGACTCATTTTGGAGCGCATCGAAACGGAATTGCATGGTTTATTTTAAAAAAAAAATCGATTATGATAAAAGTTTTGCACAACCCGAACTGTTCTAAGTCACGCGCGATTTTGGAACATCTGGATGAAAATAATGTCGCCTTCGAAATCATTGATATCATTAATGAACCTTTATCCGAAGACGAACTAAAGGCCGTGCTTCGCAAACTGGACATGCAGCCGTCTGAACTTATCCGTAGTGAAGATCCGTTTTACAAGGAGAAATTCGGCCAAAGATCCCTATCCGAGGAGGAAATGATGCAGGCAATGCTGGAGTATCCATCTCTAATTCAGCGCCCAGTGCTTATCAAAGGGCCTGTGGCAATGATCGGCCGCCCAATAGAAAATTTAAAATTTTTTATTGAAAATTAAACCAAAGATTCCAGTGCCGGCTGGAGTTTCGGATATTTGGATTGAAAGCCTTCCGTTTTAATTTTCTCATTGCTGGCTCGGGTTCCTTCCAAAATAATCGAACTCATTTCGCCAAACATCGCACGCAGCATAAAGGCAGGAACATTAAATGGTAAAAAAAATTTGCCGCGTACTTTTGTGATAGTTTTCATAAAGCTTTCATTGGTCACAACTTCATCTGCCACTGCGTTGAATTTCCCGTGAAGATTAGGATTTTCCGTCGCAAAAAGGTACATATTGACGATGTCTTCCAGATGAATCCAGTTCATCCACTGCTTACCAGAACCCATCGCGGAGCCCAGATTTAGGTCCACGGCTTTTACCATCGGCGCCAGCCCGCCGTCATTTTTGGCGAGAACAAGACCGGTTCGCAGGCATACCACCCGATGGGCAATTTCTTCAAACTGATCGGCTGCCGCTTCCCATTTCTCGCAAACCTCCGCTAGAAAATCTTTTTGAATAATACTTGAATTTTCATCTAAAATTTCATCGGAAGTGAAAGTGCCGTAATAATTGACTCCCGATGCGGAAATAAATGCTTTCAAATTGATATTCAATTTTTTGCAATATTGCAGCAGGAGTTCTGCAGACTTCGTGCGGCTTTCTAGAAGTTCTTTTTTGTAGGAATCCGTCCATTTTTTTGAAATCGGTGCACCTGCAAGGTGAATGATGGCGTCCAAATTTTCAAAAGCCTTTTCATCGATGTATTTTTCCTGAATATTCCAAAGATATTGATCTTTTTGCCCAGAAAGTTTTCGGGTCAGTGTTTTTACGGTATGTCCTTTTTCTCGTAGCGTTTTTGTCAACGATTTTCCTATGAGGCCTGTGGCACCGGTAATCAATATATTCATATTTAAAAAATAAATCCCGCAGCCGAAACCGCGGGATAAATTTAGTCTTAAAAATGATCAAAGCATCATGACGCCTTCGATTTTCGCAACTTCTTTGTACATCCGGATCACATGATCAGAATCCAGCATAAAAGCATTGAGGTTCGCACTAGTGTAATTCCCATTTTTACTGTCGCGGTTGGTCAGTGTGAATTTTACACCATCAAAGACTCTGTAAATTTCCGTTAGTTTTTCAGCATCGCTTGGAATGATGAATTTGAAGAGATAATCTTCTGGGAAGTTATGCGTGGCGTCTAATTTTTCTTTTAAAGAGGCGTAAAATTCCTCTGGTGATACATTTTCGTCGTTCGTTAAAATTTCCATAATCTAAAGTTTTTTTCAAAAAGAAAGCTCCGAAAAGGAGCATTCCAAAATTACTAAATTTATTTTTATTGTCCCGCCGCTTTTTTGATTTGCGCCGAGTTTTGTTTTTCGTAATGTTCGATAATAAAGAAAAGTCCATTTACCAATTGCTCCGAAGCCAACTGGCTGATACCCGTAGTTGACGAAGCCTTACTGGTACCACCGAAAAGCGATCCCAGCATGTTGTTGCCTTGTAGCGCCATGTTTAAGGATTTTACCATTCCAAATTCGTTTAGTTTTTCATCTACTTTTGGCATAATCGCAGCGGCTAATTGTGTGGCAGATTTTTCCTTTAAAACTTGTGTTGCTGTTCCACTCGGACCTTGCATGATGCGCTGTACATCATTGGAATTCAAATTGTTCACGGCATTTATAAGAATGGGCTCAGAAATGTTCACGGTATAGGCTGCAGCTTGGGCGATGTACTCCTTTTCCTTGGCTACCAATCCCGGTGCGATTTTCATCAAAGTATTGTTGATGCTTTTCAATTCAGAAGGCATCGCCTGTTCGATAAGGTAGTTACTTAGGAAAGAATCTTTATTTTTAAAAATTGCAAGTCCGTTCTTGATGCCCCCAAGAAGAACTCGTTTGATGATGGCAATACCAATAGTAGATGTCGCCAAAGTGGTGCAAGAATGTGCTGTACCGCCTATAGCAGCTACTCCGGCCGCCGCTACGATGATTGTGTTGAATTTCATTTTTGTTGTGTTTTAGACGGAATTATCTTGACAAATATTGAGCCAATGGGATTTTTTATAACAATTGCACCATGTTTTCACAATAATAAGACAGTACTCCAGGAACAACTAAATACTTAGTCATTTGGTCTAAAATTTTTAATCACATTCCCCAGTAGAGCGAGCGGCTTGCTCTTATCCTGCGGTTTTTATTAAAACCAAATGTACAATTATCTTTTAATGACACATTACCGCACGCCGCGTGAGGGATGGTAAGGGTGCGACCGAAAGGGAGCAGTGCAAAGCACCGGAGCGCAGCGGAGCCCTGAACAGCCCGACCCGGAGGGGCACGCCCAGATGGTTATAAGTATTTAGTTGATGGTCTTTCGTTGTTGGAATAATGATAATTGATTCAGGTTACACATCACAAATTATCATTTAATTAAAAACCAACAACTAAAAACCAATAAGCAAATCACTCGGCTGCTACGGAATCGTCTCCTCGGCCGTCTGCTACAGCGGTGGCGTTTCCGTTTTCATCCAAGAGAATCATTTCCGTACGGCCGATTTGCGCCCACATTTCGATTTTATAACCTTTTTTTTCCAAATCGGTAATGGTGTATTTCGGGAAGTTTTTCTCAAAAGAAACGATTTCCGGCAGCCATTGGTGGTGGAATTTTGGGGCATTCACGGCAGCATTCGGGCTTAGTTTGAAATCTACAACATTTACGATAGACTGGTAAACCGAGGTAGGGATCGTGGTGCCGCCCGGCGTGCCGACTACCATATACGGTTTGTTATTTTTCATCACGATGGTCGGCGTCATGGAGGATAGCATCCTTTTCCCCGGCTGAATGGCGTTGGCCTCGCCACCCACGGCTCCGAACATATTCGGGACGCC
Organism: Chryseobacterium sp.; assembly: GCA_018260475.1. Lineage (GTDB taxonomy): Bacteria > Bacteroidota > Bacteroidia > Flavobacteriales > Weeksellaceae > JAGLBA01. The sequence continues at coordinate 69,761 of JAGLBA010000002.1, read as the reverse complement.
AGGTTTTACGGAGAAATCATCCATCTCGTTGTTTAGTAAAAATCCTGCTCCGGTTACCACGACTTTGCTGCCGTAGAGGCCGTTCAGTGTGGTTGTGATGGCGGCGGCATTTCCGTCTTTGTCGATGATGGAGATATGGGTAGTTTCGGTGGATTCCTTTGGCTGGGCTATGATTTTTCCTACATCGCTACTCTTCGTAGCGAAATTTTTGCTGTAAGATTTCCAGCGGCTTTTCAGATAAGCTTCGGAAACGAGATAGTCGGTTTTATCAGTAATGAACCCGGGGTCACCCATGTATTCTGCACGGTCGGCAAAGGCACGGCGCTCGGCTTCTACCATGATTTGTACGGCTTCGGGAGAGTTTTGTTGGTACTTTTCGATGTTCTCGTAGCCGCTCATTTTCAGCATTTGCGAGAGTAGGATCCCGCCGCTGGATGGTAAGGGCATGGTGATGATTTCGTGGCCTTTATAATCGAAAGCGATCGGTTTTCGTTCCGCAACTTTATAATTTTTAAGGTCGTTTAGAGTGATGATGCCGTTTCCGCGCTTCATTTCTGCGGCGATAAGTTCGGCAGTTTTGCCTTCATAAAAGCCTTTAGCACCGTTTTTTTGGATTAATTTTAAAGTTTCTGCCAATTCTTTTTGCACCAAAATATCGCCCTGTTTCCACGGAGTAGATTTTTGGAAAACAGTTTTGGATTTGTTGTGCTCATCGAAATATTTCATCTGGGAATTGAGCAGATTTGCTTCTTTCTCCGTAATGGCAAACCCTTTTTCTGCCAACTCTATCGCTGGCTGAATCAGTTGCGACATATGAAGTTTGGCGTGTTTTGCAGTAGCAAAAAATCCTGCCACGGATCCAGGAATTCCTACGGCAAGGTGTCCGTTTTGGGAAAGGTCGGTATTAGCTTTTCCGTTTTTATCGAGGTACATATCTCGTGATGCCTTTGCCGGTGCCGTTTCGCGAAAATCAATGGTGAATCTTTCACCGTTGTTTTTTACCCCAACCAAAAAGCCGCCACCGCCGATGTTCCCGGCTTGTGGATAGACGACTGCCAATGCATATTGGGTAGCGATGGCTGCATCGTAGGCATTACCGCCCATTTTCATCACTTTTGCGCCGGCCTCACTCGCCAGCGGATGTGCGGAAACGACCAAGCCTTTGCCCGTGGTACGAATTTCTTTTATGGTATTGATTTCGGTGTATTGTGCATTTAAAAATGCAGAGGAGAGACCGATTATAAAAACGAGTTTTTTCATTGAATATATATTTTAACCAAAAATACGGAATTATTTGCCGCATCATATCTTTAATCCCAATATTTTTGTGGAAATTATTCATCGCTATTTAATCTAAACCATCACTTAAATGATTTTTGTCATAGCAAAATATACAAATTATGTTTAATATCTTAAAATTTACTTATTTAATTACTAAGAATACTAATTTTAGATAAAATTCTAACTAATTTTTAATATTTTATACAAACTATTGTAATTTAAATAAAAATCAATATATTTGTTTAATAAAAAAAAGTTTTTATGAATAAGAATTATCAAAGAATTGTAGCTCTCGGCGTTTTGTTCTTTGCAGCGGAAGGTTTGCATGCACAAGTTAAAAATGACTCGGTGCGCAGTAAGACAATCGACGAAGTCACAGTAACGGTAGGGTCTCGTAACAAGGCAAGGATGGCGACGGATACGCCTGTTCCCGTGGATGTTATCAACATCGGTTCTCAAGCCGCACTGAGTCCGCAAACGGATCTCACGCAGATTCTGAATTATGCTGCGCCTTCCTTTACCTCTAATTCCACAACAGTAGCCGATGGAACCGATCATATAGACCCGGCGCAACTTCGTGGTTTAGGACCAGATCAAGTTTTGGTTTTGTTGAACGGTAAAAGGCGACACACTTCTTCTTTGGTAAACATCAACGGTTCGCCAGGCCGTGGCTCCGTAGGTACTGACCTAAATGCGATTCCTGCTTTTGCAATTGAAAGGCTGGAGGTTCTGCGTGATGGTGCCGCAGCGCAATACGGATCCGATGCCATCGCAGGTGTGATCAATGTGGTGATGAAAAAAAGCACTAACCAATTTACAGCGGCAATCACAGCGGGAGGAAATAATTCCAAAGGTAGCAACGACCACCACGGCGGTTGGGATGGCGAAAAATACCAGTTAGATTTGAACTACGGGAGCAAAATAGGAAGCAACGGCTTTATCAACTTTACCGGAAGTTTTATAAATCGGGGTGAAACCAGCCGTGCCAACTCTGCAACCGGACAGATCTATAATGTATACAATGCCATCGAGGCGCGTGCAGCCAATCATGGTGTGAACCTTTCTTCGATGTTTGATAACATTAACACCACGCCAAACAGTGCGCAAATCATCAACTACATCCACCAGTATGCTGGGGAAGTGGGTTATCTGGATCCTACGCTGCAGGCGCAGATTCAAGGGGCTACGACAATTGCGGCGTTACAACCTTTATTAAAAGCAGATATTTCTGACAAAGAACTCGCATACCGCGGCCTTACGCGTGACGATTTTAATATGAGGGTGGGGCAGTCTAAATTAAAAAGCGGACAACTTTATGTGAATTCAGAATTTCAACTGACGGACAAAATGCGCGGTTATGCCTTCGGTGGATATTCTTACCGAGACGGAAATGCGGCTGGTTTTTACAGGAGACCATTTCAAAACAGAACTCCTACTTCAATCTATCCTAACGGCTTTCTTCCACAAATTGCTTCTGCTGTGATAGATATGTCCTTTACTGGTGGTGTAAAAGGTAAAATAGGAGAGGCTCTCAACTATGATATTAGTAATACTTTTGGTAGAAATACCTTCGATTACACCATTAAAAATACTGCTAATGCTTCTATGCGCTACCCGAGCAAAACAGAATTTGACGCCGGAGCGCTTGGCTTTACTCAAAACACCATCAATGCTGATTTTGATACAAAAGTCAACTGGTTGCAAGGTTTTAACATCGCATTTGGTGCTGAAGCAAGGTTTGAAAAATTCAAAATTACACCCGGCGAGGAGCCTTCTTGGGCAAATTATGACATCAATGGTTCCTTAGTTGGCCTCAGCACACCACCTAACCTAAAACCAACAGATTTCTTTGGTGCAGCAAGACCGGGCGGGTCACAGGTATTCCCTGGTTTTCGTCCGGAAAATGCTTTGAATAAAGGTCGCCATTCCTTTGCTGGGTATGTGGATACCGAATTAGATGTGACGGATAAATGGCTTGTAAGTGCTGCCGTACGCTATGAAAACTATTCTGATTTTGGTTCTACATTTAATTATAAAATTGCGACCAGGTATAAGATTACCGATAATATCAACTTCCGTGGAGCGCATGCTACTGGTTTCCGCGCACCATCTTTGCAGCAGATGTTTTTTAATTCTACCGCAACACAGTTTGTTGGTGGTGTACCATACGAAGTAGGAACCTTTTCCAATGATTCAGTGCCTGCAAAAATATTAGGTATTCCGCAACTTAAACAGGAAGAATCCAAAAGTTTTTCTGCTGGTTTTACAACAAAAATTCCATCTGCAAACCTATCGCTTACTTTGGATGGCTATATGATTGATATTAAAGATCGTGTAGTTTTAACTGACCAGTTTAACCGTCCAAGTGGTACTTATGCCGACGGCACACCGCTGAAGTCGCTTCAAAATGCTTTCGATTCGGCTGGTGCAAATGCTGCAACTTTTTTTGCTAACGCTATCAACACAAAGACAAAGGGTATCGAGGCGGTGGTTACTCATAATTTTAAAGTTGGTACCGGATTTTCAATGAGAAATGACTTGGCCGTTACTTCTTCCAAAACGACAAAGCAGGACGATATCCACGGGTCTCCACTCTTAATAAATGCCGGGCAAATCAACCGCTATTATTCCGAGATGAGCAGAATTTATTTGGAAGAAGCCGTACCAAGATTTAAGGCTTCCCTGAATAATTCTATCGACATTAATAAATTCAGTTTACTTCTTAGAAATGTGTATTTCGGGGAAGTAACCGACCCTAACACTATGGATTTTAACGGCGATGGGCGGATAGAAGGCGCAATTGTTAACGGGCAAGCCGTACAAATAGAACATCCGGTTTGGGGCGGAAAAGTGGTGACGGATCTTTCGGTAAGTTATAAATTCAATGATATGTTTAAACTTACAGTAGGCAGTAACAACCTTTTGGATGTATACCCGGACAAAAACTTGCTTCCAACTACAGTAAAAACACCATCTTTGGATACAAATGGCGGCTTGGTTTATACCGGAACGAGCACGGTGGATCTCTCCAACCAAAACCAATTCGTATATTCAAGAAATATTTCCCAATTCGGGATGAACGGAAGATTCCTTTTTGTAAGAGCGAATATATCGTTTTAAAATAATCAAGTTATTTTTTAATTATAGATGCAGTTTCGGCTGCATCTTTTTTATTTTTCATATTTTTGTGACGTAAAATTTAATTATGAAATATTCCACCGAAAAAATACTTATTACAGGTGCTCTTGGGCAGATTGGTACCGAACTCACGAACCGCCTTGTGGCTATCCACGGTGCAGAAAATGTGGTAGCTTCAGGTCTGGATCGCTGGGATAAAAACCTGTCTTCCGCCGGCTTTTATGAAAGAATGGATGTCACAAATACCCAATTAGTTCGCCAAGTAATTAAGGATTACGAGATTACCACGGTTTATCATTTAGCTTCCTTGCTTTCCGGAACTTCCGAAAAACAGCCACTTTTTGCATGGCGACTAAATGTGGAACCACTTTTGAATTTCTGCGAGATGGCCAAGGAGGGTATCATCAGCAAAATATTTTGGCCAAGTTCTATCGCTGTTTTTGGTAAAGGAATTTCTAAAAACGATGTGGCACAGGATGTTGTCCTTAACCCAACTACGGTGTACGGAATTTCCAAATTAGCGGGCGAAAAATGGTGCGAATATTATCACGATAAATTTGATGTGGATGTCCGCAGCATCCGCTATCCTGGGCTTATTTCCTGGAAAACGCCGGCCGGTGGTGGAACAACTGATTATGCCGTAGAAATTTTCTATGAAGCGATCGAGCAGGGTAGGTACACGAGTTTCATCTCGGAAGATACCGCCATGCCGATGCTTTATATGGATGACGCCATCAATGCGACGCTTCAACTGATGAATGCGCCAAAAGAATCCCTATCGGTGCATTCATCTTATAACCTTGGCGGTATGTCTTTCACGCCAAAACAATTAGCCAATGAAATTAAAAAGGAAATGCCGGATTTTGAAATTGATTATCAGCCAGATTTCCGTCAGGCGATCGCCGATTCTTGGCCATCTTCAATCGATGATTCCGTTGCGAAAAAAGACTGGGGACTTTCCTATGATTTTGGCATTTCGGAAATGACCAAGGATATGCTGAAAAACCTGAAAAACAAACTGGGGAAAGCCTAATGATTTTACTTTCCTTCAATGTTTTAGCCAACACTCCGGAGGTAAATGGCGGAAGCGCTTTGCCGGATAGCCAATTACTGAATATCACTGCCAATAATACCCACAGAATCTTGAACATTCTGAAACGAAATGAAGTTTCAGCAACATTTTTTATGCATTATTCGAGTGTTGAAGGGCTTCGGGAAACCATTATGGAGATATTCGACGGTGGAAGCGAGGTGGCTCTTTATAATGACAGCAAGAAAATTTTTGACCTCAAGAAAGCCAAGATTTTGGTGGAAGGGTATATAAATAAATCCATCAAAGGCATTCGTCAGCAGGAAGGATTGCTCCCTATCGCAGCACTTCGAGAATTGGGGTTTGTGTATTTGTCGGAAACCGAGGAAGATTTTTCCGTATTTTCATTTAAGAAAAAAATTCTGCCGCAGGGTAGCCGCGAAGAGCAGGGCATGACAATCTTGCCCGAAAGCCTTTCGCCATACAGCAGGCTGACTTACAACGGGACTGTTTTCCAAATGGTACCGCTACCTCTCTTTAAAAATATGATGCGCGAATCCCTGAACAATAATGAATATGTGATGATGAGTCTGGACACGCGACAGTTCACGGATTTTAACAAAAAAAATCTGAAGATACCATTCTACCGAAAGTACAATACGGGAATAAAATTGGAAGACAAATTGGAGCATTTTCTCCATTGGGTAAACCAGATGGAAATTGCGACAAGCCCTGTGAAGGATTATTTATTTTAAGGTTTTGAAAACTGTTTTTGCAAAATTTTTGTCAGTTTTAGCGTGATAATGCGGTATTTGTGATTGCCAATTATTATTTACCTCAAAGTGAGAGTATGGGTCAGCATCGAAAACTTCCGCATTGGTAATTGCGGCTCGTAAATTTTCAGCAAATTTTTGCGACATTTCTTTACGGTAGGTCTCGCCGCGGGTCACCACGAGGAATTCAGGATATGTTTTTACCTTTTGAAATCTAGTTAACCGGGGAGATGTACTGCCATACTTTTACATCGGTTCAAAGATTTTTTTGTAAAATTTTACACCGGCATTGTTCATCCCTGCGACATCGTAGCCTTCTGTATCCATATTTGCCACGCCTTTTATTTTTCTATCTTTGAAATAGAGTTCAAATCATGCCTGCGAAATGCATCTTATATGGTAATTTTCAAATGCTTATCTTTGCCGGCTGAAACAGTTTATACAAAATTACCGTTCCGATGAAAACTACCTTTGCCGATTTCGATCTTCCAATAAAAGTGCTGGATGTCCTCGCGGATATGAACCATTTTGAACCCACGCCGATTCAGGAAAAGAGCATAGGGCCGATTCTTTCGGGCCGAGATGTGATGGGGATTGCACAAACCGGAACCGGGAAAACGCTGGCTTATCTGCTGCCGATGCTCAAGACTTGGAAATATAACAAAAGTGGCAATCCAACCGTGCTGATTCTCGTGCCTACTAGGGAATTGGTGGTACAGGTTACCGGAATTTTGGAAAATTTAACCCAAAATCTTACCGCAAGAGTGATCGGAATATATGGTGGCAAGAATATCAATACGCAAAAATTATTGTTTAATAATGGTTGCGATATTCTCGTGGGAACGCCCGGCCGAGTGATGGATTTAGCGATTGATAATGCGATTTCTTTGAAAGAAGTTCAGAAATTAATCATCGATGAATTTGATGAAATGCTAAATCTGGGTTTCCGCCCGCAGCTCACGCATATTTTTGAAATGATGCGGGAAAAACGACAGAACATCTTATTTTCAGCAACTATGACGGAGGCTGTGGATGAGATGTTAGATCAATATTTTTCCGGACCAATCGAAATTTCATTGGCAAAATCCGGAACACCATTAGAAAAAATTCAGCAAACGGCCTTTAAAGTTGAAAATTTTAACACAAAGATTAATCTCCTTGAATATTTGTTAAAATCATCAGAAGATTTTTCCAAAGTATTGATTTTCTGTAATAATAAAAAGCATGCGGATTATCTATTCACCAAAATAGATGAACTTTTCCCGGGTGAATTTGATGTAATTCACTCAAATAAATCCCAAAATTACCGTCTTCGTGCTATGAAAAACTTCGAGAACGAGGAACTCCGAGGCATTATCACTACGGATGTAATGGCGCGCGGCCTGGATATTTCGGATATTACGCATGTCATTAATTTTGAAGTCCCGGAAGTTCCAGAGCAATACATTCACAGAATCGGGCGTACCGGCCGTGCCGATAAAGATGGTAAAGCCGTTGTATTCGTTACCAAAAAAGAGGAAGCGCAACTTTTGGATATTGAGGTGCTTATGGACAAAGAAATTATCCTAACTAAATTTCCGGACGGTGTAAAAATCAATCCTGTAAAGATCGCCTCTGAGAAAGACGAAGTGAAAATGAAAAACGCCAATACCGTAAAAATCGAACCGGGCGGCGGCGCATTTCACGATAAAAAAGATAAGAACAAGAAAATAAATCTTGGTGGGCCTACTAAAAGGAATCCGCCAAAAACCAAGCCGGGCAACCGTGCGCAGGCAAAAGCGAAGAGTATCGCCAAAAGAAAGAAATAATAATATCAGAGGCATTTATAGGCGGTGCTTGATATAACCAATTTAACATAATATAAATTATAGGCGTTTTTGCATTTTAGTAAAACATTTGTAAATATTAAAAATTTACTTTCTAAATCGTTGTAAATTGTTTAATTTAGAAAAAAATTAAGCAATGTCGTATTATCCGCTTCAGTCTATCCCAGATTATTATATGATGGACAGTCTCCTTACCGAGGAACAAAAACTTATCCGCCAGTCCGTACGCGATTGGGTGGAATCTTATGTAATGCCAGTAATAGATGATGCAGCTCAGCATCACAAAGATTTACCCAACTTGATGAAGGAACTTGGTGCCATCGGTGCGCTGGGGCCATATATTCCTGAGGAATATGGCGGCGCTGGTTTGGACCAGATTTCCTACGGCCTTATCATGCAGGAATTGGAACGCGGAGATTCTGCGGTGCGTTCTGCGGCGTCCGTACAAAGTTCGTTGGTGATGTTCCCCATCAATGAATTTGGTTCCGAAGAACAGAAAAAGAAATATTTGCCAAAGTTGGCAGCCGGAGAATTTATTGGATCTTTCGGCCTGACGGAGCCTAACCACGGTTCGGATCCGGGAGCTATGGAAACTCATTTTTCCGATGAGGGCGACCATTACCTTTTGAATGGCGCCAAAATGTGGATAACGAACGCGCCTGTTTGCGACATTGCCGTTGTTTGGGCAAAAAATTCTGAGGGCAAAGTTCAGGGACTTATCGTAGAACGCGGTATGGAAGGCTTCACAACTCCGGAAACGCACAACAAATGGTCGCTGCGTGCATCGCGTACCGGCGAATTGGTTTTTAGTAATGTGAAAGTGCCAAAAGAAAACTTATTACCGGGAGTTACTGGTTTGCGCGGGCCTCTTTCTTGCTTAAATTCAGCGAGATATGGGATTTCTTGGGGCGTTATCGGTGCTGCTATCGACTGCTATTGCACGGCGGTACAGTACAGTAAGGAAAGAAAACAATTCGGAAAACCAATTGGTGGATTCCAACTTCAACAAAAAAAATTGGCAGAATTTTTAACGGAAATTACTAAGGCTCAGTTACTTTGCATTCAACTGGGGAATATGAAAAACAACCATACTGCCACACCTGCACAAATTTCTATGGCAAAGAGAAATAATGTGAAAATGGCTATTGATATTGCAAGAGAATCCCGACAAATTCTCGGAGGAATGGGGATTATGGGCGAATTCCCGATGATGCGCCACGCCGCCAACCTGGAATCCGTTATCACTTATGAGGGTACGCACGACATTCACCTTCTTATTACCGGAATGGATATCACGGGTATGAATGCTTTTTCATAATTATTGTAAATTTAATAATATAATAAGGGTGGAAAAATTATTTCCGCCTTTTTTGTTTATTAATTCCGCCTATTATAGACATTGAATTTAGACATTAACATAATTTTAATTTTGATATTATCGATTATTTTGATGTTAAATATTTGGCTGAGCCACTACCCTGCTTCGTCTTTCCATTAGAATTATATCCCGCCAAGTGCCGAACATTTGCGCGATTTTTTCGCGGGTTCCTACGATTCGGAAGCCTAATTTTTCATGCATTTTTATGGATGAAATATTTTCGGGAAAAATTCCGCTTTGCAACATCCAAAACCCATGTTCTTCGGAATCCAGAATTAGTTTTTGCAAAAGCATACTGCCCAAACCCCTGCCTTGGTAGCGGTAATCCAAATAAATACTTGCCTCCGCTACGCCACTGAAGCACTGGCGATTGCTGATGGGTTTCAGCGCGCACCACCCCACTACTTCTTCGCTTTCATTTACGAGGACAAATCTGCATATATTTATATGATTGATGTCCCAGGCTTCCCAAGTAGGCACATCCACATCGAAGGTAGCGTTTCCGCTCTCGATTCCTTGGCGGAAGATTTCCAAAACGGCGGCGCCATCTGTAGGCTGCATTTCGCGTATTTCGTAGTTCATTTTTTTTAATTAAAATTTAAAATTATTTGCTCATTCCTGCCACCAAATTAATGGTAAGCGCAACGACAAATGTATTGATGAAAAAAGCCAGCAGGCCGTGTACCATGGTGATTTTTCGCATGATTTTGTTAATCACATCCACATCCGAAACCTGAAATGTACAACCCATGCAGAATGAAAAATAGGCAAAATCCAGATAGTTGGGCTTGTCATCCTCTGGGAAATCCAGACCGTGATTATCATTATCCGAATCTTTGTCATCATCGTAATATTCGTGGGCATAATGGAAAATATATTGCGAGTGAATCATAAACCAAGAAAAAATCATCGCAGCCACCGTAGCCGGCAGGTACAGTACATGCTGCTGAATCTCCTTATCCTTCGATGTGGAAAGCAAAAGCACCGCAATCATGCTCGCAATAGACGACAATATGATGAAAACAAACACGAAAACCACGCCTCCATCGTCATCGTGTGCCTTTTTTTCAATCTCCTCCACGCCGCGGTAAAGTATAATTCCCCAACTGAAAAACAGGAATACAGCGGAAAAGGCAATCCATGCTAAAACGCCGCCCAGTAAGATTCCGGCATGAGATTGCCATGCGATAAAAAACGCTGCAGCTGCCGCCAGTAGGCCAGTCAGCGTACGCTGAAGTGGTGACAAATCAAAAAATTTCGGACATTTTTGGTTTTCTTCTGGCATTTTCAGTTTTTTACGGTTTACAAATTAACAAAAAAGCCCAACACATTGGTCAGGCTTTTCCATTATTTTTTGTGAAAAATTATTCCACATCCACAGTTACCGGTAGTACATAGCTATCTGCCGTCACTTGGGGATATTTACTTAAATCAAGTCCGCTTACCACCGCTTCCAGCGCCTTGTTCATGGTGCGGTTTTCGCCTTGGGCACTTACTCGGGAAACTTTTCCTTCGCCCGTCACAGTGAATCTCACATCGCTTTGGTAGGTTTTTCCTTCTTCCAAATCGGTATTACTGAGGTCCAGCATTTCCATTATTTTTTTCTCAAGGATTTTGTTCGTCAAGGTTTTGTACACCTTTACCTCTTCGATTTGTCCTGCGAAAATTTTCTGAGCGTTCATTTGTCCGCTGTTTAGCATTAAAAACATAAAGGCGAAAAAGCCTGTGATTTTAACTGCATTTTTTTTATTAATGACATTTTTCATTTGTAAAAGATTTTAAATGGTTAACATTTCGTTCATATAACTTTTACAAAAGTATGCAAATATTTACATTAAATTAATATTAAGTTAATATATAATTAACATTAAAATTTATTTAAATATAATGCATTGATATACAATGAGTAACGAATTAAATAAAATTAAGTAATCTTTAATTATATAAGCAAAAAGCATCCGAAATATAAATTAAGGATGCTTTTAGTTGTTATTTCTTTAGTTAAAATCGACGAAGTATTTCTAAAAAATATACTTTAAGAAGAATATCAATTACATTTCCTTCTTCAAAAACTTACCAGTTATGGATTTTTTCGATTTAATGATTTCCTCCGGTGTACCTTTCGCCACGATTTCGCCACCGTGTTTTCCGCCTTCCGGACCCACATCTATAATATGGTCCGCTAGTTTTATGACATCCATATTATGTTCAATGATAATGAAGGAGTTCCCAAGTTCCACCAGCTTCGTGATGGCATCCATCAAAATTTTTACATCCTCGAAATGAAGCCCTGTAGTAGGCTCATCCAAGATATAGAGCGTGTTTCCGGTTTGTCGTTTGGCAAGTTCTGTTGCGAGCTTTATGCGCTGCGCCTCGCCACCGGAGAGCGTGGTGCTCTGCTGTCCCATGGTGATATAGCCAAGTCCAACATCCTGCAAAGTCTTGACCCTGGCGTAAATTCTAGGAATTGGCTGGAAAAAATCTACCGCCTCATCTATCGTCATATCCAAAACATCGGAAATAGATTTGCCTTTGTAGCGCACTTCCAGTGTCTCGCGGTTGAAGCGTTTGCCGTTGCAGGTTTCGCAGTGTACATACACATCCGGTAAGAAATTCATCTCAATTACCTTCAGTCCCCCACCCTGGCAGGTTTCACAGCGGCCGCCTTTTACATTAAAAGAAAATCTCCCTGGTTTATAACCACGAATTTTGGACTCCGGAAGTTCCGCAAAAAGATTACGGATATCGGTAAACATCCCTGTGTAGGTCGCAGGATTGGATCGTGGTGTGCGCCCAATCGGCGTTTGGTCCACATCTACAATTTTATCAATATTATCCAAGCCTTCAATTTTTTTGTAAGGCAAAGGCTCTTGCACGGCGCGGTAGAAGTGGTGATTTAAAATTGGGTAAAGTGTTCCGTTGATAAGCGATGATTTTCCACTGCCAGAAATCCCGGTAACCACCACCAGACAGCCCAAAGGGATTTCCAGGTTTACATTTTTCAGGTTATTGCCCGTCGCACCTTTTAGGACAATGGTTTTGCCGTTCCCTTTCCGGCGTTCTTTTGGGATTTCGATTTTCCTTTTACCCGAAATATAATCCGCGGTGATGGTGTCTGCCTTTAGCAAATCTCTCGGCTTGCCCTGCCAAAGCACTTCCCCACCGAATTTTCCGGCCTTCGGTCCGATGTCCAGGACTTCATCTGCTTCCATAATCATCTCTTTATCGTGCTCTACCACAATTACAGAATTGCCTATATCGCGCAAGTGTTTTAGAGATTTGATGAGCCTTTCATTATCTCTTTGGTGCAGGCCGATGCTTGGTTCATCTAGTATATAAAGGACATTCACAAGTTGGGAGCCAATCTGCGTTGCCAAACGAATACGCTGCGATTCGCCACCCGAGAGTGAGCGCGAACTGCGGCTGAGACTGAGGTAATCTAATCCTACATCCAGCAAAAATTGCAGTCGTGTTTCTATTTCTTTTAAAATCTCATTAGCGATTACGGTGTTTTTCTTGGAAAATTTCGGACGCACCTGTTTCAGCCAATCTTTTAGATCAATCAGACTCATCGCATTTACTTCCGCAATATTTTTTCCATCTATTTTAAAGGAAAGACTTGAGGCTTGGAGGCGCGTTCCTCTGCACTCTGGACAGGTTTCTTCCGTAGTGAAATGGCGCTCCAACAGCACGGCTTCATAACTGTCTTTATCTTCAATCAATTCATTAATCACAGAAATCAGTCCATTGAAATTGACTTTAATTTTCTTGGTAATTCCGGCATGTTCTAGGGTTTTAGCAACTTCTTTGTGGTATCCGTTGTAGATATAATCCAGCGCTTCATCAGAAATATCTTTAATAGGTGTGCTTAAATCTTGACCAAAAATTTCGAGTATATTTTTAATTTGCCCTAGAATCCATTTGTTGGATTTAATATCTTCCAGAGGTAACATACCGCCCTGACTGATAGACAGTTTTGGGTTATCAACGAAATGATCGGTATTTACTTTTTTGATGGTTCCAAGACCTTTACAATTCGGGCAACTGCCTTTCGGGGAATTGAAGGAAAAAGTGTTTGGCTCCGGCATCGCCATGGAATGTCCGGTCTCCGCATCCATCAGGTTTTTAGAGAAATATTCAATCTCGTTATCGCCCAGTTTTTGGATTCCCATCAGCCCATCGCCCATGTCCAGAGCAGTACGCAGGGATTTTTCCATACGCATTTCCGTGGCACTTTCTCCGATGATCCAGCGGTCTATCACCACATCTATGTCGTGAGTTTTGTATCTGTCCAGTTTTAAATCGGCTTCAATGTCGATGAGTTCCCCGTCCACGCGTGCCTGTCCGTAACCTTTTTTTGCCAATTGGATAAAGAGCTCGTGGTAATGCCCTTTCCGGGAGCGAACCACGGGTGCCATCAGCATTATTTTTTCTCCTTGGTAATTTTCTTTTATCGTATCCAGAATCTGATCTTCAGTATAGCTCACCAATTTTTTTCCGGTGGTTTGCGAGTAGGCGTCGGACACTCGTGCGTACAGAAGTCGCAGAAAATCATACAGTTCCGTAACGGTTCCCACGGTAGAACGCGGGTTTTTGTTCGTGGTTTTTTGTTCTATTGCGATAACTGGCGAAAGACCATCGATTTTATCCACATCTGGGCGCTCCATACCACCTAGAAACTGGCGTGCATAGGCAGAAAACGTTTCAATGTAGCGGCGCTGCCCTTCTGCGAAAATGGTATCGAAAGCCAAAGATGATTTCCCACTTCCCGATACACCTGTAATGACCACAAGTTCATCTCGGGGGATTTTCACATCTATATTTTTCAGGTTATGCTCACGTGCACCGTAAACTTCTATATATTCTTTTTCAGATTTCATTAATTCAAATTTTTTTTTGCTAAAACTTTAGCGAAAATCAAATGTTTACAAAAATAGGCATTTTTAGACAGAAGAAATAGCAATATTGTTGGATTTAAAGCATCAAATAAGACACATAAATTTCGGCTCAATTTGATTTTAATTAAAGTAAATAAAAGCATTCCACTCTAAACGATGTTGTAAATTCGGTTATTAATCCCTATATTCGTGTAAATAATGATGGAGCAATGGCATACGATATAGAACAGGAAAAAAAAGAAATTTCTGCAAGGTATAAAGACTTGATTACGAATACCTATCGCACTCTGGATGAAGAACAGAACAAACTCATACGCAAGGCGTTTGATATCGCTTTGGATGCCCACAAAGACCAGCGCCGCAAGACCGGCGAGCCCTACATATACCACCCTATCGCCGTAGCAAAAATCGTAGCCAAGGAAATCGGACTGGGTGCTACCTCTATAGCCTGCGCCCTTTTGCACGATGTGATTGAGGATTCCGATTACACTTATGAGGATCTAAAAAAGCTTTTCGGTGAAAAAATTGCGAATATTGTAAAAGGACTAACTAAGATTTCGGTGATGAACCACCAGAATATCTCAATACAATCCGAAAATTACCGCAAACTTCTGATGACGCTTTCTGAGGATTTCCGGGTGATTCTAATTAAAATTGCCGACCGCCTCCACAATATGCGTACGCTGGAGAGCATGGCACCCGATAAACAGAAAAAAATAGCCTCCGAAACAGCCTATATCTATGCGCCACTCGCCCACCGCCTTGGCCTTTATAATATTAAATCTGAACTTGAAGATTTATCTCTAAAATACAACAATCCAGAGGTTTATACTGAAATCGTCTCAAAATTGGAACTCGCCAAAGAACACCGCGAAAAGTATGTAGAGGAATTTAAAAAAGAAGTCTCTGAACAACTGAAAGAAGAAGGTCTGGAATTCACCATAAAAGGCCGCGCAAAAGCAATTTCTTCCATTTACCGGAAGATTTTGAAACAAGGTGTGACTTTCGAGGAGGTGTATGATAATTATGCAATCCGAATCATTTACAAATCGGATCAAAAAAATGAAAAATTTATTGCCTGGAAGATTTATTCCGTCGTGACCGACCTCTACCATAGCAATCCTTTGCGCATGCGCGACTGGATTACGCAGCCGAGATCTACGGGTTATGAGAGTCTTCACCTCACGGTATTGGGTCCGGATAAAAAATGGATCGAAGTACAAATCCGTTCCGAACGGATGGATGACATCGCTGAAAAAGGAGTGGCAGCACATTACAAATACAAGGAAGGTTTCGATCAAAATTCCGACGACAAAAATTTTGAACAATGGGTAACGGAAATTCGTGATGTGCTTGAAAATCAGAATTCTTTGACCACCTCGGAACTGTTGGATAATATAAAACTCAACCTCTACTCCAAAGAAGTTTTCGTTTTTACTCCAAAAGGCGATACCAAAAGCCTTCCGATAGGCTCTACAGCATTGGACTTTGCATTTTCTGTGCATACCGGTCTGGGAATGAACTGTTTAGGTGCTAAGGTAAATGGCAAACTGGTACCTCTTTCTTATGTTTTGCAGAATGGTGACCAGATTGATATTCTTTCCTCTCAAAACCAAAAACCAAAGGCCGATTGGTTGGATTTCGTGGTTACCTCCAAGGCTAGATCGAAAATAAAACATTTCTTAAATTCCGAAAAAAGCCATTTAGTTGAGGAAGGCAAGGAAATACTACAAAGAAAAGTACGCCATGTAAAACTCAACTATAACGATGAGGAAATCAACAATATGCAAAAGTTTTTTGGAATGAAGACCTCACAGGAGGTTTTCTTGGCATTCCAAAGTGGACAACTCGACACCGGAGATTTGAAACGCTACTCCGAAAGTAAAAGCGTATTCCAAAACTTCCTGTCGCGTTTCCGCAAATCTTCATCTAAAAACGAGGTGGTGAAAGAAACCACCGACAAAAACTTGGATATGATTGTCTTCGGGAAAGCCGAGGAAAAACTCAATTATTCCTATGCCAAATGCTGCACCGTAATTCCTGGCGATAAAATTTTCGGCTTCCTCACGATTTCGGATGGGATTAAGGTACATAATGATGCCTGCCCGAACGCCATCAATCTGCGTGCGCAGTACGATTACCGGGTGCTGTCTGCCAAATGGGTGAATGCAGAAAGCTTCAAAAACCGCATTAAAATTGAAATTGAAGGACTGGATCGTGTGGGAATGATTAATGATATCTCCAGAGTTATCAGTAATGATTTGAATATCGATATGAAAGGACTTTCCATCGAATCTAATGACGGTATTTTCACCGGGACCATCACTTTGGAGGTAAAAAATAAAAGTCAGTTAGAAGAAACCCAAAAACAAATTAAAGCTATCGACGGTGTTGCGAAAGTCAGGAGGTTGTAGAGTAGTAAGTTTTAATTTTAAAAAGAAAAAATGGCTATATCAAAATATTTTAGAAAATTCTTCAATAGTTCACAATCCTCAGGGATTATTCTGATCGTGTGCGTGGTACTATCTTTATTGGTAGCGAATTCCTCGTTGGCGACCACCTTGCAAGGTTTTTTGGACAAAGAAACAGGAACAGATTTATTCCATTTAAAATATCCTATAAGTATTTGGATCAATGATGGTTTGATGGCGATTTTCTTCCTACTTGTAGGATTAGAAATCAAGCGGGAAATAGTGGAAGGCGAACTTTCCAGCTTCAAAAGTGCGTCCTTGCCTATTATGGCAGCTGTGGGCGGCATGGTGTTTCCAGCGCTTATTTTCTTGTTGTTCAATAAAGGGACGCCGTACCAAAACGGCTGGGGAATCCCAATGGCTACGGATATTGCGTTTTCTTTGGCCATCGTTTCCATGCTGGGTAAAAGGGTACCGTCCTCCGTAAAAATATTTTTGGCGGCACTGGCGATTGTGGATGACTTGGGCGCCATTATAGTCATTGCGATTTTCTACACCGAAAAAATTGAGTGGCTGTATTTAGGCATTTCAGGGGCAATCTTGTTATTTCTAATCGTCCTCAATTATTTTAAGGTTACAAAGCATATTTTCTATCTTTTACCCGGCGTTGTTTTATGGTACTGCATGCACCATTCCGGGATTCACGCGACCATTGCCGGCGTGCTGCTGGCCTTTACCATTCCTACAAATGTTTCTGATGTAGAAATTTCTCCATTGGAAAAACTCGAGGAGAAATTGCATTTTCCTGTGAGTTTCATCATCATGCCTATTTTCGCCTTTACCAATACCAATATCACTATGCAGAGCGGTATGGTAGATGCACTTTTTACTAATTTCGGATTGGGGATTATTGTAGGATTAGGTTTGGGTAAAGTATTGGGAATCAGTCTGTTTTCTTGGCTTTCTATTCAGTTTAAAATCAGTTCTTTGCCGTACCGCAGCACTTGGATGCACATTGTGGGAGCCGGATTTCTGGCAGGAATCGGCTTCACGATGTCTATTTTCATTGCGTTGCTTTCCTTCAAGGGTCATCATGAAATTCAGGAAGATGCAAAGTTTGCGATTCTTGTTGCCTCTGCCCTATCTGGATTCATAGGCTATTCCCTGTTGAAAATTCAGGCTAAAAAAAGAAGATTGAAGCCATCTGAGATTCGCGGTGAAGAGTAAGGCTAAACCTCCAAATCTGCCACTATCATTTCCTCAGCGATGAGTTTTTCAATCCGTATTTTTTTGATCGCGAGATTCAGCTGATTACCCAAAAGAATCAGTATAATATTCACATTTATCCAAATCATTAACAACAAAATGGATCCGATGGAACCGTACAAGACATTCTGATTCGCGAAATCCTTTACATAAATGGCGAAAAAATAAGTAAGTACTACGAACAAAACCGAGGTAAAAATCGCACCCGGCAAGGCTTGTCGCCAACTTGTTATTTTCAGGCAGCCTACCCAGTAGAAAAGGCTCAACAAGATAAAATAAAATAACGGGAACGAGATGAACCCGATGATTTTCGACATATTATCTACGAACCAAGAAATATTGTAGGCAGGCGTGAAGAGTTTCAAAACCACCTCGCTATAATAAACCCCGAAAAGCGATAGGATAATGAGCGCAATGAACGCAATTGTGATGAACAGTGCCACGATGTACTCCTTCACCGCGCCGCGCCGCAATCCAGTGTTTTCATTAAAGCCATTAATGAGCGAGTGCGCGCCATTGGTCGCAAAAAACAATGCCAGGAAGATAGTCCAATTGCTGATGCTTCTCATATTCGGGATGATGAATTTCTGGATATACCCTGTGACTTCCTGCTGCATGTGCGATGGGAAAACATTCCGCATAAGGATTTCAAAAATATAAAACTGAAGTTTGTCGTAGTGTGGCAAAAAAGGCAAAAGCGACAACAAGAACAGCAAAAACGGAAACAAACTCAGGAAAAAACTCCAAGAGATGCTGGCCGCCTGGCGCCCAATTTTGTTTTGAGAAATGCCCGTGGCGTAGATGTCGAAAAGTTTCCACAAAGAAATTCCCAGAATCGGGATGTGGATTCCGTCCAGCAAAGTGCGAGCTTTTATAAGTATCTTTGGGGTTTTCAGCGGCATTCAGCTATATTTGCAGCCACAAATATAAGGAAATGCGAGTTAATTTGGTATGTATTGGTAAAACCGACGATCGTGAGATGCGCAACTTCATTGCCTATTACACGCAGCGACTGCCCAAGCACTGGAATTTTGAAATCATCGAAATCCCAGATGTGAAAAATGCGCGAAGTCTCACCCCCGAACTTTTGAAAAAAGAGGAAGCAAAAGCCTTTCAAAATCATTTTGAAAACACCGACATCGTAGTATTACTCGATGAAAAAGGGAAGCAATATACCAGCCGGGAATTTGCGGGCAAAATGGAAACCTGGATGAACAGTTCTGTGAAGAAAATCGCACTATTGGTAGGCGGCGCTTATGGTTTTTCGGATGAAATTGACCATAGAGCAAATGAAAAAATCTCACTTTCAAAAATGACTTTTACCCACCAAATGATCCGACTTTTCGTAGTGGAACAACTCTACCGCGCCGATCAAATCCTCCAGGGAAAACCGTATCATAATGATTAGTAATAATAGTTTAATATTTACAATCCACCATAAATAATTAACCTTTAACTTTTGCCGTTGCTTTTTTTGCTAAAGTAGAAAACAAGCCGCCCAGCAAAAATCCTACTGCCGCGCCCATCGCAATATCCATCGGGAAGTGTACGCCGAGATATATGCGGCTGTAAGACACCATCGCCGCCCAGAAAAAAACCAAAACGGGAAGCAAACGGTAACGACTGCCCAGCATGAAGGTCATAAAACTGGCAAAGAAAAAAGTGTTCGAGGCATGACTGGAATAGAATCCGTACGTCCCGCCGTCCTTTACATGGCGCATTAGTCTTGCAAGTGCTGGATCATTACAAGGGCGAAGCCGCATGATGCCGTGCTTGAAAATCCCCGCCAACTGATCCGAAACCGTGACGCCCAGCACGATGAAAATCATAATGAAAGCCACTTTCTTCCAGCCAAAATTTTTGTAAAGCAAATAAAGAAAAATTATATAGAGCGGAACCCAAACCCAGGTTTCCGAGAGGAGTAGCCAAAACGCATCAAACGGTTTGCTGCCCAAGTTATTCAGATATAGGAATGCCTCCCTGTCCTCTTTTATGATTTCGTTCATGGTCTGTTGCGGCTCACGGGTCCGGTATATGTATCATCTTCCAATGGGTTAATCACAGGGTTTTCCGCAGGATCCGTGAGGATGTCTTTCTGGATGTCGTGTACGGGGTTGAAATCTTTCGCCGCCTCTTTCACCTTTTCTATTTCGCGTTTTATTTCAGACACCGGGTTATCGGTCTCTTTCAGGATTTCAGTTTTAATGTCCTCTACTGCGCCGCGCATTTTCCGCACACCTTGTCCCAGGTCGCGCGCGATTTGCGGCAATTTATCGGGTCCGAACAAAACGACGAACACCAGTGCGATCATCAGCATTTCACCAATACTCAATTCCATAGGCTACAAAATTACAAAATGAAAACATTAAAACCATTTTTTCACCGACAAAATTTCAATATTTTTTAGAAGTTTACAGGGAGTTTAAAATTTAATTTAATAAAATCAAAAAATCACCTATCCTCCATCTCCAATGAAATTCCCAAAACCCAAAAAAGTTAGCGCTACATCCTTTAATATCTAAGTTTTCTATATTTCTAATTTCTAAATTTAAAATGAATTGCAATAAAGGAGTTTTTTAAATACAGTATAATTTAAAATCCTTACCAAAAAAATTTTGATTGTTATTATAAACATTTTTAGTAATTTTGTGTATAATATAAGACAAATGAAAGTCAAGAAACAAATTATACTGCCCAAATATGAATCCACCTTACAGCAGATGGGTGAGAATTTTAAACTTGCCCGGAAAAGGAGAAATCTTTCAACGATACAAGTCGCCGAGCGGGCCGGAATTTCCAGGTCAACACTTTACCTTATTGAAAAGGGAGATGCAAAGGTTTCTATGGGGGCATATTTCAATGTGTTAAGAGTATTAGGATTGCAGGATGATTTTCTGAAATTGGCATCAGATGATGAACTCGGACGAAGATTACAGGATTTAGAACTTTTATAATCACAAAGAATGGCAGCATCAATAAAAACAGATATTTTCGTATTTGCCGATTGGATGGGTATTAAAGAACCTACGCTTATTGGAGTCCTTACAGCACAGTTTGCAAAAGGGAGAAAATCCTTTAGTTTCGGGTATGATAAACAATGGTTATCATCTCCTTATAAATTCCTATTAGATCCGGATATTCAGTTATTTTCAGGGAAACAGTTTCCTAATGGAAAAGAAAATTTTGGTGTTTTTTTAGACAGTATGCCGGATACCTGGGGCAAAACTTTGATGAAACGGAGAGCAATACAAATTGCTAAAGAACTCAATGAAACTCCTAAAATTTTATACGATATTGATTATCTATTAGGTGTTTATGATGAAACCAGAATTGGAGGTCTTCGTTTTAAAACTGATTTAAATGGAGACTTTTTGGATAATAATCAAGATTATCCAACTCCGCCCTGGACATCTGTTAGAGAATTGCAGCATGCCGTATCTCAACTGGAAAACGAAGACGAAAAACACATTAAACAATGGCTGGAGATTGTCATTGCTCCGGGTTCTTCCCTCGGCGGTGCAAGACCAAAGGCTAATATTTTGGATGAAAAGAACGAACTTTGGATTGCAAAATTCCCTTCAAAAAACGACACCATCAACAAAGGTGCTTGGGAATTTTTGGCTTATCGTTTGGCCATGAATTGCGGTATTGAGATGTCTGAAAGTAAAATAGAGAAAATAAACCACCAACATCATACTTTTTTCACCAAAAGATTTGACAGAAAAGGAAAGCAAAGGATCCACTTTTCTTCTGCAATGACGATGACAGGAAATAGTGGAGAAAAATTGAAAGAAAATACGGCCAGTTATCTTGATATTGCAGAGTTTCTCATGAACCATGGCTCCGATGTAGACAACAACCTCAGATTACTCTGGAAAAGAATTGTCTTTAATATTGCCATTTCCAATACGGACGACCATTTGAGAAACCACGGATTTATCTTAACTGAAAACGGCTGGATATTGTCCCCGGCTTACGACCTTAACCCCTCTATCGATAAAAATGGCTTGTCCCTCAATATCAATGATGTTGAAAATGATTTGGATATGGAATTAGCCAAAAGCGTTGGAGAATACTTCAGATTAAATATTACAGATATGAATCAAATCATTGATGAAGTTTTTGGTTCCGTAAAAAACTGGAGAAATGTCGCCACAGAAATAGGTATTTCAAGAGGCGAACAGGAATTGATGGCAAAAGCTTTTAAAAGCTTCAACTAATCAAATGAAACGATTTTGTAATTGCCACCATTCATTTCAGCCGTCATTATAATCCGTGATAAATTTTTGGCTTTTTTTACTTTAAAGTTCGATATTTAAAAAGTGAAAAAGTTTATACATTTCAGCAACGCTCATTTCTTCATTCTCTTTATTAAATTCTCCTATTTTTTCAGCATTTTTAATAGCGGTGGCTAAATTTGATTTAAGCCTATTGTATATATGCTTTAGTAAGTCCGGATGCAGGGAGGATTCTATTTCATCGATCATTAATCCTGCTGGAGAATGAATGAGACTCGATAAAATTCCACTGAATTCATAATATCTCTTGGTTCCTTCTGATTCCATATCAAAAGGTAAATTGTAGGTATGTCCTTCAACCGTATGCTTGAACATCAATTGTAGTGCTTCAATTTCGTTGGCCCCCCGGACAACATTTTCTTCAAAAATCTCTTTAAATTTATTGGGAACCAATGAACGCAATTCTTCTGTAACTGGTATTTTTACATTTTCTATGCTCACATCAGAAATTTTGAAATCAGCTTTCTGAAGCAATTCAATGATACTGGGTTTTAAAAAGGAATTATTCTTTAACAGGTTATTGGTGAACCCCATTAAGTCGGTATTTGGAACTATAATATCCCCCAAATATTTAGTGAAAAAATGTACGGCATTTTGTAGATCCTTAGATTCCAAATTTGTTTTTAAGTAGCCACTTAATACAGAGTTATTCCATAAAGTATTAGCTTCCAGAATCCCTCTATCCGTTTTGCTTATCTTTATAGTTGAACCAAATGAGATTTCCGTTATTTCTGTTTTAAGATTTGTAACTCTCTCAAAAACTAACGATTTTCTAGTCTGGGAAAAGTTACATTATCACGACGGCACTTACCCTCTATTTGTCATGCTGAAAGCACCTACAAAGTAAAGAGTTCTTCGGAAAAAAAACTAATAAAGTGATAGATATTTTCCCGCTCAATTCTTTTTGAGAGCATGGTATGCCACCACGGAACTGATGGTCATCAGCATAAATCCAAGGAAAAACGGTGCACCCGCAAATTTTACAGGCGCCTCGTTATGCGTGAAATAGAAGAATACATTGGTCATCAACGGCGGCCCAATTATGGAGGTAAGGCTCACCAAACTCGCCAGCGCGCCCTGTAATTCGCCCTGCGCGTTTTTCGGAACATCTGCCGAGATCACGGATTGCAATGCTGGCCCCGCGATCCCGCCTAATCCATACGGGATGAGGAAGGCAAACATCATCCAACTTTCTGAGGCAAAAGCAAACAGCAACATCCCCAGTGCGTATAATGCCAGGCCGTAGTAGATGCTTTTTTCGCTTCCAATTCTGGGCAGTATTCTCCGCAGAAGCACGCCCTGCACCAGCGCCGCCATAAAGCCGGAAACACCCAGAGAGATGCCCACCACTTTTTCGCTCCAGTTGAATTTATAGATAGTGAAGTAGGTCCAGTTCGTTTGTACGGCATGGCTGGCGATATACACCAAGATGAGGGAAAATACCAACCCTAGAATTTGCGGGTATTTTCTTAGTTGAAGCAAAGATCCCACGGGATTCGCTCTGCGCCAGTTGAAAGCTCGGCGCTCGCTCTTTTCCAAACTTTCCGGTAGCACGAAATAACCGTATAGGAAATTGACTAAACAAAGAATCGCTGCAGCATAGAAAGGTACTCGCGCGCCAAAACTTCCCAAAATCCCACCCAGCACAGGCCCGATGATAAAGCCTAAGCCAAAGGCTGCGCCTATCATCCCGAAATTCTTCGCACGGTCTTCGTCTGTAGAAATGTCTGCGATATAGGCACTTGCAGTGGTAATGCTGGCACCCGTAATCCCCGAAAGGATACGACCCACAAATAGCCAGAATATGGTGGGCGCCATGGCTTGCAGGAAAAAGTTGGCAGAGAATCCCAATAAGGCAAATAAAATAACTGGCCGCCGACCGTATTTATCGCTAAGACCTCCTAACACCGATGCGAATACAAACTGCATGGTGGCATACACGGTGCTCAACCAGCCGCCATATTTGGAGGCCTCTGAAATATCGGCATTCGTGAGTTCGCGGATGAGTTTTGGAACTACCGGGATGATGATGCCCCAACCCGTAATATCAATCAGCAGCGTGATAAAGATGAACCCTATCGCCGCATTTTTTTTGCTTTTCATGACTGCAAAATTAACGGATTATTTTTTTAAAATCTGGAAAGGATGCCGTTCATTAGCATAAAAATGACGCCTACGAAAATCCAAGTCTTAAGGAAGTTCATCAGCACGACCATATTTTTTAACTTAAAAAAAATAAGCGGATACATGGCCAAAATCATCAGCAAAGTCGATAAAGCATAATACCAGGAGAGCACCCCGAAATGGCTACTTTGGGTGATGACCAACCCAGCCGAGAAACTACCAAGAGTAAGTAAAACAAGGATGATAATTATTGAAGTTTTAAATCCGAAAAAGATGGGTATGGTATTGTAATTAAATATCTTATCAGGTCTTACCGTGAGTAAATCTTTAATCAAATCAATACTGAGCAAAACAAAAAATAAAAACGATGCCATGAAAAATAGACGCCACGAAAAGTGCTGATAATACACCAACATCCCGAAGAAAGGGTAAAGGGAAAGCGTTACATAAGTTAGGTTATTTAGTACCGCCACTCTGCTGATCTTATGGCTATAAAACCAAATTAAAAACTGGTAAACCAAAAAGAAAATAAAAATCCTTGGCGAAAGGAAGTAGGCGATGCCTAAAGAAAAAGTATTGAGTGCAAGATAGCAATAGAGGAAATATTTTAATTTTAAAAAACTTTGCAAACGGGTACGAAACGGCTTTTGGATTCGGTCTTTTTCCCGGTCATAAAAATGATTGATGATGCCACCTGCCGCAATGCTGAGCACCGAGCAAAGGATGATCCCATGCACTTTGTAGTCGAATACAAACTGGTGAAGACTTTCCTCTCGACTGAACAGAAAAAAAGTAGAAACATACAGTGTAAAAGTGAAAAATACAAGCAAAAAAATACGCGCACCAAGCAATAAACTCAGAAATTGTGTGGCGCGGTAGAATATGGGATTTTGCTGTTTCATCTTGTGGTAAAGCCTTTTGGGATAGGGAATATAGGCTTTACTTTCAAAACCTAAAATCTGTAGATGACTTCTTTGTTGAAGCCTTGCAGCATTCTTTCTGCGCGTGCATAGTCCTTGGTAAAGCCCAAAATATAACCGCCGCCGCCGCTACCGCAAAGTTTCAGGTAGTAGGCATTGGTATCGATTCCTTTTTTCCAAACCTGGTATAAACTTTCTGGAATCATCGGGCGGAAATGCTCGTAAGCCCATACGGATAATTTTTTCAAGTTACGGAAAAACGGGTTGATGTCCTTACGCAGAA
The DNA here is from genome assembly GCA_018260475.1 of Chryseobacterium sp. Taxonomy (GTDB): domain Bacteria; phylum Bacteroidota; class Bacteroidia; order Flavobacteriales; family Weeksellaceae; genus JAGLBA01. The sequence continues at coordinate 44,135 of JAGLBA010000002.1, read as the reverse complement.
AAGTATCGATGCACGCATTATTGTAGCGGATAAATTCTTCTTTCAAAGTTTTTCGGAACCCTTCGGTCTTCATTTTCTCGAAGAAAATTTGTACCATTGGACCTGTTTCTCCTACAGTTCCGGAATCGATGAGGAAAATGGCACCTTTGCCCCACTCACCATTCGGGATGGATACTTTGTCCACATTTTCACGGTTTTCAATCAATATCGGGAGGTTCATGTAGCAAATCAGCGGATCGATGCCAGAACTTGTCCCGTGGAAATAACTTTCTAATTTACCGAATACCTTTTTTAAGTCCTTCAATTCGTCTTTTGTAATGGTATCAGGATTTCTTTTAACCAAAGAATAGCGTTCGAAAACCGCCGCCACCAATGCGCCGGAACTCCCTACGCCATAGCCTTGCGGAATATTGGAATCGAAAAACAGTCCATTTGAAATATCGGTTTTAAAATCATCAACATCTAGTTTAAAATTTTCCGGAAGTTCCAAAGAAGAAAGATAATCGCTGTATCTTTTTAAAGAAAGGTTGGATTTTTGTTCAAAATCCGAAGACAAGTCCGAAAATTTCAGGGTACCTTTGTAAAAACTATATGGCAAGGTAAGTCCCTGAGAATCTTCGATAATGCCATACTCCCCGAAGAGAAGGATTTTAGCATGGAATAAAGGGTTTGCCATAATTATAATTTTCGCTTCTGCAAATTTACGGATTTATTCTGGATAGAATTGTTATTTGATCTTAAACCTTTCGGGTATTAGCAAAAGTAATACCGTTATATTATTAATTTTCAAAAATCATTTCGCTTTTGTGTATAAAAATCGAATTAAAAGCCCTCCTACTACAAAGAAAGCCGCCATCGCCATAAAAGCATATTGCATATTCCCTAATTGCTGAATTACGACGCTGAAAATCAACAATCCGGAAATGATGGCGAGTTTTTCCAACACATCATAAAAACTGAAATAAGTGGTGTTTTCTGTGGAATCTTCAGGTAAAAGTTTGGAGTAGGTGGATCTGGACATAGATTGTAAACCGCCCATTACCAAACCTATCAGCGCCGCCAAACCGTAGAACTGCATCTCAATATGTGGGTTATTGGCGTCCATCGTATAGGCGGAAAGACAGCAGACAATCCATAAAATAATGCCCACGGTAATCACATTTTTATTACCAAACCTTTTGGAAAGTTTCGAGAATAAGAATGCTCCCAAAATCGCAATAATTTGTATGACCAAAATGGTGATAATCAGTTTATATTTATCGGCTTGTTTCGGGAAAATCATGGTGCTTGCAAACGGCGAAGCCATGAGGAAAATCGTTTGCATCCCTACGCTGTAAAAGAAAAAGCTTGAAAGGAAAAACTTCAAATCGCGGTCGGCAAAAAGTTTGTGTCCCACCTTCTGCAATTCGCGGAAACTCTCTTTGGCAACATCCAAGTAAAAAGAAATATTATCCTTGATAACCTCCATCAATCCACCATTTTTCTCATGTGATTTGAAGATATTTTTATGGTTTAGCAACACCAAATCCTTAGGCAAATTGCCATTCACATCGCCGAACTGCGGCAAATAGCGAAATGTATATTGCGAAAATCCGAACCACCATGCACCGGTGAGTAGGAAACTTATACGGATCAATATATTTTGTTGTTTCGGGTCGGTAGAAATACCTTGAATCAGGAACAGGCAGATAATCAGCAGCACCACGGAGCCCACATAGCCATAAATATAGCCCCTTGCGGAAAGTGCATCCTGCTTATCTGGCGTGGCAATATCTGGCAGGAACGAGTTGTAGAACACCAAACTCCCCCAAAAACCGACACTCGCAGTGATGCTAAATGCCAAACCGAGGTAAAAGTTATGCATGCCGGTGAAAAATGCCAATCCCATACAAGATGTTGCGCCAAGGTAGCAGAAAAACTGAAGAAATGATTTCTTGTTGCCAATGGTATCCGCTAATGATGACAAAAACGGCGAAGATATCACAACCAAAAAGAAGGAAATCGCATAAGAAAAGCTCAGCACGGCATCCGGCTCGTAGGTTTCTCCTAAAAATTTCACCATGTTCCGCACAGGTACTTCTTGGTACTCTCCTGCCGCATCTACAAAAACTTTTTTATTGTATTTCGTGGTGAGAATAGTGTAGTAAATCGGAAAAATAGTAGAAGTAATCACGAGGGAATACACCGAGTTCGCCCAGTCATAGAAAGCCCACGCCTTCGTGATTTTTGGGTTGTTTTTAATGATCTTTATAGGTTGTATGTTTTGGTCTGGCATTGCATTGAATTTTATATTTAATTAACAAAAATAGAAAAACCATTAAGAAGATTACACATAATCGCATTAATCTTTCTTAATGGTTTTTTAGTTCAAGGTTTTGAGTTTAAAAATAGGGTTCAAAATGCTAAGATATTCAAGATAGTTTATACATTGAGCTCAAAACCCTAAACATTACAGTTTAAAACTATATAACATTCTCAATCACGATGGCGCTTGCGCCGCCGCCGCCGTTGCAGATGGCTGCCGCACCATATTTGCCGTCGTTTTGTTTCAAAATGTTGATCAGGGTCACGATGATTCTGGACCCAGAACTTCCCAGTGGGTGTCCCAATGAAACCGCACCGCCGTTTACATTTACCTTTGCAGGATCTAATCCAAGAATTTTATTATTGACCAAACCCACTACCGAAAATGCTTCGTTAAATTCAAAAAAATCAATTTCAGAAACTTCTAATCCTGCTTTTTTCAATGCGATTGGTAGTGCTTTAGATGGCGCCGTGGTGAACCATTCTGGTTCGTGTGCGGCATCGGCATAGGAAACTATTTTTGCCAAAGGCTTTAAGCCCAGTTCTTCCATTTTTTCTTTAGACATGAGTACCAATGCAGATGCACCATCGTTCAAGGTAGAAGCATTCGCTGCGGTTACCGTTCCGTTATCTTTTTGGAAAACCGTAGGCAAAGTTGCCATTTTTTCGAAGTTAACATTTTTATATTCCTCATCTTCAGCGAAAACAATTGGCTCGCCTTTTCTTTGCGGAATTTCTACCGGCACGATTTCATCTTTAAACTTACCCTCCTTCCAAGCCTTTGCCGATCTTTCATAAGACTGTTTAGCAAAAGCATCCTGCTCCTCCCTGCTAAAACCATATTCGGCCGCACACTTTTCCGCGCAAACGCCCATATGTACTTTATTGTAAACATCCGTAAGTCCGTCTAAAATTAGACCGTCTTGCATTTTGGCGTCGCCCAGTTTCACAGAATTTCTCGCCGCAAAATAATGCGGCACGCTGCTCATATTTTCCATTCCGCCGGCTACGATCACATCTCGGTCGCCAGCTTTTATAGATTGTGCAGCCATCATCACGGCTTTCATGCCGCTTGCGCAAACTTTGTTTATCGTGGTAGCGGGTGTTTCGTTGGATAATCCTGCGCCCAAAGCGGCTTGTCTTGCCGGTGCTTGGCCTTCGCCTGCCTGCAATACATTGCCCATATACACTTCTTCTACAGCTTTAGGATCTAGGTTGATTTTATCGAGCGCCGCTTTGATGACAGTTGCTCCCAATTTAGTAGCAGGAACAGTGGACAGACTTCCCATGAAACTTCCCATCGCGGTTCTTGCGGCGGAAACTATGAATACTTCTTTCATTTTAAATTGAATTTTAATGTAGCCAAAATACGAAATAAAATGCACTCTGGAAAAGCGCATTTTATTATAGAATTAATGTTTTATGTCGCCCAATTCTTCGGGGTTATGCTTGTGGTGGAACATCACTGCGAAAAGTATGGCAACAACTAAGGCATAACCAGCAAACGACAGCCATATTTCGTGCCACATCTTGTCGCCATTTCCAAGGGTGAAGTATTGGGCAATCAACCATCCGCTTCCCAAACTTCCTGCCATGGCACCGAACCCATTGGTCATCATCATAAACAAACCTTGTGCAGATGAACGGATTTTATAATCCGTGTTACTCTCTACAAAGAGGGAGCCGGAAATATTGAAAAAATCAAACGCCATCCCGTAAACGATGCAGGAAAGCATAATTAAAATCAAACCATAGCCATCCGGCGTGCCGTAAGCGAAAAATGCAAAACGAAGCACCCACGCTACCATAGAGATGAGCATAACCTTTTTTATACCAAACCTCTTTAGGAAGAAGGGAATCGCCAGTATGAAAGCCGTTTCCGAAAATTGTGAAATAGACATGATGATGGTCGAATATTTCACCACAAAGCTGTCTTTATATAGGTCGACTTTTGCAAAGTCCGAAAGAAATGTATCACCGTACATATTCGTAAGTTGTAGTGCTGCTCCAAGTAGCATTGAAAACAAGAAGAACAGCGCCATTTTGTAGTTTTTAAACAAGGAAAAAGCATTAAGTCCAAGTTTTTCCGTGAGTGATGCGTCTGCTGGAATGTTGTTCTGTGGTGGGCATTTCGGTAATGTAAATGCATAAATCCCCAATACGACCGCCACGACTCCTCCGATGTAAAACTGAACTTCCGTGGCCTTATTTCCGCTTAGATTGGTAATCCACATGGCAGCGATAAATCCCAGCGTACCCCAAACGCGAATCGGCGGAAATTCTTTAACCACATCATAATTGTTATTTTTTAAAATATAATAGGCTATGGAATTTGATAGAGAAATGGTGGGCATATAGAAAAGCATTGCGACGAGCATGACCGAAAAAAAGGTCTGTGGATCGTCCACTTTTGCCAAAGCGAAAAGTGTAATGCCGTACAGAATATGCAAAATTCCGTAGAGTTTCTCAGCATTTAACCAGCGGTCCGCGATAATTCCGGTAATGGGGGGCATGATGATGGACGCAATTCCCAAGGTGGAAAACACCGTGCCAAATTCGGCACCACCCCACTGCTTGGTACCAAACCAATACACACCAATAGTGATGAGCCACGCTCCCCAAACGAAAAATTGTAGGAAACTGAGGATGGTAAGGCGTAGTTTCAGGTTCATAATCCGGAATTTTAAAATAAATTATTCGATTTTTTTGTTTCTTTTTTTCATCTCCTCCTGAATTTCCAGTGCGGCATCAAAATCTTCATCGCGAACGGCATTTTCCAAAAGGGCATTCAACTCTGCTATGGAAAGGTGCGAAAGACTATCAGTTTCGGCTTCCGATTCCGGCTCGGCATCTTGATAGGCGGGCTGGACGTCCAGTTCCAAAAGAATTCCGGCTTCGCTAAGCACTTGTTTGGTAGTGAAAATAGGCGCATCAAAACGAACCGCCATCGCCACGGCATCGGAGGTGCGGGCGTCTAGGATAAGTTCCTCCTCCGTTTCCTTATTTTTAAAATTGATATTGGAGAAAAATACGCCGTCTAATATTTGATAAATAATAACGGATTCCAAAGTGTAATTGGTAGAGGTCACAAATTTTGTAAATAAATCATGGGTGAGTGGCCGCGGCGGGTGGATGTCCTTCTCTAGACCCAAAGATATAGATTGGGCCTCGAAATTCCCGATAACTACGGGCAATTTTATATTAGATTCCTCATCTTCCAGCAAAAGCGCATAGGCGCCGGACTGCGTTTGGCTATATGAAATGCCACGAATGATCAGCTTTTTGTAATCCATAACTACAAATATAAACTTTTATTGAGAATTGATAAACCTTTTTTGTTGAAAACCATGCCTTTTAACAAACAAAAAACCGAGAATTAATCCCCGGTTTCTAATTTAACTTAAAATTTTGAAATACTATTTTTTCGCAACTACTTTTGCAGAAGTCGTTTTGCCATGCACTTCCTCTTCTTTGCCTTTGCCCTTCAAAAGGTCGTAGGCGATCGCCGAAGCGATGAATATAGAAGAATATGTACCAAACAAAATACCCAAAAGCAAGGCGAACATAAAGCCTCTCAAATTTTCTCCACCGAAAATGAATATGGCAAGAATTACCAAAACAGTGGTGAAAGAAGTGTTGAAAGTACGGCCAAGTGTACTGGAAATAGAATCATCAAACAATCCGGCAAGTGTGATGGATTTCTTCTCGCGAAGGTATTCCCGAATCCTATCGAATACAATCACGGTATCATTAATGGAATAACCCAACACCGTAAGAATGGCGGCGATGAAATCCTGGTTGATTTCCATATTGAAAGGCATCACATTATAGAACAAAGAGTATGCTCCCAAAATGATAATTGCATCATGCGCCAGTGCCACCACGGCACCTAGTGAGAACTGCCATTTATTAAACCTAAACAAAATATAGATGAAGATACCCGCAAGTGCTGCAAATACCGCCAGCATACCACCTTTTTTGATGTCATCTGCCACGGTAGGCCCTACTTTAGCAGAAGAAACAATGCCGTAGTGCGCTTTATCACCGGCTTTGAAATTAGCGATCTTCGCATTGGCAGGCAAATAAGATCTCAAACCTTGGAAAAGCTTGTTTTCAATTTCTTGATCGGCCTTTAGGGATTCATCATCAATTTTATAATCCGTAGTGATTTTTAACTGGTTGTCATTACCGAAGGTTTTAATATCTACCGTATTATTTTTACCGTCTGCCGTTTGAAAAAGTGGCGCTACCTTCGCTTTCACTTGGTTGGCATCTACCGGTTTTTCAAAACGAACCACATAGTTTCTACCACCTTCAAAATCGATTCCGTATTTGAAGCCATGAGTGAAGATAGAGGCCAATGAAATGATGGTAAGGATAGTTGAGAAAATATAGGCAATTTTTCTTTTTCCAATGAAATCAATCCAAACAGTTCTAAAAGCATTTTTAGTAATAGGCGTCCATACAGAAAGGCTTTTGCCCTTGTGCAATCTTGCAAAAATCATCACTCTGGAAAGCAATACCGATGTGAAGAATGTCATCAAAATACCGATGATCAATGTTACTGCAAAGCCTTTGATAGGACCTGTTCCGAAGAAATAAAGTACTGCCGCGGTAAGCAAAGTCGTAAGGTGGCCATCTATAATCGCCGAAAGTGCGTGCTTGAAACCATCTTTATAGGCTTCCAAAATATTTTTTCCAGCGAAAAGTTCTTCTTTGGTTCTTTCATAAATAATGACATTGGTATCCACTGCCATCGCCATGGAGAGCACGATACCTGCGATACCAGGCAATGTAAGGGTGGCATCCACAGAATCCATAATTCCGAAGATATAGAATAGGTTGATAATCATCGCAATCACCGCGAAAACCCCAGCACCACCGTAATAGAAAATAATATAGGCGATGATAAGCGCAAATGCAATCACGAATGAAATCATACCCGCGTTGATGGATTCTTGCCCCAATGATGGTCCTACTACATCGGCTTGTACGATTTTCGCACTTGCCGGCAATTTTCCTGCGCTGAGGACATCGGTAAGGTCTTTTGCTTCTTCTGCGGTGAAGTTTCCGGAAATTTGCGTACGACCATTCGGGATGGTATTTACCACATTTGGTGCAGTATAAACGCGGTTATCGAGGGTAATGGCAACTGGTTTTCCCACATTTTTCTCGGTCATGGTTTTCCATTCCTTTGATCCTTGGGAATCCATTTGCATATCTACCACTACTCTCCCGAGTTCGTCATAGTTGATCCGTGCCGTTTCTACCGCACCATCCACCGGTGCTTTCTGGTTGATGTTTCCGCGGATGGCGTATAAAACCAAATTATTTTCATCGCCGGATTCTGGTTTGTAAGCCCACATAAACTGACTGTACTTCAGATTTGTAGGTCTTGCCTTGATAGCGATTGGGCTTGATAAAATTTTATTTACAGCCGCTGTATCGGATAATTTAACATTAGCAATACCATAGGATTTCAAAGTGTTAAGCTGAAGCAGATTTACCAAATTGGTATTCTTATTTACACCCATAGAATCTGCTTTTGCAGCCATTAGGGTGTTAAGATATTCCATATAAGGATATACTTCCTGGGCCTGTTGCACTTCCCAGAACTGAAGTTTCGCCGAAGTTTGTAGCATTTTGATGACGCGGTCTTTGTCCTTGATACCCGGCATTTCCACAGAAATACGACCTGTTCCCGGCACGCGCTGTACATTCGGCTGTGTAACGCCCATCTTGTCGATACGCGTACGAATTACCTCGAAAGCCGTTCCAGCAGCAGCATCCATCTTCTTACGGATGATGCTTTTCACTTGCTCGTCGGTCGTGTTATACTTAACTTCAGTGAGGTTGGTATTTCCGAAAATTTCCGGATCGGCAAGTTTTAGATTCGTGCCTTTCTCTTTATTTACCGTAGCAAATAGATCAAAAAAGTCATCTATATAGGGTCTTGTAGATCTTTTTTGAGCTGCATCAGTACGGTTGAGTGCCTCGATAAGCACTGGATTTGCTGAATAATTGGTAAGGTCATTTACCAAATCTCTTTGGTTTATTTCCAAAAGCACATTGATTCCCCCTTTCAGGTCGAGCCCCAATTTCATTTCCTTTTCCTTCGCTTTGGCGTAGTATAGTTTTGTGAAACCCAGGTTCAGCGTGTCCTTTTTCAATCTGTCGATTTCCTTTTGGTACTTCACAGGATCATTGCCTGCCATTGCGGTCGCCTGTTTTTCAATCTTGCCCGCATACCATGTTGGCAGCAACTCGTTCAGGCAGATCAGCCCCAAGATAATGGCAACGATTGTTATTAGTCCTTTTCCTTGCATCTTAAATACATTATTTTTATAGTCGGCAAATATAATGATTTACAACGGAATCAGGAATTTATTTTATTAAAGTAAAATAAACACAACAAGCGTCCCAAATCAGGAACGCTCATATTTATTTCGGTTAGAAACAATATCATACCGTCATAGAAAACAATCTCGTTTCAGGTTGCTTCCGCATCATCCTTAGATCAAAAGCCATTGACACATTTCTGGTGAAGGCACGGCCTTTTTCGGTTATTTTCAAATTATTGTCGCCAATTTCCACAAGGCCATCCGCCTCCATTTCACGGAGTTTTTCCATGGCGTTTTCCAGTTCCGGGAACGCGGTTTGCATATCCCAAGAAGTCTCCAGGCGACACATCAGGTTCAGGATATGGCGACGAATCACGAGGTCTTCCTCAGTCAAAATATGCCCGCGGAACACAGGGATTTCGCCCAATTCCACTCTTTTTTGGTATTCTTCCACCGTTTTTTCATTTTGAGCAAAGGCATACCAAGAATCCGATATAGCACTCATTCCCAAACCCACCATCAGTTGCGTTTTCCCGGAGGAATATCCCATGAAATTCCGGTGAATAGATCCATCCATCATGGATTTGTAGAGGTCGTCATGCTTCAGCGCAAAATGATCCATACCAACTTCGATGTACCCCAAATCCTGCAAAAGTTTCTTCCCATTTTCATAAAGTATTCTTTTCTCCTCTCCGCTTGGCAGGTCATTTTCATCAAAACCCCTTTGCCCTACGCCTTTTATCCACGGCACATGCGCGTAAGAATAGAAGGCCAGTCGATCTGGTTTCAGTTCCATCGTCCGGCGGATAGTGTGCTCCATTTTTTCCCAAGTTTGGTGTGGTAAACCGAAAATCAGATCGTGCGAAACGCTCACATAGCCTATTTCTCTTGCCCAGCGGGTCACTTTTTCCACATTTTCAAACGGCTGAACCCTATTGATGGCCTTTTGCACCACCGCATCATAATCCTGCACGCCGTAGCTGCATCTACGGAAACCGAGGTCGTACAGCGTTTGCAAATGTTCACGCGAAGTGTTGTTCGGGTGTCCCTCAAAACTAAATTCGGGATGTTCCGCAATATCGGCCTTAGCAAAAATCCCTTCGATCAAAGTTTTCAGATTTTCTGGCGAAAAGAAAGTCGGCGTGCCCCCACCGAGGTGGAGTTCCTTTATTTTAGGTTTGCTTGCAAACAAATTCAAGTATAGATCCCACTCTTGCAACACTGCTTCCAGATAGGGCGATTCCACCGAATGTTGCTTTGTAATTCGCTTGTGGCAGGCGCAAAAAGTACAAAGAGCCTCGCAAAATGGCAGATGTATGTAGAGCGAGATCCCCTCCGCCTCATTGCTTTCCTGATAAGATTTTATGACGCTATTTTTCCAGGCTTCCGTGGTGAAACCCGCCTCGTCCCAGTACGGCACGGTAGGGTAAGAAGTGTAGCGCGGTCCGGGGATGTTATATTTATCGATGAGAGAATTCATGGCGCGAATTTACGAAAAAGAAGTTTGTTTCTATTGATTATTTGGGCGCCTTTTCCGTCCTCCACTCCCGCTGTTTTGTTCGTCGTTCCTTCTCACAAAACGAGCTCCGTTCAGGCCGGGGCGCAATCCCCCTCACCCCCAAAGGGGGACAACCTCTAATAATTGATTAAATGATTTAATGAAAAAAATTTCTCTAACCTTGCGATTTTGTAATCTCAATCTGTGAAATCTGAACGAGATATTTTTAGAAAACTCTTTGTGCATGTAGGAATGCCTTGTTCCAGTACGCCTCATTCAGCGAAGAGATGATCACCCCTCTGGATGTAGATGCATGGATGAATTTCACCTCGCCATCTTCCCCGATATCATGCACGATACCTACATGCGAAACCTTGCTGCCACCGCCCGTAGCAAAAAATACAAGGTCGCCGGGCATCACATCTCGGATATCGATTTGTTTGCCCGTAGCCGCCTGATCCGTGGAGCGGCGTGGCAGTTTCAGTTCCTTTTCCGCAAAAACTTTGCAGGTAAACCCGGAACAATCGAACCCGGAGGAAGTTATGCCACCATATTTATAAGGTGCGCCCAGATATTTTTCGGCATCTTTCAAAATTTCATCATTGACTTTAGGAACTCGTCCTGAAAAGCTCGATTCCAAAGTACGGAGATCGGGCGCTTTGGATACTGATTTCGTGGGAACTGTGCGTTTCACAGCGACGGGTTTTGCCGTGTGGCAAGACACCGCAAAAATTGGGATGATACTCAGATATAAAATGCGAGAAGTCTTCATAGGATTTAAGGTTTTTATCGGCTGAATATTTTCACAAATTTATATAAAAAAATATTATAGCTATACTATAATTATACTTAAACTATACTATAACCAAAAATCCTTATATTTGCCTACCCTACCCTTTTCAAATATATGGCCACTTATAAAAGCATGATCGAGATTCGCGGAAGTATAGACAATCTCGTGTTTTACACCCTGAACGGCATCCCCGTTGTTCGGAAGAAAAGCGGTTTTAATAAGGACGCCTACGCCAATAACCCGAAGTATGCCAAAGTCCGGGAGAACAGCAGCGAGTTTGGCCATTGCTCCAAAAGTGGAAAAATGATCCGCGTGGCGCTGCACCAATACCTAAGTGAATGCGGCGATCGCTACATGTATCAAAAATTTGCACAGGTGATGACGCGCATCAAGAATTTGGATAAGCATTCTGCTAGGGGAAGTCGCAAAATACCGGTAGGCTTAGGCGTTGCCGGAGCGGAAGTCCTATTACAACAATTTGTTTTCGGTGCAATCCCGAACCTGATGGGAACGGCCATTCTGAATAAGGAACTCTTCGGTGCGGAGATTCGGCTTGCTCATCCAACTAACTTTGATGAGATCACATTGCTTACATTGGCACCGGATTTTGAAAACTACCATTGCCAACTTTCCGAAGAGACACAAAACATAAAGCCTAAAAAAACAGCCTACTCTTTCGCGAAAACCCTGGAACAGGAGAATCTGCTCTATTTCTTAGTTTTGAAAAAAGACGGAAAGATAATGGCCATGGGTTTCGTGTAGAAAAATAGAGGTTTGGGTAGTAAAGTTCCTTTTTGGAGTGTAATTTGCTCCGTCCTGGCTAGCGAAGCGTGACGATATAAAGAACCGGAGGTTGCTTTGTTCCTCGCAATGTAGACACATATTGACACTTAAAATTCAAAATTCAAGAATTTGAACATCAAACTCGAGATCCGAAAATTTGGACCCTGAATTGCTAAACTTTAGCTTTTGAACCCTCACGGCGAATCCCGTGCGCCCCGGATCGCAGCGGCTACCCCACAGCAAGCGCAGGGAAAGTGATGCGGCATGAATCTAAGCGAGGGCGCGAGGAGTAATAGCGGAGAGCCGGAAATGGCGCCCAAAAAAACAACACTTAGTTGGCTGGTATTATGGCTGGAAAATAAAATTTTGGGGTGGGTTTGTAACCTTTTCGTGATCTCTGTCGTATAATAGGTTACAACCATTACTAAAAACTGAAAACATATATGAGGCAGTTAAAAATTACGAAGCAGGTGACCAACAGGGAGACTGCATCCCTGGATAAATACCTACAGGAAATCGGGAAAGTGGACCTAATTACGGCCGATGAGGAGGTGGAACTGGCACAGAAAATCCGTGCTGGAGACCGCGTGGCATTGGAAAAACTAATCAAGGCAAACTTACGATTCGTGGTGTCGGTTTCTAAACAATATCAAAACCAGGGGCTTTCTTTGCCAGACCTTATCAACGAGGGAAATCTTGGTCTGATGAAAGCGGCGAAAAGATACGATGAAACGAGAGGTTTTAAGTTCATTTCATACGCTGTATGGTGGATTCGCCAGTCGATTCTACAGGCATTGGCGGAGCAGTCCAGAATTGTGAGGCTTCCGCTGAACAAAATCGGTTCCATCAATAAAATCAACAAGGCCTACGCCCACCTGGAGCAACAAAATGAAAGACCTCCATCTCCGGAGGAACTTTCCGAGGTGCTGGATATGACGGAAGAGGACATCAAGGAATCTATGAAAAACTCCGGACGCCACCTTTCTATGGATGCGCCGCTTGTGGAGGGTGAAGATTCTAACCTATACGATGTTTTGCGCTCCGGCGAATCGCCAAGCCCGGATAAGGAACTGATGCTGGAATCCCTACAAATCGAAATTGAAAGGGCACTGCAAACTTTGACGCCGAGAGAAGCGGATCTTGTTCGACTTTATTTTGGTCTGAATGGAAAGCATCCGATGACTTTGGAGGAAATCGGTGAGACTTTTGACCTTACGAGGGAGCGCGTAAGACAGATTAAGGAAAAGGCGATAAAACGCCTGAAACACAATACGAGAAGTAAGATTTTGAAGTCTTATCTGGGTAAGTAAATTCTATATATATAAATAAAAAAGGAACTCGATTTGAGTTCCTTTTTTCATGGTTTATAGCTGGGTTTACAAATTGAAAAGACAAGAGGAATAAAATAATAACTGTTGACTTTATGTGATGACGCTTTGTGTCTTTTTAAAATGTGGTTTTCAATGAAAATCCTTTGTGTATTTGTGGTTTAAGTATATTTTTATTGTTAATAATTTACTGAAATTCCTGCGCCCAAGCCCATTTCGCTACTGTAACCTCCCGTGATGGAAAGGTATTTGGTCATAATATATTTAAGTCCTGTGGAATATTCTTTGTCCGAATTCACGGAAAAATTTCCGCGGATGCGCGGCGAAATTGGTATTCCCTCTCGGCTAAGTTCTAAAATTAATTTGCCATTTTTATCTACGCTTGCATCGGCTAAAACCAGCATCGGTAAAACATATTGGAAGCCTAAAATAAACGACTGCCGCTGTTGCGAAACTAAATTTTGTCCGAAAAGTGTTCTACTGTGAGAATGATTCATGCCTATATCATGCAGCAATTGGTTGCGTATGGCTTCGTGGGAATTCTCCATTCTAAACCCGACATACGGCATCGCCCATTGGAATTTTCCAAAGTAGCGCCCAAATTTTAGATCTACATTATAATGATTGAACTCCCAATTGGTATGCGCCGTGTTTATATTTACCCAGCGTGGACCAAACATCGTCATGCTTTCGGCATGTAGCCCGCTATTGGTAATATCCGCCATAGCCATTGTAGAAATCATCCTGTTGTCTTTCAAGAATTCTTGCAAAGCCGAAACTTTATTAGGCAACTGCTGGTTTGGTTTGGAGTTTTCATAACTAAAAATCCGTCCCATGCCGCCCATCATGTGATAAAGGATGTGGCAGTGGAAAAACCAGTCGCCATCTTGATTGGCCGCAAACTCTATGGTATCCGTTTCCATCGGCATAATGTCGATGACGTTTTTCAGGGGAGAATATTCGCCCTTAGCATTTACCAATCGGAAATCGTGACCGTGGAGGTGCATTGGGTGCCGCATCATAGAATTGTTGTAAAGTGTGATCCTTAAAATCTCTCCTTTTTTAACCAAAATTTTATCCGTTTCGGTCACAGTTTTATTGTCGAGAGTCCAAAGATAGTGGCGCATATTCCCTTCCAATGTGAAGTTCAGGGTTTTCACCTGATCCGGTAGCGTGGTTTTGTCGAGGGATTCCAGCATGTCGTATTTCAGGGTGACGGGCGATTGTGCTACGGATTTTTGGGTTAAGACCAGATCCATTCCGCATTTCGGACAACTTCCTGCCTTTTCAGAAACAACTTCCGGATGCATAGGACAGGTATAAGTGTACTGTTCTCCTGCCGATTTTTCCACATCATTTCTGATCTCCTTCTTAGTTGGTTCCATCATGTCTTCGATGTGTTGCATCATCATTTTCCGTTTTTCTGTGGATAGTTCGGGGTACATCACGGAATTCATATCCATCTGATGGTTGCCCATCGTCATGTTCATTGGTTTCATGTCGCCGCTCATTTTCATCATACCATTCATCATTTTCATACCTTCAAACAACATCAGCCTTGGCAAAGCGGGTGCCTCTACACTATCTCCCGCGCCCAGCCAAAATGAAGAAAATCCTGTGCGGTCTTCGGCCGTTGCGCGCAATTGGTAGCTTTTGTTTGCAGGGATCGTGATTTCGAGGTCGTAAGTTTCTGAAACGCCTACCAACAGGCGATCGACTTCCACAGGTTTCACGGCATTGCCATCGCTCGCAATCACCTTGAATTTACCACCACCAAAATTTATCCAAAAATAAGAGGAAGAACCACCGTTGACTATTCTCAATCGAACTTTGTCACCGGCTTTTAATTGGGTGTAGGCATTTTCTGGTGCACCGTTTACCAAGAATTTTTCATAATAAACATCGCTTACATCCATCGCCTCCATCCTTTTCCATTCGTTTAGAAGTTTGGTAGAAAAATTTCCAGATTTTATGGCTTCGGCATAACTTTGCACCGCTTTTTTCTTAATGGCATACCACGCAGTATTCGCCATGTGTAGGCGTCTTGCGATTTGCTTAGGATCTTCGTCCGACCATTCTCCAAGCAAAACGGGTATGTCCGCGGCATATTTTTCACCCGAATCCTCTTCTCTTTTTTGAAATATCAAAACGCCATTCATCCCAATTTGTTCCTGAACGCCCTCGTGGGAATGATACCAATAAGTTCCGTTTTGTGATACCCGGAATTTATAAAGATGCGTTTCGCCAGGTTTCACAGGTTTTGTGGTGAGAAATGGCACACCATCCATCTCATTCGGCAGGATAACGCCATGACAATGCAGGCCGGTATCTTCGTTGAGTTGATTGTGCAGATAAATTTCCGCCGTGTCTCCTTCTTTAAAATAAAGTGTAGGCGCTGCAAGTTTGCCATTGGTCGCAATAGCGCGGCGCGGTTTGCCTGTAAAATTCACGATTGTATCTTTCACAAAAAGATCATAGCGAACCGTTTTACCTTCAAAATTTAACTTTTGGATTGATTTTTTTGTTTGAATTTCAGTATGTGGCATGTCTTTTTTCACCAAATCCATTCCGCATTTTGGACAAGAACCGGGGTGGTCTGATACAACTTCCGGATGCATTGGACAAGAATAAATCTCGTGGTCTTGGTGATGATCTTCCTCTAATTTTTTTGTATTAAATTTTTTAGTCTGTTCTTCTTTTTCTGGATTGATGGTGTATGACGGATCTTTTTTCGGTGAATCCTTCACTTTATTTTTTGGAACGACTGGTTCATTTACGGACTGTTTCTTTTTAGATGCAACCGTTGTTTCATTTGGTTTTTTTAAAATTTTAGGCTCGGCAGTTTTCTTTTTGGTTAAAACTTTCGGAGCAATGGATTTTGTCACCGTGGCCGCAGGTTTTGACTGGGATTTGGATTTCACGACTATTGTTTTTTTCACCAGAGACATCTTGCATTTCGGGCAGTCGCCGGGTTTTGCAGATACCACTTCGGGATCCATCGGGCATTGGTAAAATGTACGAACCGTTTGCGCCGAAAAATATATGGAAAAGAAAAAGAGCACAAATACAATTGCTTTTTTCATAAGATTTGAATTTAAATAAAGGAAGTAATCGTTGGATTCTATGTAGATCTGCGAGAGTCATCACAGCCTCTCGCAGATTAAAAAATCGTGAAATTCGTAGTATTATTTCACGACCTTCTTCACTTCGCCACAAGACAACATGGAGGCACCGTAATAAGGATTGCGGATCTGTGCTGCATCGCTAAGCCAACTTCCCTCTGCCATAGGGCAATATTGAATAAAAACAGGCTTTTCCGAAAGTTTAATTTTTTCGGAAAGTAAAATCATATTCTCGGAAAGTTGATGGAAAGATTCCCGCTGTGCATCTATTGTTTTAGCGGTAGAAATGGAGGTAGCAAGCGAACGCAGGACTTCCACATTTCCTTCCGAAAGGATTTTATAATCTATTGCCGAAGCGGTTTTTATGAAGTCATTGGCAGATTTTGCAGCTGCTGAAGCGTCATCTTTAACTAAAGAATTTTTTATGGAAAGATAATTGTCGTAAAGTTTAGAAATTTGTAAATGAGCCTGCTGTGCAGACATAAACGAAGCCAAGAGCAAGGCTGTGGCGATAAAAAAAATTTTCATTGTAATATTAAATTTAGAAATTAGGGATAGTTTTAATTAAAATCATTAACTAAAACTCTTTCTAAATTCTAAAATTACAATTCTGGATAAAAATGGGCGTTTTAGAAATCTCTGGCGGACCGTGTATGGTCACCGATTTGGTTTGATTTTGTTTAACAAAAACTAAATTCTGTTCAGGAAAAAATAAAGGTTTTGTTTCAACATATTTTGCAAGTTTAAAATGAAGCAGATCTGATTTTTGAAACTTATCAACCTTTACATATTTTGTTTCTGTTTTGCAGCAATTTTTTTTCTCTTTTTTGCCGCACTTGCCACATTGCCCGTCGTTTTTTTGGCTAAAACTGAATTTCTCCATGCAATATTGCATACGCAAAACTGCCCCGGACGATAATCCGAAGTAGAATATTGAGAACAATATGGCGAGGATTTTTTTCAACATAGCAAAATTACAGAATTATTTTTCTTTTAGAACATTTAAAATCGAGAACAATCCTTAAAATTTTCTGTCAAAGATATATTGTTAATTTAATGGTTACTTACTTCAACTCACCTATATCATCAAAATTTGCGGAAGGAATTATTGCACTCACAGATTAACAAATTTAGTTCAGTTTTTCTTCCGTACCAGTTCCTTCCGGACGCGGCTCAGGCTTTCAGGCGTGATTCCCAAATAGGACGCCACCATCCACTGGGGCACGCGCTTCATGATGTCGGGATACATTTTTATAAAGGTGAGATAGCGTTCTTCCGCAGTGTCGGCAAGTAGCGAGTGCACGCGGTTTTGCAAATTTCTGATGTGTTTCTGCAGCAGTTGGTCGTTCTTCATCGCCGTATGCGGAAACCTTGCTGCGAGATCAGAAAAAAACGCTTTGCTCAACAATAGGACTTCGGAATCCTCGACCGCCTCAATGAAATATTTGGATTTTTCATCAAAGAACAGACTACTCCTGTCCGAAATCATCCAACTTTCCGGGGCAAATTGGATGATGTGCTCCTTCCCATTTTTGTCGGTAGAATACATCCTGAGCAATCCTTTTTCAACAAAAAAAGTGTTCTGACAAACCTCGCCTTCACGCAAAAGAAATTCATTTTTAGCAATGGTCAGCGACTGGTACTGACTGCTGCAAAGTTGCAACTCTTCTCGAGGAACATTCAAAATTTCAGCAAGATAGTTCTCTATATTTTCCATTAAAACAGGGAGGTAGATATGGTTTCGTGAGATGCATCTTTTATCACTTTCCCATCTTTCAAAACTAACAGCTGCGGACTTTGGTGCTGTATCCCAAATTTTTCTGCAATTTTATTGGAAAGATCGCGGTGATCTATTAAATCCAAAAAATAATATTCCGCATCTTTCGAAGTATTTTCTACTTCATTTTCAAAATTTTTCAAAACGGTTTTGCTGATGAAACAGCGTGTGGAATGCTTGAAAATCACAACTTTTTTTTCATAAGATTTTTCTTGTGCAGCAGTGATGTCTTCATCTTTTTCAATATAATTCCAAAAACTGCCACCGCCATTTTGTGTGGCATTGCCGCCAAAAAGATTTTTTAAAATGCTCATAATCCAAATTGTTTTAAATGGTGGTCTATATGTTTGTACTCCATGAATCCCCACTGTTCTTCGGACATTTTGCCAAAAAGAGAGTGACTTCGGGGGAGTTTTTTGTTGTGGTAAAGTTCGAGATATTCCTCCAATTCAGAAAGCAGGTTCTCCTTCATTTCTGCAAAATCACAATCTACGTCGCATAAAACCGATTCAAAAGTAGGCATATTCCGTGGAATTCTATTGTTTAAAATCCCCATCTCAATTTTAGTAAGAATTCCAATTACTTTAAAAAGGATATTGGGATTCGATATAGCCACTTTTCCAGTGGGTATTTTTAGGATTTTTGTGCAATGGCTCATCATCTGTGCCGGATTCATTTTTCCCCAACGCCGCTCGCTTTTTTCATTTAAAAGATAGATGCGCCGCCGGAGTTCTAAAATATCTTGCGGATGGTGGAGCGATTTTTTCACTACCAAATTTTTTCGATTTTTAAATTTTCAATATGTGCAAAATGGTGATCACTGTGCCACGCATAGAGCGCAAGGGTTTCCTTTAAACTGATATTTCTGTCGTGTTCCGGATGATAAAAGGTTTTGTTAAAGTCTTTATTGGTCATAGATCGCAACAGTTGCGCCCACTTTTGGTGTAATCCGCTAAGGATTTGCAATGCGGGTTTCACTGGAGCATGGCGGCTATCTTGGAGCTCCGCCCATTTGGCCTCGAGATAGGGTTTTACAGTAGGATTATCCTCTGTGAGCGCCAATTTGAACCGAGAAAACGCCTGCATGTGGCTATCCGAAACATGGTGAACCAGCTGGCGCACCGTCCATCCGCCCTCGCGATATGTGGTATCCAGTTGCTCATCCGTCCAGTTTTCCAAAAGGTTTTTTAATCTGGAAGGGAAATTTTTAATTGTTTCGATATACAGATCGATATTTTGGTCGGAAATTTTTGTTTGCGGTTGAAATTTTCCGATGGGGTATTTTTTTTGTTCTAAATTGTCCATTTTAAATAAAATAAATTGTCCATTTGGCTGAAAAATTTTAATGGCTGAGGATTTGATGCTCAGTTTCCGTAAATTTACAATTAAAATGAAGATATTGTATTTGTTGTCACAAAAAATTTATTTTTTTAAGACTAAAAAATTTTTGAACCTCATAATTTTATAAATACTGAACTATGAAAAAAGCATTAATAATCGTCGATATTCAAAATGATTTTTGTGAAGGAGGTGCGCTTGCCGTTCCCGGTGCAACGGAGGTAATTCCTTACATCAACCACCTTATGGAGGAAAATGTGTATGATCAAATTGTTTTGACCCAGGACTGGCATCCCGCAGATCATAAAAGTTTTGCATCTAATAATGGTAAGAATGTAGGCGAAACTATTTCGCTAAACGGTATCCCGCAATTTATGTGGCCGGACCATTGCGTACAAGGAACGCATGGCGCAGATTTTCACCCTGATTTGAACCGCGACAAAGTGACGCATATTATTCAAAAAGGGAAAAACCCGGAGATTGATAGTTATAGCGGTTTTCAGGACAACAACCATTTTATGAAAACGGGGTTAGACGATTTTTTAAAATACAACGAGATACAACTGGTTGAAATCGTAGGACTTGCGCTGGATTATTGTGTAAAATATACTTGTATGGATGCGGTACAGAACGGGTACGTCACTTGCCTACACTTCCACGGAACGCGTGCCGTGAATGTAAAACCCGACAATGCTAAAAACGCCATCTACGAAATGGTAGAAAATGGTGTGACGGTTTTAGGGTAATATAATAATGATTAAAATTAAATATGACCACATTTAGAAATCCTGATGAACACGGGTACTATGGAGAATTTGGCGGTGCTTTTGTGCCGGAAATGCTCTATCCTAATGTTGCAGAATTGCAAGAAAAATACCTACAAATTATGGGATCCGATTATTTCATTAAGGAATATCGGGCTTTACTGAAAGATTATGTCGGCCGTGCGACGCCACTCTATTTTGCAAAAAATCTGAGCGAAAAATTCAAAACCAATATATATCTGAAACGCGAAGACCTAAACCATACGGGAGCCCATAAAATCAATAATGCTCTGGGGCAGGCGCTTTTGGCCAAAAAATTAGGCAAAAACAGAATCATTGCTGAGACCGGTGCCGGTCAACATGGCGTGGCAACAGCTACGGCATGCGCACTGCTCGGTTTGGAATGCATAGTTTATATGGGCGAGGTAGATATTGCGAGACAGGCACCCAATGTGGCACGCATGAAAATGCTAGGCGCTACGGTTATACCAGCAACTTCGGGATCAAAAACTTTGAAGGATGCTGTAAATGAAGCCCTACGCGACTGGATAAACAATTCTACGACAACGCATTATATTATCGGTAGTGTAGTTGGCCCGCATCCCTTCCCCGATATGGTGGCGCGCTTCCAAAGCATAATTTCAGAGGAAATTAAATGGCAGTTAAACGAGAAAATCGGTCGGGAAAATCCGGATTTTGTAATTGCCTGCGTAGGTGGAGGAAGTAATGCCGCGGGGACTTTTTACCATTTTGTGGATGAGCCAGCCGTGCATATTATCGCGGTAGAAGCAGGTGGTTTCGGGATAGACTCTGGGAAGTCGGCCGCTACCACCTTCCTCGGAACGG
Source organism: Chryseobacterium sp. (assembly GCA_018260475.1). GTDB lineage: Bacteria > Bacteroidota > Bacteroidia > Flavobacteriales > Weeksellaceae > JAGLBA01. The sequence goes on along the minus strand of JAGLBA010000002.1, from coordinate 23,241 downwards.
TAGGCGTTTTGCACGGCAGCAAAAGCATAGTGATGCAGACCGGGGACGGACAAGTTATCGAGCCGCACTCCATCTCTGCGGGTTTGGATTACCCTGGAATTGGACCGTTCCATGCGAATCTTTTCGCTCAAAAACGCGCGGAATTTTTCAGTATTAATGATGATGATGCCTTAAAATCTGCTTTTGAACTCACAAAACTGGAAGGCATCATTCCCGCCCTCGAGAGCGCGCACGCACTTGCGGTTCTGGAGAAGAAACAATTTGAAAAGGACGATGTGGTGGTGATTTGCCTCAGTGGTCGCGGTGACAAGGATATGGAAGCGTATCTAAATGCACAAAGTAATTTGTAAAATGTACAATGTAGGAAGTACAATGCAAATTTATGAATCATTGTACATTATACTTTTTACAAAAAAAAGAATATGAAAAAATTAAATATTTACTTCACCGCCGGTGCGCCCGGTTTGGAAGATACCGGAAAAATAATGAAACTTATCCAAGAATCGGGATCGGATTTGATGGAAATAGGGATGCCGTATTCCGATCCGGTGGCTGATGGTGAAACGATTCAAAAAGCGCATGAACTCGCGCTGAAAAACGGAATGACGGTTCAAAAACTGTTTTCACAGCTTAAAACCGTTAAAGATGAAATCAAAATTCCGGTGATTTTGATGGGTTACATCAACCCTGTTTTGAGTTTTGGTTTTGAAAACTTTTGCAAAGAATGTGCTGCTTCCGGAGTGTCAGGGTTGATTCTGCCTGATCTTCCCGCTGTGGAGTTTGAAAAAAACTATAGAAAAATATTGGAGAAATATCATCTGAATTTCACCTTTTTGGTTACGCCCGAAACTTCGGACGACCGTATAAAATATTTGGATTCTTTGAGTTCCGGCTTTTTGTATGCTGTTTCGAGCTCATCCACCACGGGGAACGCAACGAAGGAAATCAATGATGAAGATTATTTAAAACGCTTGGCTGAGCTCCCGCTGAAAAATCCAGTGATGATAGGCTTCGGAATCAGGGACAAAGCGGGTTTCGAAAGAGTAACCGCCAAAGTAGCGGGAGGTATTATCGGGACTGCTTTTGTTAAAATTTTACTTGAAAATGAAGATTGGGAAGAGAAAGCGAAGAATTTTATTCATAGCATAAAGAATTAAGTTTTAAATTTGCACATTGAAAAGCGAAATGAAGTAGTGGATTCGGTATCAACTATCTGAGGTTTTAATAAAAGTGGTACGGCGAATCCCGCGCAATAGGGATTGCAGTGGAAAGCCCGGAATGGAGCCGCGGAGCGAAGCGGAGCGGCGAAATGAGGACTTGTAACGAAAAGCCCGGCCGTGCAGATTTTCGGCTAAAGCCATTGCGGCGGGGAAATCTGCGGGGATTGCCATAAAAGTAATCACTTGCTGGCGTGATGATATTGGTTTGCTGCATGAAGCTGAATATTAAAAATTCAAAACTATTAAATGATTCAAAATAAAAAAATACAGTTCGAGGAACTTGGCTTGAAGGAGTATCAGGAAGCGTTTGATTATCAGGAGAAAAGAATGAAAGAAATCATTGACCTGAAATTGAAAAACCGCGACCGTAACGATGGTATTTATGAGAAAACGCCGAACTATCTGCTCTTTGTGGAGCATCCTCATGTGTATACTTTAGGAAAATCCGGCGACGAAGAAAATATGCTCGCCAATAGCGAGAAACTAAAGGAAATCAATGCTACTTTCATAAAGACTAATCGTGGTGGCGACATTACTTACCACGGTTTTGGACAGATTGTGGGCTACCCGATTGTGGATTTAGACAATTTTAAATCGGATATCCACCTGTATATGAGGAATTTGGAGGAAGTCATCATCCGAACCATTGCCGAATACGGTCTGAAAGGCGAACGCAGCGAGGGCGAGACCGGCGTGTGGCTGGATGTGGGCAAACCTTATGCACGGAAAATCTGCGCCATGGGCGTGAAGACTTCCAAATGGGTGACGATGCACGGTTTTGCGCTAAATGTAAATACTGATTTGCGTTATTTCGAATACATCATCCCGTGCGGTATCAAGGATAAGACCGTGACCTCCCTAAAACGAGAACTGGAACGCGAATTTTCACCTGAAGAAATTGTGGAAGTGAAAACGAAGATTAAGAAACATTTTGAAGATGTTTTTGTAGCGGTGATTGAATAAAAAAGGTTCTAAAGAGAGAACCTTTTTATTTTAAAATGATTTGTAGCCTTTGTAAACCTGTGCGGTTTCTTCGAGCATGGATGCCGACTGCGCCCTGAAATCGGACAGATGCTCGGTAGTGCTGTGTTTGTAATGGTGCTCGTGGGTTTCCCAAAGTTCTACGATGAAGAAAACGCCCTTGTTTTCTCGGTCTTCCACGAGGTCGTATTGCAGGCAACCTTCTTCTTTTCGGGTTTCTGAAACCAATTTTTTCAGAAGCTCATATGCATCCATCAGGTAATTTTCCTTGAAACGAAACAAGGCCACGATATACAGATTTTTCATAAACTCTTTTTTTCAAAATTACATTATAATTTTTACCATAAAAAAACTGCCCGACAGTCCAAGCAGTTTTAAAGTTAAGATATTTTTATTTACTAGAAAGCCTTTCCTGTTTCATCGGGAAGATTCTCCGGGTGGTAGGTGTCGCTACCGAAAGCCATAATCGGAATCATGATAAATCCAAAGAAAATCAACAAAATCGCATAACCTGTACCGTGACCAAAGGCCTTAGCAAATCGGATTAGTACAATAATTCCAAAAATGATATTTACAAGAGGAATCAACATTAGAATAACCCACCAAGTTGGTTTTTTCACCAACTGTAACATAGGGATATACATCAAAATTGGAATAAATGCCATCCAAGGATTATTCACCCCGGCTTTTAGGAACAGTTTGTACATACAATATGTAAAAAATGCATAGAGTGCCAGAGAAAATAGAATACCTCCTGTTCCGATACCTGCCGCCGCCGCTTCACTATAATCGGCTTGTAAAAGTGTAAACATGGTAATTATTTTGTAGTTAATGTTTCCCAAAGATAAATAAACTACCACGATTGTGTGGTAGTTTATTAGAAATTTAATGATTTTGTAATACTTTACACATCTATATTCGCGTAGACAGCGTTTTTCTCAATAAATTCTCGTCTCGGCGGTACTTCGTCGCCCATCAGCATGGAAAATACATTATCGGCATCGGCAAAGTTATCGATATTCACCTGCTTTAAGATTCTATTGTCAGGATTGAGAGTAGTTTCCCAAAGTTGCTCAGGATTCATCTCCCCAAGACCCTTGTAACGCTGCACTTCAACTCCTTTTCCGTCTGGTGCCATTTCTAAGGTCAATTTTTCGCGTTCTTTTTCGTCGTACGCATATACTTTTTTATTCCCTTTTTTCAACTGATAAAGTGGTGGTTGTGCGATGTAAATATAACCATGCTCAATCATCTCGCGCATATAGCGGAAAAAGAATGTCAGAATCAGTGTAGAGATGTGGGAACCATCTATATCTGCATCAGTCATAATGACGATTTTATGATAGCGTAACTTGGCTAAATTCAATGCCTTACTATCTTCTTCCGTCCCTACCGAAACACCTAGCGCGGTATATATATTTTTTATTTCCTCATTATCATAAACTTTGTGAAGCATGGATTTCTCAACATTCAAAATCTTACCTCGTAGTGGAAGTATGGCCTGAAAATGACGATCCCTACCCTGTTTTGCAGTTCCACCTGCGGAATCTCCCTCCACCAAGAATAACTCAGAGATTGCAGGATCTTTTGAAGAACAATCGGAAAGTTTACCCGGCAAACCGGAACCTCCCATCGGGGATTTGCGCTGCACCATTTCGCGCGCTTTTTTCGCCGCTTGTCTTGCTTTCGCAGCAAGCACGACTTTTTGCACAATGAGTTTTGCCTGATTGGGGTTTTCTTCCAAGAAATTCGTGAGCATTTCACCCACAATTTTATCCACGGCACCAGCAACTTCGGAATTCCCAAGTTTGGTTTTGGTTTGTCCCTCAAACTGCGGCTCCATTACTTTTACGGAAATCACAGCCGTCAATCCTTCACGGAAATCATCGCCTGTAACTTCCACTTTTTCCTTAGCTGGAATTCCTAGTTCATCGGCAAATTTCTTCAAAGTCCTCGTAAGTGCTCTACGGAAACCAGCCAAATGAGTACCACCTTCGTGGGTATTGATGTTATTCACATACGAGTGCAGATTCTCATTGAAAGAGGTATTGTAGCGCATTGCCACCTCCACAGGAATATCATCGCGCTCGCCTTCCATAAAGATTACTTTGTCCATAATCCCTTCACGATTGCCATCAATGTATTCCACAAATTCTTTCAAACCGCCAGTGGAATGGAAGATCTCATTTTTAAAACTACCGTCGTCCTCTTTCACGCGTTCGTCTGTGAGAGTGATGGTAATGCCTTTATTCAAATAAGACAACTCCCGAAGGCGCGCCGCTAAAGTGTCATAATTGTAAACTAAATCCTGGAAAATAGTGTCATCCGGTTGGAAGAAAATATTCGTTCCACGCTCGTCGGTCGTACCGATTTGCTTTACATCTTCTAATGCTTTTCCTTTAGAATATTTTTGTTGATAAACCTTACCATCCCGGTAAACGGTAGCTTGGAGGTCGTTGGAAAGTGCATTCACACAAGAAACACCCACACCGTGTAGACCACCGGAAACTTTGTAGGAATCTTTATCGAACTTACCTCCGGCACCGATTTTGGTCATCACCACCTCGAGCGCAGATTTTTGTTCCTTCTCGTGAAAATCCACAGGAATGCCACGGCCATTATCTCGTACGGAAATTGAATTCCCCTCATGAATTACTACGGATATGGTATCGCAATAGCCGGCCAATGCCTCATCTATTGAGTTATCCACCACCTCATAAACCAAGTGGTGAAGTCCGCGCGTGCCGACATCACCGATGTACATAGAAGGACGAAGGCGAACATGCTCCATCCCCTCCAAGGACTGAATACTGCTCGCTGTATATTGATTATTGCTCATATTTTTATATTAAATTAGAATTTCGAGAAGCGAGAATTAAGATATAAACATGTGTCTCTAATCTCGCTTCTTGCTATTCGGATTTATCTGAAAGGACTGTCAAAAATAGGGAAAATTATTGGGATATGAAAGTTAAAACCTTGTTAAAAAAGGTGTGAAAATAGTAAGAATTTCATTTAAAAACCCATTTAATCCAAATAATTCTAATTTTTAAAAGACTTCTGCATATAAAGGTTAAAGTGTTTTATCTTTGATGAATGAATTGGATACTCATCATCATCGCTGGAATTTTTGAAACTGGTTTTGCATTTTGCATGGGCAGGGCGCAAGAAAGTTCGGGTAAAGAAGCGCTTCTCTGGTGGATTGCCTTTGGTTTTTGCATGCTGATGAGTTTATTGCTGATGTACCGTGCGCTTAGCGGACCCAATGCCATCCCTATTGGAACTGCGTATGCTGTATGGACGGGTATTGGTGCGGTAGGCGCAACCATCATGGGGATTGTTTTCTTTCAAGAACCGGCAACTTTTTGGAGGCTATTTTTTACTTCTACACTGATTGGATCAATTGTAGGGTTGAAATTTGTGAGTAACTAAAATCATTAAAATACATTGTAAACCACGTCACTCGCTGGGAACATCTCTGAAGGAGGGAGGTCAAACTGCTTAAATTAATCATTTTAATCATAATCAAAAATCTCCATTTCTGGAGATTTAATATTTAGCTGAAATTGTACGGAAGTTACACAAGCATCATCCTTACAACCTCTTCTTCTTTTTCTACTTTCACCAAATTATTTTTGGTCAAATTTTTTATCGCTTTATCCCATTTTTTACCCGAAAGCTGACTGCGGGTTTTTACTTCGCTAAGTTCCAGCGGCTCTTCTTGGGAGTTCAGAATTTCCAGGATTACTTTTTCATCTTCGCCTAGTTCAATTTGAGGATTCGTTTTCTCAGGCTTCATTTGCGGGAAGAATAATACTTCCTGAATAGAGGCATTGTTTGTCAAAAACATAATCAAACGGTCCATCCCAATCCCCAAACCGGAAGTTGGCGGCATACCGTATTCAAGCGCGCGAAGGAAATCATTATCAATGAACATAGCCTCGTCATCGCCTTTTTCCGATAGTTTTAATTGCTCCTCGAAACGCTCGCGCTGGTCGATAGGGTCGTTCAGCTCGGAGTAAGCATTTGCGATTTCCTTACCGCAAACCATTAGTTCGAATCGTTCCGTAAGACCCTCTTTGCTTCGGTGTTTTTTGGTCAGTGGTGACATCTCGATTGGATAATCGGTAATGAAAGTCGGCTGAATAAAGTGACCCTCACACTTTCCACCAAAAATTTCATCTATCAGTTTTCCCTTACCCATCGTCTCATTCACCTCGATGCCGATTGATTTAGCAAAATCGAAAAGTTCTTGCTCCGTTTTTCCGGTAATATTGAATCCTGTGTATTTCTGGATAGCCTCCGTCATGGTTATACGCGGATAGGGCGCTTTCCAGTTAATCGTATGTTCACCGAAGCGGGATTCGTGTGTTCCGTTTACGGCAACTGCTACATTTTCAAGGAGTTTCTCGGTGAAATCCATCATCCAATTGTAATCCTTGTAGGCCACATAAATTTCCATAGCGGTAAATTCAGGATTGTGCGTGCGGTCCATCCCCTCGTTACGGAAGTTTTTGGAAAATTCATAAACACCATCAAATCCACCAACAATTAACCTCTTGAGATACAATTCATTGGCTACCCTCAAGTAAAGTGGAATATCAAGTGCATTATGGTGCGTGATAAATGGCTTTGCTGCAGCTCCTCCCGGAATAGACTGCAAGATGGGAGTTTCTACCTCAAAATATCCCGCATCATTGAAATATTGGCGCATTGCACTGAACATTTTCGTTCTTTTTACGAAAATTTCCTTCACTTGCGGATTCACCGTTAGATCCACATAACGCTGTCTGTAGCGCAATTCCGGATCGTTGAAAGCATCGTGCACCACTCCGTTTTCATCGGTTTTTGCTTGTGGTAATGGTCGCAAAGATTTTGTTAAAAGTTGGAAATTCTTCACCATTACGGTCATCTCTCCTACTTGTGTTTTGAACAACTCGCCTTCAATCCCAATAATATCACCAATGTCTAATAAATGCTTGTAAACATCGTTATAAAGGGATTTATCTTCGCCGGTGCACACCTCATCACGGTTGAAATATACCTGAATTTTTCCTTCGGAATCCTGAAGTTCGGCGAAACTTGCTTTACCCTGGATTCTACGGGACATGAGGCGCCCTGCGATGGTTACGGCCTTGCCTTCCTCGAAGTTTTCCTTGATGGTTTTGGTGGTGTATGAGATTTTATATTCGTTTGCCGGAAATGGATTGATGCCCATTTCCTGAAGTTTTTGCAACTTTTCTCGGCGTATGATTTCCTGTTCTGATAACTGCATTTAATTCAAAATTTAATTTGCAAAAATAGTGAATTTAAAGCAAAGAAGAATGCTCAATAAGCCAAAAAAAGCAGCCCGTATAAAAGGCTGCTTTTGATTTCAAATATTTGAACGGCTGTGGTAAAAAAAACGCACTCTGGCTTTATTTTTTTAAACTCAAGATATACTGAACCATTTTCTTGGCGTTCTCACGACTCATTCCTGGATGTGCGGACATTGGAACTTGCCCCCAGACACCGCTGCTTCCATCGATAATCCTACCAGCCAGAAGGTCAATATTTCCAGGCGTGTTCGGATATTTTGCAGCTACATCGTTATAAGATGGCCCTATTAACTTAGCATCCACTTTATGGCATCCAAGACAGTCGGCGCCTTCTAATAAAGATTTTCCTTCCGCAAATATGGCAGAAGAATCATGTGCCGGAGTTTCCACCGGTGGCGCTGTTTCCGTGGGAACCGCTTTGCTATAATCCGGAACAGGCGACGACTCTTTTTTCGAGCAGGCCACTACCGTCGAAATCGTTAGAATAAAAAGAACTGTTCTTTTCATGAGTTCAACAATTTATTTTGTTGCTGCTGAGTCACCTTTCGTTGCTGCTGAGTCGCCTGTTGCAGGAGTTGCCGCAGTCGCTTGATCTGCTGGTTTTGCTGTTGCAGCACTGTCTACAGTAGTTACCTCAGGTTCTTCGAGCATTACATTGCTTTCTGTTGCTGTTTCTTTTTTGGAACAAGCCGTTGCTAATAATGCTAAAACTGCGATTGCGAATACTTTTTTCATAAAATTTAATTTTTTTAATTCAAGCAAAATTAAGGATTTCCGTTTAAAAGTTTAATTTTTTGTTTCAAAAAAAATTGACCAAAAAAAATTTTATTTACAAAATCATTTCTATATTTGCCTGATGAAATTAACGAACAACAAAAACTGGTGGTGGCCTCAAAACTTTCAAAGTCTTGAGCAATGCTTTTTTGTTTAACAAATCTAATAAAAAACTTCTGTATCATTGAGACTTTGGCGGATCCGTCGAAGTCTTTTGTTTATTAAAAACTTAATTAGCCTAATAGATTTAAAAGAAATGACTCAAATCCTGAAGGACTTGGCTAAGTGAAGCGCCTTTTCGAGATTAAAATAGTTAAGATGAAAAACGCTTTGCGGACTTTGATATCAAATAACCACGGAGATAGAATTTAAGAATAGAGAACATTTTAATCATAAAAGACACATAAGCACACGAAACTCAATTGCAATTAACAATTAATAACTACAATCCATGTTATTTAATCAAAATATAAACTTAAAAACCTCGGTTAAATCAACTCTGAGCGACTTGTTTACACCGATAGGAATTTATCTTCGGCTTCGCGACCAATTCCGCGATACGGTGCTGTTGGAAAGTGCCGGAAATCAAAATACAGAAAATAATTTTTCTTTCATCGCTGTAAATGCTATAGCAGGAATTGAGATTAAAAACTTCACAGAAGCAGAATTTAAATTTCCAAATGAAAATCCTGTCAAAATCAATATTCAAAAGGAAAAGCTCACGGATATTCTTCAGGATTTTACCAGGTGTTTTGTAAGCCAAGAACCAGAGCATGAAATTGGGAAAACTGCACAAGGATTGTTTGGCTACACTTCTTATGATGCGATCCCGTTTTTCGAGGATATTAAGTTCAAACCACTTTCGCCGGAAAACGAAATTCCTTTGTTGCGATATCGACTTTACCAATATGTCATTGCGATCAACCACCACAATGATGAGATGTACTTGATTGAAAATAAAATCGAAGGTTTGAAATCCGAAATTTCGAACATTGAAAACATCATTAACCAAAAAAATGCGCCGGTTTTTCCTTTTGAAATCACCGAAGATGAAACCTCGAATCTAACCGATGAGGAGTTTCTCGAAAATGTGGAAGCGGCTAAGAAACACTGCTATCGTGGTGATGTATTTCAGTTAGTTTTGAGCCGGAGGTTTCAGCAAAGATTCCGTGGTGACGAGTTCAATGTGTATCGCGCCTTACGAAATATCAACCCTTCACCTTATCTCTTTTTTTTTGATTATGGCGATTACAAGCTATTGGGAAGCAGCCCGGAGAGCCAGTTAATCATTAAAAACGGACAAGCGGTAATCCACCCTATTGCAGGAACCTTCAAACGAACCGGAATTGTGGAGGAAGATTTGCGCGCCGCCGAGGCCTTGAAAAACGATCCTAAAGAAAACGCCGAACATACGATGCTTGTGGACCTTGCACGCAACGACCTGAGTATCTGCGGTAAAAACACTACCGTTTCCAAACTCAAGGAAATTCATTTCTTTTCGCATGTCATCCACATGGTTTCGGAGGTGACGGCGGAAGTTTCACCCGAGCAAAATCCGTTTGAAATGATTAGCACCACCTTTCCACAAGGCACTTTGAGTGGCGCTCCGAAATTCCGTGCAATGGAACTCATTGATGAGTACGAAAAAACTTCTCGCGGTTATTATGGTGGCTGTATCGGGTTTGTCGGGTTTGATGGCAGCTGCAATCAGGCGATTATGATCCGAACTTTTTTAAGTAAAGACAATACACTTTTCTACCAAGCCGGTGCGGGAATCGTAGCAAAATCTACCGCCGAAAACGAACTCCAAGAAGTGAATAACAAACTGAATGCGCTGAAAATGGCGGTGAAGAAAGGCTCTTCTATCGTAAATTATTGATAGTTTATTATTAACGATAAGCCTTCAATAATTGATCATTAACCATTTAATAATTAACCATTTATGAAAATATTAGTTTTCGATAATTATGACAGTTTCACCTACAACCTTGTGCAAATGATTGAGCAAATTGTAGGCGACAAAGTGGAAGTTCACCGCAACGACCAGATTTCGCTAGAAGAAATTGAAAAATTTGACAAAATCATTCTTTCTCCCGGCCCTGGAATTCCCGAGGAAGCAGGAATTTTGATTGATGTTATTAAAAAATATGCCGCTACGAAATCTATTTTTGGCGTATGCCTTGGTCAGCAGGCCATTGCGGAAGCTTTCGGTGGTTCGCTTATAAACCTTTCTGAGATTTACCACGGTGTAGCGACCAATGCCAAACAGACCAAAGAACATAAGATTTTCAAAAACTTACCCGAAATTTTGGAGGTCGGTCGCTACCACAGTTGGGCGGTTAACCCCGATGATTTTCCCGAAGAACTGGAAATAACTTCCATAGATGACAATGGGATGATTATGAGTCTGAAACATAAAACCTACGATGTCCACGCCGTGCAATACCACCCGGAAAGTATTTTGACACCAAAGGGAAAACAAATTTTAACCAATTTCCTTCTTACAGCTGAAGGAGAAAAGTCGGAAGCAGAATGCAATTAGAATGAAACAAATCCTACAATACCTCTTTAATCATAATACTTTGTCTCGTGCAGAGGCGAAGGCAATTTTGATGGAAATCGCGCAAAACAAATTCAATGAAAACGAAGTTACGGCTTTTGTGACGGTTTTTTTGATGCGCTCTATTACGCTGGAAGAACTCGAAGGTTTCCGCGAGGCGTTGCTGCAGCTTGCCGTTCAGGTAGATCTCGGCGATGATTTGCTCGACATTGTCGGTACCGGTGGCGACGGCAAAAATACTTTCAACATATCTACTTTGGCGGCGTTTATCATTGCCGGAGCCGGACAAAAGGTTGCTAAACACGGTAACTACGGTGCTTCTGCCATTTCTGGATCGTCCAATGTTTTGGAAGAATTAGGCTATCACTTTAAAACCACTGAAGCCGATTTAAAGTCGGATTTGGAAAAAGCAAACATCTGTTTTCTGCATGCGCCAATCTTCCACCCTGCACTGAAAACTGTGGGACCATTAAGGAAAAATCTTGGACTGAGAACTTTTTTTAATCTATTGGGACCTCTCGTAAATCCTGCGAAACCGCAGTTCTCCATGATTGGCGTTTACAGTTTGGAGATTGCGCGACTTTACCAGTATCTTCTGCAAAAAAAGAGCACTAACTTTACGCTCGTGCATGCATTGGACGGATACGATGAAATTTCCCTTACTGCCGATACCAAAATTTATGATCCCGAAGGTGAACATATTTTTTCTGCGGAAGAACTTGGTTTTCAAAACATTTCTCACGAAACAATTGAAGGCGGCTCAACCAAGCAGGAAGCAGCACAGATTTTCAGAAGTATTTTGGAAGGTAATGGAACGAATGAGCAAAACGCCGTGGTCCTCGCTAATGCGGCTATGGCTTTGAAATCTACAGGGAAATTTGGAGGTTATGAAAATTGTTTGGAAATGGCAAAAGACAGTTTAGAAAGCGGCAAGGCGCTGCAAGCGTTGGAATTAATTGTTAATAATTAATGATCAATAGTTAACGAAATGAAGCAGAATAAAATTAAAAAACTGTGCCGCGTTTAAAATTTAAAAAAAGTGAACATTTTAGATAAAATCATAATCAACAAAAAGCAGGAGGTCGCCAACGCGAGGTCTGAGAAAACCGTTGCAGAGTTACAAGATTCACCTTTTTTTGGCAGAAATACTTACTCGCTAAAAGAAACGGTGAAATCTCGTTCGGGTATTATTGCTGAGTTTAAGCGGAAGTCACCAAGTAAAGGGATCATCAACGATAAAATGACGCCGTTGGAAGTGGTTTCTCAGTATGAAAAGTATGGTGCGAGTGGAATTTCTATTTTAACAGATTCAGAATTTTTCGGTGGTACTTTTAAGGATATTACGAGCGTCCGAGAGCAAATTCAAATCCCGATTTTGCGTAAAGATTTTATGGTGGACGAATATCAATTCTACGAAGCCAAAGCAATCGGTGCCGATGTTATTTTATTGATTGCCGCCTGCTTGTCGCCGTCGCAAGTTCAGGAATTTACCGATTTGTCGCACAGTCTAAACCTCGAAGTTTTATTGGAAATACATGCTGAAGAGGAATTGGTTCACATCAATAACAATATCGATTTGGTAGGCATCAACAATAGAAATTTGAAAGATTTTAAAGTGAATTTGCAGCATTCTGTAAGCTTAAAAAATATGCTTCCGAAAGAAATGTTGTCCGTTGCAGAAAGTGGCATTTACAACAAAAAGGATTTTCAATTTTTAAAGGAAAAAGGCTTTGATGCCTTCCTCATGGGTGAAGTTTTTATGAAAAATGAAAATCCGGGGAAAGCATTTGAGGAATTTTTGAGTTAAGTATTTGAGTTAAGAAATTAGAAGGTAAGAAATTAAAGAGTTATAAAACCAAGATGACCCAGCGCACAACCAACAAGCAACAAGCAAAACTAAAGGTTTGCGGACTTACCGAACTATCTCAGGTTTCAGAATTGTGCACAATGGGAGTGGATTTTCTAGGCTTTATCTTTTATGAAAAATCACCACGGTTTGTGCTGAATCGTTTTGGTTTAAAAAAGATCGCAGAAATTCCACATTCTGGTAAGGTTGGGGTTTTCGTGAATGAAACCACAGAACAAATTGTTGAAATAGCGGAAAATGCAGCACTAAATTTCGTTCAACTTCATGGTGATGAAAGCATTGAATTTATCTCAGACTTAAGACAAAATCTAAAAAATGAAGTTGGAATTATCAAAGTTATCCGAATTGGAAATCAATCGGCAGAAGATATTCAAAAAACCATCAACCAACATGCAACAATCAACAACTATTTCCTCTTCGATACCGATTCCAAAGCATTTGGTGGCACGGGAAAATCATTTGATTGGGATATTTTAAACCAAATAGAAATTCCAAAACCTTATTTTTTGAGCGGCGGAATTTCACCTCAGAATATCCACCAACTAAAAACTATCAATCAACAGCCATTTGCCTTGGACATTAATTCAAAATTTGAAACTGAACCTGGCGTGAAGGATTTAGCAAAAATAGAAGACTTCAAGGATAGATTTTTAAAATAAAACCGTAATTCTTTTATTAAAAAGCCGCTCTCAATAAGAAAGCGGCTTTTATATTTGTGAGCTGTACGATTACAGAAGCAGCGTCAGCGGTTGTTCCAAATACATTTTTAAAGTCTGTAGGAACTGTGCACCTGTGGCGCCGTCGATCACGCGGTGATCGCAAGCCAGCGAAAGCATCATGGTGTTTCCAACCACAATTTGTCCGTCTTTTACCACTGGTTTTTCCACAATCGCACCTACAGAAAGAATCGCAGAGTTCGGCTGATTAATGATGGAGGTGAAAGTTTCAATTCCAAACATTCCCAAATTAGAAACAGAGAAGGTAGAACCTTCCATTTCATTGGCTTTCAGTCCTTTGTTCTTAGCACGACTTGCCATATCTTTAACGGCGGCCGATATTTGGTTGTAGTTCATCTGGTCGGTATTTTTCAAAACAGGCACTACCAATCCGTCTGGGACTGCTACTGCGACGCCTACATTGATGTTGCCATGGTGGATAATCTTATCGCCTGCCCAAGAGGAATTCACTTGTGGATGTTTTCTCAGAGCCATAGCTACCGCTTTGATAACCATATCATTGAAGGATATTTTGGTATCGGGTATCGCATTTATTTCCGTTCTGGCCTGCACCGCCTTATCCATCATCACTTCCACCATTAGATAGTAGTGTGGCGCTGTAAATTTACTTTCAGCTAATCGTTTTGCTATGATGTTTCGCATTTGCGAATTTTGCGTCTCCGTGGTCTCACCATAGAACACAGGTTGTGGAATTGGTTGATTCTGAGCCTGAGGTTTAGATTGAGTTTGACTCTGAGAAGGCGAATAATTTTCAATATCCCTCTTCACGATTCTTCCGTTTTCGCCACTCCCGTGAAGCGCATTTAGGTCGATTCCCTTATCTTCGGCCATTTTTTTCGCTAATGGAGAGACCGCCAGTCTGTCGCCAGAAGGTGAGTCTGCCTTTGGTTGTTCAGTTGCAGTTTCAGCTGGTTTAGTTTCGGTATTTGCAGCAGTTTTGCTTTCAGTTGCCTTAGCTTTTGGTGCACCACCAGAAGTAATTCCAGAAACATCCGTACCCGCCGGACCTATGATGGCAAGAATCATATCCACAGGCGTCGCTCCACCCTCTTGAACACCTTGGTAGAGCAGAGTTCCATTAAATTCCGATTCAAAATCCTGCACGGCTTTATCGGTTTCTATTTCCGCTAAAATATCGCCTTCCTTTACTTGGTCGCCTACATTTTTGTGCCATTTCGCCACTTTTCCTTCCGACATGGTATCAGAAAGGCGCGGCATATTGATAACCTCCGTCCCGGCAGGAATTTCTGCCGGAGCGCTTTCGGATTCTTTTTCCACCGGTTTGGTTGTTTCCACATCGGTTACATTATCTTCGGTCTTATTTTCTTCTGGGATTCCGGCGGCTTCGGCTGGACTTGTATCTGCGGATGCGCCACCTTTAAGGGAAGAAATATCCTCACCCTGCTGGCCGATGATAGCCAAAACGGAATCTACGGGAGCGGAACTCCCTTCTTCTGTCCCGATGAATAGAAGCGTGCCATTTACTTCAGCTTCAAAATCTTGTACCGCTTTATCAGTTTCTATTTCCGCTAAGATATCGCCTTCTTTCACGGCATCGCCCACTTTTTTGTGCCATTTCGCCACTTTTCCATCCGTCATTGTATCGGAAAGGCGGGGCATTGTAATCACTTCAGCCATAGTTTCTTAGTTATTTTGTGAATGTTTTATTTGTTTGGATTCTTCCTCGAATAAACGATTCTCAAATCAACAAAAAAATTATTGGTTTTCAAATTTATCAAGGAAAGGGTAATCCTCTTGCGCGTACACATAATCGTAGATTTTTTCCGGATCCGGATATGGAGATTTTTCCATGAAATCCACACATTCTTCTACGAAATCTCTTCCTTTATTATCCAAAGCCTCCAAATCGGCCTCTGTCGCCCAGTTGTTTTGAAGAATTCTTTGTCTTACGATTTCGATGGGATCATCTTTTTTGTGCTCAGCAACTTCATCCTTAGTTCTATAAGGCTCCGCATCCGACATAGAGTGGCCACGGTAACGGTATGTTCTGGCTTCAATAAAAGTAGGTCCGTCACCTCTTCTTGCTCTTTCAATAGCTTCAAAAGCAGCCTCCGCCACTTTTTCAGGATCCATAGCATCTACAGGCAGGCAAGGCATCTCGTAGCCTAAACCAAGTTTGTAAATATCTTCATGGTTAGCAGTTCTTTTTACGGAAGTTCCCATTGCATATTGATTATTTTCAACTACAAAAACCACCGGAAGTTTCCAGTTCATCGCCATGTTGAAGGTTTCATGCAAGGATCCTTGTCTTGCGGCACCGTCTCCAAAAAAGCAAATATTTACTGCCTTTCGGTCGAAGTATTTATCGGCAAAAGCGATGCCTGCTCCTAAAGGAATTTGACCTCCTACGATACCGTGGCCACCATAAAAACGGTGTTCTTTGCTAAAAATATGCATAGATCCACCCATACCGCCGGATGTTCCGGTCGCTTTTCCGCATAACTCTGCCAGGATCCGCTTTGGATCCACACCCATCGCCATTGGGTGAATATGGCAGCGGTAAGCCGTGATCATACTGTCTTTAGACAAATCCATTGCGTGTGTAAAACCAGCAGGGATAGCCTCTTGTCCGTTATAAAGGTGAAGGAAACCTCTGATTTTTTGTTTCAGATAGAGGGAGCGGCACTTGTCTTCGAAACGCCTCCACATCACCATATCCTCATACCATTTAAGGTAAACTTCTTTTGAAAATTCTTTCATAGATTATTTGAAATATTTAGCAAAAATAAGAAAAAACTTTATTCTTATGGGAAGGCAGATCCAGTTTTTGTAAAATTTATAATTGACCAAAATAAGTTATTTTTGAACCCTCAAATCCCAAACATGGAAACTACCACGCATTCTCTTTTAATAAAATTTTCAAAGGTTATTTCTTTTGTGTTCAATCCTCTCTTTTCGCTAGTGGTTTATTTCCTCTATTTCGGATGGAGAAATTACACTGCCGGAGAGATGATGCAGCGTTTTTGGCCTATTTTGGCGATCATTGTTTTGCCCGTTGTCGGGTGGATTCTTTGGAATGTAAAAACCGGCCGCTACACCAATACCGATGTTTCCGATCGCAAGCAGCGTCAGAGCCTCTATTTCTTTATCGAAGCAGTGATGGTCGTTTATTTGGTCTTCGAATATTATCGGCACGATAAGATGGATTTGGTGATGCTCTTAATCCTTATATTAATAGGCGTGCTGCAGATTAGCAATTATTTCATCAAAAGTTCCATGCATACGGCCTTCAACATATTTGTGGCGGCACTATTATTTACTCAAAGTCCCCTACTCGGCTTATTGTGGTTTGGGATTTCCATTGTCGTAGGAATTTCAAGGATTATTTTGAAACGCCATACTCCACAAGAAGTCGTGGCCGGCGCTACTATAAGCATTGTGATATCTTTTATTTACCTTTATACCAACATCCAGTTTAATCATTAATAATATGGAAATTACCCCACTCACGACCGTGGAAGAGCAACTGATGCTACTGATGTGGAAACTTGATTCGTTCTACCTCAAGGATTTGATGACCGCCATCCCTGAACCCAAACCGCACCAAAATACAGTGTCCACCTATATGAAAATATTGGTAGATAAAGGTTACATCAATGCCAATAAGGTAGGGCGCATTTACAAATATACTGTTGCAGTGCCTTTTGAAATTTATCAAAGGCATGCTGTGAAATGTTTGATCAAGAAGTTTTTCAGTGGTGAAGTTAAGGGCCTTCATCAATTCTTAGTGGATGAAAATCTAATTGAGCCCATTACCGAAGTACCAGTAAAAAAGATCCCTCGCGATAAGCAGGAATTTCCGATCGCGGATGAGATTTTGAAATCCCGAAAAGATAAAAAGAAGAAAAAGAAAAGTAAATAGGCGGAATTGTAGTAGAATTCCATCATTTGGATTTACTTTTTTAGTTAAAAATATGTATTTTTGCACATTAAATTTTTTCAATGATAAAAATCACTCTTCCGGACGGAAGCATCAAAGAATTCGAAAATGCAGTTACGCCGCTGGATGTTGCAAAATCCATCAGCGAAGGCTTAGCAAGAAATACCATCTCCGCGGTGGTAAATGGCAAACAAACCGAAGTTTCTACGGAAATCACGGAGGATTCCACGTTGCAACTCCTAACCTGGAACGATGATTTGGGGAAAAAGGCTTTCTGGCACTCTTCTGCGCACATTTTGGCGCAATCTATACTGGATTTTTATCCTAATGCTAAACTCACCATCGGACCTGCTATAGAAAACGGATTCTACTATGATGTGGACTTTGGTGATGAGACCCTAAGCGAAAAAGATTTCGAGAAAATCGAGAAAAAGATGCTCGAAAACGCCAAAAAAGACTCGACATTTAAATTGTATCCGGTTTCTAAAGCCGAGGCACTGAAGGAATATGCCGATAATCCTTATAAAACGGAACTTATTAACAATTTGGAAGATGGCGAAATTACCTTCTGCTCTCACGATAATTTTACCGATCTCTGCCGTGGTGGCCATATCCCGTCCACAGGTATTATAAAAGCTGTAAAGATCTTGAATGCTGCGGGCGCCTACTGGCGTGGTGACGAGAAAAACCCACAGTTGACACGCGTTTATGGAATTTCTTTCCCTAAACAAAAAGATCTTGCCGAATATTTGGAAAGATTGGAAGAAGCCAAGCGTCGAGACCATAGAAAACTCGGTAAAGAATTGGGCATTTTCGCATTCTCTGAAAAAGTAGGTCAAGGCTTGCCGCTATGGCTTCCAAAAGGGGCTGCCCTCCGGAAAAAACTTGAAAACTTCCTATCCGATGCGCAGAAAAAGGGCGGCTACGAGTTTGTAATGACGCCGCATATCGGGAATATTGAACTTTATAAAACTTCGGGACACTATGAAAAATATGGTGCTGATAGTTTCCAGCCAATAAAAACGCCAAACGAGGGGGAAGAGTATTTCCTAAAGCCTATGAACTGCCCGCACCACTGCGAAATCTACAAAGTGGGACAGTGGAGTTACCGAGATTTGCCGAAGCGCTTTGCAGAATTCGGAACAGTGTACCGCTACGAGCAGTCGGGTGAATTGCATGGCTTGACGCGCGTACGCTGTTTCACGCAGGATGACGCCCACCTTTTCTGTACTCCGGATCAATTGTTGGGTGAGTTTGAAGGTGTGATCGATTTAGTGATGTATGTGTTCAATACTTTAGGTTTTGAAGATTTCACAGCGCAGGTGTCGCTAAGAGCAAAAGAAGACCGCGAAAAATATATCGGTTCCGATGAAAATTGGGAGAAAGCAGAAAGTGCAATTATCACGGCAGCTGCCAATAAAGGTCTAAAAACTGTGGTGGAATATGGCGAAGCGGCTTTTTACGGCCCTAAGCTGGATTTCATGGTAAAAGATGCTATCGGAAGAAGCTGGCAGCTGGGAACCATTCAGGTGGATTACAACTTGCCAGAAAGATTCGACCTTACCTACATAGGGAACGATGGCGAGAAACACCGCCCTGTGATGATTCATCGTGCGCCATTTGGCTCCATGGAGCGTTTTATCGCTATTTTACTTGAAAACACTGCCGGTGATTTTCCGCTATGGCTGGCTCCTGATCAGTATATTATCCTGCCTATTTCGGAAAAATATGTGGATTACGCCAAAAAAGTTTCACAATTGCTCGAAAAGCACGATATTAGCGGCCTGATTGACGACAGAAACGAGAAAACGGGAAGAAAAATCCGCGATGCGGAAATGAAGAAGATTCCTTTCATGATTATCGTTGGGGAAAATGAAGAACAAGCCGGAAATGTATCCGTGAGGAGACGCGCCGAAGGCGACCTCGGAACAATGAAAATTGAAGACTTTATCGCCTACTTTAAAAAAGAAGCGGAAACCGGTTTTGAGTTTGGTGTACAAAAAGAAAAATAGTAAGTGCGATAATTCTAAAAAAATTATCGGCATACAAATAAGTTTAACATAAAAATATAAAGCAATAGCACAGAGATTTAACAACAGAGGCCCTCAGAGGCGTCCGGTAGAGGATGCCCACATGATCAACGATAAAATCCGCGCAAGGGAAGTTCGTTTGGTTGGCGACAATGTGGAACCGGGTGTGTACCCGCTTTCCAAGGCTTTGGAGATCGCAAAAGAGCAGGAACTGGACTTGGTGGTTATTTCCGACAAGGCAGAGCCGTATATCTCCCGTATTTTGGATTATAAAAAATTCTTGTACGAGCAGAAAAAGAAAACGAAAGAGCTGAAAGCCAAACAGATAAAGGTGGTGGTGAAGGAAATCCGTTTTGGACCACAAACCGATGACCATGATTATGAATTTAAGAAAAAACATGCTGAGAAATTCCTAGAGGAGGGTTCTAAGCTGAAGACTTATGTATTCTTCAAAGGTCGTTCTATCGTCTTCAAAGACCAAGGTGAAATCCTCTTGCTGAAACTTGCCCAGGATCTGGAGCATGTAGGCAAGGTGGACCAGCTACCTAAACTGGAAGGTAAAAGGATGATCATGATGATGAGCCCGAAGAAACCGGTGAAGTAATTTTTATAATTAATTGCACCATTATATAGGAGATCTTTTATAAGGTCTCTTTTTATAAATTGTACGCATTTTTCGGAAAAAAGTTGTAATTTTGCAGCCTGAATTTGCGCACGGTTGCGTGAGGGATGGTAAGGGTGCGAGCGAAGCAAGCAGTACGAAGCAAAGCGGAGTACCGGAACGAAGTGGAGCCCTGGAACAGCCCGACCCAAGCGAGGGAATGGAGCGCGAGCCGATAGGCTGGGCGCGGAATGACCGAGCGAGGGGCACGCTCTAAAAATGGCCAACTATACTGCGCGCAGATGACCAAAGTAGGATATTGATAACAAACATAAAAGCAAGAAAATGCCAAAATTAAAAACTAAATCAGGCGCCAAAAAGCGTTTTAAACTTACCGGAACTGGTAAGATTAAAAGAAAGAATGCTTACAAAAGCCACATCCTGACCAAGAAAGAAACGAAGCAGAAGAGAAATCTGACGACGACTTCTTATGTGGCGAGAGTGGACGAAAAAAGTGTTCTACGCCAACTGGCCATCAAGTAGTTTTTATAAATCTAATCGGTTTATAAGAATTAAAACAATTCAATTTTTAACCCTGAATGTGGGCCACCAAGTCTGATGAAATAAGCAGCGCCTCGTTCAAAAAAAACAACTTAAATCATGCCAAGATCAGTAAATGCGGTAGCTTCCAGAGCTCGCAGAAAAAAAGTTTTAAAGCAGGCTAAAGGTTTTTTCGGTAGAAGAAAAAATGTTTGGACTGTCGCTAAAAACGCCGTGGAAAAAGCGATGCAATACGCTTACCGCGGTAGAAAAGAGAAGAAGAGAAGTTTCAGAAGTCTATGGATTACGCGTATCAATGCGGGTTGCAGAGAGCACGGAATGACTTATTCCCAGTTTATGGGCGCTCTAAAAAAGAACAACATCGAGCTGAACAGAAAAGTTCTTGCAGACCTTGCAATGAACTATCCGGAAGCTTTCAAAGCTGTTGTAGATCAAATAAAATAAATGTAGAATTTTTGTTATCAATATTCAAAATTCCGAGCCTTTGCTCGGAATTTTTTTGTTGGTGAATGGTTGTTCGCACTTGGTACTGTGGTCTTATATCTTCATTCAAGATTCCACATCTCCCGATAAACGCTCATTAGATTCTGGGCCACGCACTTATCGGAAAATTTCTGAACGAAATGAAATCCCTTTTCAGCACGGATTTGCCGCTCAGATGGATGCTCCCACAGGAAATTAATTTTTGCGCAGAGGTCCATTGGATTTTTCGGGTCAATATAAAGACTGTCCGGGCCGCCGGCTTCCGGCAAACAACTGATGTTGCTCGTAATCACGGGTGTTCCAGAAAATAAAGCTTCGATAACGGGGATTCCGAAACCTTCAAATAGGCTGGGATACACGAATATTTCTGCCATTTTGTAAAGCGTGGCGAGTTCATGCATATCTATATTTTTCAAAAAGTAAACCTGCTTTTCCATCTTATTTTTGATGAGGAAATCACGGATGTTTTCGAAATATTTCTTTTGTTTCTTACCGACCACCACCAGCGGTATATCCGTTCCGTGGATGGCTTTTATGATGTTGAGAAGGTTTTTTCGCGGTTCGATAGTTCCTACATTCAGAATAAATCTTTCGGGTAAGGAAAATTCTGCGCGCAGGTTTTCCGCTAATAAAGGATCAAGCGGTTGTTTGAAAGCTGAATGGCAGCCTTGGTACACCACACGGATTTTACTTTCCGGAACTTTTAAGTAATGTATGATGTCACGCTTCGTTTGTTCCGAAATCGCAATGATCATATCTGTACTTTCGGATGCTTTTTTGAATTTCCAAAAATGAATTTTTCGATCGAAAAAAGAATAATATTCCGGATAACGCATAAAAATAAGATCGTGTATTGTAACGACCTTTTTTATGGGTCTCGAATTCCATTTTAATGGAAGCTCGCCAGATAAGCCGTGATAGATTTCCGCGCCGTTGTTTTGCGCGTCTATTCCCATTTGCAGTTGCCGCGCCAGCTTGCCGTTGGAGGTTTTTGTAAAGGATACATTTGGCAGCGCAAGGAGTTCCTTTCCCCGATCCGATTGATTTTTATTTAAAAGAAGATATTCGTTTTCAGGATAGTAGTTTGCTAAAATCCGCACCAAGTCCCGGGAATAGTTCCCCAATCCAGAGGCGTTTTGAAAGAAGCGTTTGGCGTCGTAGGCGATTTTCATGCGCTTGCTAGACCGCTACATTATTCTGCCGAAGCGCATCGTTCAGGGATGTTTTTTTATCCGTAGATTCTTTCCTTTGTCCGATGATCAGAGCGCATGGCACCTGGTATTCTCCGGCAGGGAACTGCTTGGTATAACTTCCCGGGATTACCACCGATCTTGCAGGCACACGACCTTTGATTTCCACCGGCGTATTCCCCGTTACATCTATAATTTTTGTAGAGGCCGTCAGTACGACATTCGCACCCAGCACCGCTTCTTTTTCCACATGCACACCCTCTACCACGATGCAGCGGGAACCCACAAACACATCATCTTCAATAATCACGGGTGCAGCCTGTAGCGGCTCCAATACACCGCCGATGCCTACTCCACCGCTCAGGTGCACATTTTTTCCGATCTGCGCGCAGCTGCCCACGGTCGCCCAGGTATCCACCATCGTTCCGGAATCCACATAGGCGCCTATATTCACATAAGACGGCATCAAAATAACGCCCGGGGCGATATAGGCACCTTCCCTAGCTACGGCGTTTGGCACCACGCGCACGCCCTTTTCGGCATAGTTGCGTTTCAGCGGCATCTTGTCGTGGAACTCAAACGGTCCCACCTCTATTGTTTCCATTTTTCGGATTGGGAAGTACAGGACTACCGCTTTTTTCACCCATTCGTTCACCTGCCAGCCATTTTCGGTAGGTTCGGCCACGCGCACTTTACCGTGGTCCAAAAGCCCTATTACCTGATTTATCGCCTTTTGGGATTCCTCCTTTTCCAAAAGTTCACGGTTGTCCCAAATATTTTCAATTGTTTCCTGTAAATTCATTTTTATAGTTTTAAAGGACAAATTTAATGATAAAATTCTGTGCGGGAAACAATCATTTACGGGGAAGCATTTGGGCGTGCCCCTTCCTCGGTCACTTCGGTTGCGGCGGCTTCGCCGCCGCAACCTCCGTTCCCTCGTTGGGTCGGGCTGTTCAGGGCTGCGCTTCGCTCCGGTGCTTTGCACTGCTCCCTTTCGGTCGCACCCTTACCATCCCTC